>JAZQJW010000073.1:0-25924 GCA_045541835.1 Sodaliphilus sp. | reverse complement strand
CGTACTTGCTGGCTGATGCGTTCCACTTGGCGCAGTTCTGCAGGTTGCCGCTGGAGTTGTTGACCCACGGCAAGGCGGTGTAGTCCTCCGTCCTGCCCCAGAGCTGCGCCGGGGAGGCGTAGGACACTTCTTCCCCTGGTCGTGGCTGGGCCCCGCCGCCGGTAGGCGAATTGTCGGGATAGATGCTGGGCCACTTGCCCAGGTCGAGCTCGTCGATGTAGGTCTCATCGAATCGGGGGAAGAAGTTCTGGTAGGATCGTTTCTCCAGGAACTGCACCTTGACTGATTCCTGCGTGATGCCGGTGATCACGACAGCACCTCGCTTGAAGAAGTTGGTGTCCTGCAGCACCGCATCGAAGAAGATGTCGCCTGCATCTACGTCTTTGCGGGTGATCATCCCAAAGATGTCAAGGTTCTGCGGACAGTCCGCCAGGGGCAGTTCAATCTCCATGCTGTAGTCATCGGCATCGGTGAAGATGCGGTTCTCCGATACATACTCTATCGAAGACCCCTTCTTCAGCGCGGCCTGTTTTCCGTTTATCGTCAGTATCATAAGAATAGCGGTTGATTTACTCTGACAAAGGTAAATCAACCGCGTATAGCTTAAAAAGACGTTAGTATAAAGGCAAAATCATCTAGTCTCCCATGCTCTCGGATGATCTCGCAGAGCAACTGTACCAATACTTATTATTTTCCCCTTTTTGATGATGACCCTTGTGATGTATCGAGGACCATAACCACTACAAATAAGTCTGACTTTTCTTTGTGGTCTGCTCAAGAAATTTTTATTCCATGTCTCAATACCCTTTTTTAAATTTGGATAAAACTCGTCGTTATGACACCTAGGTCGACTGGCAATCACCGAGGATTCATGTGATGATACCCAGAATTCTTTTCGGCTATTCCAATAAAAAGCTGAAAATGATTCTACATGGTCATCGAACTCATACATGTAAATTGTATCGCTAACCAAATTAATATCTAAAGAATCCAATACATGACTCTTGTCTCTAGCAACCATACACCAGTTTAACGAATTCGATGGCTTCTGATTGGACTTGATACGTCTAGACCATGTATCGCATATCAGTTGGCTTAATTGTATGGTTGACTTGAATTCCTGTTCGATTGAATAATCAATGACCGTGTCAACTTTTGAAGGATCTATAGTGTCCTGATTAACAGAAGGTGTAGCAATGCCAGCCGACATCTTGTGGCTACAAACCAACAAACTAAGTCCTGTAATAAAGATGGATAAAAAAATTAATCGTCTCATGTGAATCACAATTATCGGATTATTGACACATTTTCTCGCAAACAAAGGTAGCGATTATTTCGCTAAACACAATCATTTTCTTTTAGATTTCGGTGATTTATTATTCATGAGGCGCTGGTACTCGTCCTGCGCCTGCTTTATGCCCTTGTCGCCGGTCACGGTGTTTTATTTCATTTAAAGAATTGAAGCAACCAACCTTCTAATCCATAAGGCTCGACAAAGTATTTATCTACTAATATACTTGCAACAGCGCCTCCAATCCCAGATAAAAAAACAATTAAAAAAGCGATCACATACAGGGTCAGTTTTGATATATTATCATATTTTTTATTTGAGATGAGACTTTGTTTTTGTGGTGCCCTAAAATATGAAAAGAGAAGACAGATTATTAGGTACAGTTAATAGAGACTTTGTTTAGTTTGCAATTGAGTAGATCTGCACAAAATCTTACTAAAGGGTAGAACAAAGCCAATCTTATCACCGCCATACACAATATTGACGAGTAATAAGCTTCGGTATCGCTTTCTCCTGACCGCTTGAATAAAGAACAAAAAAAACGAAATAATTCTCTCATCATTCTACCTTCATATTGTTTTGATTGCAAAGGTAGCAAAAATCATGCCTAAACACTTCATTTTCTCTTAGATTTTCCATGCTGTAGTCGTCGGCGTCGGTGAAGATGCGGTTCTCTCCGATACGTATTCTATCGAAGACCCCTTCTTCAGCGCTGCCTGTTTTCCGTTTATCGTCAGTATCATAAGAAAAATCGGTTGGTTTACCACAAAGGTAATCCAACCGTATATGCTGTGAAAAGACGGAAGTATTGTTGTCGATTACATAATCAGATAACTAATATACCCAAACTTATGAATACTATCAAAGTAAGAACATAGTACAGAAATACCAAAACTCCTTTTAATTGTCTATACTTTTCACATCCATATTGGGTGTTTAGCTCATTATAAAACTTGTCATCGTCATTATCATTAACAATAACTATTTTGCCCATTAACAAGAATGTTATCAAGAGACAAGGAATCGCTATAGAATAATACATCATTTCTGTGTCGTCTTTAATCGGACCAACTGCCAAATAGACACATAATAATACAATCGATATGAGATTGAATAATATACTTCCCCCAACATTACCGAAAGAGCAGTGAGATGAAAATCTATAACTCCATCCAAAATTCAAATATGCGTGGAGAGTACGATAATAAATGTATCTGAAGAATGTCAGTATCATGTCATTAAGAAGAAAAAATGTTTCATCGACAAAGGTAGCAAAAATCATGCCTAAACACTCATTTTCTTTTAGATTTCGGTGATTTATTGACTTCGTCTTCAATGCTCAAGAAAACTTGACATTGCGCTCTCTTACTCGCATTGGTGTTCATGAGGCGCTGGTACTCGTCCAGACTTTTATAATTTTGGAAAAGTTACTCAACCGCAGGAAGCTTTAAAAGACGTTGTTATATCAGTTATTGTCTATTTTGCTGTCTTTCTTGAAACGGGCCATTTCCTCTTTGGAATCAGTTTTATACCAAACCATCTCGGTTTTTGTGAGTTTGTGGATGTCACACTCGATATAAATCCTGGTTTTCCCATCATGTTCCTTGCCAGTGAAGATGTTCATGTGTGCTGTTTCACCAACTCGGTAATGAAGGTCAGTAACCGTCCATCCTTCATCAGGCCAATTTGATTTATAAAGCTCAATTCGACCAGAATAAGAAGTTTCGGGATAGAACACATATTTAACAACACTCGCATCTTGTATTCTACTATCAAATACTTGTGTCCAAATGCCCTCAAGTTTACTTGAGTCAATACTCTTGACATCATCGTCACCGCAGGATGCCAAGGAGAACAATGTGAACAGTATTAGGATAAAACCTAAAAACTTTAATTTTCTCATTTCATTACCCTTGTTTACATATTCAATACTACTGATTAACGTAGGATAAGTGCGATTATTATTTTACTTGCGTTCATTTTTGGGTGATTTGGATAAATCGTTCTCGCTCGGCATTGCTCATGCAAGCATGGCATTGCGCTCACTTAATCACGATTTTATTGTTCATGAGGCGCTGGTACTCGTCCTGACTTTTATAATTTTGGAAAAGTTGCTCAACCGCTTGTGCCTTGAAAAGACGAAAGATAATCATGCTTATTTCAATTTTTTTGCAAAGCGCCAAGTAATCAAATATGAAATAGCGGCGATAGTGGAGCCCAGTGTCGCTAAGGCCATATCTTTTTGTGCATCAAACATATCGCCTTGCTGGCCATTGTATCCTTCAGCAGCCTCGGGCGAGAGCACCAGTGTGAGCGCCCATTCAAACAATTCATAAATCAGACTGCCCGCTTGCACCATCAGCCATGCCACAAGCACTGCCATCACCTGGCGAGACGTGACGCGATTGCGTGAGACTTCCACCAGTGCCGGGAACAAGAATATGCCGAAAAGCAGATGAACCAGGCGGTCGTAGTGGTTGCGCGCCGAATGCAGCCATTCCCAATCGCCCAGACATTGCAGCCACTCCTGATAAGGCACATAGGAATAGATGTACCTGGCACCAATCAGGTGAAGCACTGTGAAAAGTGCAATCCCAAGAAAAGCAAGATTACTGAACCAACGCTTTCGCAAGTCCGTTAGCATGAGTGCGACTAACAAAATGGTTCCTGCTTGCTGCAGGAATTGCTCTTGAGGAAAAACAGGATTGATATAGGTGATGATAGCCACGACTGCCAACACCACTAACATCATTATCTTAAATCTGTTACTCTGATACTTTATCATTCTGCCATTAGGCAAGCGTTGTTCGGATTAAACACTACTTTTTCTCGATGATGGTGAACTATTGTTCATGAGGCGCTGGCGCTCGCCCTGAGTTTTGTGTTTTTTGAGAAACGGTCAATCGTGGTGCTGATGACGTGACAGGAGATTAAGCGGCGCTCTCTTGATGAACCATCTCCTCAAGTTCTTCAACGTCAAAACGGAAATCGTCATCAAGAAACCAGTTGCGCGACAATGAACCCAAAAACGCACCAATAACCAATGAGTAACCAAATAAATACTCACTGGGCCAGGAAACTGTTCCAAACTGGACGAAATACCCGCATGTAATAGCGGCAGTGAGTGGAATCAGTTGGCGAAATTTATGGGTTATAATTAAACGCTTTAACGCCCGATAATGCCGTGGAGGCGTGGTGGAGCCTTCCATTGTTGTGAGATAGTGCCGCAAGATCATCACCATGATGCGGTCTGTTACAAGGAAACCGGCGATGAAGGCAAGAAGCGAAACATTAACTTCCCAAAAATCATTCTTGATATAACTATATACTTCGATAGCAATAATAATTGCGATTGAAACGGCCAAAACGGCAATAACCACCCCACGGCGTTTGCGGCCTTCGGTAGTTCCCCATTTGATCAGACCCCGGGCTTTTTCGTTGATGCGCTGTCGCAGTTCCTGGAAACGCTGTTCATCGCTCATCGCCTGGATCATTTCATAGTTTTCGTCCATAATGTAGCATTTTAATGATTATCAATCTTGTTCACATCTTAATTCAAGAAAGTCACACGAGGGCAGTAGTCTCACGCTTGTCATTTGTCAAGGAACTCGAGGACCTGCCGGGCCATGGCCTTCATGCCTTCTACCGTGGGATGATTCTGCTTCTTGTCAATCGCGTTGAACTCGATATATGGAATGTCGTAATGGCGGCAGATGACCTTGGTCGATTCCTTGAAGTCTTTATCCAGCATGTCATTGATAAGAAAGAAGATTCTGACATTGGGATACCTCTCTTTGGCCTGCTCGAGCAGGTAAGCCAATGCGGGACGATAGGTGAAGAAGTCGGCCTGGGCGAAATTATCATATTGATACTTACCCAACTCAGCCCCCGCCCAGTCGTCGTTGGTGCCGCCGAAGATGAAAATCACATCAGGGCTGCCCAGGCGCGGCAATCGGGTGACAAACGACCTGTAGCTGTAATCTTCATTGTTGTAGCCGTGGTTGCTGATTGTGGCACCGCTGTAGGAGTCGTTCTTCTCGATGAGGCAGCCCGACTGGCTGATGACTTGCCACCACCAGGTCTGGGTGACATTGTCCACATCGGTTCTGGAAGTGTCGACCGGGGTATAGTACCAGGCCTCGTTGCCCTCGGGAATATAGCCTTGAAACGTAGAGTAAGAGTCTCCCAAAATGGAGACGCGAAGTCGATTCTGTGCACTGACAAACAGCGGAATCAACAGAACAAGAAGCAATATTTTTTTCATACCTAACCCTGATTATATTTTTAAGAATTCATCAGCCGATGATCTCCATCATTATTCGTCCATGACCGACGGCGTACCGTCGTGCATAATATCACGGCAAAGTTAAGCATTATTCTTCATTATTCCTTCTTTTGCGATGATTTTGATCAATCAGTACAAGGCCGCAGGACGTAGGGCCACGCCAAGGCGAGGCCGCAATGAGTCAACAATGGCATGCGGATGCTTGTTAATTAAAGGGAACGATATAGGAGTTGACCCTGAAAGTTTTTTTAATGCTAATTACGCTAATCAGACTAATTTCACGAAAAATATTAAATCTATTCGCAAAAATTTGATGAATTCGCATTAGCCCCGCAAGGTTGGGCCAACAGATATATCATTGCTTAGTTAAATTGGCGTAATCCGCAGTTTGTGAAGGAACGGACGCGGGCGCCACGGTCAGAGTTTGCGCAGGATCCAGGGGATGGGCTCAAGAATCTTGAGGCAGACCCTCTGGTCGATGTCGCGCATGAAGCGGACGGCCTCGATCTTGTCATCGTAGCCCTGGGCCACAACATAGAAGAGATTCTCGGAGGCGCTATAGAGGACGTAACTGCCCTTGAGTCCGCACTCCTCGCGCAGGCGGTCGCGGTAACTCTTGGCGTTGATGCGCTGGGTGAACGAGGCGACCACGATGTTAAAATCACTGGCGACATCGGTCGTGTCGATGGCGACATTGGCGTGGACATAGAGCAAACGGACGCTGTCACCATCGATGATGGTGGTGTACTTCACGCGCTCGGCCTCAATCATGGCATAGGTCTCGGCACCGATGCCCGTCTGACGCCGCTCAATAGCCTTCTCATAGGCCTCACGGTAGTTCTTCTCGCTGCTGTGACAGGAGGTCATCATCACTGCCGCCAACACGAGAGCCCCAATAATATATAATGTCTTTCTCATCACAATCTCTACACCATCTCTAATCACTAATATCTAATCACTAATCAAGCAAAGCGCCAAGAGCGCTTCACTTATTTCGCCAACTCTATCACCTGGGCATGGGTGATATTGCCCTGGTCCAGGGTGAGCGTCACCAGAGTGCGCACCACCTGCCAGCCCTGCACGCCTGCCGCACCGGGGTTCACGACGAGGCAGCCCAGCGAGCGGTCGGGCATCACCTTGAGGATGTGGCTGTGACCGCACACAAAGAGTTTAGGGCGCGACAACTGCAGCCGCTGGCGGATGCCCGGGGCATACTTGCCCGGATAGCCGCCGATGTGGGTCATCACCACCTTGACACCCTCGACCTCAAAGATTTCCATCTCCTTGTAGCGGCGGCGCAGGCTGGCGCCGTCCACATTGCCGCACACGGCACGAAAGACGGGCGCGATGGCCTCCAGACGGTCGGCGAGGCTGTCGCTGCCGATGTCGCCGGCATGCCACATCTCGTCACAGTCGGCAAAGTGCTGCGCGTAACGGTCGTCCCACCACGCGTGAGTGTCACTGATGATACCTATCTTCTTCATTCTCTTCAATAGTCCCTAAAGACCATAAGGACCTTAACGATTCTAAGGCATTACAGCGCGAATTCCATCAGGCGGGCAAGGTACTTGCCGATGATGTCAAACTCCAGATTGACCACGGTGCCCACCTCAATGCAGTGGAAATTGGTGATCTCACGGGTATAGGGGATGATGGCGACCTGGAAGCTGTCACGCTCGCTGTTGCACACGGTGAGCGACACGCCATTGACGGTCACACTGCCCTTCTCGACCGTGACATAACCCTTGCGAGCCATCTCGGGAGCCACCTCATACTTGAAGGTGAAATAATGGCTGCCATCCACCTCCTTGACATCGGTGCACACCGCCGTCTGGTCGACATGGCCTTGCACGATGTGGCCGTCAAGACGCCCCTCGATGAGCATCGAGCGCTCCACGTTCACCTCGTCGCCCACCTTGAGCAAGCCCAGGTTGCTGCGGTCGAGGGTCTCCTGGATGGCAGTGACTGTGTAAGTCCCGTCTCCCGGCAATTCCACGACGGTGAGGCACACGCCGTTGTGCGACACGCTCTGGTCAATCTTCAACTCGTCGGTGAAACTGCACTTGAGCGTGATGTGCAGGTTGCCACCGTCCTTACGCAATGCGACGACGCGCGCCGCTTCTTCTACTATTCCTGAAAACATAATCGTTAGTTTGATGTCAATATCCAATAAGATGGCCGGCACCGCTTAGCGAGCATCACCAAAGCCATTTATAAAACGAGGCTTTAGTCCGATTATTGCCCTGCTGCACGGGTTTCTTGCCGCTGGCCACAGAGCACCGCGCGACAGGGAGCACACAAGCCTTAAAGTGCAAGGAAAAGACAAATTCTCGGTTATTCTGCAAAAAAATTTTACCTAAAGTGTGTATTATTGCCGAATATTAGTTAATTTTGCGAGATAAACATCTTAACACTTATTTATTGATGGGAAAAACATGCATGCATATTGGAAAAGAGATTCATGATGAATTACTGAGGCAGAACCATTCGGTACAGTGGCTGTCCCAGCAACTGGGCTGTAACCGCACCAACATCTACAACATCTTTATCAGGGAGAGCATCAGCACCGACCTCTTGCTGAAAATCAGCATCGCACTGAACAAGGACTTTTTTGCCCTCTACTCACAACAGTTCTCAGAGGGCGTCACCGAGTGACCCGCACGACCCACCCTTGGCCATCATCACAAGACAAAAAAATCCCCGCCTCCTGATTGACCAGGGACGGGGAGCAAGCTGTTTAGAAGTTAAACTATATACTTAAAGTCTATAGGGCGGGGAGCCCTTGGGACGATAAGCCTTTTTTATGCTCGCTTGCGCTCGCAGGTTAGAGGTTAGAGTTAAAGTTTAAAGGTTAAAGGTTAAAGAGCCTAAAACCTAACGCCTGATGTCTAACGTCTGATGTCTAACATCTAAGGTCTAAAGTCTAACGTCTGATGTCTAAAGTCTAAAGTCTAACCCCAAAATCACTCCTTACCGAACTGCTCGAAGAACAGCGTGTAGGAAGTCTTGTCCACCAACTCCTCGGGGCCGAAGAACTGGATGGGACCGGGATAGATGTAGCAGGTCTCGAGGGCCCACTGCTCGCGGTTCTCGACGAAGTGCTTGAAGGGGGCACCATTCAGGTCGACCAGCGCCTTGCGGATCACGGGCTTGTCCTTACCGGAGCGGCGCTCCATGTTCATCATCATCGTGATGGGCACACCACAAGCGACCCAGTCCTGAGCCTTGCGTCCCAGGTGGGTGATGGCCGACATGTAGCCGGTTGCGCCCACAAAGATGAGGTGAGATGCGTTGTAACCCAGCGAGTAGCAGTAGTCAGCGTCAAAGTTCGACGGGAAGGAGCAACGTCCCTCGTAGCCGAAGAAGTGGTGCTGAGTCTTGAACTTGATGGGCTCAATCTTGCCAGCCTCGGCGCGCACCTCGAGCTCATGGGCCACCATGCGGCTGAGCAGGCGCTCGCTCTCGATCTGCGATACCATCACATTGCCGTGCTCGTCACGGTCGAGCGTGAGCTGGCGTGCCACGTCGTCGGGCAGCGAGTCATAGACCACACGGTTCTCCTCGCTCAGGTGCTCACGCACGAAGTTGTTCTGCTCCATCTCGCGCAGACGTGAGATGTCGGGATACTTCGTCATCATCTCGTTGAGCTCGGCGATGAGTTTCTTCATCGTGGGAACGAACTCCACAATGCCCTCGGGAACGAGGACGGTGCCGTAGTCCATACCCATGTTGTGACGTTTCACAACGATGTCGGCAATCTCCTCGGCAATGTTGTGCAGCGTCATCTCCTTGGCCTCAACCTCCTCGCTGATGATGCAGTAGTTGGGGCGGGTCTGCAGGGCGCACTCCAGAGCGATGTGCGACGCCGAACGTCCCATCAGCTTCATGAAGTGCCAGTATTTCTTGGCTGAGTTACAGTCGCGGGCCACGTTACCGATGAGTTCGCTGTAAACCTTGGTTGCCGTGTCAAAGCCAAAGGAAATCTCGATGTGCTCATTCTTGAGGTCGCCATCGATAGTCTTGGGCACGCCAATCACCTGCACGCCAGCATCGTGGGCCTTGTAGTACTCGGCCAGGATGGCAGCATTGGTGTTGCTGTCGTCGCCACCGATGATCACCACAGCCGAGATCTTCAGCTCGCGCAGGATCTGCAGACCAGCTTCAAACTGCTCGGGCTTCTCCAGCTTGGTACGGCCCGAACCGATAATGTCAAAGCCACCGGTGTTGCGATACTGCTCGATCATGTCACCAGTCAACTCAATATAGCGATGTTTCACCAGTCCGGCAGGACCGCCCAGGAAACCATACAAGCGGCAATATTTGTTCAAGGCCTTGATACCGTCATAGAGACCGCAGATCACATTGTGTCCACCAGGAGCCTGACCACCGCTCAGGATCACACCCACGTTGAAGGGGTTCTCGGGGGGCATCGCCGAATCGTCGCGTTCAAAGGTCAATTCGGGCATACCGTAAGTGCAGGGGAACAGTTCCTTGATAGCCTCTTGGTCGGCCACTGACTGCGTGGGCTCACCCTCGACCGCACGCACGGGGCAACGCAATGTAACGGGCAACTTGGGCCTATAAGTAAGCCTCATTTGCTCCAAATAACTCTTATTATCTGTCATTTTTCTTAATAATTGGTTTGTACAAACAAACGGTTTAACAATCTTTTTACCGCCACAAAAGTACTGCAAATTTGTCACGCCCACACCATAAAATCCTAACAAATTTTTAATTTATTCAGCCCAGTTTAGAATTTTTGACACTTCCAGCCCAAAAACCGACGATTTCTCACCCCACCACCCCCATTTCCATCCAATCCGTAACCGCCATCGACGGCCACAGGAGATGACCGCAATAGAGCCTCGTGGCAAGGCCATGGAGAATACAAAAGATTTAAACAAGGCTTATTTTGTGGTCCGGGGAGTCGGTTTTCGGGGGGAATGCTTGGTGTGTATTGAAAAAAATTGTAATTTCGCATGTTTAAAGCGAATGCTACGTTAAATTATTGACTAAATACAGAATAAGTATATGAAAGGAATCGTATTGGCAGGTGGCTCTGGAACAAGGCTTTATCCAGTGACCAAGGGTATCTCGAAGCAGCTGATACCCATCTATGACAAGCCGATGGTATATTATCCCATCTCGGTGCTGATGCTGGCTGGCATCCGTGAGATTCTCATCATCTCGACCCCTCAGGACCTGCCGATGTTCCGCAGGTTGCTGGGCGACGGCAAGGATATCGGTGTGCGCTTTGAGTATGCCGAGCAGCCGCGTCCCGAGGGCCTGGCCCAGGCATTCATCATCGGCGAGGAGTTCATCGGTGACGACTCGGCCTGCCTGGTGCTTGGCGACAACATCTTCTACGGCCAGAGTTTCACGCGCATGCTGATGGATGCCGTGGAGCGCACCGAGCGTGAGAACGTGTGCACGCTGTGGGCCTATGCCGTGAAGGACCCGAACCGCTTCGGCGTGGTGGCCTTTGACGAGACGGGCAAGGCGAACAGCCTGGAGGAGAAGCCCGAGCATCCCAAGAGCAACTATGCGGTGACGGGACTGTATTTCTATCCCAACGATGTGGTGGAGATTGCCAAGCACATCAAGCCCAGCGCTCGCGGGGAACTGGAGATCACGACGGTCAACCAGGAGTTCCTGGCTCAGGACCGCGTCCATGTCCAGACCTTGGGCCGCGGTTTCGCGTGGCTCGACACGGGCACGAGCGAGTCGATGGCCGATGCCTCCAACTTCATCGGCACCATCGTGAACATGCAGGGCGTGCAGGTGGCCGCACTCGAGGAAATCGCTTTCCGCAAGGGTTGGATTGACGCCGACCAGCTGATGGCACTTGCCTTGTCCATGCAGAAGAACAATTACGGACAATACCTGATCAGACTGGCACTGAATGGCAAATGACGATATCAAGACAGCTCGACTGATTGAACTGTCCAAAATCAAAGACCCTCGCGGCAACTTGACGGCCATCGAGAGCGGTATCAGCATCCCCTTTGAGGTGATGCGCGACTACTGGATCTATGATGTGCCGAGCGGCATGTGGCGCGATGGCCATGCCTTCAAGGAGCAAGAGGAGTTCTTAGTAGCCCTGAGTGGCAGTTTTGATGTCGTTGTCAATGACGGTGTAAAGGAACAGACGTTCCATCTCTCCCATCCCCAAATCGGCCTGTACATCCCCAACATGATGTGGCGCCACATCCACAATTTCTCCACCAATGCTGTCACGCTGGTGCTGTCCAGCATGCTCTATGACCCAAATGACTATATCGAAGACTTTGATGAATATATAAAACTTAAAACCCAATCCGATGAGTAGTATCGAGAAACTCCAAATCCACCAGCAGTCCCGCATCAGCGACTGCCGCATCATCAGCCTGAGCAAGCACCACCATGCCAACGGCAACCTCACCGCCGTGAATAACGGCGTGGAGTTGCCGTTCGACATCCAGCGCACGTTCTACATCTATGACGTGCCTGGTGGCGCCGAGCGCGGGGGCCACAGTCATTACACCTGCCATGAGTTCATCATCGCCATCAGCGGCAGTTTTGACGTGATTGTCGATGACGGCTCCGACCAGTTCACCTACACACTCAACCGCCCTTACCAGGGGCTGCTCGTCGTCCCGGGCATCTGGCGCACGTTGAAGAATTTCTCGTCGGGCTCGGTTTGTCTGGCGCTGGCCTCTCACCACTTTGACGAGGAGGACTATGTGAGGGACTACGACGAGTTCCTCAAGTTGAAGAGTATCTACAACGAAGAATAACCACCACACACCACAAGATTCAAGCATGAGACAATACCCCTTTCTAGACCTGGCGTTCACCAATGCGCCCTACGTGGAAGAACTCAAAGCAGCCGCCTGTGAAGTGATCGCAAGCGGCCGGTACCTGCATGGCCCTCAAACCGAGTTGCTGGAGCAGGAAATCGCTGCGCTGTGCCAGGCGCAGCACTGCATCGGCGTGAGCAATGGCCTGGATGCGCTCAGGCTCATCCTGCGGGCCTATATGGAGTTGGGTCTCCTGACCGAAGGTGACGAGGTGATTGTCCCGGCTAACACCTACGTGGCCAGCGTGCTTGCCATCAGCCTGAACGGATTGGGGCCCGTGCTGTGTGACCCCAGCGAGATCACCATGAACCTGGACTCCAGCCTGCTGGAAGGACTCATCACGCCTCGCACGCGTGCCGTGATGCCGGTCCACCTGTATGGCACACCCTGCTGGGACGAACAACTGATGCAGGTCGCTCGTGAACACGACCTGCTCATCATCGAGGACAACGCCCAAGCCATCGGCGCCCGAAGCGCGGTGCCGGGCCTGAACGGCACATCGGTCACCGCAGGACTGGGACATGTCGCCGGCATCAGCTTCTACCCCACCAAGAACCTGGGAGCGCTGGGCGACGGCGGTGCCGTAGTGACCAACAACGATGAGCTGGCAACGACAGTGAGGGCCCTGGCCAACTATGGCTCGGACCGCCGTTACCACAATATCATGATCGGCTACAACTGCCGCCTCGACGAGATACAGGCCGCCATGTTGCGCGTGAAATTGCGCTACCTGATGAAGGAGAACGAAATCCGCAACAGTGTGGCCCGCACCTACCACGAGTGCATCAACAATCCGCACGTCAAGACGCCGAACTTCATCGAGGGCACGGTGCAGACGTGGCACCAGTATGTGATACGCATTGACAGCGACCGCGACCGATTCCGTAAATTCCTGGCCGAGAACTGCGTGGGCACCGACATTCACTATGCCGTGCCGGCACACCTCCAGCCATGCTACAAGGATTTGAAACACGCGCCTCTGCCCGTTACCGAGCAACTGGCAGACGAAGTCGTCTCGCTGCCCATCGCCCACCCCATCACGCCCGACGATGCCCGAGTCATCGCCGATGTCATCAACAGTTATCAAGGCTGACACCTGTCACGAATATAGACCATGTTGAAAAAGGGAATGAAACGGTTTGTCCTGCTAAGCCTGCTGGCATTGCTGCCAGTGATGCTGGTGGTGGCGCTGTATGTCGTCAAGGACCCGTTCCGCGTCGTCAAACCCTATAGCGGCAAGGTCTATAACCCCGGCGACACCATGGTCCTGACCATCAATTGGGGCCATGTCACCATCGAGTCCTATAAGTACTTTGACCCCCAAGGGCACTACGACTCGTTCATCTTCGGCTCCTCGCTGTCAGGCTATTACCGCATCCAGGACTGGCAACGCCACCTGCCGGCCGATGCCCGTCCGTTCCACTTCAACGCCTCGCGCGAGACGCTGTACGGCATCCTGAACAAACTCAAGTACCTCACGGCCCACGGTGCGAAGATAAAAAACGCCCTCATCATCATGGAGGACGAGATGCTCATGCGTCAGCCACTGGACAACGATGTGCTGTTCGTGCAGCATCCCCAGACCACCAAGGACATCTCGTGGTGGAAATTCCACCAACTCTACTTCAACGCATATCGCCGCCCCGAACTGATTGCCTACCTGTTATGCCCGGGGACGATGGCGCAGCGTATGCTGGACGAAGGCTATGCCACCACCGACATCACCACACGCATCGAACCTATCAACGAGGGCTACTACCGCCAGGCCGACTCGCTGATTGCCGTGAATCCAAGCGAATTCTACACACCGGAGCACCTGGCACGTTACGCACTGCCAATTAAGGAATTGCCCTGCCAGTCCAAAATCACCGTCCCTGTCGACGCCGTGCTCAACGCCATCGCCACCATCCTCAAGAAGCAGGGTGCCGACTACCAGGTCATCATCCCGCCCCACTACGGCTATGAAGCCATCGGCAGCAGCGACCTGTATCAACTGGAACTCATCTTCGGGCAAGACAGGGTGCACGACTTCAGCCACGACCCCAAAATGGGCACCGACCTGCACTACTACTATGACGACGGCCACCTGATCGCCCAAGCGTGCGCACAACTCATGGACAGCGCCTACAACACCGCAACCCCGCCCTCACCCTACCTGAAAGCCTCGAATCAATTAACTCCTGTTTCTACAGTAGTCACAACTGTGCATTCATGACTAATCAGATAATTATCAATTCCTCATCAATACGCTATTCCAGAAACCCGAATAACGTTATTTTACAATAAACAGCTGTCCTTGACCTTCAAGTTCAGATGGCGTTTTGTTTCTCCAATAAGCGGCTTTCTGAGAACTTCTAGCTACACCAACTCCATTCTCATACATCTCGGCAACGATATTCATTGCTAAGCCAAAACCCTGGTTAGCAGCTTTCATACACCATTCAAAAGCCAATTTATTATTTTGAGCGACTCCGATACCCTTTAAATACATAACACCGAGATTATGCTGACCGACCATATTACCCTGCATAGCAGATTTCTTTGTCCATTCAAATGCTTTTTTCTCGTCTTTAGCAACCCCAAAGCCATTCATATACATAGCACCTATCGTCACTTGAGCATCTGGCACTCCTTGTTCTGCCGCTTTGATGTCCCACTTATAGCCTTCTGAATAATTCTGCACAACGCCCCAGCCTTGATAGTAGCAACATGCCAAATTATGCTGAGCCCACATATGACCTTGTTCTGCTGCCTGTTGAAACAACAACAAAGCCTTTTGGTAATTTTTTATAACACCTTTCCCCAAAAGATAAATTACACCTAAATTGTATTGCCCTTCTGAATCACCTTGTGCAGCTGATTGCTCAAACCAATATTTCGCTTGAGCGTAATCTTTCTCTACTTCACTATATATTATCCCTAAATAAGCCTGAGCTTTTGCGTGCCCTTGAGAAGCCGCTCTTTCAAACCAATATTTCGCTTGAGTATTATTATCTATTTCAAAATAGATATTACCCAGTTCAAACTGAGCATTCACATGTCCTTGAGAAGCAGCTTTTTCATACCAATACTTCGCTTGAGTATTATTATTATCTATTTCAAGATAGATATTACCCAGCTCAAACTGAGCTGTGGCATCGCCTTGAATTGCAGCTTCTTCATACCAATATTTAGCTTCTTCATAGTCTCTATCTATATCATCAAATACTTTCGCCAAATTATATTGAGCCTTTCCATTTCCTTGAGAAGCCGCTTGCTTATACCAGTGTTTAGCTTGACTGTAATCTTTTTCAACATAATCATATATTACACCCAAACCATTCTGAGCTGTTGCGTGTCCTTGAGAAGCCGCTTTTTCAAACCAATATTTCGCTTGAGCGTAATCTTTCTCTACTTCATAAAACAATAGCCCCAAATTATACTGAGCGTGTTCTTCTCCTTGTGAAGCAGCTTCTTCATACCAGCGTTTCGCTTGGTTATAATTCCTGTCGACATTCTGGTAAATAACACCTAAAGAGGTCTGAGCTAGCACATAGCCTTGCATAGCCGCTTTTTCATACCAAAACTTAGCCTTATTATAGTCCTTTTCTACATTATCATACACTAAGCCCAAACCATACTGGCCTGCAGCATTACCTTGATTGGCAGCTTGTTCGTACCAATACTTAGCTTGATTATAATCCTTGTCAACGTCATAATATAATGACCCTAAATCGGTCTGGGCATCTGCATCTCCGTCCTGGGCGGCTTTATTATACCAATATTTGGCGTGATTATAGTCACTCTTGACCTGGTAAAAGATATATGCTACAACATATTGGGAATAAACATCTCCTTGCTCTGCAGCTTTAAGAAAGGTCACGAGGGCGTTATCGTAGTCTCCTGCATCAAAATAGACTTGACCTTTTTGTTGCCATGCACTAATGCTGTCGGGCGATACAGACTGGCCATAAAGACTGGCTCCAATAGTCAATATTTGACACAATGCTAATAAAACTAACTTTTTCATATTCTGACAATTATTTAAGGCATGTAAATAATTCGGGATTGTTGACCTCTTCTATCTTGTCCTTCTGACAACCTATAAAACAGATAACATGTAGCAATGAGCAAAAGATAGGCGATTACATGTAAGCCAATCGTGACAATACCAGTTTTATACTCGAGTTTAACCAATAACGGGAGTTTTTTCCCATCAGGGCCAAATAGTATTTCTTGTCCATTATCTTTCTTAGCCAATAGATAGAAATCACCGGCAAGTTCTATCTCCTTATATTCTATTGGAATTATTACATCACCACCAATATCTTCATTAATTATGCCGCATTTGCCACTCTCTGATATCAAGATTAGTTGTGACAAATCATCAAACTGTAAAAAAACCTTGAAGTCAAATTTAGAAGGTGATGAATAATAAGGTTCATTCGTATTCTCATCAATTAACTGATATTGACCAGATGAATCTTGACGTACAACATAATGACGTGTTGAGTTAAACGAGCGCTGTGAATAGCGCCATGCATATCCATATGGATTTTCCACGTTATGAGCATAACAGAACAATAACCATCCAAGCAAGCAAGTGGCTGGAAGTATGATATAGGCTTTCTTGTCTATCCACCGCCTTCTAAACCACATGACGACAAAACACAGCCATGCCACAAAGGGATACATAAAGGCTTCAACAAGTGTTACTTCATCATTAGCGAGCCATCTTCCGCACGATAAAAAACCGTCAAAATAAGTAAATTTCTCCTCAAACAAGAAAAACAGGGCAACGATAAGACCTCCCAGTAAGAAGAACAATCCCAATGCTGAATTCACCCATCCTTCAACATATTCTGCCTTGGCCTTATATCTGGAACCTAAATCTCGTCCCAACTCGTCTATCACCTCATTCTTAAACCTCTGTGAAACAAATCGTTGTACTATATTCGGCCAAAATCCTAATAGAGCAAAAAGGCAACCTCCCTTAACAGGATCATCAAAATTGACCTTGATATAGTTCTCTTCCATCTGAAGATTCTCATCAGTCATGATGCGGAGACGATCCAGCCAATTCTTTTTCAGAAGAAAGGTATCACCGTTTTTACCTTTTGTGATTTCAGCCTCTGGAAACCTGTTTCTCAAAGCAGATTCGACCGCGTCGGCAAAATGTGGGACATTAGTATCTATCTTAAGATAGTTTTTCTTTTTCAAATTTATATCTGCCATATTTTATAACGAACTGATAATAAATGGAAGCACAAAACTCAGAATAATCACTATGAAAGCAATAAGATACATTAGAGTATTCCTGAGGTCATTCTTTTTCCGAATCCGTGGCAATAACTGCTCACATTTCTTCTTAGCATACTCAAGGTCCTCTCCACGGTTAATACAATCGACACATCGATTATAGGCCTCTTTCAATTTACCCTGTTGCTCTAATTGCTCAATCAAAAAACGCATACGCGGTGCTTTACTCACATCTTGAATTTCCTCAACTTCTTTCCAGGAAAGGAACTCCGAAACGCTCTGCAACCGGTCTTTTGCCAAAGGCTGCATAGCCGCCGCTATTGCTTGCCGAGTGCGCATGGATATGTGTTTTGGGAATGGCGGCAAACCTCGGCCCACTATATCTTGGGCTTCAGGGGGCCTTTCCCCTGTCAACAAATACAGCATCGTTGCTCCTAAAGAATACACATCTGTTGCTGGCGAGAAAGCCGATACTCCACCTTCCTCATACTGCTCCAATGGCGCATATCCTCTCGAAATCCCTACCGGTGTCTTGGTTACTTGATGGCCACTATCAGAATACTTTTTCGCGACACCAAAATCTATCAACACCGCATCGTTCCTATCGCGTAACATGATATTATCGGGCTTCACATCAAGATGCAAAATGTGGTTCTGATGGACGTAGCCGAGGGCTTCGCCTATCTGCCTGATGATTTGCCAAGCATAGTCTTCTTGAAGTGGACCATTATTCTCCACCAATGTCCTCAGTGAGCCGCCAGAGATGTATTCCATTGCATAATAAGATGTGTTATTCTCACAGAACACATCTATCACCTTAACAATATGTGGGTGAGACAAGTTAGCGATAGTCTTCGCTTCCGTGAAAAACTTTTCACGATATTTTGCGACAATCTCTTCGGCCTTGGTTGTATTGAAAATCACTTGGGATGTCTCGCTTGAGCGAGTGCAGTATTCACCCATGAAAAATTCCTTGATGGCAACTCTTCTATTAAGACCGGTCTGTATACCCTCATAGGTAATACCAAAACCGCCCTTTCCCAAGTATTTTTGAATCTTGTATTTACTGCCTTGAAGTTCAAAACCATTACGCAACGCATCATCTGAAGAGACTTCAGATACAGGTGTTTGATCTTTCTTCACCGACACACTCTCAGCATTTTTTATGGATTTTACTGTCAAATCCGGTGAAGGACCCGCCTTAAGCGTTTTCTCATCATCTGCTTTTGATTTCTTCTTCATAATAAACGGTCATGGCTTGTTATTTCAGATACTCCATGGACTTGATTTGGGCCTTACGGAGGCTGGCTTTGTCCTTGGCGTTGATGCCGTATTTCTCGGCTGGCGGAATCACGACTCTGGTGCCGGGAGTGATATTGTTGGGATTAGAGACGATGCCGCGATTCTTGTTCTCCTCGTAGATGTAGACCCAGAACCACTGGCTGCCATAATGCTTTTGAGCAAGCGTGGTCAGCACTTCCTGACTGGTGATGACAGCGGTGACTTCGCCTGATTTGATCTGGCCAGACGATGCGGAAGTCGCAACGGGCTTAATTTCCTCCTGCTTGGGCTCAGACTTCGGTTCGGCTTTGGTCTCTTCCTTGATTTCCTTTTTGGTGTCGGCTTTGTCGTTCGACGCCAGTTTCTTGCCTGATGCGTCGTCCACGTCTCCGGCAATGGTGTCGGCCATGACGATTTCCTGCTCGTGTCTCTCGGCCTCTTGCTTGCCGTTGCTCCACATCAGCAACCATGCCACAGTTGCTACCGCCACAAGGCCGAGGAGCGACCACAGCCATCGCCTGCTGGGTTTGCGTGAAGCCTCTTCGATCTGCTCGGGAGTCGGGGTGTAGACATTGCGCGGCTCGGGACGATAGAAATGCCGATTGGAGCCATTCGCTTCTTCCTCTTCGGGTTCCGGAACGGGCTGGCTGGGGCCATCTATGGGGATGCCGACCAACATAGGCTTGCGCTCCGGCAAATCTGTAGCCGCGGCTTTGGCGGGCGCTTCTTGAACAGGTTCAGGTTTGGATTCTTGAACCGGTGCATGAACAGGCTCGGGCTTGACTTCAGGCTCGGGCTCGGGCTCGACGGCAGGTTCAGGCTCGGGTTCAACGGCAGGCTCGGGCTCGGGTTCGACGGCAGGTTCAGGCTCGGGTTCAACCGCGGGAGCTTCCTCGGGCTCAGCAGCCAGAGCGGGTTCGGGCTCGGGAGCGTCCTCGGGCACAGGTGCCGGTTCGAGTTCAGGACCTAACACCGGGATAAACTCGTGAACAGGAGCTGGTGCGGGTTCATATTCAGGCGCCGTATCGGGAACAGGGGCAGGGCCCAAGTCGGGCACAATATCGGCAGCAGGCTCTTCGGGTGCTGCGAGGGGTGCCGGCTGCTGTTCTGTTCCTGCCAATGCGGCATCATTAAAGACCGAAGGATATTGCGTGTCGATGGCAGCCAGATCCTCATCGGTCACCGCATCGTCGAGAACGACACTCTCGAACTGGGCAAACGGCTGGTTCACGGCCTCGGCCAGCGATTTATCGGGGATAAAGGTCAAGCGGCTGTAACCGGCGACTTCCTTGAAGGTGCCGGTCTTGCGGTTTTTCGTCCTGCGGGGCTTGACTTTGGCGATCCTGAAGTCGCCGATGCCCTTGATTTTCACTGATTCACCCTCGATGAGAGACTGGGAAACGGTCGCAAAGAGTTCACGCAAGAACAATTCGCACACGCGCTCGCTGGTCGAGGTCGCCTCGGCCATCATGCGGGCAAGTTCCACTAATGTGATTTCTGTATTCATGCTCGTGATCCTCCCTGTTTACTTGAGTTTTGCTTTAAGCACATTGCTCACCTTAAACGTCAGCGCCACTTTAGGCGGCACGAGTGTACGTTTTCCCGTGGAGGAGTTCACCGTCACGTGCTCCTGGCGCATCTCGGGTTCAAACGAGCCAAACCCGGGCACATGCACGCTATCCATCTCGCCGCATCGCGTTCCCAGCACGCCTGCGAACGCTTCAATCAACTTGTTCACGTCGTCGGTTGAGCGTCCCAGATTCTTAGCCACGGTCTCAACCAGTTTTTTGCTATCCATAGGTTTTGTTATAATTTTAATCTGCAAAATTAACTATAATTTTTGTCATTTGGTAATTTTCATTTAATTTTGTGAATCATTATTACAATAAGTACCGAAATCTATTAATTATGAGAAAAATCGTTATTCTTGACGGATATGCCGGCAACCCCGGCGACCTCTCCTGGGAACCGATGAAGGCGCTTGCGCCTTGTGACATCTACGACTTTGGCACCGCCGACACCGTGCTCGAGCGCTGTAAGGACGCCGAAATGGTATTGACCAACAAGGTCCCTATCGATGCCGACGCCATAGCGCAGTTGCCTGATCTGAAGTACATCGGCGTGATGGCAACAGGCTTTAATGTCGTGGACAGCGCCGAGGCAGCCCGCCGCGGCATCATCGTGACCAACGTGCCGGCCTACAGCACCGACAGCGTGGCTCAACTCACCATCGCCCACCTGCTCAACATCTGCTGGCAACCCCAGCACTATACCGACGAGGCCCACGACCTGAAGTGGACCAACTGCGGCAGTTACGCTTACTTTAACACACCCCTCATCGAGTTGGCAGGCAAGCAGATGGGTATCGTCGGCCTGGGCAACATCGGCAGCGCCGTGGCCCGCATGGCCCTGGCGATGAACATGCGCGTGATGGCCTATACCAGCAAGCGCCAGGACCAGTTGCCCGAGGGCATCCTCAAGGCTGATAACCTGAATCATCTGCTGCGCACCAGCGACGTGCTCACCATGCACTGCCCCCTCAATGCCGACACCACGGGCATGATCAACGCCGAGGGCCTGGCACTGATGAAGCAGGGATCCATCGTGCTCAACATGGCACGCGGCGCCCTGATTATCGAGCAAGACCTGGCCGACGCCCTGAACAGCGGTCACCTGTATGCCGCAGCCATCGACTGCACGGCCGTCGAGCCGCCCGCTGCCGACCACCCGCTGCTCACCGCCCGCAACTGCTACATCACGCCCCACATCGGCTGGACCAGTTTTGAGGCCCGTGAGCGCCTGATGGACGTCATCACCAGCAACGTCGCCGCCTACCTCGACGGCAAACCCGTCAATGTTGTAAACCAATAACCGGGACAAAGGGACGGTTCTTTTGTCCCATTTTTTAAAAAACCATACTATGACCGAGCAATTTAAAGATATAGAAGAGGCCCTGGCGTGGGCCGAGGGCACGCATTGTGCCATCACCGTGTGTGACCTGGAGGGTAAAGTGATTTTCATGAACGAGCGCTCACGTGCCACCTTCGACAAGGAGGGCCGCACCATGCTGGGCCAGAACCTGATGCCCTGCCACAGCGCGAAGTCGCAGGAGAAAATCCGCCACATGATTGAGACCGACACCGTCAACTGCTATACCATCGACAAGCAGGGCGTCAAGAAGATGATCTACCAGACGCCGTGGCGCAAGGACGGCAAAGTCTGCGGCATGGTGGAGATCTCCATGGTCATCCCCCAGGAGATGCCCCATTACGTGAGAGGCTAGTGGGACGCAGGGACGGTTCTTTTGTCCCGGAATCAGGCTTTTTGGGACAAAAGAACCGTCCCCGTGTCCCATCGAATCAAAAAAAGACGAGGCGTTTATTGCCTCGTCTTTTTTTGTCACACATGACGACAGTCGGGTTATCTTACCATCATCTTGGCTGATTTGCTGGTGCCGTCGGAGTATTTCACAACCACGATGTTAATACCCTTGATCAAGCCATTGTGCTGGCGGCCCTGCAGGTCAAAGTAGTTGGTTTCAACAACCGTGGCATCGTTGGCGGGCATCTCGTTAATGCCGGTGATGTCAGGATAATAAATAATGGGAGAATGCTTCTCCTTGCCGCCACCACGGTAGATGGTCTGCACACCGAAGTATCTGAAGTCACCCGTGTAGAAGTAGATGTAGCGGGTCTTTGTTCCACCGCCGATGATGTCATAGTTGGAGTAGTTATAAGGGATCACGGTCATGTCCTCTTCCTGCTCGGGATAATCCTCCTTAGAGAACACAAGGGGAGTCTCGTCGAGGTAGCAGGTGTAGAACAACTTCTCGGGGATGATATAGTTGCCGTCAACATCGGTCGTGTAGATATTGAAACCGGCATATCCGTGAGCATAGTACTCCGTCTCGGTGTAGGGCAAGAAGGAAGTGAATTCAGGCGATGCGGGAACAGCGGGTTTCTCGTTGAAGAGGTAGAGCGTGGGACGCAGATACACCTCATGGGTGCTGATCGCTGCCTTGCCTGCATTGACCATCAGACCGAGTTCGAGATTGCTGAACATGCTTTGACCGGCATTGTAGTCCATGATCATCTCCTCAACCTCATTGGTGTAGATTGTCGTCCATCCCCACTCGTCAACTTCCTTGACAATGTCACACGGCTTGAGGTAAACGAGCGTGCTGTAGGTGTTGTCAACGCCCAGGAACTGGTTGGTCTCGATGCGTGCCTTGTCGCCTTCGATCGTGGCCTTGATGACAGCATCAGGCATAATCTTGGTAACCTTGGCATAGAACGTGTTGTCGACGATTGCACCCGGCACCATCTCATAAGCGATATCGCCGTCATAGGGGTAGTGGGTGAACACATAGTCCTTGAATTCAGCGCCCTCGGGTGCCGTTTGGGGAACTTCGTCAAAGGGATAGAACGTGCAGTCCATGTCACCCTGGCCGGGCCATGTGAGAACGCCGTCCACCTCTTGCATACCGCCGTAGAGCAGGTCAGGATCCTGTGAGGTGATTGTTCCGTCGGCCTCGATGTTGAACTTGATCTCGGTGACGTCCTCATCGGGGACATAGGTGGTGTAGGTGTACTCGTTGCCTTGCCAATCAACGCCGGTGGCCTCCTCGGCCTTCAAGGCATGGAGATAGTAGGTGTAGAGTTGGTTGGTCGCACCGTTGTCATACCAGAGTTGGGCGTTGATTTGGCCCGTTTTCACTGTGATGACGTCGCCTTCCACTTCACCTTTAATCCATGTGCCACCATTGCACATGTTGGTGATGAAGTTCTTGAAATAGTAGTTGCCGTCGGTGCCTTTAACGACATAGGTGCCTTTCTCGCTGTACTCGGCAGGGGCCGGGCTGCCCCAAACGGGCAGGTAGTCAACACCCGAGCGCCTCATCAACTGCAACTCGCCTTCGGGCTGCACAAACAGGCTGGGATCGAGTTCGGTCGGGTTCTCATGCTTGGGCTGCATGGCAGGTGTGGCTGCCGGAGCGGCAAAGCGCACATTCTTGTTGATGACCCTCTCCTGTCGAGCATTCACGTAGGAGTTGTTCTTCTCGTCAATCGACTGATAAGGCGACTGAGCGAACACATTGGCGGCCATCAGGGCTACCAGTAATAGAGTAAAACCTTTTTTCATAATCGATGGAATTTAATGTTAATAAAATCACCCAAAATTACCCAAAAACATAATCATATGCAAGTTTTTGCGCCACTTTTATTTGAATCTTACATAAAACCATCGTAATTGATAGTGGGACACAGGGACGGTTCTTTTATCATCTGAGAAAGGCGGTGAATCGTACTATGTGCAATAAACGTAATGCGAGATAGTTGCCTTACACCCACACCGCTTTCTAATGCCTTCATTAAAATGTAGTTTCGGTTCTCTTTGGGTAATTCCTTAAGGTTCTGGTTCACTCCTTCTTCCTCACAAATACGGGCGATGCAGGCTCGGGCTTGGTCATCACTCATTTTCATCGAGTAATCAATCCCCATGTTTCTCTCATCATCTGTTTCATTGATTTTGGAAACCATCTCCCTTATTTCATCCCAAGTAATGCCCGAAAAAGGCAATGCGTGAACGCATAAGCCCGGTTTGTCGTATTTATACTCTTGCCAACTGCTCCACGGGTACTCATCCAGGCCATTCACCATTCCGGCTTTTAAAGGATTCTGATGAATATACCTGAGCAACTTGATGAAATAGCCCACATCATCGACTGGCTCACTCAAAAACCGGTCTTGAAAAAGAGGCCCGCAGCGATCATATCGCTTGTTGACATAACTGACAAAAGAAATGCCAATACTCTTCATCAGTTCACTCAAGGTCTTATCATGCTCCTGCACTAACAAATGAACATGGTTGCTCATTAAACAATACGCATAGATATAGCACGAGGGTTCCTTTTCAATTCCATCGTTATCAACAGGATGAGCGTGCATATTCAATACTTTGATAAACTTCCTAAAGTCCTGTTCATCATGAAAAATCACATTACGATTGATACCACGCAACATAACGTGGTAGACACCCGTTACACCCGATTTTCTTGCTCTTCTTGGCATATCGTTACTGTTATTAGATTATTTCAAAGTGCAAAGATAATCATTTTCTCCGATTCCGGGACACGGGGACGGGTCTTTTGTCCCAGAATTAGCACTTTTTGGGACAAAAGAACCGTCCCCGTGTCCCAGGGCGTGGAAATAATCTGGTGAATGTGTGGGAGTGTTGAGAGTTTTTTGTACTTTTGTGGTTTGATTAGCAGCAAAAGACATAAAAAACGAAATACATTTATATATTATGGCGGAGAATATTGAGAATATCAACGCATCGGGCGAGGAGAAGAAGCCCTTGAATTTTGTACAGCAGTTTGTGGCCGAGGACCTGGCCGCCGGTAAGAATGGTGGACGCTTGAACACGCGTTTCCCACCGGAGCCTAACGGCTACCTGCACATCGGCCATGCCAAGGCGATCTGCATGGACTTTGGCGTTGCCGAGAAGTTTGGCGGCACGTGCAACCTGCGCTTCGACGACACCAACCCGCAGAAGGAAGACACCGAGTATGTCGAAGCCATCATGCGCGACATCCACTGGCTGGGCTATGACTGGGGCGACCGTCTGTACTATGCCAGCGACTACTTCCCCAAACTGTACGACTTCGCCATCCGCCTGATCAAGGAGGGCAAGGCATACGTTGACGACCAGACGAGTGAGCAGATTGCCCAGCAGAAGGGCACGCCCACCACGCCCGGCACCAACAGCCCCTACCGCGACCGCACCGTCGAGGAGAACCTGGACCTGTTCCAGAGGATGAACGCCGGCGAGTTTGAGGAGGGCAGCCACGTGCTGCGCGCCAAGATTGACATGGCGTCGAGCAACATGCACTTCCGCGACCCGATCATCTACCGCATCATCAAGACGCCGCACTGGCGCACGGGCAACAAGTGGAACGTCTATCCCATGTATGACTTCGCCCATGGCCAG
>JAZQJW010000072.1:0-147054 GCA_045541835.1 Sodaliphilus sp. | reverse complement strand
GGCGACGCTTTAGACCGTCAAAAAAAGCCTGTGGGGGCATCGAGCCCCCAACAGACTTTAGCACCAACAATGACGGCTCAGCATTACCCGTCTTGATAGGAAAATAAAGAACAATCTGTCAAAAAATTTTAGGACGAGTCAGAGGAAATACCGTTGAAGGGAGTATTACTCGCGGTGGATGACGCTGCCGCTGGCCTGATGGGTGGCCAGGACGAGCAACTCGGCCACCTGAACATGGGCAGGGGCGTTCACTGCAAAGGAGACGCACTCGGCAATGTCCTCGCCGGTGAGGGGCTGAATGCCTTTATAGACGTTGTCGGCCCTTTCCTTGTCGCCGTGGAAACGGGTTACCGAGAAGTTGGTCTCGACCAGGCCGGGCTTGATGTTGGTCACGCGCACCCTGGTATGTGCCACGTCGATTCGCAAGCCGTCGCTCAAGGCCTTCACGGCCGACTTGGTGGCGCAATAAACGTTACCGCCCCCGTAGGCGGCATCACCTGCCACACTGCCGATGTTCACCACATGGCCACGGTCGCGCTCCACCATGCCTGGCACGATGAGTCGTGTCATCGTCAGCAGGCCCTTGATGTTGGTGTCGATCATCGTGTCCCAGTCCTCGTAGTTGCCCTCATATTCAGGCTCGAGGCCCCAGGCTCCGCCAGCGTTGTTCACCAGCACGTCGATTTCCTGCCACTCCTCGGGCAGGCTCTTGATGGCAGCAGTCGCCGCCTCGCGGTCACGCACATCAAACTCCAGGGTGATCACGCCAACGCCCAGGGCAGACAAGTCCCTGGCGACAGCGTCCAGACGTTCGGCCTTACGGCCCGTGATAATCATGTTGTAGCCACTCATGGCCAAACGGCGCGCGCAGGCTTCTCCAATGCCGCTCGTCGCTCCGGTAACTAAAGCAATTTTACTCATTGTCGTTTCTGTTAATGGTTTCAAGTTGGTGCAAAGATACAACAATCTTTCCACACGGGCAACACGTCACTGTTCCCGATTCACATTCAGTTGTTCAGGCAGAGAGACGGAGATGTCGGCCACAATGAACCGCCTGTCGAGCCGCGGCTCCAGCAGCGTGGTCTTGCCTTCGCTGGCCAGCGTGGGAACCATCAGTTTGACAGTGGGTCTGACAGTGCGGAATTCGGACATGCAGTGCCCGATGGGCGCGCCGACATAGGTCGGGTCGCATATCAAGTAGTAGTCATCGCCGTAGAAATATCCGTTGCCGCGCGTTGCACACTCGGTAAAACGCACGCCGGTGCAATCATGTCCCGGGTAGTGCACGAACTGCACATCGAGCCCGAGCAGACTGCTCACCAGATAGGCAAACAGGACCGCACGGTCATCGCAATCATTTTTCTCGTAATAGAAGTTCTCTTCCACAAAGTTGATTTTTTCGCGACCAAACTGCAGCGTGTCGTCCTCATAGCCAAACACGTTCTGGACAAAGTGCAGCAAGGCATCGGCGGCATCACACTGGCTCATCCCCTCGAGTTGGGGCGCCAACTGGTCCTCGATTGCAGCATGAAACTGCGGCAGCACGACCGAGGTCGCATAGCAACGGAGGTCCATCGTCGGATAATCGCGCAGCATCCTCATGACACAGGGGCTCACCATGCACGAAACGTGAATCATGCCGTCGTCGAAGTCACACAGCCAATCGTCGCCTGTCGAGACGTTCAGCGCCTTGTCCTTGAACAGCAGCCCGAAGTTCCGGCCGTGGTCTGAACCATTTTTCTTGAGCGGGTCACAGGGATAAATCACCGACTTCTCGGTCAAGTCACAATCCAGGTTGTCGTAGAACAGGTAATAGTCCTTGTCGTCGATGTGAATGAAGTAATGCTCATACACATCCTGATCAAACGGAACGAGAAGTATCAACTGGCGGTCACTTCTCGCCAGCCTGATGTCATAGCCCATGCTTGACAAGACACAATATTCCAGCAAGACCCTGTCCATCGGGGAGCCCGAGGGCAAGAGCCCGTCGGCATAATGACGCACCAGTTCCAACACGAACCAGTCGTTCAGCCCCAGCGAGTCGGACAAGGCGTTCAACGATGTCACCACAGGAGAGAAATCCAGTTTCTTGTAATCGCGCCACGCGCTGTAGACATCATCCTCCCGAACCGATGCCACCTTCACATGTCGCAAGCCGGCGGCATGCAACGAAGTGCCGTAGAACGAAAAGTCCACCCCGTCGTCCATCGAAGGTGCCGTGACGGCCTCATGCACCAGAGAAGGCTCGCTGGGAACGGCGCCCGACGAGAAGGCCACCCCCAAGCCGAGGCAGAAGACAATGATCCAATGGTATTGATATTTAGATTTCATAATAATTAGCGCATCTGATTGGTTATCTGCCGCAAATATATGAAATAACATGAATAAAAACAAGCAAAGAAGGTAATATTTTTAACAATCGTCCTTTTGGCCACGACATCGGTTCCTCGCGAGCTAAAGAACAGGATATTTGAGCAGAAAAACAACAAGTTGTTTTGCCAAGCGCTCAATTTGCACTATCTTTGCAGCCAAATTCAAGAAGGCATTATGCAAAACATCCGCAATGTGGCCATCATCGCTCACGTCGATCATGGCAAGACAACTCTGGTAGACAAGATGTTAGCGGCAGGTAACCTGTTCCGCGATAACCAAAATATGGGCACCCAGATCCTGGACAGCAATGACCTGGAACGCGAGCGCGGCATCACCATCCTGTCCAAGAACGTTTCCATCTCCTACAACGGCTACAAGATCAACATCATCGACACCCCGGGGCACAGCGACTTCGGCGGTGAAGTGGAGCGTGTGCTCAACATGGCCGACGGCTGCCTGCTGTTGGTGGATGCCTTTGAGGGCCCGATGCCCCAGACGCGCTTCGTGCTGCAGAAAGCCCTGCAACTGGGCCTGAAGCCCATCGTCGTCATCAACAAGGTGGACAAGCCCAACTGCCGCCCCGACGAGGTGCAGGAGATGGTCTTCGACCTGATGTGCAACCTCGACGCCACCGAGGACCAGTTGGATTTCCCCACCATCTTCGGCTCGGCCAAGGAAGGCTGGATGAGCGACGACTGGCAGCAGCCCACCGACAACATCACCGCCGTGCTTGACGCCATCATCAAGTACATCCCCGAGCCCGAGATGCTCGAGGGTGACGCCCAGATGCTCATCACGTCGCTGGACTACAGCAGCTACGTGGGACGTATCGCCGTGGGCCGTGTGCACCGCGGCACCCTCAAGGACGGCATGGAGGTCGCCCTGTGCAAGAAAGACGGTGAGGTGGCCAAGCAGAAGATCAAGGAGTTGCGCACCTTCGAGGGCATGGGACAGAAGCATGTCGAGAGCGTGAGCAGCGGCGACATCTGCGCCATCATCGGCCTGGAAGGCTTCGAGATCGGCGACACCGTCACCCTGCCCACCAATCCCGAGCCCCTGCCCCGCATCGCGATTGACGAGCCCACGATGTCGATGCGCTTCTGCATCAACGACTCGCCCTTCTTCGGCAAGGACGGCAAGTATGTGACCTCGCGTCATATCTGGGACCGTCTGCAGCGCGAGTTGGACAAGAACCTGGCCCTGCGTGTCGAGCGCACCGAGAACGAGGACGCGTGGAACGTCTTCGGCCGCGGCGTGCTGCATCTGTCGGTGCTCATCGAGGAGATGCGCCGCGAGGGCTACGAGCTCCAGGTAGGTCAGCCGCAGGTCATCATCAAGACCATCGACGGCGTCAAGTGCGAGCCCGTTGAGGAACTGAGCATCAACGTCCCCGAGGAATACTCCAGCAAGATGATTGACATGGTCACCCGCCGCAAGGGAGAGATGATCATGATGGATACCCAGAACGACCGCATCCACCTGCAGTTCAAGATTCCGTCACGCGGCATCATCGGCCTGCGCACCAACGTGCTCACGGCAAGTGCCGGCGAGGCCATCATGTCGCACCGCTTCCTGGACTACGAGCCCTGGAAGGGCGAAATCTCGCGCCGCACCAACGGTTCGCTCGTTGCCATGGAAGGCGGCACAGCCTATGCCTATGCCATCGACAAGTTACAAGACCGCGGCCGCTTCTTCATCTTCCCGCAGGAGGATGTCTATGGCGGGCAGGTCGTCGGTGAGCACACCAAGGAGAAAGACCTGGTCATCAACGTCACCAAGTCCAAGAAACTCACCAACATGCGCGCCAGCGGTGCCGATGACAAGGTGAAGATCGTGCCCCCCATCGTCTTCAGCCTCGAGGAGGCCCTGGAGTACATCAAGGCCGACGAGTATGTCGAGATCACGCCCAACCACATCCGCATGCGCAAGATTGTCCTCGACGAGCTCGAGCGCAAGCGCATCGCCAAGCAGAACGGCCAGGACGAAGACTGATCCGTCACGACAAATAATAGCGACAGGGAGCGCGAGGGTTGAACTCACGCTCCCTGTCGATTTATCATTACCCGGCCCCTCAAGGCCGCCAGTTCCCCGTCAGGGCTGGTCGCTGTGGTATGCGACAAGGCCCGGCATCGAACTGAGGACAATCTTGCGCACCGTGGCGCCGAAATCGTTGGCGACCTCGAGCAGGATCTCGCTGTAGGTCGTGGCGATGGGTCCCACGAAGTTCACGGGGTAATTCTTATAGTCATACTGCACCACATTGCGTTCAAAGAAACGCCTGAACTCCCCGGCAATCAAGTCGTGGATATAGGGGCTGTCAAGATGCTCGCTCAGGAAGAACGAGTAGGAACGCAGGTTGCGTGTGGCGGCAGGGTTGTTGAGCACGGCGTCGAGCACCTCGGCGCGCGTCACCTTGTATTTCTCAAAGAAAGCGTCGGTCAACTCCTGGGGAGCAAGGCCCTTGAGGGCGTCGCCCAGGAACACGCGGCCCAGGGCAGCGCCACTGCCCTCGTCGCCCAGGATGAAACCCAGGGCGGGCACATTCTTGACAATCTCGTTGCCGTCATACAAGCACGAGTTACTTCCCGTGCCCAAAATGCAAGCCAAGCCCGGCTCACGCACCAGCAGGCCTCGAGCGGCTCCCAGCAGGTCGCTCATCACCGTTGCCGGCGTCTTGAACTGCGCCACCAGCGACGCCTCGATAATCTTGTTCTTCTCAGGACCCGAACAACCGGCACCATAGAAATAGACATGGCTCCAGCGGCGCTTGAAGAACTCCGACGGCAACTCCAGGCGGATGCTGTGACTGATCTCGCGGCGGGTCATGAAAAACGGGTTCAAACCCGAGGTAAAGGCATGTTGCAGCACCTGGCCGTCTTCTACCAACGACCACTCGGTGCGTGTCGTGCTACTCTCAGCAATCAGGATAACATTCTGCCCTTTCACGATTACTACTTAGTTAATAGATGTATCTTTTTGTTAATTCTATCTTAATATCAGCATCTCGCTGACAATTTCGGCTGCAAAGTTAGGCAAAATACCAATGAGGCACCGCCTCTCCCTTACACAATTCCAATAATATAAATAATAATTAACACAAAGGTACATTTGTTAACTAAAACCAACCATTCACATCACCCACCCTATCATCAGGCCAACAACAAGAAGCGCCAGAGGCGAAATCGCCTCTGGCGCTTGATTCGCTTTGTCACTTCCAGCCGATGCGGCCGGACGCATTCATCGTCATGCAATCTCGATGACGCGGTCAACCTTCTTCTCCTGCTCCGGGGTCAACTTGGGGAGTTCGATGGTGAGGATACCGTCCTCGACCTTGGCGCTGATGCGCTCCTTGTCAACGTTCTCGGGCAGCGTGTAAGCCTGTTCGTAACTGGAGTAGGAGAATTCGCGGCGCAGGTAGTGGTGAGTCTTCTCGCCATCGGCATTGGCCTTGTCCTCCTGCTCGCTCTTGTTCTCGATCTTGACAACCAGGTTACCCTCGTTGTTGATGTTGACGTTGCAGAACTCCTTCTTCAGTCCTGGAGCGGCGATCTCCATGGTGAAAGCCTGGTCGCTCTCCTTGACGTTCACTGCGGGAGCAGTGGTCACATGGCGCGGTGTCCAGTCCATGTCGAACAAGTCATTGAATGCACAGTCTAACCAGTTGTTGCGGTTGTTTCTAATTACAGGAAAATACATAGTCATTACCTCCTAATTATTTATTTATGAGTCTATTATTAATTGTTTGTTTACTCTCTCACGCTTGCCGGTCTTGCGACCTGCTTGCGCTATTAATGGAAGCAAAACCAGTGCCAACAGCCGAAAGTATAACTACTGTTAAAAATCAAAGACACCGTGTCAGTTTTTTAGCAAAAATTAAACAAGAAACTGACATTTTGTCAGTTTCTTGTTATAAAGGACTAGATTTTCCAGAGACTCTATATTGTCTATAACATCTAGAATATCTAGATAACCCGTGGGGCCGGTTAGAGCCTCATCTTGCTGGTCGAGGTGCGGCCGTTGATGTGGACGCGCACGAGGTAGATACCGGGCTCAATGCCGGCGACGTTCAGGCAGTTGCCGCCTGTTGCCTTGATGGTGCGACCGTTGATGTCGAGCAGTTCCACGCCTTGCACCCAGGTGTCGGCGCTCACGACGATGTAGTCGCCGTTGTGGCGCACATCCATATTGGCCAGGCGTTTCTCGTCGATGCCGCTGGCCTTACCCCTGAGCAGGTTATCCAGCTTGATGGTACCGGTCTGTCCCATCACGTTGCTGGTGCGCTCAAAAAATATGTGACGCAATTTTCCACCACTCTCGGGCAAACTGCTCAAATCAACCTGAACATAACGCCATCCATGGAAGTCAACCGTACATATCGGAATCTTTACCCAGTCGCCGTTCGTCCTGAACTCAGCTGTCATCTTGGTGTAGGACATATCGCCACAAACATGGAGTCCCAATGTCTGCCTGGGATAGAACGGCTTTTCCCATTGATCATCTTCCAGACCCCAGTCGGGATTGTATGAAAGGAAGAAGTAATAATCAGGGTTATATGTCTTAAAGTCATAATCGAGTTGCATGGATGCATTACCGAACAACCTGTCGTTTACAAAGGACAATTCCACCGATGGGCGTTGTGTAGTGCTGCCGGCATGGCCATAATTCAAGTAATACTCCTTTTTTTCAAAGCCCTCGACAACCTCCATGTCGGGCTTGGCGGCTCCGGCGTCAACACCCTGGAAGACGATGTCGCGCGCAGCGGGCAAGTGGATGCCGGCGGTGTCGGCGATGTCCACGTCAAGGATGAGGTGGTAGTCCTTGCCGGCCTCGATGTTCTTGGTGAGCGGGATGCGCACAAAGCCATAGTCGTCACCGCTCTTGTTGTACTTGATGTTGCGCTTGTTCCAAGCCAACTCGTTGCCCTCGCTGTCGAGGACGCGCAGGCGCTGGAACAGGTTGTAGGTGTCGAGCAGCGAATCGACGCGCAGTTCGACCGTGGGCGTCTTGTAGTGCACCGGTGCGCCCTCATAGGGGAAGACGGCCAACTCGGCCAGGTGGTTGCGCGGCTGGGTGTAGAACTGCATGACGAAGTCTTCATCCATCGGCGTGCCACCACCGTGCTCGGCGCTCTTCTTGAGCGTGAGGGTGTAGAGCGTGTTCACGTCGAAGGCATCCTTGGGCGTGAAAATCAGCCGATAGTAGGAATCCTCCCACTTGAAGTTGCCCTCCAGCGGCGGGTCGAGCGTGAAGGCGTCACAGGTCGTCGTGCTGTCCATGTCCCAGTTGAAGGACAGGATGATGGGCGTGCTGCACTTCACGGCAGGGTCACCCTCGTTCCACACGGGGCTGTAGTCCACCACCACAGGGGGCGTGTCGCGCACGCGCTTGAGGTAGAAGTTCTGGTAGGTCGCGGCGTTGGCCTCGACGATCACCGTGGCAGTCTGGGTGAAGTGGCTCGGCTCGGTTACCTCGACGGTGTAAGTGCCGGGATTGACATACTTGAAGGTGAAGATGCCGTTCCTGAGGGTATCGGTCATGGTGCGCTGCACCTCATTACCGCCCTCGTCGAGCAGGCGCACCGTGGCGCCGTGGATGGGCATCAACTGGTCATCGCCATAGACCATGAAGGGCTGCGGATTCTCCTGCAGGCGCTTGATGCGGTCGTCGCGCACGTTACCCGATATGACACCCAGGTCATACTGGTCCAGACGGTTGAAGTACTTGTCGGCGCCCAGCGAGATGTTCCAGCCTTCCATCCAGCAGTACTGCAGACCCAGCAGGCGGTAGGCCTCGGGGATGTAGTCGTGGAAGGAGCCCTCGCTCAGGTTGGCCACGGCATGGTTGCCGCGCAGCACGCCATAGCCCTGGGTGCCCCACTCGGGACGGAAGGACCAGTCACCCCAGATCTGGTAGTTGTGGGTCCACACGGTGCTCTTGCTGGCATACAGGTAAGGCTCCAGGTCGGCCGCCAGCACGTCGGCGTTGGCCACCTGGGGACTGCCCGTGTAGCCGCGGTAGAAGACCATCGGGAAGTTGTTCACCGCACTGGTGCCCGTGGCATTGCTGTGGATTGAGTAGAAGACGTCGGCACCGCTCTGGTTACACAGGGCGACGATGGTCGACAGGGCCAGGTCGTCGGCCGTGGTGTTGGTCACACGCGAGATACTCGTCGTGTAGCCCTTCTTCTGCAGGATTTCGCGCAGGGCGAGACCCTTGCGCAGGTTGGACTTCGACTCCCACGAGCCGGCGCTGTCGCCCTGATGGAAGGGATAGATGACCATGTTGCGGTCATCGCTGTCATAGCCACCATGGCCGGGGTTGATGTACACATGGGGTTGCGCGCTGGCGATGCTCACGGTGAAAAACGCCAGCAGGGCAATCATCGACAATCGGGAAATTCTCTTTTTCATAGCATGCTAACGTTTTTTATTCGTAAATCCTGATTTGCATCTCATACAGCAGACCGTCGACCGTCGAATAGACGATTTTGCCGCCGCCACACGTGGGCTGCATCGCCATCGACGTCTTCGGGGTCAGGTCGGTCTTGTAGGTCCCGTCGGCCTTGAGCAGCACAATCTGGGACGAGGTGAACTGGTGGCCGTCGTCTTTGGCATTCTGCGCCACCAGGTAGTCGTTGTTGTACCAGCACGGCATCTCGTAGTTGCCCAGCATGGCCAGCACCTGGCCGCGCAGGTCGATGACCACGACGCCCTTGCCGGCAGCAAAGAAGGCGACACGCTTGCCGTCGGGCGAAAGCGAAGCCCACAGGTAGCCCGCCCACGAGTCCACCGGCGAGAAGACGCGCTCCTCACCATTGACGGTGACATGGACACGGCTGCCCTCGGTCCACGCCGCGCTACCGATGTCGGCACTCGAGGCATAGCCGCGGCCGGGAGCCTTCACCGCTCCGCCACGCGAGGCCGGCACGGCACGCATCGCCCCGTGCTGGCGTTCGGTCACCTGGTTTGCCTTGCCCGTCACCATGTCATAGCATTGTCCCGTGCGGTAAATCAGGTGGTCATCCTCCCCTATCTCCTGGGTAACGAAGTACACCTTGCCGTCGCCACCGAAGCAGGCGTCATTGCCCGCCACATAGTCGCGCGTGACCACGGTGGTCACGTTGTCGTCAAAGTCATGCAACTTGAGGGCACCGCTCTCGGTCGTGAACAACAAGCGGTTGCCCGTAGTATTCAACACAGGATAGAAAGCCGACCCCTCAACGCCCTCAAGCAGGCGCTGACGCGAGGTCACCTCCACCTCCTGCGCTCCTGCCGGCAGCAGCGTCGCCGCCAGCAAGAAAGCGAAAAACAGTCTTTTCATCGTCATCATTATATTGTTGATTGGTTATTCATCGTCGATTTGGCAGGACTTCATGACGCTGCAGGTCAATGAGTCTTTTTCTTGGGTGTCTGGTCGGTTGTCAGCGTCAGGTTTTTATACACCGTCTTGTTCTTCTGGGCCTTCACCTTGACCGTCTCGTAGAGCACATCGCTGCCCAGGTAGAGTTCCAGTTTGTACTTGTCCTTGGGCAGATCGGTGAACACATACACGCCGTTATCCAGGAAGTCGACCGTGTAGAGGCGCGCCAACACACCCCGGCTGTTGTACAGCCGCAGCAGGGCGCCGTTGAGGGGCCTGAGTTTATCGCTGCCGAAGATGCGCTGGTCCTCGTCCTCGCGCACGCGGTCACTCCAGCACACGGTGCCGGCAATCACGCCCTTCTTGTACTTGCCCTTGATGCCGAAATACTCATCGAGTCCCAGCGACTGGTTCCAGGCCTCGAGCCAGCAGTAGCTCTCGTTCAAGAGACGCTCACGCTCGGGCAGGTAGTCGTGGAAGGAGCCCTCGCTCAACATGCCGGGCAACTTGTTATAACGCAGCACACCCAGTCCCACGCGGTAGCCCCACTCGGGGTAGAACGACCAGTCACCATTGCTGCGCTGCTCGTTGGTCCACATGGTCAGTTCGTTGGTGTAAGCCGATTTCATCACCGCCTGGCTCAACTTCAGGCTGCCCTCGACAGCCGGCTTGCCGTTCCAGCCGCGATAAAGTCCCAGGGGGAAGTTCACGCGTTTCTCGATGCCCGTCGCGTTGCTGTGGATAGCGAAGAACACATCGGCACCGCTGTTGGCGGCCAGCGACATGATTTCGAACAGGTCAAGGTCATCCTCGGTGGTGTTGGTGCGGCGCGAGATGGCGGTCTCGTAGCCCTTCTCCTGCAGGATTTCCTCCAGGGCGAGGCCCTTGGTGAGGTTGGAGTTGGACTCGTAGTAGTGAAGCGTGTCGCGGGTGCCGATGACCCAGGTGGGCACGTGGCGGTCATCGCTGTCATGGCCGCCGTGGCCCGGGTTGATGTACACGCGGGGCACGTCCTTCTTGCTTGCAGGCTCCTTCACCTTTTCGGTTTTGCCCTTGGGCGAAGCGACGGGCTTGCGAGACAACGCCGGCTCGATGTCGAGTTCCAGTTGCTTCACCTCGCCGCCGTGCTGGAGGCAATAGACCACCCTGCCGCCAGCCGTCATGGGCTGCACGGCACGCTCGCCCTCGGGAGAAATGGACTTGACGACCCTGCCATCGACCGAGAGCAGCCAGATGTGCGACCCGTTGATGCGGGTGTTGCCGGCATTGCTCATCGCGATGATATACTCGTCGTTATACCAAGTGGGCATCAGGAATTGGCCCAGTTGCGATATGATGGCCCCGTTGAGGTCACACACCACCACGCCACGGGAAGCCGCCTCAAACATCACCTTGGTGCCGTCGGGCGAGAGCGACGCCCACAGGTAGCCGTTGCTGCCCTTGACCGGCTGCAGGGTGCGCGTGTTGCCCAAATCGTCGACCAGATAGAGCATGTCGCCGCGCGTGTACACCCAGTTGCCCACGTGCTTGTCGCTGCGGTAGTACTGGCGCTCGCCGTTAATGACCACGCCCAGTTCGGCCTGCAGAGCTTGAACACGGCCATGCTGAGCCTTGAGCACCACCTTGTCGGTGCCCGTCGCGGGGTCATAGCAATGACCCGTGCGGTAGACAAGCCCGTTCTTCTTGCGCTGCTGCGTGACATAATACACCTTGCCGTCGTTGCCGAAGATGGCGTCAAAGCCCGGATAACCCGTGCTCGACACCGTTTTCACAACTCCCGTCTCAAGGTTCTTCAACATTAGTTTGGTGGCATCGGTGGGCGAATAGAGCAACCACTGCCCATCGGCACTCACCTGCGGGAAAAAGCCGCAACTGTCGACCAGTGTCTTGGCGCTGCCGGGTTTCACGTCAGCGGCGCTACTCCACAATGCCGTGAGGCACAACAAGATTGTCAAGATAATCTTATTCATAATGTCATTAGCCTATTTTGGTTAGATAATGCAAAGATAAATAAAACCTGCTGCAAAATGAACAGATTTTCAGTTTTTTGCAAAAAAACCTCACAAAATACCCCGGATTGTCCAATCATGCAGGGACGCCACTCGGCCTCGCCTCGTCGCGCCCCTGCCAATGATCAGGATGCCCCCGCTGGGGCTTCAAGCGGACAGACCACAAAGGGCCCATTTCCGCCAATCATTAACTTTTAAACCTGTCTGATCACTATTCACTGTTAACTGTCAACTCTCACAGGCTTCTCCAACTTCACCTCCTCGTCGTCGAGCATGGCGGGACTGACAGTGGCATTCGCCTTGGCTTTTACCGCCGGTGCCTTGCTCGAATCGGTGCTGTTGAGCACTATGCTGATGAGCGCAATCGCATCACTGATGTTGACATTACCCTCTCCGGTCACGTCGGCATTGGCCATGTTGATGTTGTCGAAGTTATCGTTGACGACTGCCGAGATCAGGGTGATGGCGTCGGAGATGTTCACCGTGCCGTCACCGTTCACATCGCCAATCACGCCGCTCACTCCTGCATAGGGCACCCAGTTATTGGCATCATTATCCCAATGATAGACATTCCAATTCTTGTCAACGGCCTGATTGACCTGGCCGGCGGTGATGACGTTCCCCTCGATAACTGAATTGTCTTCGGGATTATCGGCCGAGACATATAAAGTTCCAGCCTCGTTGTTGACGCGTGACGGCATGCCGGTGACAACCTGTTCCATCTTGTTGGCCTTGATGTTGTTGAATTGAATTTTCATCTCTCTCAGATTCGGGCAATCGCTCACATTCAGGCTGGTCAGATTGTTGCATTGGGCATATAATACTTCAAGCGCGGTGGAGCCACTCACGTCAAGGCTGGTCAGATTGTTCCATTGGGTATACAATCTCACCAACGCGGGGCAGCCACTCACGTCAAGACTGGGCAGATTGTTGTATGAGCAATACACTTCGGCAAGATCTGTGTGGCCGGCAAGATAAAGGCTTGAAAGTTCATTATGGGAGCAGTCAAGTTGGTAAAGTTCTTCAAACCGGCCCAAGTCAAGGCTGGTAATCTGGTTCCCGGCGCAAACAAGCGAATACAAATGATCGGAGCAGTCGTCCCAGTCAATCTCCGGCAAGTAGTTGTAAGCATACCACAGATAAGTGATGTTAGGACAACCGCTGAAGTCCAAACTTGTCAATTGGTTTCTACCGCAATACAATTGATCGAGTGTCGTGTGATTGCCCAGCACCAGGTTAGAGATGTAGTTATCCTCGCAAGAGAACACTTCAAGTGAAGAGCAAGTCGACACATCAAGACTGGTCAGTTCATTCAAATCGCAAACCAGATAACCAAGAGCGGTGCACCCCGTCACATCAAGCGATGTCAACTTGTTAGAATAGCAATATAACGAATACAGATTGGTAAGGCTACTCACATCGAGGCTGGGGAGATTGCAGTACTGGCAAGAAAAACTATACAGAGCAGTGCAGTCTTTCAGGCCCCTGATTAAGGCAAGTTCCGTACAATTCTGGCATCTGATTGACTGTAATTGACTGCAACCGGTCACATTGAGATCACTCAATTGTTCATTACCATAACAGTCAAGAGTTATGAGCGTTTCATTATCATCAACCCACAGTTGTCTCAAAGAGCCGTTATTGGTAAGGGTCAACGTGGGGAGTTTGTTGGCCGAGCAAACAAGGACCCTCAAATCAGGCATGAATCTCACTGCGTACAGGTCGGTCAGGGCACAGCAGGAACAGTAAAAGTTCTTTAGAGCGGTGCACGATGACAATCCTTCAATCGTTGCAAGTCTTGAATTGTTAGCGCAATCCAAGTCTGTTAACCCGGTACAGCCCGATATGCTAAGGTCCGTCAGGGAGCATTCACTGCAATCCAGGTTGGTCAGCCCGGTATTGCCCAGCACCCTGAGAACACTCAGGTTATATAAGTTCGAAACATCAAGCGACGTCAACTGGTTGTAGCGGGCATATAACCTGTTCAGACCAGACATGCCCTTGACAGCGCTCAAGTCGTAGATGGCGCAATCCTCGCAATCAAGATAGGTAATCGCCTTACAGGTCGCCAAGCCATAGATGTTACTGAGGTTAGCGTTCTCATAACACCTGAAATCGTTCAAGGCTGTACAATTCGTGACATCCAGGTTGGTCAAATTGTTGCGATAGCACATCAATGATACCAAATCCGGGTTATTGCCAACCCACAGGACCCTCAAGGCGCTATAATTGCTGACATTAAGCGAGGTGAGTTGGTTGTACTGGAGATACAACTGTTCCAGCGCAGTATTACTTGCCACACTGATAGAGGTCAGTCTGTTACGGCCCAGGTTGAGATAGGTCAACTTGGTGTTGGCGCTCACGTCGACCCAAGTGATGTAGTTGTCAAAGGCCTGGAGTCTCGTCAACTGGGTAAAGTACTCCACACCTGTCAAGTCAACGATTCTCTTACTTGACACGTCCAGTTCGGTACGGGCGTTAAGTTGGGCGGTGGTGATGGTGCCGCTGGGATACTCACTGAACATGTAGTTGCGGAAGTTCACGTCAGGGAAAGTGGTGCTGTTGATGGTCACATCGGCACGCACGCCCAGCGCCCCGACCAACAGCAATAACGAGAGTAGTAACAGTTTCTTCATAATTAAAAAATATAAGCGTTTTTAATGTTAATTCTATCCATTTCTATATTCAATTGCAAATATATGAACAAATTTTCATATTTGCAATAAAAATGCCGTACAATCACATCGTCCACGAATTATTTCCGTCCTCGAATTATTATTGCCCACGAATTCACACGAATTCACACGAAGATATTGATTGACAATTCGTGTGAATTCGTGAAATTCGTGGGCACTGATTCGTGGGACTAATATTTAGTTATAAGTTGTTCAGCACCATGTTGATGAGGGCAATCGCATCACTGATGTTGACAACGCCCTCGCCGGTCACGTCGGCATTGGCCATGTTGATGCCCTCGAAGTTGTCGTTGACGACTGCCGAGATCAGGGTGATGGCGTCTGAAATGTTCACCGTGCCGTCACTGTTCACGTCACCGATCAGGACACCGCCGCCCACCGTGATCTTGACATAACTGTTGTACCAGTCTTCCTGCTGGTCGCGGGTAACCTGGATGTTCTCAAGAGAAACCAAGGACTCTCCAGCGGCTGCAGGAGCCTTGAAAGTCAACATGAGAACGGGATTTTCAGGATATTCCTCCACCTGAGGATTAACAAACATCAGGTCCCTGTAGCGTCGGCCGTCTTCGGTATACTGGTCGGAGTTGACGAAACTGACAACGGCATTTTCACCGCAAGCCTGACCTTTTTCCACATTGAGTAGTTCGAAGCCTTCAGGAATAAAAATCTTGCCCAACATTAAATTGAAACCCTCGTACGAAAGATAGACTGGAATTGTGAAGGTGGAACCCACAGCAACCGTATCATCCCACATGTAGAATGCATCGATGAAATACGGGGCAAACTGATAATCCGGATCTTCGATGTGCTTGCCTACATACCAATTCTTGTTTATGGCATTCAACGCCTGGGTCGAAGTGAACAAGTTCCCTTCGGCAGCATCAGGGTAAAGGGCGTATAATATTCCTTGGCCGTCAGCAATCACGGGCAAACCGGCAATCATGTCGTCAAGTTGTTGACCCTTAATTTGATTATGAAAAAAACCAATATTCTTAATCGCTTCACAAGCGCTCACATCGAGGACCGTCAATTGGTTGTCGTAGCAAAATAAATCAGTGAGTGCCGGGCAACCACTCACGTCGAGGACCGTCAATTGGTTGTCGTAGCAAAATAAATCAGTGAGTGCCGGGCAATTGCTCACAGACAGAGCCGTCAATTGGTTGTTGTGGCAAGACAAGGTAGTGAGGTTTTGACAGACGTCAGGAGCCAAACGTGTCAAGTTGTTGTAACTGCAATCAAGATTTTTGAGGGCAGAGATATAGGCCAGGTTCAATTGTCGCAGATTATTATTGCTGCAGTTGAGGCGCTCGAGTTTTGAGCACCTGAGAGTCAGGGTGGATAATTGATTGGAACTGCAATCGGCACTGATGAGTTCCACGTTCGATAAACTAAGAGAGGTCAACTGGTTGCCGGAGCAGTTCAGCGTCTTCAGGGAATAAGCAACCGATATCAACAAAGAGGTCAGCCCATTGTTTTGGCAATAGAGCGTCTCAAGGGAGGTGCAGTAATTCAGATTCAGGCGAGTCAAATTGCTGTTGCCGGTAATGGTGGCTGACGTGAGCGCATCGCGATAACTCAGGTCCAGTTCAGTGAATTGGTTGTTCTCGAGGACGAGTGACTGAATCTGGTCACACCCCGTGATATTCATACTTGCCACGCCGCTGTTTTTGATGGTAAGACGGGTCAATGCAGCATTGTTCTCCAGATTCACGCTGGTCAGACTGGGAGCGTTGTAGATTAACACTTCGCTGAGGTTGTTTTCAGGGGCATTGAACGTCCTCAGATAAGGATAGGTGCGGGTCATTATCAACTTCGAAAGTTTGCACCCCTCACAGTCGAAGTAGGCAAGATTAGTACATTGATGGATACCAGTGATACTTGTCAGGTTATCGTTGTCGAAGCACTGCAGGTCATTCAGAGCGGTGCATCCGGTCACATTCAGGTCGGTCAGGTTGTTATCATAGCAAAGGAGGATTTCCAACTCGGGGCAGTCTGCGACACTCAATTTTTCCAGATTGGTCATGCCACACGCTTCAAGATAGGTCAATGGATTGCCATTGCAATACAGGTCCTCGAGCAAGGGGCACACATCCACCTCGAGTTCTGTGAATTGGTTATTGGGACAGTAGAGGTTCGTGAGCCCGTCGCAACCCCTCAAGTTCAATTCCGTCAACTTGTTTCCTTCACAAGAAAGGAATCTCATTTGGGAGCAGTTAGCCACTTCAAGCGATGTCAGAGCGCTATTATTGCAAGACAACTGATACAGCGTCGAGCAAGCACTCGCGTCGAGCGTCTTGAGCGCCGGATAGTTACTCAAAAAGAGCATGGTGAAGTCATTGTTGTTACAAATCACCGTCTCCAGGTCAGGAGCGCTGCTCGGTATGTCAAGATTCCTCAAATGGTTATTTTGACATCTGAGCGTTTTCAAGGCGGTCAAGGTCGAACCATCGAGGTTGCTCAGATTGTTATCGCTGCAGTCCACGTAGGTCAGTCTGGTGTTACTGCTCAGGCTGAGTGATGTGAGGTTGTTGGAGTAGCAGCGCAATGTAGTCAAGCCAACGAAATGCTGGATTCCCTGAAGGTTGGAAATCTGCTTCTGCGACACATCGAGCGTTGTGCGGGAGTTGAGTTGAGATGTTGTGATTGTGCCGCTGGGATACTGCGAGAGCAGGTAGGCACGGAAGTTCGCGTCGGGGAAATTGGTGCTGTTGATGGTCACGTCGGCAAGCGCGGCAAGCGACCCTATCAACAGCAATAATGAAATGAGTAATAGTTTCTTCATAATCTTTATATTTTTATAGTTAGTATATATTTGCTTGATGTTATTTGTTTATGCTGCAAATATACGGATTATCTTTCTAAACGACAATAAAAACTGAATAAAAACTTACTGTTTTTCGGCAACACGCCTAAAAAAAAACAGCATGTATACTTGTCGGCCTTCAGAGAGGCCTTCAGAGCAAGTGCTGTCTCAAAACAAGTCGAACGAAGGCCTGCGGCTTGGGGCCGCCTTGGGCCTCGTCACCCGGAGGGTGTCATTTGAGTAACCGGGGGTACCTGCCGACGAAACGAGTGCAGCGAGTGAAGCGGCAGGCACCCCCGGTGCTGCAATCAGTCCATATCGTCGCTGGAGGCGACCCCATTACTCATCATCATCAAGGGGGTCGCCTTCAGCGACATTCTTTTGTATGGGCTTTACCCGTGGTGATGCTGACCCTCTCGCTCCGCTCGATTGCCAGCATTACCACGGGTTACTCAAATGGCCGCCCTTCAGGCGTCGGGGGGCGGTATCGTCCTCGCACATTTTCCCAAAGTCCATAAATGAGGCTGTGTCATAATTATGTCTCACTGTTTTGACCGTGCTATCGCACGGGAAATTAAACAAATTAAGATCAAAACTTTTATTAATATTATATGATTAGTAATTATTCGCTTAATGCTATTTGTTTATGCTGCAAATAGAAGGATTACCTGATAAAACACCAATAAAAATGAATCAATTATCAAGATTTTCCTTCCCACCACAAGTGGTAAAAAAAAACGGATTTTAGATTTTTGACATGGTGGATTACAGGAGGCGATGTTTACCTTTGTGGCGATAAAAACAACCAGAAACCTGACAAAACCAAATTAAAACCAAAGTACAACCATGAACACCACCCTTAACATCAGCATTGATTGGGCCGCGCTCGAGATGGTGACCTCCTTGCTCAACGACGATGAGTTGGCATGCCTGATGCGAGCCCTGGTGGCCTGTGTGGGCGGCAAGGATGCCGAACCCATGCTCAAGACGTCGGGGCAGCGCATCGCCTTTGCCCTGCTGAGCCCGCCCATCGTCAGTAGCGTGAAGCGTGTGGCCACCCTGCGTGCCAACGGCGCCAAGGGGGGCCGCCCCCGCAAGCACCCCGTCGAGCCTGCAGAGACTCAAAACCTCACATCTCCCGCAGGGAAAAACCAAGAAGAAACCATAAAAAAAAGCAAAAAAGAAGACCTTTCCCCCACACCCCCTATAGAAGAAAAAAATAAAAAAATAATTATATAACTCTCTCCTATCACGCGTGAGGAAGAGAAAAGGGGCTCGGCCAAGGTCATCTTGTCCCACGAGGAACTGCAGCGGCAGATGCTCAATGAACAGCCGTGGCTGGACGAGTTGTGCATGTCGCGGCACATCAGCCGCCAGGACATGGAACGTTACATCGCCAACTTCATCAAATTCCTGCGGGAGCGCGACCTGTGCGAGACGCTGCCTCACGCCAAAGTCCACTTCGTGAACCAGTTGCCCTATATCATCAAGATTTATAACAACACCAGTAATCCATTCAACCATGAAAACAATCAACGATTTATTGCCGACCCTGTCGCCCGCCGACAAATGGAGCGGGAATCCCGGCGCCAAGAGGTGTGCCGTGCTATCGCCGAACTTGCTGCCGAAAGTCAACAGCCTGTTGTCATCCCATTCTGACCTGCAGTCGTTCATGACGGTGATGAACCCCAGCCTGCAGCAATACAGCGCCGAGAACGTGGAGCGCGCCCTCTTCGGCACGGCTCCCACGCTGATGACACTGCGCCGCGCCTACCACGACGACGCTGCCACCATGTGGATGCTGCCACAACTCCATGAACTGAATGAGTATTGCGGCAGCAAGGAGAAACTCGACGAGGGGCAGATGAAGCAGTTGGCAAGCATCATCAGCACCGAGTTCTCCTACTTGAAGGTGAGCGAGATCATGCTCTTCCTGTACCGCTTCAAGTCGGGCCGCTATGGCCGCTTCTACGGTGCCGTCGACCCTCTGGTCATCATCACGGCCTTGCGCGACGGCTTCATGAACGAGCGGGCGGACGCCATCGACAAGCGCGAGCGCGCCATGGAGCGTGAACGGTGGGAAGCCCACTGCCGCCAAGTGGCCCGGGAGCGTGCCGCAGCCCGTGCCGAAGGCCGTCTCCCCTACCCCCACAAGAGCGAGTCATGAGCCCCTGGCCCATGCATGGCGCCAGGAGCCCGGCAGGCTGTTCCATGACAAAAAAACAGGAGGCACCGTGGATTGCCACTGTGCCTCCCTCTAACATGAAACAAATCTTTTTCTTCTGCTTGGTTATGCTAAATGATATCAGAAGTTGCTATAGATTTAATGTTTCCAGATAATCTGGATGGTCTAGATAGTCTAGATGGTCTAGAAGGTCTAGATGGTCTAGAGCATCCAGGGTACTGTTACTGGACGATGGCGAACATCGAGCCGATGGCGTCGACTGCGCCGTTGATGTAGGCGTAGATGCAACTTATCAGGCCGATGAAGATGACGCCCAGCACACACAGGATGAGACCCAGACGCTCGGTCCAGTGACTCTTGATGGTGGGAATCACGCAATCGTCCTGACGCAGGAACATGGCCTTTACCACGAGCAGGTAGTAGTACAGCGAGATGATCGTGTTGACCAACGCGATGAGCACCAGGATGTAGATGGCTACCGAACCCTGATGGCATGCGCCGACAAAGATGAAGAACTTGCTGAAGAAACCTGCAAACGGGGGAATACCACCCAGCGAGAACATCGCCAGCATCATCGTGAAGGCGAGCCAGGGATTGGTCTTGAACAGGCCGTTGTAGTCGTCCATGGTGACACGGCCCGTCTGACGCTCGATGGCGGCAATCACACCGAAGGCGGCAAGGTTGCTGAAGATGTAAACCAGCACGTAGTAGATCATCGAGGACATACCCATCACGTTGACGGCGATGACACCGAGCATGATGTAACCGGCCTGGGAAATCGACGAGAACGCCAGGAAGCGCTTCAGGTTGCGCTGACGGATGGCGAACAGGTTACCGATGGTGATGGTGAGCACGATGATGGCATAGAGCATCCATTCCCATGCCTGACTGTAGGCAGCGCCGAAGACCTGCACCAGAATCACCAGGAACGAGAACGCTGCGGCACCCTTGCTGATGACCGACAGATAACTGGTCACAGCGGTGGGAGCACCCTGGTAAACGTCGGCGGTCCACTGGTGGAAGGGCACGAGCGAGAGTTTGAAGCCCACACCGGCGATGACAAAGGTCAGGGCGGCAATCAGCAGCACGGAGCGGTTGCCGATGATCTGGGTAGCGATATCCTTGAAATAGAGCGTGCCGCTGATGCCATAGACGAAGGAGATTCCCAACAGGAAAATCGCCGACGAGAAGATGGCGGTGAAGATGTACTTGGCAGCGGCCTCATGGGACTCGTAGTAGCGCTTCTCGAAGGCTGCCAGGGCAGCGATGGGCAGCGACGCGGTCTCGAGACCGATGACAAACAGCAGGAAGTGGCGCGCCGAAATCATCAGGAACATGCCCAACAGGGTCAACAGGATCAACTCGTAGAACTCGCCGCGGCGAATGCTGACGAAGTCGTTGTTGGTCCACTTCACGGCCTGCAAGAGCACCAGCACGACGCCCACGTTGAGGATGTTCTTCATCACCCAGGTGGGAGCGCTGGACTCAAACATGCCGCCGAAGGCCTCACCCGAGGCCACGGGCATGCAGAAGCAGTATATCGTGTAGAGCGCCATCATGATGATGGTGAACACAGGCAGGTAGCGCTGTGAGCGCTCAGGCATGAAAGTGTCGTAGATGAAAACTAACAGGAAAACCAACAACAGGCCAATCTCCTGCGGCATCAATAAGAACTGTGAATAATCCATATCTTGTATTATGCAATTTTTATCAGGTTAAACACTTTCATCACAACACGGGCAGGGCTGTCTCCAGCGCCTTGACAACGGGGTCAAAACTGCTGCTGATGATGTTGATAAAGAAGTTGGGGAAGCAACCGATGGCCGCCACGGCGAGAATCAGCGTCGCGGTGGAGAGGCGCTCCTCCCAAGAGGCGTCGGTCAACGTGCGGTGGTGCTCATCCTGTACCTCGCCAAACAGCAACTTGGCGACAACGCGCAGGATGTAGACCGCCGTCACGACAATCGAGGTGGTCGCCATGATGGTGAGCACGCGGTGGAAGGTGTCGGTGTGCTGGAACGAGCCGAAGAAGATGGTCATCTCGGCTGCGAAACCGCTCAGACCCGGCAGACCCAGCGATGCCAGACCGGCAATCACGTAGCCCACACCCAGGTAAGGCATGATGTGCATCATACCGCCCATGTCGCGGATGTCACGCGTGTGGGTGCGGCCGTAGATCATACCGATGAGGGCAAAGAACAGGGCCGTCATCAGACCGTGAGAGAGCATCTGCAGCACGGCACCGGTCATAGCGGTGGTGTTGAACATCAGAATGGCGAACAATACCATACCGCAGTGGCTCACCGACGAGTAAGCGTTGATGTACTTGAGGTCGGTCTGCACACAGGCGCTCAACGCACCGTAGACGATGCTGAAGCCCGTCAGCAGCAGGAAAATCCATGCCAACTGGTTGGCGGCAAACGGCATCAGGTAGATGGCGATGCGGAAGCAGCCGTATCCACCAAGTTTCATCAGCACACCGGCGTGGAGCATCGACACCGCGGTGGGCGCCGAAGCATGACCGTCGGGAGACCAAGTGTGGAACGGGAACATGGCACCCAGCACGCCGAAGCCGACAAACGTCAGCGGGAAGAGCAGGTACTGCCAGTTGTGGGGAATCGCGTCGTTATGGGCGATGTCCAGGATGTTCATCGTCAGGGGCTGTCCTGCGGGCGCCGAGTGGAAGTAGATGCCGATCAAGCCGAGCATCAGGAAGGCCGAGCCACCCATCAGCATCAGCGTCAGCTTCATGGCGCTGTAGTTCTTGTTGCCGCTGCCCCAGACGCCAATCAACAGGTACATGGGAATCAGAGCGACCTCATAGAACATAAACATCGTGAACAGGTCAATCGAGATAAAGAAACCGAACACACCTGTGGACAGCAGGAAGAACCACATGAAGAACTGCCTGGGCAGCGGGTTCATCTTCCACGAGGCGAACACGCCGGCAAAGACGATGAACGCCGAGAGCAATATCATCACTACGCTCACACCGTCAACGCCCAAAGCCAGATGGACGTTGAAGGGGGCATACCACATCACGTCGCTGCGCAGGATCATCTCATTGGTGTCACCGGCGCCACGGGCCTGCAGGAAGATGCTCACCAGCCAAACGGCAAGTACCATGAGCACGCTGGCTCCGATAACGGCAACGGTCCTGATAGCCTTGATGCCCTGGTTGCGGCACACGGCCAAGCCTCCAAGAGTCAACAGAGGCACGATCACAAAGTAAATCAGTATATTATTGAAAATTTCCATTTGATATCCTTTCTATTTTGTATAGACCGTTGATTTAGATGAACAACACACATATTGCGGTGATGGCCGCGATGAGCAGCGCACCCAACAGATAAACAAACACATAGGCCTGGATGCTGCCCGACTGCAAGCGGCGGATGCCGTAGGACACGGTGTTGGTCGTGTCGGCCAGCAGGTTGAAGAAGCCGTCGATGATGTGACGGTCAAACCATGCGATGGGCACACAGATGGCCTGGAAGATCACCTTGTGGGTAATGAACTGGTAGAACTCGTCCATGTAGAAGCGCCTGTAGGAAGCCGTCCACAAGCCGCGCATCGCGTTGGCCATGCGCTCGGGCAGCGGGTTCTCCTTGCGGTACATCACCGTGGCCAGGCCGATGCCCACCAGGGCTATGATGACACTCGTGCAAGCCACCTTCATGTCGAGGGCGGTGTGCAGATGATGTCCGTCCCAGGTCACCAGGTCGTGGAAGGGCACGAAACCTGCCACAACCGAGATGGCAGCGAGGATGATGAGCGGCAGCGTCATCGTCCAAGGCTGGTCCTTGGGAGCATGATGCTCATCGTGAACCTCGTGTTTCTTCCAGAAGAAGATGAGGTAATAGATGCGGAACATGTAGAAGGCGGTCATACCGGCCACCATCGACATCCAGATGCCCCAACCCAGGCCGCGCTGGTAGGCAGCGACGAGAATCTCGTCCTTGCTCCAGAAGCCGGCGAACGGGGGGATACCGGCAATCGCGAGACAGCCGATAAGGAAGCAGATGCTGGTGATGGGCATGAACTTGTGCAGGCCGTGCATCTTGCTGTTCTCATTGCTGTGAACGGCATGGATGATGGCACCGGCGCACAGGAAGAGCAACGCCTTGAACATAGCGTGGGTGAACAGGTGGAACATCGACGCCATGTAACCCAGACCTTGACCCTCGTGAATCTCGATGAGGGCATTGTTGTTGGAGCTCACGGCGAGCGAGGTCATCATGAAGGCGATCTGCGAGATGGTCGAGAAGGCCAGCGCACGCTTGATGTCGCTCTGGGTGCACGCTATCGCGGCGGCATAGAAGGCCGTGAAGGCACCGACCACCAGGATGACGTTCATCGCACCCTGCACGAGGACATACAGCGGGAACAACCTTGCCACCAGGAACACACCGGCGACAACCATCGTGGCAGCGTGGATCAACGCCGACACGGGGGTGGGACCCTCCATGGCATCGGGCAGCCAGATGTGCAACGGGTACATCGCACTCTTACCGGCGCCGCCGATGAAGATGAAGGTCAACGCCCAAGCCACTACCGAGCAGCCCATGAAGGTGGCGCCACCGGCGGTGCTGATGGCACTCTGGGCCGTCTCCAGGCTACCCGACATCGTGGGCCCGAAGACGAGCTTGTCGAAGTCGAAGGTGCCGGTGTAGTAACTCAATATCATGATACCCAACAGGAAGAACAGGTCGGCCAGACGGGTGACGATGAAGGCCTTCTTGTTGGCATGGTTGGCGGCAGGCGTCGAGTAATAGAAACCGATGAGCAGGTAGGACGAGAGACCCACCATCTCAAAGAAGATGAAAATCTGGAAAATGTTGGTGGCAACCACCAGACCCAGCATCGAGAACGTGAACAGGGCCAGGAAGGCGTAGTAACGCTGGAAACCTTTCTCAGCATTGCCGTCATGGTCGCTCATGTAACCCAAGCTGTACAGGTGCACCATCAACGATACCGTGGTGATGACCACGAGCATCATGGCTGCGATGGGGTCGACGAGGACGCCCATGCGCACCACCAGCGTGTCGGTAAACGACAGCCAGGCGGGATTGGCCACGACGACAGCCTGACGCACGCCGTCCACAATCTGGCCCTGGCCGCTGCCGAAGAAATAGGTCAGCGCCACGCCATAGGCCAGGACGGTGTCGACGAGCATCGCCAGCACGCCAATCACACCAGTGATCTTTCTACCCATTTTCACCCCGACGAGTCCCAGGAACAGGAACATGAACAGGGGTAATGCTACAACTACTATTGCTAAACTTAATGGCATAATCGTTAGAATTTCAGTTTAGTGATTTGGTTGATGTCCACGTTCTTGGCAATGCGGAACACATTGATGATGATGGCAAGGGCAAGCGCCGTCTCGGCTGCCGCGAGGGCAATCGCGAACAGCGTGAAGAACATGCCTTCCATCTGACCGGGGAACAGGTAACGGTTGAACACCGCGAAGTTGATATCCACCGAGTTGAGCATCAGCTCCAGTGAAATCATGATCGCAATCATGTTCTTGCGGGTGATAAAACCGTAAACGCCACAGCCAAACATGATGAGGCTGGGAATGAGATACATAAACAGTGTCAAATCCATAATCTTCACAAATGTTTAGCGGCGACGGGCAATAACCACACCTCCAATGATACAAGCCAATAACAACACACTGATGGCCTCAAAAGGCAACAGATAGCCGAACTTGTCGGTACTCAGCAAGAAGTGGCCGATTTGCGCCATGTCGATGTCACCGACGGCCCTGAGGGACCTGCCGGCAAAGTCGGCATAGCTGAACAAGGCGAAACCGCTGAGCGCGACACCGGCGAGGGCCGCGATGAGTCCCAGCCAGCGACGGTGCGACGCGAGGGCTTCGGCACTCTTGCCCGGCTGTTGCGTGAGCATGATGGCAAACACGAACAGCACCAAGATGCCACCGGCATAAACTGCAATCTGCACTGCTCCCAGGAACTGATAGTCCATCTGGAAGTAGATGATAGCTGTTGCGAACAGCACAAACAGCAGATAGGTTGCTGAGCGCAAAATCTTGCGCGTGGTCACCGTCAACACCGAGAAGACGATGATGGCGATGGCAACGATAAAATACAAAATGATGTTACCTACTGATTCCATTATTCCTTATTTTCTTTAGTTTCTTGTTTCGGTGCCTCCTCCGCAGGCTTCTCGGCGGCTGCGGCAGGCTTCTCGGCAGGGGCTGGAGCGGGCTTGGCAGCAGCGGGTGCCGCGGGCTTGGCGGCAGGTGCGGGAGCCGGAGCATCGTCCTTCTCGGGCAGGTAATTGAGCTGCTTGATGAGCTTCTCGCGCGTGAAGACAGCCTGTTCAAAATCGTTGCTGAAACGGATGGCGTTGGTGGGACACACCTGCACACACAGTCCGCAGAAGGTGCAGCTACCCAGGTCGTACATGTACTTGTCGAGTTTCTGCTTTTTCTTGCCGTCGGGCAATTCTACCATGCGTTTGGTGATGCTAATGGTCTGGTTGGGGCAGTTGCGCTCACAGCTACCGCAAGCGATACACTTGTGATAACCCTTGTCATCATAGATGAACTCCAGCGTGGCCCTAAAGCGCTCCGGAATCTCCAGTGTGTCACGATTCTCGGGATACTGCTCGGTCACCTTGGGGGTCACCAGTTCCTTGCCGGTGACCGCCATGCCCTTGAGAAGGCTGTGAAAGCCTTTAAAGATTGAGACGAAATACTCCTTGATGCTCATATTCTTGATCTTTTCTTGTTTTCTTTACAATTTGGCGTTAGCGTTCCACCTGTCCGCCCAGGATGTCGAGCAGCTCGGTGGTGATGCCCTGTTGACGCAGTTTGTTGTACTCCAGCTGCAGCTCGTCGAGCAGCTCCTTGGCATTGTCGCTCGCTGCCTGCATCGCCATCACGCGCGCGCTCTGCTCGCTGGCCATGCTCTGGATGAACACATCCTGGAGCATCGACTTGATGTGCAGGGGCAGCACGGTGTTGAAGATGGTGTTGGCATCGGGCTCGAACAGGCAGGGGCTGTTGGCGGCGCGGGGGTCGACATTGTCGGCGAGTCCCTGGTAACTCACGGGTAGCAGCTGCTCGCGCGTGAACACCTGCTTGCCGGTGGAGATGAAATGCATGTAGAGCATCTCCACGCGGTCGAAGGTGTGCTCCAGGAAACGGGTCTTCATCAGGTCGGTGAAGGTGTACAGTTCCTCGTTGCCGCTACGGGTGTTGAGGTCTACACGCTCCATCTGGATGTCCTTGCCGGCAATCTTCTGAACCGCCTTGGCCATCTTCTTGCCCACGGGAATGACGGTGATGCCCACCTGGGCGCCGTACTCCTGTCTCACCTGATTGATGGTGACGAGCAACTGCTTGAAGATGTTGACGTTGAAGCCGCCGCACAGGCCGTCATCGCTGCCGAACACCACCAGCGCGACACGCTGCACATCGCGCGTGGCGATGAGCGGCGAGTCAAACTGCTGGTCGGTGACCAACAGGTGGCTGATGACGTGCTGCACCATGTGACGATAGGGCGACAAGCGTTGCAGCTGGCCGGTAGCCTTGCGCATCTTGGACGAGCTGATCATCTTCATGGCGCTCGTCGTCTTCTGTGTCGAGGCGACCGAACCTATTCGCGTCTTGAGTTCTCTTAATGTTGACATCTTGCGAACTTAAATTGCTGTAGTATTAACTGGCGGCGGGAGCCTCGGTATACTTGGTCGAGATCTCGGCAGCGGCGGCCTTAAGCTTGGCCATGACGTCGTCGTCGATTTTGCCGCTGCGCAACACGTCGAGCACATCGGCCTGGTGCTTACCGCGCAGGTACTGGATGAACAGTTTCTCGAACTCGGCCACCTTGTCCAGGGGCACGTCGCGCAACAGACCGTTCACACCGCAGTAGATGATAGCCACCTGCTCCTCGACCACCATGGGGGTGTACTGGGGCTGAACCAGCAGGCGCTCGTTCTTGCGGCCCGTGTCGATGGTGCGTGCGGTAACGGGGTCGATGTCGCCACCAAACTTGGTGAAGGCCTCGAGCTCACGGTACTGTGCCTGGGCAATCTTGAGGGTACCGGCCACCTTCTTCATACACTTGATCTGGGCGTTACCACCCACACGCGATACCGAGATACCCACATTCACGGCGGGACGGATACCCGAGTTGAACAGTGCCGACTCGAGGTAGATCTGGCCGTCGGTAATCGAAATCACGTTGGTGGGGATGTAGGCGCTCACGTCGCCTGCCTGGGTCTCGATGATGGGCAATGCTGTCAACGAGCCGCCGCCCTTAACGATGGGCTTGAGCGGTGCGGGCAGGTCGTTCATCACGCTGGCCACGTCCTGGTTCTCGTTGATCTTGGCGGCACGTTCCAGCAGACGGCTGTGCAGGTAGAAGATATCGCCGGGATAAGCCTCGCGGCCCGAGGGGCGCTTGAGGATCAGCGAGATCTCACGATAGGCCACAGCGTGCTTGGACAAGTCGTCATAGATCACGAGGGCGTCGCGACCGGTGTCACGGAAGTATTCACCGATGGCGGCACCGGCAAAGGGTGCATAGTAGCGCATCGAAGCCGAGTCGGCAGCGGTGGCGGCCACCACGATGGTGTAGGGCATGGCGCCCGACTCCTTGAGCTTGTTCACCAGGGCGGCAACGGTCGAAGCCTTCTGTCCGATGGCGACATAGATGCAGTATACCGGCTTCCCGGCCTCGTAGCCGGCACGCTGGTTGATGATGGTGTCCACCGCGATGGCGGTCTTGCCGATCTGGCGGTCGCCGATGATGAGCTCACGCTGGCCGCGGCCGATGGGAATCATCGAGTCGATGGCCTTGAGGCCCGTCTGCAGCGGCTGGTTCACCGGCTGACGGAAGATGACACCGGGGGCCTTGCGCTCCAGGGGCAGACGCAGCTTGTCGCCCTCGATGGGGCCGTTGCCGTCGATGGGCTTGGCCAGCACGTTGATCACGCGGCCCAGCAAGCCCTCACCCACCTCGATGGAGGCGATCTCGCCGGTTCGGCGCACCTTCATGTTCTCGGTGACAGTGTCCACCTCGTCGAGCAGGATGATACCCACGTCGCTCTCCTCAAGGTTCATGGCGACACCGGTCACGCCGTTCTCGAACTGCACGAGCTCGTTGGCCTCGACGTTGTGCAGGCCATAGGCATGAGCCACGCCGTCACCCACCTCAAGGACGGTTCCTTCTTCCTCGAAGGCAACCTGCCGTTTGGCGATGTCATCGACGAGTTGTTGCTTCAATATATCAGATATTTCACTGGGATTAATCATCTCTTGTAATTATTTCTTCAGCAGTTGTAATTGCAATTCGTTCAATTCTCTCTTTACCGACGCGTCGAGCACGAGACCATTGATCGCCACGGTGAAACCGCCGATCAGTTCGGGGTCTATCTTCTGCTCGATTTCCAGCGACATGGCACCGAGGCGCTTTTTCACAATGTCGATGATGGCATTGAGTTGGGCCTCGGGCATGGGAACGGCCGTGGTGATGACCACATGGGCAATCTCGTGGGCCTCCCGGTAGAGATCGACATAGGCGAGGGAAATCTTCTGCAGATACTCGGCGCGGTTGTTGCGCACACACAGCAGCAGGAACTTGTCCAGCGAGCTGCCGGGCTTGCCGCCGACGAGCTTGAGCATGAAGGCTCCCTTCTCCTCGTCAGAGATTTCGGGGTTGAGCACCGCGCGCTTGAGTTCGTCGATAGCGGTGTAGCGGAAGCTGAGCTTCTTCAGGAGCTCATAGATTTCCTGCGAGTCACCGTTCTCGACGGCGTACTTGTACAACGCTTTGGCGTATCGGCGTGGAATCAGTCCGTCACTCATATCGCGTTAGTTTTTAGTCTCAACCTCACTCAGATATTGGTCAACAAGCGCACGCTGGGCATCATCGTTGGCGATGTTGCGGCGAATGACCTTCTCGGCGATTTGCAACGCCAGGTCACCCACCTCGGTGCGCAGTTGCTTCTCGGCCTCCTTGCGTGCCTGCTCAAGGGAGACTTGAGCGGCCTCGGTCACCTTCTTGGCCTCGACAGAAGCCTCGCCACGCGCATTCTCGATGAGCTGGTTGCGCATCTTCTCGGCATCGCGCAGCATCTCGTTCTGCTTGTCAAGAGCCTCGGCGACCAACTTGTCCGCTTCGGCCTTGGCGTTGTCGAGATGCGCCTTGGCTTCTTGTGCATAGGCCACACCCTTGTCAATCAAGTCGGCGCGTTCCTCCATACTCTTGATGATGAAGGGCCAAGCCCACTTGGCAAGGATGAAGTAGAGGCACACGAATGCCAGGAACATCCAGAAGACCAAGCCGAATTCAGGCGTGAAAAGTTCCATCTGAACGCAGAAGAATTACATGATAATAGCGAGCACACAAACGATGAGGGCAAGGAATGCAACACCCTCGATCAGAGCGGCGATAACAATCATGTTGCTACGGATGTCGCCGGTGGATTCGGGCTGGCGGGCGATTGCCTCCATGGCACTGCCACCAATCCTACCAATACCGATACCTGCTGCGATAGCTGCGATACCTGCTCCAATAGCTGCACCAAGGTTGGCCATAGCTTCTAATAAAATCAATCCTAACATAATCTTAAAGTTTTTTAGTTGTTAATATTTTTTGTTTGATGTTTTGTTTCGTGAATTACTCGGCCTCCTTGTGATGCGGCTCCACGAGCGCCATCGAGATGAAGATGGTGCTCAGGATCGTGAACACATAGGCCTGGATGAAGCTCACCAGCACGTCAAGCAGGAGCATGAACAGGGTGAACGCCACCGAGAAGATGCTCGTCCCGACACCCACGCCAACGCCGAACAGGTTGGTGAAGATGAAGATGAGCAACACCAGCACGAGGACCACCATGTGGCCGCTCATCATGTTGGCGAACAGTCGGACCATCAGGGCCAGCGGCTTGGTGAACATGCCGAGCACCTCGATGAGTTGCATCATGGGCACCGGGCACTTCAGCGCCATGGGCACCTCGGGCCAGAAGATTTCCTTCCAGTACTCGCGCGTGCCGCTGAAGGTGGTGATCAGGAAGGTCAGCAGTGCGAGCACCAGCGTCACGGCGATGTTACCCGTCAGATTGGCGCCGCCGGGGAAGATGACGATCAGTCCCAGCAGGTTCATCGTCAAGATGAAGAAGAAGGCCGTGAGCAGGTAGGGCGCATACTTGGGCGCATGCTTGCCCAGGATGGGACGGATGGTGTCGCCATAGACGAAGTCCACCACCAGCTCCAGGAAGCCCTTGCTCCCTCGCGGTGCCTTCATGCCGTTGCGGGCATACCAGCGCTTGAGGGCCATCACCATCCATATCACGAGCAGGGCCGCGATGATGATGCCGGCGACGTTCTTGGTGAAGGAGAAGTCCCAGGGACGCACCTCGGTGCCGTCGTCCATGACCTGAACCACCTTGCCGTGGTATTGCTCGCTGTCCGAGATCTTGAAACCCTCATAGGTTTCGCCTCCGGTGATGCGGTTGCTCATGAAGCAGTGCAAGCCGTCCTGCCCCCACACGATGATGGGCAGCGGGATGCGCGCGTTGTGATTGAACGGCACTTCCCAGCCGTAGGCGTCCCCCAGGTGCTCAAAGATGGTCTCCTTGGGGTTCAGCTCGCTGGTGTGGCCGTGCGCGCGGTGCTGGGCCGAGCTGTAGTAGCCCCATCCCATCAGCGCGACAATCACGAGCGCGACGATAGCGGTTATGATCTTGCTTTTCATAAATCTACTGTCAATACAAGCACACCGACACCACATTATCCTTTACATCGGCCACGCCACCGTGGATTTCACGCTCCACGGTGTTGCCATCGGCCACATAGCTCATCTTGCCGGCCTGGAGGGCGGCGATGAGGGCGGCGTGGTTCTTGAGCACCTGGAACTGTCCCATGACGCCGGGAAGCGTCACCGACTCGATGGTGCCTTCAAACTCGATCTGCTCAGCCGATATGATCTTGAGTGTCATGTTATATATAAATAATGTATATAAAATGCTATGTCGTTGATTAGCTCTGTTCGAGCAGCTTCTTGCCCTTGGCGATGGCCTCGTCGATGGTGCCGACGCTCAGGAAGGCCTGCTCGGGCAGGTCGTCCACCTCGCCGTCGAGAATCATCTTGAAGCCGCGGATGGTCTCGTTCAAGGGAACCATCACACCGGGCAGACCGGTGAACTGCTCGGCCACGAAGAAGGGCTGCGAGAGGAAGCGCTGTGCACGGCGGGCACGCGAAACGACCAGCTTGTCCTCGTCGCTCAGCTCCTCGACACCGAGGATGGCGATGATGTCCTGCAGCTCATTATACTTCTGCAGCAGGTGAATGACTCGCTGTGCCACGTCGTAGTGTTCCTCACCGATGATGTTCGGGTCCATGATGCGCGATGTCGATGCCAGGGGATCCACGGCCGGGTAGATACCCAGCTCGGCAATCTTACGGCTCAACACGCAGGTGGCATCCAGGAAGTTGAACGTCGTCGCGGGTGCGGGGTCGGTCAAGTCGTCGGCAGGCACATACACGGCCTGTACCGAGGTGATGGAACCCGTCTTGGTCGAGGTGATGCGCTCCTGCAGCTTACCCATCTCACTGGCCAGCGTAGGCTGGTAACCCACGGCCGAAGGCATGCGACCCAACAATGCCGACACCTCACTACCTGCCTGGGTGAAACGGAAGATGTTGTCCATGAACAGCAGGATGTCCTTACCGCCACCGTCCTGGTCGCGGAACTGCTCGGCCACGGTCAGACCCGACAGGGCCACGCGCAGACGGGCACCGGGAGGCTCGTTCATCTGACCGAAGACCAGGGTTGCCTGGCTACCGGCGACAGCCTTCATGTCGACGTCCTTGAGGTTCCACTCGCCCTTGTCCATGCCCTCCTTGAACTTCTCGCCGTAGTTGATAACGCCGCTCTCGATCATCTCGCGCAGCAGGTCGTTACCCTCACGGGTGCGCTCACCGACACCGGTGAACACCGAGAAACCGTTGTGACCATGGGCAATGTTATGGATCAGCTCCATAATAAGCACCGTCTTGCCCACACCGGCGCCACCGAACAAACCGATCTTACCGCCCTTGCTGAACGGCTCAATCAAGTCGATGACCTTGATACCGGTATACAGGATTTCCTGAGTGATGGACAGGTCGCTGAAGGGGGGAGCCGGCTGGTGAATGGCACGACGGGCACCTTCCTTGAGGGGTTCCAGGTGGTCGATGCTCTGACCAATCACGTTCAACAGGCGGCCCTTGATCTGGTCTCCCGTGGGGACCGAGATGGGACGGCCCTTGGACAAGACGCGGGCTCCGCGCTTGAGGCCGTCGGTGCTGTCCATGGCGACGCAGCGCACGGTGTTCTCGCCGACGTGCTGCTCTACTTCCAGAATGAGCTCACTGCCATCGGGACGCTGCACTGCCAGCGCGGTGTAGATGGGGGGACGCGATGTTCCCTCACCCTCAAACGCGATATCGACAACGGGACCGATAACTTGAGTTATTTTTCCATAATTTTCAGCCATAATGCGATGATTGACTTTTTATTGTTGTGTTATTGTTGTTTGCAATTGATATCAGGCACCAAAGTACCACTTCTGGGTAACCACGATAGCCATCACGACGAGGTTCACCAGGCCGATGGGCATGAGGTAACGCCACTCCAGGGCGAGCATCTGGTCTATGCGCACGCGGGGGAATGACCAGCGGATCCAGAAGAAGATGAAGGTGATGAAGAACGCCTTGCCCAGGAACCATACCACGCTGGGGATGTAGTCCATCACATTGTTGAAGCCTTCCCAACCGGGAACGTGCAGGGGCATCCAGCCGCCCAGGAAGAGCAGCGTGGCGATACCCGAGACGATGAACAGGTTCAGGTACTCGGCCAGATAGAAGAAGCCGAAGTGGATACCCGAGTACTCGGTGTGGTAACCGGCGGTCAACTCGTGCTCGGCCTCGGGAAGGTCGAACGGGCCGCGGTTGTTCTCGGCGTTGGCGGCGATCATATAGATAATGAACGCAAGGATGGCAGGCAGGTGGCCCTTGAAGAGGAACCAGCCGTCGGCCTGTGCCTCGACGATGCCCGTTACCGACATGGTGCCGGCCAGGCAGACAATCGTCAGGATGGAGATGCCGCATGACAGCTCGTAGCTGATCATCTGGGCACCGCTTCGCATAGCGCCGATGAGGGTGTACTTGCTGTTACTTGCCCAACCGGCGAGCAGGATTCCCAGAACACCGATCGATGAGACGGCGACGATGAAGAACACGCCGATGTTCATGTCGATGACCTGCAGGCCCTTGCCCCAAGGCAGGCATGCGAAGGTGAGCATAGAGGCAATCAGCACCAGGTAGGGCGCCAGCTTGAAGAGGAACTTGTCGGTGTTCCACAGGGTGATCAACTCCTTCTGCAGAATCTTGATCACGTCGGCAAACACCTGGAGCAAGCCCCATTTACCCACGCGCATCGGGCCCAGGCGGCACTGAATCCAACCGCAGACCTTGCGCTCGTAGAAGATGTAGAACATGGCGATGAGCGAATAAGCGACCAGCAGTCCCACGGCCACCAGCACGCACTCGATTGTTGTCGTGAGCCAAGCGGGCATCACGCTGTTCATCAGGTCATCCAACCATTTTGTGACTATTCCGAAGTCAAACATATCTATTCTCTCTTTAGTGGTTTTGTTCTGTCTAAATTAACTCGTTGATTAGCGGTCGATGTCGGGGATGACGAAGTCGAGCGATGCCGTGATGGTGATCAGGTCGGCAATCAGGTTGTCGCGGCACGTCAGGTCCACGACGCCAATCAGGTTGAAGCACGGCGACTGGAAGTGAACGCGCACGGGCTTGGTGTTGCCGTCGCTCTCGATATAGACACCGAAGGCGCCACGGCTGGCCTCTACCTGCTGGTACCAGTGACCGGCGGGCAGTTTCATCATCTTGGGCACCTTGGGGGCGCAATACTCACCCTGCAGGCCCTCGGCCTCGAGTTTGTCGCAGGCCTGGCGCAGGATCTTGATGCACTCCTCCATCTCCTTCATGCGGACCATGTAACGGTCCATCGAGTCGCCGTGCTCGAAGGTCACCTCGTCGAAGTCGAACTCGTTGTAGAGCGAGTAGGGATTGGTCTTGCGCACATCGCAGTGCCAACCGCTGGCACGGCCCGAGGGGCCGGTGATGTCGTAGGCGATGGCGTCTTCCTTGCTGAGGACACCCACGCCCGTCATGCGGTTCACGGCGATGACGTTGCCGGTGAAGAGTTTGTGGTACTCGTGGAGGTTCTTCTCGATGACGTCACAGGCGTGACGCACATCCTTGACGAAGTCCTCGTGCACGTCGGCCACCACGCCGCCGATGGTGCTGTAACTCATCGACATGCGAGCGCCGCAGGTGCGGTCAAAGATATCATAAATCAACTCACGCTCACGGAAACCGTAGAAGAATGCTGTCGTCGCGCCCTGGTCCATCGTCAAGCAACCGTAGCTCAACAGGTGGGACGACAGGCGCATCAGTTCGTCCATCATCAGGCGGATGAGCTCGGCACGGCGGGGCACCTCAAGGCCGAGGGCCTTCTCGACGCACATGCACATGCAGTGGCGGTTGATGTGTGCGGCCATGTAGTCCATGCGCTCGGTGTAGAGCAGCATCTGGGGATAAGTCAGCGACTCGCACATCTTCTCGATGCCGCGGTGGATGTAACCGCTGACGACATCGATCTTCTTGACCGTCTCGCCGTCGAGGCTGGCACGGTAGCGCATCACGCCGTGGGTCGACGGGTGCTGCGGGCCGACGTTAACGACATACTCGTCGTCCTCGAACACCTTGCCGTCAATCTTCTTGACGTTGCCATTCTCGTCCTCTTCCCAGCGGCAGGTGTAGTCCTCGTTGGTCTCGTCCTCTAGACGCAGGGGGTTGCTGGCGGGGTCGTAGTCCTTGCGCAGGGGGTAACCCACCCAATCGTTGCGCAGGAACATGCGGCGCATGTCGGGATGGCCGATGAACACGATGCCGAAGAAGTCATACACCTCGCGCTCCTGGAAGTTGGCCACGGGCCACAGGTCGCACACAGAATGCAGGCGAGGGTTTTCGCGGTCGGGAGCCGTCACCTTGACGTGCAGCAACTCGTGGGTGTCGGTGTTGGTGAGGTAATAAACGCAACCGAAGGCGTCGGGCCATTCCATGCCCACGACGGCGCTCAGCACATCATAGTGCAACTGAGTCTTCAAGGCGCGGGCCAGGTCATGCCACTGGGCATCGGCAACAGTCACCAAGGGGAACTCGCCAGTGGTGTCCACCTGGGCTTGGGGGCACAACTGAGTGATTTTATCTTGTATCTCTGCCATATTGTAGTTTTTTTTAATTTCAGTTTTAAGTTGTGAGTTTTAAGTTGTGAGTTTTAAGTTGTAAGTTTTAAGTTTGGGGACTTTCGCCTGTAACCACCGACTCCTAACTTATGACTCCTAACTGTTTATTTTGCCTCCTCCTGCAAGTACTTGAGGCTGTCGAGTTTCTCCTTGCGGTTCACGCCGCCAAAGTACTTCTGCACCTTGATCTTGCGCTGCAGCTGCATCAGGGCATAGAAGAAGGCCTCGGGACGCGGCGGGCAGCCGGGCAGATAGACGTCGACGGGGATAATCTCGTCAACGCCCTTGACCACGCAGTAACTGTTCTTGAACGGGCCGCCGCTGACGGTGCACGAGCCGCACGCGATGACGTACTTGGGCTCGGCCATCTGCTCGTAGAGGCGCTTCAGCGCCGGAGCCATGCGGTAGTTGATGGTGCCCTGGCACATGATGTAGTCGGCCTGACGGGGGCTGTTGCGGGCCACCTCAAAGCCGTAACGGGCCATGTCGTAACGGGCGGCACCCAGGCACATGAACTCGATAGCGCAGCAGCTGGTGCCGAAGCACAACGGCCACAGCGAGTTGCTCACACCCCAGTTCATCAACTGGTCCAGCTTGCCAACGATGATGTTGGTGCCACCGGCGCGCAGTTGCTCGACAAGGTTATCGATATACTCGTTGTCCTTGAAGTCCTCATGCTTCATCGACTTGATTTTCACTTCCATCTCAACGCTCCTTTCTTCCAGGCATAAGCCAGACCTAAAACGAGAATAACAAGGAAAGTGCCCACGGCATACAGTGCCTGACCGCCGATGTTCTTGCAGATGGTTGCCCACGGGAACAGGAAGACCGTCTCGACGTCAAACATCAGGAACAGGATGGCGAACAGGTAATAGCCCACATGATACTGGGCCATCGAATCGCCACGAGTGGGGATACCGCACTCGAAGGGCTCACCCTTCTTCTTAGTGTAGCTGCGCGGGCCAATCAGCCACGCGATGACCAGGGCGCCGACTACGAGCAACACACCGGTCAAGGCCGCTGTAATCGCCATCGTCGTGCTCTGTACTCCGAAAATTGAAAGATCCATAAAACGAAGTTCTATTATTGTTTTGTTATAATTTTTGGCAGGTTAATCCATGTCACTGCACCCGAAGCCTCTAATGTACAAAGCATTACGCACACGCGCACGTAAGGCGACACACTACAAAGCCCCTAAATGCGGTGCAAATGTACAAAATATTAATTAAACAGCCAAACCAAAAGGCCACCATTTTTCGCACTTGTTAACAACTAACAAAACAGGTTAGACGGGGCTCCATCGATTCGGCAATCGGCTTATTAAGAAATGCAATGATACAGTTGCCCTCCCAAAACCCTGCGGGGCTAATGCGAATTACACAAATTCATCAAATTTTTGCGAATAGATTTTCTTTTTTTCGTGAACTAAGTTTCATTAGCGAAATTGGCTTCGCCGAGCTAAAGGTTCGTATTAAAAAAAATATCATGGTCAACTCCTATATCATTCCCTTAAAAAACGGGAGGATGCCATCATCCCGCCAGACCGGTTTCAGGTTGTAAGCACCTGAGACCTCATGTCCGGGATGATGGCACCCTCTGGGTGTGTATTTTCCTCTCTGACGGCCGAGGGTTACAGCGCGATGCGCAGGCCGACGTGATTGGAATTAGTCGTCACGAGAGCGTCGTAGCGGTAGGTCACACGGCAGCTCCTGAAGGCCTGGTCCCAACTGCCGCCACGGGTAATGCGGTAGGACCCTGTCGCGGGACCCTGGGGATTGGTCTGGGGTTCGTCGGTGTAAAGGTCGTACCAATCGCTGACCCATTCATCCACGTTACCGCTCATGTCATAGATACCCAGTTCGTTAGCGACCTTGGAAGCAACAGGATGCGTCTTATCCTCGGCATTGCCCTTGCACCATGCCACCTCGTTGACGTCATCGCTGCCCGAATAGAGGTAGCCACGGCTCTGAGTCCCGCCGCGGGCGGCAAACTCCCACTCGGCCTCGGTGGGCAGGCGGAACGACTTGCCTGTCAATTGGTTCAGTTTGGTGATAAATGACTTGCAATTGCTATAGGTCACACGCTCCACGGGGCGGGTCAGGTCGGTACCATAGCCGTTAGAGCTGGTAAACCAGCTTGGATTGTTATTCATGACAGCTCTCCACAAGGCCTGAGTCACCTCGACCTCGCCGATATAGTAATCCGAGAGGGTCACCTCATGGGCCGGTTTCTCCCATGGTCTGGCATAAGTGTCCTCGTCGGTGGCGCCCATCATGAAGGTGCCGCCCTTGACAAGTATCATGTTGAACGACACTCCGTTAACAGTAAATGTCTCGATTTGAGCCTCATAGGGCCACGTCCCGTTCAGCACATAGTTAATCAGCATGATGACATCGCTGATGTTCACCTCGCCGTCGCCGTTGACGTCGGCAGCGACCACGTCGATTCCACTCCTGTCGTCATTCACAATGCAACTGATCAGCGTCACAGCGTCGCTGATATTCGTCTGGTTATCGGAGTTGACATCACCCCGCACCACGGAATCCTGGGCCATCATCGGCATCCAGCAGATGACTGACAGACAAAGACTTAACAAAGCCTTAAAAACATGAATTTTTCTCATAATCTATCTAATAAAAATACTTGAATTGACCAGCGACAATGACTGATTCATTAAAAAACATGCAAAAATAGTGTTTTTTCTTAATTCAAGCCCCAAAATGTCAAAAATAAGCCCCAAATCGCAAAGAAAAATGAAATAGTTGTTGATCCGAAACCCTGCGGGGCTAATGCTAATTACACGAACTCATAACTCGGCGATGCCAATTTAACCAATTATGTGATTGTATTTTAAGTCTATCAATAAAATTAGTATAATCAGTGAAATTGGCATTAAAAAAACTATCCGGGTCAACCCCCATAGCGTTCCCGACAGAAAAGGCCATCCGAGCCATTTCCAGCGCCAAAATCACCCGGCAATCTTAACCGCGCATTGCGCTTGGTTACGATTTTTTACTTACCTTTGCGGCCATGAAAAAAATGATAACCATCGCGACAAGCCTGTTGGCACTGACGGCGGCAGCGTCCTCGCCAGGCGGCAACGGGACGACAAAGCCAACCTCGGTGGGTGACACGGTGGCGCTGGGAGAGGTCACCGTGACCGGCATCAAGCAGAGCGCCGACATGCGCACCCAGGCTACCGCACTGACGGTGATTGGCCGCCAGGAGGCAGAACGCAACCAGGCCGTCTCGGTCAAGACGGCAGCCGACCTTGTCCCCAACCTGTTCATCCCCGACTACGGCAGCAGGATGACCTCGACAGTGTATGTCCGAGGCATCGGCACACGCATCGACCAGCCCGCCGTGGGCCTGACGGTGGATAATGTGTCAGTGATGACCAAGGAGAACTACGACATCGACCTGATGGACATCTCGCGCATGGAGATGATGCGTGGCCCGCAGAACACCCTGTACGGCCGCAACACCCTGGGCGGCTTGATGAACATCAGCACCCTGTCGCCGCTCAGTTATCAGGGCACCCGTGCCCTGGTCGAGGGCGCCAGCCACGGCACGTGGCGCGTGGGCGCCAGCCACTACCGCCTGCTCAACGACGGGCTGGGGCTATCGCTGTCGGCACAATACAACAGCACCGAGGGCGAGTTCACCAACCGCCACAACGGCAAGCGTTGCGACTGGGAACGCATGTTCAGCGCCCGCGCCAAACTGGAATGGCGTAACCACGACGGCTGGTATGTGTCTAATGTGGCCGCGGTGTCGGTGAGCCGTCAGGGCGGCTACCCCTATGAGTGGGTCGAGACCGGCGAGATTGCCTATAACGACACCTGCTTCTACCGCCGCACCTCGTTGACCGATGGCCTGACCGTGCGCAAGGACTTCGCCGGCTTCTCCCTGTCGAGCATCACCAGTTACCAGTATCTCGACGATAACATGACGCTGGACCAGGACTTCACCGTCAAGGATTACTTCACCTTGACCCAAGCGCGCCGCGAGCACGCTGTGACACAAGACTTTATCGTGCGCGGCCACGAGAAGGCCGAGGGCTACAACTGGCTGACGGGCGCCAGCGGATTCTACCGCCGCTACAAGATGGATGCGCCGGTGACTTTCTACGACTACGGCATCGAGCAACTCATCGAGAATCACGTCAACCAGGCCATCCCCGAGTACCCCATCGTGTGGGACACCCGCTCGTTTGTGCTCGGGAGCCATTTCACCAGCCCCAACTGGGGTGCCGCGTTCTATCATGCGTCATCCTACACCTGGGGACAATGGACGTTGCAAGCCGGTTTGCGCCTCGACTACGAGCACGCGCAACTCAACTACCGCAGCGTGACCCACACGAGCTACACCACCTACATTCTGTCGACAGGCGGCGTCTTTTCCCACGAGCCCATCGACATCGACGAACACGGCAAGTTGAACAAGGACTTCTTTGACGTCCTGCCCAACGTGAGCCTCACCTGGCACCCCTGGGTGGGCAAGAACCACACGATCTATCTCGCCGTCTCGCGCGGCAGCAAGGCCGGCGGCTTCAACACCCAGATGTTCAGCGATGTGCTGCAGCAGCGCCTGATGGGCCTGATGGGCATCGGCCTGCAGTATGACGTGGACAAGATGGTGGGCTACAAGCCCGAGAAAGCCTGGAACTATGAACTGGGCGGGCACTTCGAATGCTGGCAGGGACGCGTGCAGAGCGACATGGGCGTCTTCTTCATGGACTGCCGTGACCGCCAACTCACCGTCTTCCCGCCGGGCACCACCACGGGCCGCATGATGACCAATGCCGGCAAGACCCACAGCCTGGGCGCGGAGTTCGCTATGACGGTGACTCCCACCGAGTTAACCCACCTGAGTATAAGTTATGGTTTCACTCACGCCACCTTCAAGGATTACAACGACGGCAAGGTGGATCACAGCGGCAAGCGCGTGCCCTATGCCCCGAAACACACCCTGTTCGCCGAGGCCAGCCACGGCATCCGATTGGGTGGCGACATGAACAAGCTGCTCACCCTGGCCGCCAACGTGCGCGCCACAGGCGACATCTATTGGGACGAGGCCAACACGCTGCGCCAGCCGCTGTATGCCTTATTGGGCGCATCAATCACCTGGGAACAAGCTCATTACAGCTTGCAGTTATGGGGACGCAACCTGACCGACACGCATTACAAGACTTTCTACTTCGTCTCCATCCAGCACCCCTTCCTGCAACGCGGTCATGGCCGCTTCCTGGGTGCCACCTTGAGACTCAATTTTTAAGAGATTTGTCTATATCTAACGATTAATCGGGCGACACAATCCACCGATTAGTATATTATTGGGCTTATCTTTTGCCCATGTTAGGAGAAAGATATACCTTTGTCAACCGATTCACGAGAATCAACAACAATAACAACCATCATATTAAACTAAAACTAAAAGTCTATGAAGAAATTATTTACTGTATTACTGGCCGCTACCTTGTTCAGCGTGCTCGGCACTGCTTTGGTTGCCTGCGGTGATGACAAGAAAGACGAGCCTGTTGTACCCGTTGTCCAGACGCTGGAAAGCGAGCATAGCGTGGCCAACGACACCTACCTGGTCTATGACATCGACCTCAACAAGGATTCCAGCACCATCAACGTGTTCAATGTCGTGTTCACGATGGGTGAGCTTTCATCACCCCCACTGAACATCAGCATTGATGCCCCGTGCACCGTTGACAAGTCGGGCAAGGTGTTCACCTTTGCCGGCACTAACATCGTGCCCAAACTGGTTCGCGGCAATACCCCCGTGCCCATTCCCACCTTGGGTGTCCACAATCTGACGAGCGTGGTGAATACCGAGAAGAAGACTTACTCCATCTCGTTTTCATGTCAAGGCACTGTCATGGGCAAAACAATCGATGGCAGCTATACCAAGGAAGGCAAGCTGAAATAGCCTTTTTTAACGAGATTTAATATAAAAAACACGGCAAATGGTGCAAGATTGAGTGCACCATTTGTTTTTTAATATATCTTTGCATCGCTTTAAGAACAACACAAATTAGATGATATGAAAAAGATTCTTTTATTGATAGCCGCTTTTGCCCTATTGGGTGCCATCGTATCTTGCAGCAGCGATGACGAGCCCGGCAAGCGAGGTGACGGCGTGTTCACCGTCAACACCACGATGATTAACCACATGAGCAACCCCCAGTCCGACCAGGCATTGGGTGCGAGCACGACACACAACAAGTTGACCATCGACACGGTCAACCACAAAGCCTCGCTGGAACTGGCCTACAACGACGGCAACGGCGACAAGACGTTGAAACTCAACGACCTCGTTGCCCATCCGCGACGTCTGGGCTTCTATGAACTGACGTCGCCCAGCAACAGCTCGTTCAGCGGCTACGTGGACTTCAACGAGGGGTCGATGCGCTACCGCTACACCACCGACGGCGGCATGCGCGTGATCTCGGTCACCCCCGAGGTCTTCTTCCTCAAGACGGCCAACACGATCACCTATGACGACACCACCAAGGAAACCAAGATGGAGAACGTCATGTACCAGTTTGAAATGGCTCCTGCCAGCAACACCGCCATCGTCAAGGTCATGGGCATCGTGCATGCCAAGGACATGAAATACTTCAACAGCATCACCGCTGCCGGCGTGCCCTACACGGTGACAACCAACGGATTTGCCATCGATGCCGAGAACCTGAAGACCAACGCCCTCTATATCGCCCACGTGGACAGCACCGGTCACATGGACGGTCCTGTCAGCTCGACCGACAAGTATCCGTTCAAGAAGTTCAAGGCCACCATCGACCTGGCCGGTGACCACATCGACGCCAATTACATGATGGGCGGCAGCGCCACCGTCACTGCCACGGGCAAGACCTATCCTGATTATACGACTTATTGAGGTTAAAGGTTAAAGGTTAGAGGTTAGATATATTATTTGGCAAGAAAATCAAACATCAAACATCATAACAGTACAAGACAATGAAGAAGTTATCATTTTTACTGATCTCGCTGCTGGCAGTGACGTTGTTCACCGCCTGCAACAACGACGATCCCGTCAACAAGCAGACGGTTACAATGACCATCAGCAACCGCGCTATCGATGGCGACGAGGTGGTGTTCTCGCAGGGCACGGCCAATGCTGAACTTGACTACACCAACAGGATTATCAAGTTCACCGCCAGTTACAAGGACGCCGACGGCATGTCCCACTCGTTCTCCACGCCCGAGATGAACTTGAACGGCAGCACCACCAACACGGTCTACACCTTCAACAACATGGCCTCGAGCGCTTCGGCCGGCATTGAGCAATTGACCGGTTATATTGACTTTGCCACCGGCATGATGTGGTACTCGTTTGACGCAGGCTCAAGCCATGTCGTGAGCACGACCAACCTGCTCTATGCCTACGTCACCACCACGGTCACCAACCCTGACAACGACAACCACTTCAGCCATCAGCAGTCGGCCTACCTGTTCATTCCCGACAGCAAGGGTGAGACCTGCAGCATGCTGATCAGCAACTTCATCCCCAACATCGCCGGCTCGGTTGAGGTGAGCGAGATCAAGTATGATGGCCTGACATTGACCCCCACCGTCAACGGCTACACCATCACCGCCAGTGAGATAGAGCCCGCCAACATCAAGGGTCACTACAAAATCACCGACCTGGAGATTACCCTCAACAGTCAGTGCAGGATTATCGACGGCACCTTCGAGTGCGGTGATTTGGACTTCCGCATCGCTGGTAACCTCTATCCCAGCACCAGCCTCTGATAGACGATTCCATCACAAGCGTCCCCACTCCCGTGACAAGGCGGCAGTGGGGACGTTTGTTTTGTCACTTTAGTGTCCGGGAAAACATCGAAGATGTTAGAAAGGTGTTGCAAAAACACACCAGACTTAGTTTTAATCGGCCTAACGGCCTGGAATTCCCGGCCATTAGCACGGTTATAATACCGAGTGGCAATGATGACACACCGCCACGCGGCGGTCAGGAATTTTTCTTGTAACTGAGGACGGCCCAGGTGGCCATGAGGCTGCCGATACCCAGCAGGGCAAGCACCTGGTGCCAGATGCTCGAGAGTCCGCCGCCACGAATGAAGACGGTGCGTATCGCGTCAACAAAGTAACTCATGGGATTGACATAGGTCGTGGCATAGGCCCACGACGGCATGGAGCGCGTGGGTGTGAAGAGTCCCGACAGCAGCAACATCATCACCACGAAGAACCACATCACAAAGATGGCCTGCTGCATCGTGTCGCTGTAGTTGGAAATCATCAGCCCGAAGGAACTCCAGAACAAGGCCAGCAGCAAGGTCAGCGAGTAAACGAGCAGCAAGGGTCCCGAGCTGGTGATGCCATAGACCGCCCAAGCCAGCAGCAGGCACACGGTGATGACAAACATGGCGATAATCCAATAAGGGATGAGTTTGGCGAGGATAAACGACCACTTGCTCACGGGGGTGACGTTGATCTGCTCGATGGTGCCCGCCTCTTTCTCGCCCACGATGTTGAGCGCCGGCAGGAAGCCCGTCATCAGCATCATCACGATGGCGAACAGTGCAGGTATCATGAACAACTTGAAATTCAAGTGCTTATTATACAAGAACAGGGTGGACACGCGAGACTGGATGGCGACGGCATCGGGATTGACATGGGTCGTGACGATTTGAGACAGGTAGGCGCTGCCCATCGAGCCCTTGGTGCCATTGACGGCATTGGCGGCGATGAGCACTTGCGGCCGGTGACCGTTGCTCATGTCACGGCTGTAATCCTGGGGGATGACCACCACGACGTCGGTCCTGGCCTTTTCAATCTCATTGAGCGCAACCTGATAGGTGGGTTGCTGGCCCTTGAAAATGAAGTAGTTGCTGGCTTCGATGCTATGGACGAGCTGTTGCGACAGGGTGGAACGGTCGTTGTCCACCACCGTCACTTTCACATTCTTCACCTCCATGTTCATCACCCATGGCATGACGCACATGATCATGATGGGGAACACCACGATGAGACGCGGCAGGAACGCGTTGCGGCGAATCTGCGTGAACTCCTTCTGTATGAGATACTTCAGTGTCTTCATCTTGACTAAAGGTTTATTCCAATCTCTTGTTAAACTTGACCAGGACGAGCGTCATCAGCACGGCGACCATGGCCACCAGGATGATGAGTTCCCGGGCGACCTCCCTGATGCCGACGCCCATAATCATCAATTTGCGCATCGCATCGATGTAGTAGCGCGGCGGGATGACGGCCGATATCCATTGCAGGACTTTGGGCATCGACTCCACGGGGAAGAGCATGCCGCTGAGCATCACGATGGGCACGAGGAGCACCATCGCCGACAGCAGCAAGGCCACCAGTTGGGTCTTGGCGACGTTGGAGATGAGCAGGCCCAGCGAGAGCGCCAACAGGATGTAGATAACCGAGATGAGAAGAATCCACCCGAGCGAGCCAGCCAGGGGCACACCCAGGACATAGCGGGCCATCAACAGGATGATAATCAGAATCGAGAAAGCGAGCACCAGGTAGGGTATGGCCTTGGCGACGATGATCATCAGCGGCTTGACCGGCGAGACGAGCAGCACCTCCATCGTGCCCCTCTCCTTCTCACGCACAATGGAGATGGAGGTCATCATGGCGCACACCAGCATCAGCAGCATGCCCATGATGGCGGGCACGAAGTTGTAGGCCGACTTCATCTGCGGGTTATACAGCAGTTTGGTGTTGGTGAGGCTGCCTTCCATGTTGGTAATCACACCCGTGGCATAGTTGGTCCACTGCTGCGCCATATTGGGGTCGGCGCCGTCGACAATGAACTGCAGGCCACTGCGCTTGGAAGCGAAATCGGGGCCGAAGACGATGGCCAGGTCGGCCTTCTGTGCACGGATGAGGCGCTCGGCCTGCTGCGGCGTGGCGACAGTGGCCGTGATTGTGAAGTATTCCGACGCCGCCAGGCGGTCCACGGCGCGCCGCGTCAGGTGGTCCATCGAACTGGTGACCACCACGGTGCGCACGTTGCGCACGTCGGTTGTGATGGCGAAACCGAAGATCAGCATCAGCACCAGGGGCATGCCGAACAGGATGAGCATCGTGCGCTTGTCACGCACAATGTGCTTGGCCTCCTTGATGACAAATGATATGAACTGTTTCATTTTTCTCTCATTCTTTTTGGTCTAGAAAATCTAGATGGTCTAGATATACTAGATGGCCTGGATGTTAGTCGCTGGAGCGGGTGGCCTGGCGGGCCAGGTGGGTAAACACGTGGTCCATATCGGGCTGATTGAACTTCCGCTTCAACTCGTCGGGGGTGCCCATCGCCTTGATCATGCCGTCCACCATGATGGAGATGCGGTCGCAGTACTCGGCCTCGTCCATGTAGTGGGTGGTGACAAACACGGTGATGCCCCGTCCCGCCGCTTCATAAATCAGTTCCCAGAACTGGCGCCGCGTGGCGGGATCCACACCGCCCGTGGGCTCGTCAAGGAAGACCACGCCAGGCTCATGGAAGATGCTGACCGAGAAGGCCAGTTTCTGCTTCCATCCCAGGGGCAACGACTTGACCAGGGTGTTCTTGTGGTCGGTGAACTGTAGGCGCTCCAGCAACCGGTCGGTCTTGCGGGCGATGTCCTCGTCACGCATCCCGTAGATGCCGGCAAAGAGGCGGATGTTCTCGGCCACGGTCAGGTCCTCGTAGAGCGAGAAGCGCTGACTCATGTAGCCGATGTGCTTCTTGATCTGTTCGTGCTCGGTGCGGATGTCATAGCCCACCACGCGGCCCGTGCCGCTCGTGGGCTGGTTGAGGCCCGTGAGCATGTGCATCGCTGTCGTCTTGCCGGCACCGTTGGCGCCGAGGAAGCCGAAAATCTCGCCGCGCTTGACGGTGAAACTGATGTCGTCGACGGCATGGAACGAACCGAAGGCCTTGACCAGGTGCTCCACCTCGATGACGTTCTCGGGTTCACCCTGCGGCAACTTCGCTGCCGTGCCATGCTCGATGCCCGGTGGATTGAAGATGTCGGCAAAGCGGGTCAATATCTCATCGGGGGTGCCGATGCCACGGATGACGCCGTTGTCCAGGAAAGCCACCCGCTCGCAGCGGCGCACCTCGTCGAGATAGGGCGTCGAGGCCACGATGGTGATGTCGCGCTCCTTGAGTGCAGACAACATCTCCCAGAACTCCTTGCGCGACACCGGGTCGACGCCCGTTGTGGGTTCGTCGAGGAACAAGACGCTGGGCTGGTGAACCAGGGCGCACGAGAGCGCAAGTTTCTGCTTCATGCCACCCGAGAGGGCCCCTGCCTTGCGGTCCTTGAAACGCTCAATCTGGCTGTAGATGGCCTTGATGCTGTCGTAGCCCTCCTCAATTGTGGTGCCGAACAGGTCGGCGAAGAATCTCAGGTTTTCCTCGACCGTGAGGTCTTGATAGAGCGAGAAACGCCCTGGCATATACCCCACCCTGCGCCGAATCCGGGACATGCCCTTCACCACGTCAAAGCCATCGACCGATGCCGTGCCCTGATCGGGCAGCAGCAGGGTGCACAGGATGCGATACAACGACGTCTTGCCGGCACCGTCGGGCCCGATGAGGCCGAAGACCTCACCCCTGCCCACCTCGAGCGACACGTCGTCAAGCGCCTTGACCGCGCCATAGGACTTGGAGATATTGTGAACTTCAATCGCGTTCATGGGAATTGCAATCAATTGCTCCTCTAGAATTTCTAGAGTTTCTAGACTATCTAGATTATCTAGAACTTCTAGAACTTCTAGAATATCTAGAAATTCTATAGAAATTAAAACTTCACCTCCCCGTACATGCCGATTTTCACGAAGCCGTCGTTCTCGATGGCGATCTTGACAGCATAGACGAGGTCGGCGCGCTCGTCATCGGTGACGATGGTCTTGGGGGTGAATTCCGAGCGGTCAGAAATCCAGGTGACGGTGCCCTCGTAACTTTTCCTCTGGCTGGCGCCATAGTCGGCAAACACCTGGCACTTGTTCCCCACCTTGACGCTCTGCAACTGGGCCGAGGTGATATAGGCACGGATGAACATGCGGTCGGTATCGGCCATCTTGAACAGGGGCTTGCCCACCGAGACAAACTCGCCCTGCTCGACATATTTCTCAAGCACCGTGCCACGGATGGGCGTGCGCACGGTCGCGTTGGCAATCTGGTCATCGAGTTGCGCCTGTTGCACTGCGATACCCTGCCGCTGGGCGTCGATGCCCGAAATCTGCGCATCGATGCCGGCGCTCTGCTCCGCCAGGCTGCGGTTGGTGGCGGCCAACTGGTCGGTGGTGGCGGCCAACTGTTTCTCGAGCACGCTGATCTGGTAGTTGATGTCATCGAGTTGCTTGCGCGGAACAGCGCCGTCGTTGACCAGTTCGGTGTAACGCTGACGTTCGCGCTTGGCATTGGCGATCTGCTGCTTGAGCGATGCCACCTGTTTCTGGAGGTCGAGTTGCTTGCTGTCGGTGGCACGCCGGTTGGAGCGCAGTTGCTCCTGGTTGGCGTTGAGTTGCGAGGCAGCGGTGGCCAGTTCATTCTTCTTGAGCGTGAGTTGGGTGACATTGATGTTGCCCACAGTGTTGCCGGCCTCGATGGTCTGCCCCTCGGCGACGTTGAACATCACAAGTTCACCCGACGCCTTGGCCGACACGGTGACCTCGGTGGCCTCGAAGGTGCCCGTGGCGTCGAACTCCTTTTCCTTCTTGCCGCAGGATGTGAGCACCAGCAGCACGGTTGCGATAACGGTTAATCTTTTCATATTTATATTGTCTGTTTTCAGTTATTCAATGTGAACTTGATGTCGTAGATGCGCTTGAGGGCCTCGATCTCGTGAGTGGAGCGGGTGACCAGGGCAGCATGCTCGTTGTTGATTTCCTTGAGCAGGTCGTTGATGTCGATGATGCCGTGGTTCAGGCGCGACTCGGCCGACTTGCGCACCGAGGTGCGCAGCGAGATGATTTCGGCGTCCTGCTTCACCAGGTCGCGGTAGAGCGACAATTCCTCATCGAGGCGTATCTGGTCCAACCGGTTGTTATAGAGGAAAGTCTCGCGGTTGGTCTCAATCATCTGGCGCTGCAGATTGACGGCCGCCTTGTCGTTGCGGCGCGTGTACAGGCTCCCGATGTTCCAGTTGAGTTTCACGCCCACCATGCCGTTGAGCGACCAGCGGTGGCGCACCATGTCCTCGAACATGTTGTAGCCGGGGTAACCGTAGAAACCGCTGGCGAACAGGTTAAGACGCGGCATGAGCTGAGCATCGAGCTGGCGGTCACGGGCCGCGGCGAGGCGCAACTGCGAGTCGAACAGGGCCAGTTCGGGGCGGTTGTTGGTGGCCATCGCCACCTCGCCTGCGGCAGGCTTGACGGGCTCATTCACCTCGATGCCGCAGAAGGCCGACAGCATCCTCGTCAATGCCTGGCGCTGCGACTTGAGCACCGACATCTGCTGCACCACGTTAAGGCGCTCGGCACGGATGGCGTTGTAGTCACTCTCGGCGGCCGTGCCATGCCTGTACATCGACTCGAGTTTCTTCTCGCTGGTGGCGAGCAGGTCCTGCATGTCCTGGTTGAGTTTGATGTTCTCGTTGAGCAGCAGCAGGGCGAAGTACATCTCGTTCACGCGCTGGCGGACGGCGTAGAGATTGACCTCGGTCTGGGCCGCATCCACGTTGCCCTGCTCCCGGGCGATGGCGGCCTGGCTGCGGATGGTGCCGCCGTCATAGAGCGTCTGGTTCACGTCAATGCCCACGCGGTACTGGTCCTTCTTCAGGCCTTCCATCTCCAGGCCCATCTGGCCCAGCATCGTCTGCATCTGCTCGGGCCACGACGCCACGTCGCTCTGGTAGGTAGCCTGGGCGCTGGCGACGACTTGAGGCAGCCACGCCTTGTTGATGTTGGCCACGGTGAGGTCGGTCGTCCGGGCGATGAGGTCATATTGCCTGATGAGCGGATAGTTGCTGCTGGCGGCCTGCTGGCACTCCTCCAGCGTCTGGGCGGTGGCGCCCAGGGTCAAGCAACCGATTAGGATGAATAATAGCCGTTTCATGTCGTTGTGAATTGGTTTGATGTCGCAAAGTTACAACAGAACGCCGGGCCAGCATCTATCTAAAAAAAGGAAAAAATGTCCTTTTTGTACAATAACAGCAAATCTATTTTGAAAAATGGCCAAAATAGTTTACCTTTGTGCGCAAAATCGAAGTTATCATGGCCGAATTAAGACAATTAAACCTTGTCCAACTCAAGCAACTCGTTGAGGGCAACGACGAGCCCCTTGCCAACAACTACATCTCGCGCAACCTGGCCGTGGCGCGCAACGTGCGTCTTGAACTGATCAAGGACCAAATCACCGACCAGCCCACGCTCATGCCCGAGATGCGCATCCTCATCATCAAGAAGGGCTGGGCGACACCGGTCATCAACATGATGGAGCGGCGGCTTGAGACGGGCGACCTCATGTTCCTGGGTAGCAACGGCATTCTGCAATACAAGGGTGCCGCAGCCGATATCCAAGGCATCGGATTCTCCATCAGCGACGAACTATTCTCGTTAGCCATCGGCAACCGCATCCCCAGAGCCTTTGACGGGCACCTGCGCGACTTCCAGCTGCATCTGGCGCCCGAGCATCAGGATTTTCTCGACCAGTTGCACCTGATGCTCTTCAAGCACTTGAGCCAGCAGGACAGCAGCAGCCAGGTGACACTGCACCTGGTGAGCGCCTTCCTGTGGTATGTGGACCAGTTGTGGAGCCGTCAGGAACAGACCAGCCGCGAGAGCCTGTCGCGGGAACAACGGCTGTTCACCGACTTCATCCAACTGGTGAGCGAATATGCCCCCCAGTATCACACCATCGACTTCTATGCCTCGCGGCTTTGCCTCACGCCCCACTACCTGAGCGCCATCATCAGGCAGGTGAGCGGCAAGACCGCCAAGCAGTGGATTGACGACGCACTGGTCACACGCATCAAAATCGAACTCAAGCACACCGAGAAGCCCATCGCCCGCATCGGTGACGACATGGGCTTCCCCAACCCGTCGTTCCTGGTCAAGTTCTTCAAGCGCATGACGGGGATGACCCCAAGCCAGTTCCGGCAATAACCGTCCGCCAGCAAACCGCATTACACATTTTGCGTAAAAATCATTACACATTTTGCGTAATCAGAATCAATCAAAGTTATTAATACATCATCAGTGTTCGGCAAAAATAGCGTTTTATATTGCAGTCTGCTGTGGGGCTTCGGCCTGGCGCTTGCCTGGTTCATCGCCATGAGCAGTTATCAGTAAAAGCTAAAAAAAACATAAAAAAGTGATGGTTTTAGGGTGGGTTGGCAAAATTATTGCTATCTTTACACGTTCAAATGATATATAATGGCAGCACGAGAGAAATATGACGAGGCGCAGGTGGTCGAGCAACTGCACGACCCCAGGCTTTGCAAAATCGCATTCGGTAAGGTGATCGAGCATTACAGTTCGCAACTTTACTGGCAGATACGTCGCATGGTCATCGACCATGACGACGCCAACGACGTGCTGCAGAACACCTTCCTCAAGGCTTGGACCAGCATCGACAACTTCCGTGGCGATGCCAAACTGTCGACGTGGCTCTACAAGATCGCCATCAACGAGAGCATCACGTTTGTCAACAAGAAGAAGGTGATGAACCAGTTGTCGATCGACGACGACGAGAGTTTCCTCGTCAACCAACTCGAGAGCGACGAATGGTTTGACGGCGACCAGGCCCAAATCAACCTGCAGAAGGCCATCGCCACCCTGCCCGAGAAACAGCGTCTGGTGTTCAACCTGCGCTACTACGATGAGATGAAGTATGACGAGATGAGCGAGATTCTGGGCACCAGCGAGGGGGCCCTGAAAGCATCCTATCATCATGCGGTGAAGAAAATAGAACAATTTTTGGGTGAAACGGAATAATTTTTGTTTTCACGATTAAACTTTTTTGACATTCCCGAGTCAAACAAGCGTTATGAAACACGAAGACTCCACAATATTGAAAAAATACGGTAAGGATCCAGGCTTTAAAGTGCCGGAGAATTACTTCGACGATTTCAACAAACGCATGGCCGAGATGTTGCCCGATGTTGAAATCACACCCGTTGACATCAAGCCCACGATGTGGCAGCGCGTCAAGCCTTTCGCCTACCTGGCAGCGATGTTTGCCGGCGTGTGGTGCATGATGTCGGTATTCAGCCACTTCACCAACCCCAGCAGCATGGACAGTGTGCGTGCTGTAGCCGAGAAGCTGCAGGACGACAAGGACAACGTCGAGGACTTCATCATGAGCGGCGCGGTCAGCGACTACGACATTCTCAGTTATGAGGACTCTGTTGCCATGAGCAACGAGGAAGCCGTCGACCTCGACAAGTGATAAACTAAGGAAGGAGGATTTGCCCTATGAGAAGACTTGTTTCAATATTGATTCTCGTGTTGGCTATCACATCGGTCGGCCTGGCCCAGAACGGGCGCACCAAGTTTGCCAATGACATGTATCAGGCCAAGCATGAGATGATCATCAAGGAATTGAAATTGACCCCGACGCAGCAGAGGCAGTTCATGCCGCTCTACGAGCAGATGGAACGCGAGATTTATCAGGTGAACCGCAACGCGCGCGTCCTGGCCAATGAGGTCGAGAAGAAGAAGAACCCGACCGACAGCGAATATGAGGCCGCCGCATCGGCATTGTCCAACACCCGAGTGCGCGAGGGCGAGATTGAAGCCAAGTACTTCGAGAAATTCTCCAAGATCCTGACCAAGAAGCAACTCTTCCTGCTCAAGCAGACCGAGACCCGATTCACTCGAGAGATGCTTTCCAAGCAGAGGAAATAAGACAAAGAAGAATAGAGAAAACCAATTTTTTCATACGATCGTCCCGAGGCTTTCGTTAGCCCCGGGATGTTTTTTTCATGGGAACGATACAGCAGTTGATTGGTCCTAAAGTTTTTTAATGCGAATTTCGATAATGAGACTAATTTCACGAAATAATAAAAATCTATTCGCAGAAATTTGATGAATTGGCTTCGCCTGAAGGTTCGCGTAATTAGCATTAGCCCCGCAGGGCCTTGGGCCAACTTCTATATCATTGTTGTTGTTTTTAAAGGTGTTTCGGGCCACACATTCATTCCATCTATCGTGAAAAAAGGCCTTCCCCACCGCTGTCACGCGTTAATAATTGCAAAATATTACCATCTGGGGCGGTGTTGATACATTATTTTTAGTAATTTTGGAGTTATAAGAGCAAATTAAAACATAATAACTATGAAACAACGAATTATTAACATCCTATTAATAGCATTACTTGCAATGGCATTTCCATTTCATTCATCGGGTAGTGTGAAGGAGGTTGACTTCAACTTTCCTCAAGACGTGAGCAAAGATGCGCTTGCCGACCTCAAGAAGGCCATGAAGAGCGGTAACGGTCAATTGACCGTTGATGCACTGGTGCGCTACAGCATCGCTCAAAGCGGCATCTCACAGGACAACATGCCCGACATCATCGACCAACTCGAGAAAGTCATCAAGGCCGAGAAGCAGCCTCACATCCGCGCGTTGCTGAACTACTTCGAGGCAACAATCTATCAAGCCTACGGCGAGAGTTACGTTTACTACCGTGATCGCGAGAATCCTGTTGAGGAAACGCCCACCGACGTGAGCGAGTGGAGCCGTGCCCAATTCGAAGAAAAGATTACCCAATTGATAGCCAAGTCGCTGGAGGACCCCGAAGCGCTCAAGCGGGTGCCCGTGACCTCAATGCCCGACATCCTGGTTTACAACGACTTGGGCGCCACCTACATCCCCACCTTGTTGGAATTCCTGTCGATGCAGGGCCTTGAAGTGATGGAAGATATCAGCACTTCACATCCACTTTACCAGCAGATCAAGGAGCGCTGGCTGACGACAACCGAGGACAACGTGCCGGCCCACATCTATGCGATAACCAAGACGGGAAAGTACATCACCGCCGAACTCTGCAAGGAGTACCAGGATAATGAATACAGCGCACTGCTCATTAACCGACTCTACAATGATGATGACGAGACGTATCAATTGATGAAGGATTACGTGAAACGTTTCCCGAAGTCAATTTTCACCCCCGAGATGCTCAACAGGATTACCGATGCCGAAAGGAAAAACGTGTCTATCACTTATCCTGAAATACGCAGCACACATGACAGCATCGAGGTAAACATGAGTGTGAGGAACGCCAACTCGTTCAACATCGCCATCTACCGTGTCGTCAGCGAATTGAAATTCGATGACTACCACGATTTGGATAAAGTTAAGTATGAACTGGTTGAGAAATATCCTGTCAAAGTTAAAGGCACCATCCCGTTCTATGAACATAACGTGAAATTAATGCTGCCCCCCCTGCCCTATGGCATCTATATGATGACACCCACAGACCTGACCGACAAGAATGCCAAAGGTATAAGCAAGGACAACATGTCACCCCGAGAACTCCTGCGCGTTACCGACATGGGCATGATCAGCATCAACCGTCTTGACGGCAAGGACAAGGTGGGCACAGTAGACCTCAATACCGGAAAGCCCATTGCCGGGGCAACGGTGGAGTATTATAACCGGAAGACTCAAGAGGCAAAGGTGACGGGCATCATGGGCACTACCAATGCCCAAGGCCTGATTGACGTTCCGAAGGACTATACTAACAACCTGAAAGGCACAAAGCACCCCTTCAACGGCATGACCCTCTGGCCCACAAAGGGCGAGGACAAGTATGCCAACATGATGCAATACAGCAGATTGAACGACTATAACGATACTCATGGTTATACGTGCAATATATACACCGACCTGGGTGTCTATCGTCCTGGTGAGACCGTGCAATGGGCTGTCGTTGCTTTTTACCTCAACGAGCAGAATCGAGTGCCCCTTGCCGAAAAGGAGATACAGGTCGCCTTTTTTGACAGCAATTACAAAATCGTCGATGAGGTCAAGGTCACGACCGATGCCTATGGTCGCGCCGAGGGTTCATTTGTCGTCCCCAAGGACCGCATGAACGGCTACTTCTTCCTGGAGGTGAGCCTTAATGACAATTCACGTATCGGGATGCTCAACCGCAAGAGTGTGAACGTCAGTGAGTACAAGATGCCGACGTTCACGCTGACCTTCCCCGACGTGCGCGACAATTACATCACCGGCCAGCCTGTCAAAGTCACCGGCAAGGTCGAGACCTACAGCGGCATGCCCGTGGCCAGTACCGAGGTGCGCCTCTCACTCATCCAGGACCAGTGGGACTTCTGGAGCAGGCGATATGCTTCCCAAACCAACGGTGATCACTTGATGGACACCACCGTGACGACCGATGCCCAGGGCATGTTCACCTTCAGTTACGAGCCGGGGCTGTTCTACGAGAACACATCCGGAAAGGGGTGGTCACGCTATAACTACCAGGTTGTGGCCACGGTCACCAACGATGCCGGAGAGACCCAAGAAGAGTCCTTCTCCTTTATCATCGGCACACGCCGCGGCATCCAGTTGGGCGTCATCGACGATAATGTCTTCCTCAACGACAAGCCCATCAAACTGCCATTGAAGTACAACACCACCGATGAGCAGCACCCCAACACCTTCTGCACCTGGGAAGTGACTCCCGATGGCAGCACAGAACCCGTCAAAACCGGTAATCTGAACACGGCCGACCCGACTATCGACCTGACCGACCTGCCCTCGGGCATGTATAAACTCACGGTGCGCATCCTTGATGCCGAGGAAGGTGAGGAAGACGTCAGCACTACAGGACATATCACCCTCTTCCGCAAGACCGACAAAGAGCCGCCCGTGAAGAATGAGCCGTTGTGGATCTCGCCGTTGACGGGTGAGGTGGACAAGACCAATACGGGTCACATCACCGTGGGTGTTGCGGTGCCCAGAGCCTATATTTACTATGTGGCAGCCACCACCGACGAAGTTGTCGCCGAGGGATGGCTTGACTACAAGAAGGGTCTGCACGACTTCACCGTGCCCCTGCCCAAGAAGGCCGGCGCCGACGTGATTGTTCAATTCGTCACTTTCTACGAGACAAAGTGCTACCGACGCCACAAGAAACTCGAGAATCCCTACAAGGCCGAAGCATTGAACATCAGCGCTACCTCGTTCCGTGACAAACTCGCTCCTGGCGACATCGAGCACTGGACATTCACCCTGACCGACCAGAACGGCAAGCCGATGCGTGGCGCCATGATGCTGGACATGTATGACAAGGCCATTGCCAGCATCGCCCAAAACAACTGGGGCTGGAACAACTGGATCAAGCGCGGCGTTGCCGGTGACTTGAATACTCAATCCGTCTCAGGAACCAATGGCGTCAGCGCCGTGTGGATGGGCGACAAGTTGCAAATAGACGACAGGACCGAGGCCCAGATTCCATATCTGAACACCTATGACAACTTTCCGTTCAGCCGACGGATGAGGGACTATATGTTAGGTGGCGGCCCAGTACGGATGTTGAAGAATGAGGTGGCTCTTTCAGAAGAATCACACTATGCAACAAAAGGGATCTCATTAAGTGCCGACAGTGACGCGGAGGATGCCAAAGTCAACGAAAAGAACCTGGAGAAAGTCGTCCTGCGCGAGAATGATGTCAAGACAGCGTTGTGGCAACCGATGCTCACCAGCGACGACAAGGGCGTGATCAACCTGGAGTTTGAGGTGCCCAACTTCAACACGACATGGAACACCCAGGCCCTGGCATGGAACGAGAAAACCGTGGGCAACTCCTGGATGGCTGAAGTGTTGACCCAGAAGCCCCTGATGGTGCGCTCCAGCATGCCGCGCTTCCTGCGTCAGGGCGACAAGACACAACTCGCCGCTACCGTCCAGAACGCCACCGACCAGGCCGCCAAGTGTGACGCCGTGATTGAGTTGTTCGACCCGCGCTCGGGCGACATCTTTGCCACCCGCAAGTTCAACCTGGAACTTGACGGCAAGGGCAGCCAGGCCGTCAGGATTGACTGGACGGTACCCGACACCATCTCCTTCGTCGGATTCCGCATCAAGGCCGCCAACGGCCGCTACGGTGACGGCGAGCAGGTCATGGTGCCCGTGCTGACGACCATCTCGCCCGTCATCGAGACCGAGCCCTTCTACATCGAGGCCGCCCAGGCCCACTACGAGACGACCCTGCCGCAGTTCCCCAAGGATGCCCGCGTCACCCTCGAGTACTGCGACAATCCCGTGTGGTACTGCGTGCTGGCCCTGCCCACCATCTTCAGCGACAGTTACTGCACCGCCACCCAGGCGGCCCACAGCCTGTTCGCCCTGCAGGTGGCACAGTCCGTCGCCAAGTCACAGCCCCAGATCAAGGAGGCCATCAACTACTGGAAGGAGCACAACGAGGACAGCACCCTCGTGTCGATGCTCGAGAAGAACCAAGACCTGAAGATCGGCACGCTGCTGGCATCGCCCTGGGTGCGTGACGCCGACCGCCAGACGTTGAGGATGTCGAGACTGCACGAGTTGTTCGACGACAACATCTCCCATCAGGAATATGAGAAGATTCTCGCTGCCCTGCAGTTGCTGCAGATGTCCGACGGCGGCTTCACCTGGTTCCATTACCCCGACTGCGAGTCGAGCCTGTGGGCCACAGGAGCAGTCCTTGAACTCATCGGCGAAATCAAGCGACTGGACGGCCTGCCCGACGACAGCCGCCTGGCATCGATGATCGACCGCGCCATCAAGTACTATGACGAGGCGACCATGAAGGAGTACAATAGAATCAAGAAAGACTCCTCCAATCCCGAGGCCTTCTTCAAGGATTACGCCTACACCCGCAGCCTCTTCTCGGACAAGCCGATGCCCAAGGACAACACCAAACTCCTGAACAAGATTGTCAAGTACATGGACAAGTCGTGGAAGAAGGGCCTCACCCTGAGCGAGAAGGCCTGGTATGCGATGACCTTGAATCGCAACGGCAAGCCCAAGACCGCCAGCAACATCATCGAGAGCATCCGCCAGTTTGCCATCGTGAAACCCAACTTGGGCATGTATTGGGACAACCTGCAGACCGGATACGGATGGTGGGAATATGACAAGGTGGCCTATACCAGCACCATCCTCAGGGCCATGAACGAAATCGACCCGCGCCAGGACGAGATTGACCAGGTGCGCAAGTGGATGCTGCTCATGAAGCAGACCAACGACTGGGGATCCTACAGCCTCGCCGCCGATGCCGTGTACAGCATCCTGAGCACCGGCAGCCAGTGGCTGGAGCGCAATGCCCTGCCCAGCATCACCGTGGCAGGTCAAGCCGTCAACCTCGACAAGATGGCCGAGTGGCTGGGATACTTCAGGACCACCCTCGACGCCACCACCACCGGCAACGTCGTCATCGACCGCACAGGCAACGGTCCCGCATGGGGCGCCATCTACAGCCAGTACAAGGCGCCGATGACCCAAGTGCAGGAGAAGGCCATCGAGGAGGTTTCCATCAGCAAGGAATACTACGTGTACGCCCAGGACGGCACCCTGCACCAGACCACCTCGTTCAAGGTGGGCGACAAGGTCAAGGTGCGCGTTGTCATCAAGGTCAACAAGGACATGGACTACGTGACGGTCACCGACGAGCGCGCCGCCTGCTTCGAGCCGATTGACAAACTCTCGGGCTATCGCAGCGCCGACCGCACGTGGTACTACCTGGAGACCAAGGACACGCAGACCAACATGTTCTTCAACAGCCTGAGCAAGGGCACCCACGTTGTGGGCTACGAGGTCTGGGTGACCAATCCTGGCGAGTTCACCTCGGGCATCGCCACCATCCAGAGCCAGTATGCTCCCCAGATGAGTGCGCACAGCGCCGGCAAGATGATCACGGTCGATCAGAAAGAATAGGACCGTCATCCGGCATCAGCCACAACGGTCAGCATGGCATCACCCCATGCTGGCCGTTTTTTGTTCCTCTGCGCCCTCTCACAATCAGGTGATTGAGATGATTCACAAACCTTCTTCAAATGTTCTTCATTACACCAAGCCAAAAAATGATAAAATATCAACTTGATGCCGCCAAGTTGCAAGATACATACGCGATTGATGTTAATTATTGCAAAATAATGGGGAGTTTGCAGGGAATTTGTACTTTTTTAATTATTTTTGGGGACTTATTATTTCAAATCTAAACATTTCACGACTATGAAACAGCAAATACTACATTTCATGTTGATTGTCATATTATCTATGGCATTCCCGTTCAACTCATCGGGTAATGACAATAGAATAATTGACTTCAATTATCCGCAAGACGTTTCAAAGGAGGCACTTGCCGACCTTGACAACGCGCTCAAGGCAGGCGACGGCGAACTGACTGTGGACGCGCTGGTGCGTTACAGCATCGCCCAGAGCGGCATCTCTAAGGACAACATGCCGGAAATCGTAAAACGGCTGGAGTCCACCATCGCCAAGGAGAATCAGCCCCACATCAAGGCGCTGCTCTACCACTTCGAGGCACTGGTCTATCAAGGCTACCGCAACCGTTACGCCCGCTGGAGTAACCGCAACAATCCTGTTGAGGAGATTCCTGCCGACGTGAGCGAGTGGGACCGCAACCAGTTCGATAAAAAGATAGCAGAATTGGTGGAGAAATCCCTTGCCGAACCCGAAGCCCTCAAGGCCGTGGCGGTGACATCCCTGCCCGGCATCATCGAGTGCAACGAGTTGGGCGCAACCTATGTCCCCACCCTATTTGAGTTCCTGTCGATGAAGAGCCTGGCACTGCTGACGGACAACGATGAACTCATTGACCGCATCAAGACCGGGTGGCTTGACGCGACCGATGGTCATGCCGCCCCCAACATCTATGCCATGGTTCACAACGGCAAAGGGGACCTTCGCGCCGCCTACGACCGTTACCGCAACAGCGAGTACAGCGCTCTACTGCTTTCCGACCTCAGTTTTGACGACAACAAACAGAAATATGCCGAGTTGAAGCAGTACCTGCAGCGTTTCCCCTCCTCGATTTACACCGCTCAGGTCAAGAACATGATATTCGACCTGGAGGAGAAGCGTATTCATGTTTCCTATCCCAACGTCATCTCCTCGCGTGACACGATCACCGTAACCGCCGATGTCAACAACGTGGACACCTATTGGCTGAATGTGTATCGCATCTCTGACAACGTGAAGGATACATACGAGATTGACCCCAAAAAGTTGAAGTTCGTTTCGCAGACGCCGGTCACGGTACAAGGCACCGTGCCTTTCAGTGCAAGCGACATCAAGACAGAACTACCACCGCTGCCTTACGGCTGCTACGTCATTCTTCCCATGCTGGATAAGGACGAGAGGCCGCAGCATTACGTCTATTCTTATCAACTGTTGCGTGTTACCGACATCGGCAATTTCACCGTGAGCCGTAAGGACAAGGAAGGTATCATCGCAGCCGTGGACATCACCACCGGCAAACCCTTGCCCGACGTAACCGTTGTCAACAAGCATAACAGCAAAATTGGCAGTACCGGCAACGACGGAACGCTCAAACTCTCCAACAAGAATGAGGGACTATTGCGCACCGTCAAGGGTGATGACCGATTTAGTCCCGAGAACTATTATAATCAAATCCACGACCGCAATTATGACGAAATAACAGCCCAATTCTACAGCGACTTAGGCGTTTACCGTCCCGGAGAGACCATCCATTGGGCTATTATTGTCTATCGCGCTACTGACAAAGGCAACACCCCCTGGGGAGGCACAGAATTCAAGGTAATCTTTAAAGATTCCAACTACAAGGATATCGACACGGTCATTGTTACCAGCGACGAGTACGGACGCATCGAGGGCTCGTTCGTCATCCCCAAGGACCGCATGAACGGAAGGTTCCACATCAGTCTTGATTTCATCTATATTAGAAGCATTGAATGGTCTGTGAACGTGAGCGAATACAAGACGCCGACGTTTGAGGTTACTTTCCCCGATGCGCGTCGCAGTTATGTTGCCGGCCAGCCTGTCAAGGTGACCGGAAAAGCGATGAGTTACAGCGGTGTGCCTATTGCCAATAGTGAGGTGCGCCTGTCGCTCATCAAGAAGCAATGGTCATGGTGGTGGAGCATGCGCAACAACAATGGCGAACACCTGCTGGATACCACCGTTGTGACCGACGCCCAGGGCAACTTCACCATTGAATTTGCCCCTGACCTTTTCCAGGAGAACAAGGACTTGAAACCCGGCAAGCGCTGTTGGGCACACTATAACTATGGGGTTCTCGCCACTGTGACCAACGATGCCGGCGAGACTCATGAGGAGAGCACCTCGTTCATTGTGGGCACGCGCCGCGGCATCGAGTTGGGCAGTGAGAGCGAAAATGTTTATCTCAATGGCCAGCCCATCAAACTGCCGTTGAAATACAACACCACCGACGAGGAACACCCCGACACCTGGTGCACATGGGAAGTGACGAAGAAGGGCAGTAAGGAGGCTGCGCTGACAGGCAACCTGAACACCGCCGACCCGACCATCGACCTGACCAGCCTGTCCTCGGGCGAATACACCCTCAAAATCCACATCCTCGATGCCGAGGAGGGCGAGCAGGACGTTGACGTGAGCCGCGATATCATCCTCTATCGCAAGGGTGACAAGACCTCGCCCGTCAAGGATTGCCCGCTATGGATTTCGCCGCTCGGCAAGAGTGTGGACAAGAACAATAAGGGTCACATCACCGTCGGCGTATCCACCCCAGAGGCATATATCTATTATGTCGCCAGCACCAACAAGGATATCATCGGCGAGGGCTGGTTGAAATACAAAGCCGGCATGAACGATTTCACCGTTCCCTTGCCCAAGGAGGCCGGAGCGGACGTGACCGTATCGTTCATTACCCACTACGGCGCCAAGAAATGGGAAAAGGATGTGAAACTGACAAATCCGTATCAAGCCGAGGCGCTGAAGATTACCGCCACCTCGTTCCGCGACAAACTTGTGCCGGGTAACATCGAGCATTGGTCATTCACACTGACCGACCAGAACGGCAATCCCCGTCCCGGCGCCATGCTGCTCGACATGTATGACAAAGCCATCGCCAGCATTGCCGAGAACGGCTGGAACTATTCAGTATTTTCTTCACCCTACAGATATCCCTCATTCGACATCAGGCCCACGCGTTTAGGCGACCACAGCATGAGTACCAACAGTTGGTGGCAGGGTCACTTGGCTAAATCTAAAGAAACTCAAGCCCAACTGCCAAAATTGTACACTTACGGCATATCGCCGTTCAGTTATGTCATGGGACGTGGACGCCAGTTGTTGAAAACACAATCGCCGGGGGCTGCCCGCTCGACAGGCAAGAACACGATGAGCGGTAGGGTGGTTGACGAGAACGGCGAGCCGATCATCGGGGCGTCGGTTGCTGAGCTGAGCAATTCCAAGAATGGCGTCGCAACCGACTTTGACGGATACTTCTCAATCAATTGTGCTGAGGGCGCTTCCCTCAAAATCAGTTATGTGGGCTACGAGACCGTTGAGGTCCAGGCCCTTGACGGAATGGTCATCGAGCTCGAGCCAAATGGTTCAACGCTAGATGAAGTGGTAGTTACCGGCTATCAAAAGGCTGACAAGAGACTCTATACCGGCAGTGTTGAGAGCGTGAAGAGCGTGGAACTCGAAGAGGGAGAAAAGGGATTTGGTGCCGCTTCAAAAATCAGGGTCCGTGGAGTTTCTTCTACCGAAGATGCTCAAGTGAATCAGCAAAACCTGGACAAGGTGACCCTGCGCGAGAGCGACGTGAAGACTGCGCTGTGGCAGCCGATGCTCACCAGCGACCAGAACGGTGTCGTCTCGCTGGAGTTTGAGGTGCCCAACTTCAACACCACGTGGATTGCCCAGGCCGTGGCATGGGACAAGCAGATGGTGGGCTCCACCTGGATGGCCGAGGTGTTGACCCAGAAGCCACTGATGGTGAAGGCCAACATGCCGCGCTTCCTGCGCCAGGGCGACAAGGCCACGCTGGCTGCCACCGTGCAGAACGCAACCGACGAGGCCACCGCCTGTGATGCCGTGATTGAACTCTTTGACCCGCGCACCAATGAGGTCTACACCAGCCGCAACTTCAACCTGACGCTCGCCCCGATGGGCAGCCAGGCCGTCACCATCGACTGGCAGGCGCCCGACACTATCGCCATGATGGGCTTCCGCATCAAGGCAGCCAACAGCACCTTCGGCGACGGCGAGCAGGTGATGGTGCCCGTGCTCACGACCGTATCGCCCGTCATCGAGACCGAGCCCTTCTACATCGAGGCCGCTCAGGCCCACTACGAGACACCCCTGCCGCAGTTCCCCAAGGACGCCCGCGTCACCCTCGAGTACTGCGACAATCCCGTGTGGTACTGCGTGCTGGCCCTGCCCACCATCTTCAGCGACAGTTACTGCACGGCAACCCATGCAGTCCATAGCCTGTATGCCCTGCAAGTGGCACAAGGTGTGGCCAAGGAACAGCCCCAGATCAAGGAGGCCATCAACTACTGGAAGGAGCACAACGAGGACAGCACCCTCGTGTCGATGCTCGAAAAGAACCAAGACCTGAAGATCGGCACGCTGCTGGCATCTCCCTGGATGCGCGACGCTGACCGCCAGACGCTTAGGATGTCGAAATTAAACGAACTCTTTGACGAGGCCATCGTCAAGAAGGAATATGAGAAGATCATCACCACCCTGCAGTCGCTGCAGATGGGTGACGGCGGCTTCACCTGGTTCCGCTATCCCGGATGCGAGTCCAGCGTCTGGACCACAGGCACCGTACTTGAACTCATCGGCGAAATCAAGCACCTGGGCTATCTGCCCGACGACAACCGCCTGACATCGATGATTGACCGCGCCCTCGCTTACTTCGACAGCAAGAACGTGCGCCTGTACAACGAAGCCAAGAAGTACAGCAAGGAGCCTGAAGACCAATTCACGGAGTATGCCTACACGCGAAGTCTCTTCCCTGAGGTGAAGCAGTCCAGCGCCAGTGCCGACCTGATGAAGAAGACCCTCAAACACATGGACAAGAATTGGGACAAGGGTATCACCATCAAGCAAAAAGGCTATTACGCCATGACGCTCAACCGCAACGGTTACAAGGAGACCGCCAGCAACATCATCGAGAGCATTCGCCAGTTTGCCATCGTGAAACCCAACTTGGGCATGTATTGGGACAACCTGCAGACCGGCTACGGTTGGTGGGAGTTTGATAAAGTCGCCTACACCAGCACCATCCTCAGGGCCATGAGCGAAATCGATCCGCGCCAAGACGAGATTGACCAGGTGCGCAAGTGGATGCTGCTCATGAAGCAGACCAACGACTGGGGCAGCAGCAGCCTCGCCGCCGATGCCGTGTACAGCATCCTGAGCACCGGCAGCCAGTGGCTGGAGCGCAATGCCCTGCCCAGCATCACCGTGGCAGGTCAAGCCGTCAACCTCGACAAGATGGCCGAGTGGCTGGGCTACTTCAGGACCACCCTCGACGCCACCACCACCGGCAACGTCGTCATCGACCGCACGGGCAACGGACCCGCTTGGGGCGCCATCTACAGCCAGTACAAGGCGCCGATGACCCAAGTGCAGGAAAAGGCCATCGAGGAGGTTTCCATCAGCAAGGAATACTACGTGTATGCCCAGGACGGCACCCTGCACCAGACCAACTCGTTCAATGTGGGCGACAAGGTCAAGGTGCGCGTTGTCATCAAGGTCAACAAGGACATGGACTACGTGACGATCACCGACGAGCGCGCCGCCTGCTTCGAGCCGGTTGACAAACTCTCGGGCTACCGCAGCGAGGACAACACCTGGTTCTATCTGGAGACCAAGGACACCCAGACCAACGTGTTCGTCAACAGCCTGAGCAAAGGCACGCACAACATCGGCTACGACGTGTGGGTGACCAATCCCGGCGAGTTCACCTCGGGCATCGCCACCATCCAGAGCCAGTATGCTCCCCAGATGAGTGCACACAGCGACGGCAAGATGATTCTTGTTGAGAACAAATAATGTTGGATTTTTGTACTATTTTTGAATTTTGGTATTTATATTTTTATTTATCTGATTAATAGTGTTTTGAATATTTTACAGGTAAAATTTATATAAATTTCAGGTCAAAAAAACAACAATTTTCCTATATGATTTATGACTTTTTCATAATCACTAAAAGATGACGCGTTGTATTTTTGCAGCGCAAATAAGGAAAATCCAAGTTATATAATAGTTTTTCAGGTGCCCCCTAATCGGGGCACCCGGAAAACGAAGGATTTGAAAAGAATATGATAATAATGAAAAAAAGAATCTTTTGATGGTAGTTAATGTTGATTAAATGATTTTTTAAGCCCAACCTTAAAAAAAGCAATCTAACCCCTATTGAGAAAATGCAAGCAATTACAACATGAGAATTAACGGTGTCTGCGAGAGCAGCCGCCGTTTTTTATTTGCCGTTATCCAAAAAAACATTATCTTTGCGACAGGATTCAACCAAAATTTTTCAAGAGATATGGCAGAAATCAAGACAATCGGTGTGCTAACGTCAGGTGGCGACGCACCAGGAATGAACGCCGCAATCAGGGCGGTCACGCGTTCAGCAATTTTCAGTGGTTTTAATGTAAAGGGCATTTACCGTGGTTATAAAGGCCTGGTAGATGACGAAATCGTCGATTTCAAGACCGAGAATGTATCCAGCATCCTGCATCACGGTGGCACGATCCTGAAGACGGCACGTTGCAAGGAGTTCATGACTGTCGAGGGCCGTCAGCGTGCCTACGAGGTCATCAAGAAACACGGTATCGACGCGCTGGTGGTCATCGGTGGTGACGGCTCGCTGAGCGGAGCACGCCAGTTTGCGAGCGAATTTGACTTCCCCATCGTGGGCCTTCCCGGCACCATCGACAACGACCTGAGTGGAACCGACCACACCATCGGCTATGACACAGCGCTGAACACCATCATGTGGTGTGTGGACCGCATCCGCGACACGGCCAGCAGCCATGCACGCTTGTTCTTCATCGAAGTGATGGGCCGCGAGTCGGGCTTCCTGGCACTCAACGGCGCCATCGCCACAGGAGCCGAAGCCGCCATCATTCCCGAAATCGCCCCCAAGGTTGACCAAATCAGGGAACTGGTCAAGAGCGGATTCCGCAAGTCAAAGAATTCTGCTATCGTGCTGGTTGCCGAGAGTCCCCTCACCGGCGGTGCCATGAACCTGGCCGAGAGGGTGCGCAAGGAGTATCCGCAGTACGACGTCAGGGTGACCATTCTGGGACACCTGCAGCGCGGCGGCAGTCCTACGGCCCAAGACCGCATCCTGGCCTCGCGAATGGGTGCTGCAGCCATCGACGCCCTGCTCGAAGGACAGCGCAACATCATGATTGGTGACGACGACGAGAAGATTGTCTATGTGCCCTTCTCCAAGGCCATCCGCCGTGACAAGCCCATCGACGCCGACCTGCTGGAACTGCTGCACCGACTGTCGGTATAAGCACACCGGAAACATTGGGCTCAGCCGGACGTAGGGCCTCGCCTTGGCGTGGCCTTACGTTACATCAAGAACTACGAATTACGCTAATTAAACTAATTAGCATCCGCATACAATTATATCGAATTTCACTCATTGCGGCCATGCCTTGGCGTGGCCCTACGGCATATGACAATGTAAACACTGCTCTGAAGACCTGAGGTACCGATGGCAAGTAGAGACGCAAAATTTTGCGTCTCCACTTGACTAATGGATTGAACTTCAACGTTTTATTCTCGTTGAATTCGCGTTATTTATCGACCATGGAACTTGTCAGGCACCTATCATGGATACTTGGGCGAGGGACCGTACTTGTTCTCCCCACGTTCACTGTCAAGAAGGGTGAAAACAAAGACGACAACACCCAGCACCATCGATGCCAAGCCCAGGATGCCGACTACAGGCATCATGGGTGACGACAACAACCCACCAAGAGAATCAGGAGAGCCGGTGTCGCCGTTCGTGATCAACGGAATTATCAGAGCGATATAGGCGGCAAAATAGGCAATGCCGACCAGCAATGCTGCCACCACCCACCAGCCACTGCGCCCCGTGTCATGCAGGCGACGCGTCATAGCGGCATACTGCGGGATGATGAAGAACAACATCGGCAGGAACATGATTGCCGACGAGGTAATGATGACAGTGATTGGCGACTCAACACTGCGGATGAGCGACTCAAGCCCCATCGCGGTGAGAAAAGTGCTTACTATCATCCAGGCAAAAAACACCAGGAAATAGAAGAGGACAAACCACCAGTACTCGCTGCGGCGGGCACGGCCCTTGAAATCAAAGTATTTCTTGAAACAGGTCTTGACAGCCGTCCAGAACGGCATCATGGGCTCAGGCTGCGGATACGGATAATACTGCGGCTGATTATATTGCGGCTGACTATACTGCGGCTGCGGATTAAAACCAGGGGGCTGCGGATTCTGATTCTGTTCCATAACAATAATGAATAAGTCGGTTAATAAACACTTGTCATATACCCTCAGGATAAAAAATAAAGGCAATGATATAGTTGTTGGCCCAAGGCGACCATTACATGTGATTAAGCATCTTGAGGCGGTACATCACTTCATCGATGAGTCGGAGTGCCTGCCTGTTCTCCGGGTCTATATCAGTTGCCTTGTTAAAGTAACGCAAGGCCACCTCATAGAGAGGCTGCAACTGGGATTTTAAGTTAGCAACGCCACTGTTAGGATTATCCTGGATGATTTTCTCAGCCTTCAAACATTTCAAACGGCCAAGATTGAATAAACGCTGGCTATCGGCAGAGTTAATTTCAACTGCTTTCAAGCCGAATAGTATTGCGGCATCAATGTCATTCTGATACTCAGCCACTAAAGCCTTCATATCATAAACCTTGGCTTCATCGCCCAAATAGTCCGAGGCTTGGTCGATAAATGCATAGGCAATGTCGTACTGCTTTGCGTTTAACAACTTCTTCAGCACATCGGTGAATGACGAGTCCGATTGCTTCATTCGCTGTGCGGCTGTCATTTGATAAAAACGCGCCTCGGCGATGTCGGCAGCGCTTTTAATCTCCGGGCTGAGGTCACAAAAGATGTCAAACAACTTATAAGCCCCTTCAAAGTCATTGGCCGTCATTAGTTGCATCGCGAAATTTTTGTAATCATCGATATACCAATTTATCATTGCCCAAATGTCCTTGCTGTATTTGGGCTTACCATGAATGGAGTCGAGTTGCAGAGCATGTTGCATATAGGCATAGCCGTCGATGAGAGCGTGGCATTTTTCGATTGCTTCCGAATCATCTCCAAACAATAACTCATGGGTCGCAAGACTATTTGTGAGTCCGTACATCACCTTCCCGGCCACAAACCATGTCTCGGCATTGTCCTTGGTCTCATTGTGTGACAATGCCGGCACTATTTGCTTTTGGGCACGGCGATATTTGTCGACATCAGCCGACTCTTTCTTGATAATCTTTTTCACATCCTTCACCACGCTCTTCTGAGCATGGGCGGGCAACCAAGCCACCAGAGCGAGTGCCACGACAAAAAACTTAAAAAACTGTTTCATAATAAATACTCTATTCCTTCGGCAAAGACAGTCGAAGATGATGTTATTAGTTTCTATTGTCTGAAAATCTTGTGACTGAATCGTCTGCACCTTGTCGATATGTGACACGATGCAGGGGTAAGCCAGCACATTTCGGGACCGCCCGTTACAGATTATAATCAGTCAATGGGCTGGAATCGTCCTAGATTACTGATACTTGGGCGAGGGGCCGTACTTGTTCTCGTTCCAGTGGCTGTCCTTGACCGAGAAAACAATGATGATGATTGTGATAATCGTTAATAAAAATGCGGAGATACCCATTACAGCGACTGCCGTGGGCGACTGCTCAAAAGCGTCCATCATCAGGTTCATCATTTCCATGTTATCGGTAAGGAACATGACTTTGTCGGCATAGGGTAACAGCATGGCGCACAATGAGCCATAAACCGTGAACATGAGCAGCACCTGCACCACTACCCACCAGCCGCTGCGGCCAGTGTCGTGGAGGCGCCGCGTCTGGACTGAACAAGACGGGATGAGCAATAAAAAAAACACCAATAAACAGATGGTGGCGAAAATGGGCCAAATTCCACTGAGGAGATTAAGCACCCACGAAATAAGCATGCAGAAGAGGGTGAACCACCAGTACTCGCTGCGACGGGCGCGGCCCTTGAAGTCAACAAACTTGCTGAAACAGATTTTCACTGCCTCGACAAAACCCAGCATGGGACGGGGCTTCACCTGAGGTTGAAATTGAGGATCAGGCTGATGAACAGGCTGTCCGGGGTTGAAAACGGGGGGCTGAGGATTTTGATTCTGTTCCATAATACTATGATTTTTATAGGTTTGATATCTGATACACACGTTTGTTGCTCACAAAGATAAACATTTTCTTTGATTTGTTCAAATTGTTTGCAAAAAGAGAAGCCCACGGAGCAGTCCATGGGCCCCAAACTATTCATGATTCAAACAAACATTCCTTATTTACTGATACTTGGGAGAGCGGCCATACCTGTTTTCCTCACGGTGGCTGTCTTGCAGCGAGAAGATGAAGACGATAAAGCACAACACCACGCCAGCGATGAACGGCAGCAAAGCGATCAGCCGTTGAGTTCCTGAGAGCGTCCTAATCATTGACTCGCTATCCATCAGCAGACCGAAATCAAATCCAGTCATGAACAGCACACTGATGACCGAAACGGCCACCAGGGCGTAAACAGCACCGAGCCACCAACCGGAGCGGCCAATGTCGTGAAGGCGACGGAAACCCACCGCCAAGGCCGGGCAGAACAGCAGCATGCTTGCCACAGTGCTCACAAATTCAACATTTACAGCAACTAACAACAAGCCATCAAGAAACGAGCAAACCGCGCTCACAATGCTGATGAACAGGCTGAACCACCAGTACTCGCTGCGACGGGCACGGCCGGTGAAGTCGAAAAACTTCCTTAAACAAATCTTGATGGCTTCAGTAAAGCCCAACATGGGACGCCCCACACTATTATTCACGTGTTCCATAATATTTAATTTTAGAAATGATTAATGATGTTTTTTACCCTTTAGACGCAGGCCTCACGATAAAAACTACACACTGCTTTCACTTTTTTTGTAATTTTGTGGACTCAAAATATAATATGTGTATGAAACGACAACTCAAGATATGGCTGGAGTGTTTCAGGCTCAGGACATTGCCGGTGTCGATGAGCGGTGTGATCATCGCCATCGGGCTGGCCAAATGGCATCATCAATTCCAATGGGTGCCAGCCGTGCTGTGCCTGGCTTTTGCCCTGCTGGCGCAGATTTCCTCCAATACCGCCAACGAGTATTTTGACTACCTGCACGGCGCCGACAAGCCCGGCCGCGTGGGTCCGCGCCGCGGCGTGACCGAGGGCGACATCCGCCCCACGACGCTGCGCAACGTCACCTTCGGCCTGCTGGCCCTGGCCGGCGTGGTGGGCTGCTGCCTGATTCCTTACGGCGGCTGGTGGCTGCTGCCCGCTGGCATCGTCATCGCCCTGGGTGCCCTGGCCTACAGCACGGGTCCCTATCCCCTCTCCTATCACGGCTTGGGCGAGTTGATGGTGTTCATCTTTTTTGGGCTGGTGCCTGTCAACCTCACCTACTATGTGATGGCGCTGGCGTTTGACCCCCTGGTGATTCTTTTCTCCATCGCCATCGGCCTGCTGGGTGTCAATGTGCTGCTGGTCAACAACTACCGTGACGTGGAAGATGACCGTCAAGCCGGGAAAAAGACCCAAACGGTCATGAGAGGAAGGCCCATCACCGCCTTTGCCTACCTGCTGAACGGCTACCTGGGCATGGCGATACTCGCCTCGTTCTGGCTGATGATTGCCCTGGCACACGGCAAGACTTTCAGAGGGGTTGAAATTCCGCCCATGTGGACGCTTGCCATCCCCCTGCTCTATCTGGTGATGCACACCGCCACCTGGTACAAACTCAAGCACCGCGACGGCGCCGCCCTGAATCCGCTGTTGGGCGGAACGGCCCGCAACATGCTCATCTTCACCATCTTGTTCACTATTGTATTCATCATCTATTCCTGATATCACATGGCACTGATTAACGACATCCGCGCCCTGCGCATCGCCGACTATGACTACCCCCTGCCCGACGAACGCATCGCCAAGCATCCCCTCACCCAGCGTGAGCAATGCAAACTCTTATATTATAAATGTGTAAATGGTGAGATTGAGGAAAGGAGATTCTGGGAAGTGCCCTCGTTGCTACCCCAGCGTTCCACACTCATCTATAACAACACGCGCGTGATCAACGCCCGCCTCAGGTTCCGCAAGGAGACCGGCTCGACGATCGAGATCTTCTGCCTCGAGCCCGTGATGCCACGTGACTATGAGCAAATTTTCCAGACCACGGGCCACTGCGTGTGGCAGTGCCTGGTGGGCAACAGCAAGCGCTGGAAGCAAGGCGCCCTGACCCAGGCCATCAACATCGAGGGGCACGAGGTCACCCTGGCCGCCACCCGTGGCGAGCAGCGCGGCAACGCATGGGAAATCGCCTTTGACTGGGATGGCCATGATGGACAGATCACCTTTACCGACGTGCTCGAGGCCGTCGGTGAGATTCCCATACCGCCCTATCTGAACCGCGGCACCGAGGAGAGCGACTCCACCGACTACCAGACGGTCTACAGCCACATCGACGGCAGCGTCGCCGCCCCGACGGCAGGCCTCCACTTCACCGACGAGGTGCTGGCCGAATGTGACGCCCGCGGCATCGCGCGCCGCGAAATCACGCTGCACGTGGGAGCCGGCACCTTCCAGCCCGTCAAGAGCGAGCACATCGGCGACCACCCGATGCACTACGAGTTCATCAGCGTGCCGCGCGACGTCATCCGTGACATCATCAACGCCCCCGGACCTGTCATCGCCGTGGGCACCACCAGCGTGCGCACCCTCGAGAGCCTCTACTACATCGGCCAGATCCTGGAGGACAATCCCGATGCCGACGAGGAGGCGCTCACCGTCACCCAGTGGATGCCTTATACCACGCCGTGTGAGATTCCCACCGAGAAGGCCCTGCAGAACATTGTCGACTACCTGGACCGTCATCATGCCGAGACCTACATGGGCAGCACCCAGTTGATGATAGCCCCGGGTTTCCAATACCGCATCGTTGACGGCATGATCACCAATTTCCACCAGCCGCAGTCCACGCTGCTGTTGCTCGTGGCCGCCTTTGTGGGCAACGACCAGTGGAGGGGGATGTATGATTATGCCATGGCGCATGATTTCCGGTTCCTGTCCTACGGCGACGCCCAGTTGCTGCTGCGGTAATTGCCCGGATTCACTGTATAATCAAGAAAAAAGGAGGACCAACACCGAAAAATCGCGACCGATTCATCTATGAAAAAAGGGGATTGGTCGCAACTTTATGCCTAATAAGGCGATTTGGCGGGACTATCCCGTATATACGGGTTAAACTTGGCAAGTGGTTTGCCGTCTAAAAGACAAAGAAAAAAACTTTGTTGGACAATTTAATACAACACGATTATGAAAACTTCTGTTACAAAAATCATGATGAGCTTCGCGCTCATGGGATGCCTGATCTTCAGCGCATCCGACGCCTCGGCCCAGGGCCGCGGTCGTTCACAAGGGGGCAGCTCCAGCAGCAGAAGCCAGTCGGCAGCTGTCTCACGTTCTAACAGCTCATCGGCACCGACGGTGTCTCGCAGCAGCTCCAGCAGTTCGAGCCGCAGCCAGTCCGCCCCGCAGGTGAACCGCAGCAGCTCCAGCAGTTCGAGCCGCAGTCAAGCCACCCCGCAGGTGAGCCGCAGCAATTCGACCACGAGCCGCAGCCAGTCCACCCCTCAGGTGAACCGCAGCAATTCGACCACGAGTCGCAGCCAGTCCACCCCGCAGGTAAACCGCAGCAATTCGACCACGAGTCGCAGCCAGACCACCCCTCAGGTGTCTCGCAGCACTACGAGTCCCAGCACCGACCGCACTCACGGTGCTCCCAGCAGCGTTGATCGTCGCGACAACAACCGTCCTTCCACGGTGACGACTCCCAGTTCGAGCCCCTCGAACCGCGGTACCCGCACCGGAGGCTCCAGGTCCCACGGCGGTGACAACGGCAATGTCGATCGCGGTGGCCACAACAACAATAACGGCCATACCGGAACAAGCGACGTGACCCGTCCCAAAGACAACACCAAGCACGTCACCACCAGCGACAAGAATGTTCCCAGCACCAGCATCACCTCACGCGGCGATGCCAAGACCGAGAATGACAGGCGCGGTGGCAAGCCCAACGGTGGCAAGCCTGATGGCGGCAAGCCCAACGGCGGCAAGCCTGATGGCGGCAAGCCCAATGGTGGCCACAACGGCGGACACGACGGCGTGGACAAAGACCACGGCGGCAAGCCCAACGGCGGACACGGCAACGGTCACGGCAACAGCGGTCACGGTAGAGGACATGGCAACGATCGTCATGGTTACGACAATCACAACCACTATGACTACACGGGCCACCACTACCACAACGACTTCCACAGGAACTACACGAACCACAACTGGAGTCGTCCCCTGCCGCCCCCCGCACGTCCCTATCGTCCCGCTCCCTATGTATGGTATCGCCCTGTGATTCCCGCTGGTTGGGTACCCTATGCCGGAGCCCCCGTCATCGACAGGATTCTGGGCATCACCTTCGGAACGTTCTTTGACACTTCGCTCGACTATCTGTACTACAACGGCTACTACATCGACGGATATGCCGACCACATCATCTACCTGAGAGATGTGCCTCTGCTCAACCTCATCTGGGACGATGTCATGCTGTGCTACGATGACGGTAACAGATTGGTCAACGCACAGTTCATCTTCGTGACTCCCTCCTACAGCACCCACCGCTATGACAGAGTTTACCGCAGCCTGTGCAGGGTCTATGGTCAGCCTGTCGCCAGCACCAGCGAAGGTATCAGTTGGTACGGAGGAAACAGCACCGGATGGGTAACGCTCTCGATGAACAGCAACCTGGGTCACTACTACACCACCTTGTCGATTGGTTACTGATCCAGATAAGAAATAACAACATACGCACGATTAAATGACTATCAAGAGGCGGACGGCAAGAGGCTGTCCGCCTCTTGTTCATGTGGGCAAAACGAGGTGATTTCGGCCTCAAAAAAACAATAATTAGTACTATTAAAAATCATAGGAGCAAGATTTAACAAATTTTCGTAGCATTTTTAGAAATATTTCGGTCAGAAATTTTGTCAATTTGCTGAGAACCTGTAATTTTGCATCAAGTTTTTTCATAGGATTAGATTTTTAAGGTTTAGGATGTACGGTTGTTGTGAAACAACCGTGCATTTTATTTTTGCCCCTCTGCAAGAGCAGGGCAAGCCGTCAGGCTGGAGTTGCCCGTAAAGAGAAAAAGCATTACCTTTGCAGACCGGAAAAGATGACCCGACTCGAATTGAACATACTGGGCTGCGGAAGCGCGACGATGACGCCGCGCCACCAGCCGTCGTGCCAAGTGCTCAACGTGCGCGACAACCTGATGATGATTGACTGCGGCGAGGGGGCTCAACTGGCAGTGAGGCGCATGGGGCTGAAGCTGATGAGGCTGAATCACATTTTCATCAGCCACCTGCACGGCGACCACTGTTTCGGTCTGCCGGGACTGGTATCGACCATGGCGCTGCTCAAGCGCAGCAATTCGCTGACCATCCACACCTTCAAGGACGGTGTGGAATTGTTCACACAGATGCTGGACTACTTCTGCCGCGAGCGCTCGTTCGAGGTGCGGTTTAATGTCATCGACACCCACAAGCGCGTCATCTGGGAGGATGATGCCTTGACGGTCACCACCTTTCCCCTGGTGCACCGCGTGCCTGCCGTGGGGTTCCTCTTCAGGGAGAAGCCCAAGATGCGCCACATCATCGGAGAAGAGGCCGTGAGGCTGGGTGTGCCGCATTACGCCATGAACGCCCTGCGTCAAGGCGAGGACTGGGTGACGCCCGAAGGCATCGTCATTCCCAACGATCGACTCACCACCCCTGCCGACCCGGCCATCAGTTACGCTTATTGCAGCGACACCAAGTTCTCGCGCCGTGTCATCAAGAACGTTGCCGGTGTTGACTGGCTGTACCACGAGGCCACCTACGACGACAGCCTGCGCGTCAAGGCCCACCAGCGCTACCACAGCACCTCGCTCGAAGCCGCCACCGTTGCCCGCGAAGCCGGCGCGAGACAACTCATCCTGGGCCACTACTCCAAGCGTTACATCGACGAGACGCCGCTGCTCGACGAGGCCCGCAGCATCTTCGCCAACACGCGCCTGGCCAACGAGGGCATGGTCATCGACCTGAATGAACTGTAGCCCCCAGCCCCCAGGGAATACGATCTATAGCATCCAGTTCATCCAGTTTTTTTGAAAATCTGTGGGGACGATTAAACCTTTTCGAGGGGGGATTGTCCAATGGGTGATTTTTGCATTGGGCAGGTTTTTTGCAGGAAAAGACACGAAGGTGCAAAGCCGAAGTTATTACATTTTTTAACAGTAGTTTGAAGTAAAAACTTTGAAAATTTGTTTAAAAACATTGTGTTTCATCAAGATAAAGACTAAAAATCCCCAATAGGGCGCAAATTAAGTAAATTTTTCTTTATTGTTTGAAGAAAAAGTATTTCCTTTGCAGTCGCAAAAAAGCGAAAACAAATATTTTTACATAACATTTAAATTTTACGACTATGTCAGAAATTGAAGAAAGAGTAAAACAAATTATCGTTGACAAGTTAGGTGTTAGCGAGTCTGAGGTAACCCCCGAGGCTACTTTCAGCCAGGACCTGGGTGCTGATAGCCTTGATACCGTCGAGCTGATCATGGAATTTGAGAAGCAGTTCGACATCAAGATTCCCGATGACAAGTCTGAGACCATCCAAAACGTAGGCGACGCCATTAAGTTCATCGAAGAGGCTAAGGCTGCCGAATAAAAAATTCTCACAGGTGGATTCCATGTATGAGCCTCGAGGATTCGGGGCGCCCAACATGGCATCCACCTTTTTATTTAAATTTCCTACTACCACATGGAATTAAAACGAGTTGTGGTAACAGGTCTGGGTGCCATTACTCCCCTGGGAATGGACGTTGAGACAACATGGAACAACGCCCTGAAGGGTGTAAGCGGAGCCGGACCCATTACCTATTTTGATACTACACTGTTCAAGACCAAGTTTGCCTGCACAATCAAGGGTTTTGATCCGCTGAACTACGTGAGTGACCCCAACGACCGTCGCGAGTTGAAGGATTTCAAGCGCAACGACCTGTACACACAGTATGCGCTGGCCTGCGCCAAGCAAGCCGTTGAGGATGCCGACCTGCTTGCCGAGGGTATCGACCGCGACGAGGTGGGCGTGATTTTCGCGTCAGGAATCGGTGGACTGCACACCTTTGAAGAGCAGGCCGGTGACTATGCCAGGCATGAGGACCGTGGTCCGATGTACAGTCCGTTCTTCATCCCGACCATGATCGCCGATATCGCCGCCGGCCAGATTTCTATCAAGTACGGTTTCCGCGGCCCTAACTTCGGTGTTGTTTCGGCATGTGCCACTTCAACCAACGCGCTCATCGACGCCTTCAACTACGTGCGCTTGGGCAAGGCCAAGGCTATCGTCACCGGCGGTAGCGAGGCTCCCTTGTTCCCTGCCGGCGTGGGCGGCTTCAATGCGATGAAGGCCATCTCGCTGCGCAACGACGACCCCGAGGGCGCTTCGCGTCCCTTCAGCGGTTCACGCGACGGTTTCGTCATGGGCGAGGGCGGTGTGTGCCTGGTATTCGAAGAGCTCGAGCATGCGCTGGCCCGCGGTGCCAAGATTTACGGTGAGGTTATCGGTGGCGGCATGAGTGCCGACGCTTATCACATCACCGCCAGCCACCCCGAGGGTCTGGGCGCCAAGCTCGTGATGCAGCGCGCCATCGAGGATGCCGGCATCAAGCCCGAGGATGTTGACTATGTGAACGCTCATGGCACTTCCACCCCCGTGGGTGACCTGAGCGAGGCACAGGCCGTGAAGGACGTGTTCGGTGAGCATGCTTACAAGCTCAACGTGAGCAGCACCAAGTCGATGACCGGTCACATGCTGGGCGCCACCGGCGCTATGGAGGCCGTCTTCTGCCTGCTGGCCTGTCGTGACGACATCGTTCCTCCCACCATCAACCATGCCGATGGCGACGAGGATGAGAATATCGACTACAAGATGAACTTCACGTTCAACAAGGCTCAGAAGCGAACAGTTAACATTGCCCTTTCCAACACGTTTGGTTTCGGCGGACACAATGCCAGCATCATCGTCAAGAAATTCCAGAAATAACAATCACTGGCACTGACAACCGATGTTGTTGAGCAACGCCATATCACTCATAAAGCTCCTTTTCGTCAAGGATAAGGGGCTTTATGTTTTTATCCACAACACCACCGGCTACTATCCCCGTGACATCAAGCTCTACCAGCTGGCGATGGTGCACCGCTCCAAGCCCGTGAAGACGCCTGATGGCCACTGGACCAACAACGAGCGCCTGGAGTTCCTGGGCGACGCCGTGCTGGACACCGTGGTGGCCGACTACCTCTACTCCACCTATCCCCACAAGCACGAGGGCTTCCTGACCTCGACACGTGCCAAAATCGTGCAGCGCGAGAGCCTGAACCGCATCGGCAACAAACTTCACCTCGACAGCCACGTGCGCGCGTTGATGCACACCTCGTCCCACAACAGTTACATCTGCGGCAACGCCCTCGAGGCGCTGGTCGGTGCCGTCTATCTTGACCAGGGTTACCAGCGTTGCCGAGAATTCATCATCAACCGACTGGTGAAAAAACACTTCAACCTCAACGACCTGGTCAAGACAGAGCAGAACTTCAAGTCCCGCCTGATCGAGTGGACCCAGAAATACCGCATAGCCATCGAGTTTGAACTTGTGGATTCCTACACCGACGCCGACAAGAACCCCGTCTTCCGCACCGCCATCCTGCTGGGCGGCCTGTTTGCCAGCGATGCCGTGGGCTACAGCAAGAAGGAGTCCCACCAACTGGCCTCCAAGAAGGCGCTCGACCGTCTAAAACAGGACCAGGAATTCTGCGAGCAGGTGCTGGCCACCGCCACGACCGAATAACACACACTCCCTACCACCGTGCCGCTAACAAACGTGAAAAAGTGAAAAAATTGGTTTCATTATAGGCCTGTTTCGGCAATCTTTAGTAAATTCGCAATCTGTTGAGGGTGTTGCAAAACTCCACTTGACTCGGTTTTTATCGGCCTAACTGCCGAGAAATCAAGCAAATATATTCATTAGTTTTGCAATACCTGCCTTTAATGACTGTATCACATGAGACCAATTACTAACATATTGCTCGTGCTGGCGCTCATCTGCTACGTGTTCCTGCCGTTCTATGACCTCGAGTTGATCGGCACGCGCACGGGGTTGGGTTTCACTGCGGGCACCATTTCCCAAGCCGTCTCATTGCGCAATGTGCTGATTGGCCTGCTACCGTTTCTCGCTTGTTTTGGAGCCGTCATGCTCAACAGCCTGAAACGACGCTGGTGGGTGCTGGGCGCCATCGCCTGCATCCTCGTGTGGCTGTGGTTCTACATGGACACCAGCAGCCTGCATCAAATCATGCTGCGCCACTCCCCCGAGGTCACTCCCGACAATGACCTGGGCGAGGGATTCTCAATTACCGGAATGGGCATCGGCTACAAACTGTCGTATGCGCTGACGGGCCTGTCGCTGCTGTCGGCCCTGATCTCGCTGCTGCCGTTCAAGTTCAACGAGACTATCGAGAAAGCCGTTGATGACACATTCGAGGACGGCCGTCGCCATGTGCGCGAGGAATTCAAACGCCTGGAGAACGCCACTCACAAGCCCAACAAAAACAAGAAGCCGTCCCCCACTCCACCGGCAACAGCCGATGAGACACCCCAGGAGCCCGAAGAGCCACCCGTCGTGGACAAGGAGGACCCGTCCCGCTTCATGCCCCACGAGTAATCACCAGACCAAGGATACACAAGCGCCCCTCAGCGGGCGCTTTTCACAGGTGCACAGGATGGTGTAAAACTCATGTCGACACCCTCCCCCCTTGACTTATTACTGATAAAATGAATTATTCCCCCTCTTCTTGCTCGGGATGATGCATGTCGATGCGGCGGAAGGTGAGCGGCGATGTCACGCGCAGCGTGTTCCTGGTGGCGCCATAGAACAACACACGGCCCGCCAGCACGTCATACTTGGCCAGCACTCCATGCACGTTCTTATAGACCATGTTGTCCATGTAGATGTAGGCATGGTCAAGTTCCACACTGTGCAGCAGTGCCCACTTGCCAGAGAAAGACCCTTGCCACAGGAGCTGCCACTCGGTGTGCTCGGGAGTCCCTTCGGGTGACACGTTGGTGCGCACCAGTTCATTATAATAGCCCGTGAAAGTGCTGTCCTCGTTATTAAAGGTATAATACAACTCAATATAGTGGACAGAGTCATCAAACTGATACACCCATTCACCGTCCATGTACTTGCGGTACTGTTTGTTCAGTTCCACCGTCTCGAGCGTGGTCCAGTCGGTCTCGACGACTTTATGGTCGCTCTCACACGCCACCAAGCCAGCCAACACGACTAAGGCCATCAACAGATTGATGATTTGTTTCATGATTCGTTTCTTTAATAAATAATAAACGCATGACCGGCGGCCATTATTGCCCATGCGACACAAAAAGTGGCCCAGGCGTTCAATACACGCCCGGGCCATATTGGTTCTCACTGTTTTCCATTATTTGCCGCCGCCCATGCCGCTGGTAACGCCGCCGGTGTTGCCCGACTGCTTGCCGCTACCGATGAGGTCGTCGTTCTCGATGGTCTTGGATGCTTTCTTGACCGAAGACTTGAGCGAACCGAAGCGGTAACTGATGTTGATGCCGAAGCGGCGAGCCTGCTGCTCATAGCGGGTCCATCCCGTCACGTCGCCCTGGGTCACATAGTTCTTCATGCTCATGTACTTGCCGCTGAAGGGCACGACAGCCTGCAACTGGACGGTCAGGCGGTCCTCCTTGAGGAAGGAGCGCTGCAGGGAGAAGCCGTGGAAGAAGACGGTTCCCATGCGTCCATACAGGTCGGTGATGCCGCCGCCCCACATGCCGGCGAAGGCCGATAACTGCAGTTTCCAAGGCAGGAACTGGGTTAAGTTGGCAAAGAAGTTACCGCTGATGCGGTCATTCTTCAGGTCGAGTTCTTCACTCTTGTAGTAGTTGTAGCCGATAGAGCCGTTGAGCATGATGTTGGTCTTCTGGGTCATCATCCACTGCACGAAGGCCGAGAGCGTTGTCGAGTAGGTCTTCAACGTGTTGGCATAGGTCGAAACCTGCACCAGTCCGTCGGCCCACTTCACGGCACCGATGCCGTTGTTGCTGAACTGGAACTGCGGCGTGAGATTGAACGTCAACTTGGGACCCACGTGCATATAGGTCATGCTCAGCGAGTGGTAGTGGATGCTGCCCAGGTCGGTGTTACCATAGGAGCGGCTCGTCGGGGTCTCGATCACGGCGGGATTCAGATAGCTGATACCCGGACGGTTGATGCTGGCAGCGTAGGACAGTTTGAGGCTGTTGGACCAGTCGAACTGGTAACGCAGGCTCGCGCTGGGCACGAAGTCGTTGAGATGAGCCTCGTAGGCGTCCTGCTGACCATCGGGATAGGTAGCGCGCAGGAAACTGTGCTCGTAGCGCAGTCCGGCACGGGCATCCCAAGGACCGCTGTGGAAGGTGTAACTCACATAGGCTGCCCCCACCTGGGTCACATGCTTGTAACGCATGTCGGTGTCATCGTCGATGCCCAGGTAGTCCAGCATGTTGTGGCTGCGGTTCAAGCGATAGATGTACTTGGCGCCGGTCTCGAGGGTGTGCTTCGGAGCGAGGGGACGGGTCCAGTCGAGCTGGACGGTGTGCTCGTTGAAGTTCTCCTTGCCGTTCTGGTCAATGCCGTAGTAGGGCACGGGCATATTCACAATGTTGCTGAATTGCGAGTTGTCCTTGTTCTTGTTGCGCCATGCCGAGAGCATGTAGCTCAGCGTGATGGTCTCACCCTTGAGGCGGGTGCGGCGCTGGTAGTCCATGCGGGTATCAAAGTTGTAGCTGTCGGCCTTGGAGTGGTTGTTGACATCGTAGCTGTAGAGCGGCTGAGCAGCAGCGTCACGCATGTTCTGGCTGGTGAAACCGTTGCCGCCGTAATCATAGGCGAATCCGCTCAGTGACAGGGACACAAGGTTTAATGTGTCAGGTTCCCAGCTGGCGCTCACGTCACCGAAGTGGACCGTCATCTTGTCCACGTCAAAGGTGCCGTCAGACATCAGTTCAGCACCGCTCTGATTGTAGCGGTTATAGGTCGAAGTATTGGTCTTCTGGCCGTTGTTGCCATCGTGATGGATACCGTAGTCCACCGACAGCACCACCTTGTCGAGTTGCGTGGTCAAGTTCAATGAACCGCCGACGGAGCCCCTGTGGTCGGCCCTGGCCGATGCCATGCCCGAGACACCCTTGAGCGTCGAGTTGTCGGCCATGACGATATTGAGGATCATGGTCGTGCCCTCGGCGTCATACTTGGCGCCCGGCTCGGTAATGACCTCGATGCGCTTCACGCTGCTGGCTGGCATCGCCTTGAGCAGGTCCTTGGCATTGCGCGAGAGCGAGGGGTCGGGGTGGCCGTTGCGGAAAATCTTGAAGTTCTGCTGACCGTTGATGCGGATTTCGTCGCTGGCATCGACGCTCACCATGGGCACCTTGCGCAGCATGGTCAACACGTTATTGGTCTTGCTGTCGGCGTCCTCGGCGACATTGTAGCCGATGCGGTCCACCTCCTGCTTGATGAGTTGGCGCTGGGCAGTGACCTCCACCTCCTTGAGTTGGATATTGTCAAACACGCTCAGCAGCGAGTCGTTCACCCAATCGTCGTCACCGTCGGGAGCGGGAACCGAGGCGACCTGGCGCGTCAGTTTCAGGGGAATCGACATGCCCATCTGGGTATAGGTACCGTCGAGCGTGTTGCCATTCAACGTGGCCTCATATAACGCTCCCATCTGGGGAAATCCCACCTTGAGTTTGTCGTTCTTGACCTCGGCCTGGGCCTGCATGTCATAAGCGCCCTGCTCGGGCACGTCGAGCGATGCGGTAATGCCTTTCTCATTCTGCTCGATGTGGAGCACCACGCCGATGTTGAGGGAATAGGCCGGCACCTCGATATTCCCGGTCCACTTTCCGCTATAGTCCTGAGCCACCGTGATAAGGCTCATCATGGTGACCAGAGCGGCACAAAACAATCTTTTTACCAATGAAGTTTTCATAATCTATTTCTGGGTTTAGTCGTTTTCGTTTCTATGTTATAGACGCATGAGCGCCTCAAAATGTTGCAACGCCATCAAATTATTCTTCCATATCAATCAGTTGGCGCAGACTCTCTTCCAGTTTTTGGGGAACCACGTAGGAGGGCATTTTTTCATATGTCATGAAGTAAAGAAACGAGAATAACAGGATGAACAGGATTCCACCAATCAGCGTGCCCAGGGAGCGGTCATGCAAGACATCGATTGAAATGTACAGGGTCATGAATGCGATCAGCACCCATCTGGACATCAAATGGTATTTCTTGGAGCGTAAAACGGCCTCCAACTGTTCTTTAGGCGAAGCGTTTTTCTTCAACTTCTCGATCTTGAAGAGGTCAACAACCGATTTTATCATCACGATGAGCACCAGGGCCGAAAAGAGGATTAACTTGTAACCCACATGGGGCTCGAAAGAGTTAGTCAGAGATAACCATAAATTTAAAGTAATCACTGCCAGGCACAACGTTATTCCCCATCTTGCGCGCTTTGCAATCTTGTCAAACAGCCCGTTAACCTGCTCGCGCAACTCCTGCTTGGCGCTTGTTGTCACCTGATTCTCAACGGAATCGTTGCCGGTCATCTGAAATTTCTCCTGTTCCATAACATTCTGTTTTTATTGTTTTTTACCCATTAGACGCAACAGGTGGCGAAAAACTACAGGAGAATCCATGTTTTTTTACTTGGCATCATTTTTGCTGTATTGCCGTCTTGAAGAATCAACCATTTTAAATGACTTTTGAACTATGATACTTTCAACAACACCCCAAATCGAGGGTCACCCGATTCGTGAGTACAAGGGCGTCGTGACCGGTGAGACTATCATCGGCGCCAACTTCATCAAGGACATCATGGCCGGCGTGCGCGACTTCTTCGGCGGCCGCTCGGCCAGTTATGAGAAAGTGCTGCAGCAGGCCAAGGACATCGCCATGCAGGAGATGATGCAACGCGCCCAAGCCATGGGTGCCAACGCCATCGTGGGCATTGACCTCGACTACGAGACCATCGGCCAGGGCAACTCGATGCTCATGGTCGCCTCCAGCGGCACCGCCGTGGTCATTTAACCACGAATTACACGAATTGAACGAATCAAACGGAGGGCGTTGCAAAACTGAGTGGAGTTTTGCAACGCCCTATTTCGTTTAATCTGCGTAATTCGTAGTTCGTTATTTGGTGATTTCGATGATGGTGGCCTCGTTGATGTCGGCGATGGCCAGGGGGATGGTAAGGGTGGCGGTGCGCTTGTCGTAGGCCACGCCGGCAGCCTTCTTGCCGTTGATTTTCACCTTGCCAGGCCTTGTCGTGGCAGGAATCATCAGGCAGTATTCCTTGCTGGGAGCATCGCCGTCGATGTTTCCCTTGCCCTGGATGGTGATGTAGCATGTCTTGCCCTGAGGCGTGGCGGTGAACTGAATCTCGCGATGCTTATTCTTGTCCAGAGTGCCCGTGGAGTGCAGGTCGTCGTCAAACAGGGTGAAAGTTGACGGCGTGTCGCTGGTATAGTAATAGATGTCCAGTTTGTCGGGATTGTAGTCGCCCACGTTATCCATCGGGTAATTGGCTTGCGGGATGAAGGCTCCTGCACGGACGAACAGCGGCAGCACCTCCAGGGGCGCCTCATAGCGAATCGTGGAGTGGCCCTGGTAACGCTTCTCGGGATGGTTGATGTCCACCCAGGTGCCATCGGGGAAGATGATGTCGCGGCTGACGGCACCCTGCGCCATCACGGGAGCCACCATCACGTCGCGCCCCCACAGGTACTGGTCCCACACGCCGTCGAAACGGCTGATGTCCTTGTCATCCTCGTAGAAACCCAGCGGGCGCACCATCGGCAAGCCATTACGGGCATTCTCATAGGCCAACGTGTAGTTATAGGGCAACCAGGTGTAGCGCTGCTTGATGATGCGCAACGTGAGGTCACCATACTCGGTGTAATGGTAAGGCTCGGCATGATAGGTCGAGTGGGTGCGCAGCATGGGTGAGAACAGACCCAACTGCAGCCAGCGGATGTAGAGTTCGCCGTCGCGCTTGTTGTCGGGGTCGACAGCAAAGCCGCCCACGTCGTGAGACATATAGCCCAGACCGCTCAGGCCCGCGTTGAGCATGATGTTCACCTGGGGCTGCAGACCGCCCCACGAACGGGACACGTCGGTGGACCAGGGGAAAACGGAATAGCGCTGCAGACCAACCGTGCCAGCGCGCATCATGATCATCGGGCGGCGGTCAGGATAATCCTCCTTGAACATGTCATAGATGATGCTGCTCCACTCGTTGCCGTAGTAGTTGTGGTACTGCTCGGCGGTCAGGCCGTTGTAGTGGCGGATTTCGAGCGGATGCTTCTCGGGCTCGCCCAGGTCGCCCCACCATCCGGTTACGCCCTCGTCGGTGAGCGATTTGTAACGGTTACGCAGCCACTGTCGCGTGGCGGGATTGGACACGTCGAACATGCCGCCCTGCCCCACCCAGATGGTGACGGTGTGGGTCGTGTCGGTGCCGTCGGTCTTGCAGAACAGGCCCTGGGAATCCAACAGGCGGTAGTTATCGATGGCGCGGCCGTTGGTCAGCACATAGGGCTGCGAGATGGTCACCACGTTGACGCCCTTGGCCTTGAAGTCGCGCAGCATCTTGCGGTGGTCGGGCCACTGCTGCTTGTCCCACTCCAGGCGTCCCATGTCCTCCTCCTTGCCGTACCAGTACAGGTCAAACACGATGCCGTCCAGGGGATAGCCCTCGCGCTTGAGGGTATCGACCACACCCTCGCTCTCGCGCTGGTCACGGTAGCCGTACTTGGAGGTGATGTAGCCCAGGGTCCACAGCGGCGGCAGTTCCTGACGTCCCACGAGCCAGGTGAAGTTCTTGACCACATTCTCGGCCTTGCCGTTGCCATTGATGACATAATAGGACACCGGCTGGGGAGACGTGGTGGTATATTGGATTTGGTCACCCAGATAGAGCATGGACTTGCAGAAGTCGTCAAAGAAGATGCCGTAGCCCCTGGACGAAATCACCATCGGCATGGTGATGCCCATCTGCTTGGTGCGCTTTTCGCCCATCTGGTAGCCGTAGTTCTGGGCATTGTAGTTGATGAGCGTGTCGCCGGTGAGCCTGAACCTGTAGCCGCGCTCGCCCGCGCCATAGAACCCCTCATCGGCATGATGCAGCAGACGCAAGGTGCTGGTCGTGCGGTCACACAGGTCGGTGATGTAGAAATTATTTCCACACCCGACGGTGATTGCGCCGTTGACGTAGGTCACCTTCATGCCGCTGGCGGTGCGCATCATGGTCATGTCGTCCAAGTTGTCGACCTTGGCTTCGGTCTTCACGTTCTTGTCCAGTGCCAGCGATGGTAAGCGCTTACCGTTCCAACCGTCGGGCACCACATCCACACGCACGATGTCATCACCCACGGCCGTGACCGTGATGGTCTGGTGGCGCTCCTCGTCATTGACCGTCATGGTCGCTTGCTGGGCTGTTGCTGTCATCGCCAGCATGGCGACGGCAACCGTCAATATCATCCTGTAAAGTCTCATTGTCCTCGTTATTTTATGTTGTCAAACTTTGACCGCAAAGATAAAAGAAATCTTCAATAAAACAGAGATTACGCGTAAAAAAAGAAGGACACGCCGGGACTAACCGGCATGTCCTCGCCAAAAAAGAGAGGGTTGTGTGTGTGATTCAGGAAATGGGGCAAATCAGTTACTCATACTATGTATTTCTTGAGGGCGTCCTTCCCGGCTCACTTGCGGAACATCTTGAGACCCAGGATTTCCCAAAAGTCCTCGGGCAGGGAGATGTTCTCGAGTTTGATGGCATCAATGAACAAGCGTGCCACCTCATACGCTCCACGGCCGGCGTTGCCGCAACCCACGCGGGTGACCAGGAAGCGCTTCTCGGGATGAGCGGCAGCATAATCGATGAAGCGCTGCACCGCCTGGACAAACAGGCCGTTATCGCCCGTGGTGGGAATGGCATAACTCTGGCCCTGTATGCCCTCGCCCTGACCGACGATGGCGCCGAAGCGCTCCACGGCAAGAGCGGCTGCGCCGCCGTTATGCATCCCTTCAGGATTGCTGCCGAAGACAAAGACCTCGTCGGCTGCCAACTGGTCAATCCAGTTGGGGGTGACGCGGTTGGCATAGTAAGCACGGGCATTGTCACGACGCATGGCCATCTTCTTCTCACGGCTGGCAGAGGCGTCAAAGTCGCGGTTCATGCGCTCGTAGTAGGCACGCTTGGACGAACTGTCGCGGTGCCAGGTGTTGGAAGCGCCAACGGTATCGTGGTCAAAGGCCATGACATGGTCGATGGACAACTTCATGGTGACTTCCACCACATCGTGGCACGAGCCCATGTAGGAGAAGGACCAGCCTTCCTCCTTGAGGCGCTCGATGAGACGGCGCAGGGCCTCGCCGCTCCACTTGCGGGAGGAATTCTCCATGCCGTCGGTGATGACGGTCACGACGCCCGTGGCGTTCTCGTCGTCCTTGATGCGCTCATGCAGATGCGTCAACGTCTCACCCATCGCGTCGAACAGCGGCGTGCCGCCATAGGGGTTGTAGGCGTGGAAATCGCTCACCTGCCCGATAGGCACGGCATCGAGGTGGGTGCGGATGGGAGGCACATTGCCGCCATGGGCGTCAAACGTCACCAGCGTGAGGTAGTGCTGCTGGGTGTCGGCAAAGTCCTCCTGGGCCTTCTTGATGGTCGCGATGGTCTCGTTGATGCCACCGATGGTCACCCGCTCCAGTCCACCCATCGAGCCGCTCTCATCGACGATGATGAGGTTGTGGATCTGAGCCTTCGTGGGGTCTACCGGCTCTCGTGCTGCAGCATTGTCCTGCTTGTTCATACCATTTCCCGTGGGGATTTCCTGACTGTCTTGTGCGGCTGCTCTCTTGATTCTCTTGAACGGATTAATCATAGTTGTAAATTATTAAATGGTTAGTAATCTGTTATTGTCTTTTTGTCGTCCTTGTTGACATTACAAATTTACATCACTCTTCAACAGGGGTCCGATTTCTGCAACCTTGCAAAATGTATTTTTTACACATTGAAGGCTGAAGTGCAGTCCTTCAAGGCAACTTAATGTGTAAATTTAACACATTGAATGTTGCCGTCTAAGGTATCCCCCCACTGCCAGGTGAAGGGACGAGATTGATTCAGTTACCTGCCGTCAGGTCAGAATTCCAGGCGCATGCCTATCTTCTTGGCTTTCTTGTAGGCTTCTTCGTCAAATGTGTACAACTTGGGAGAACGGTGAGCGTTTCCTGTCACTTTCTTTCCGGTCTCCTTGATATACCCGAGTTTCAACATCTTCTTCGGAAAATTTCTCCTGTCTCGCAATTTGGTGTCGTCCTCGGGCGGGTCGAGTATCGCTATATATATATTGTGTAGTTGGGGCATTGTGAATTCCTTGTCGAGCAAGTGGAAGCCGACGGGCTCGAAATGGATGCGCTGGCGCAGCCGCTCGAGCGCCTGTTCAATGATTTCCTTGTGGTCAAAGGCCAACTGCGGCAAGTCCTTGACCGGGAACCACTTGGCATCAAGGGCATCGTCACCGCCCTTGAGATGGTACTTGCCCTTGACCACCAGCGCAAAGAATGCGATGGTGACAACGCGCTCGCGCGGATCGCGGTCGCGTGACGAGAAGGTCTGGAACTCCTCCATGTAGATATCGTCCACATCAGCCTCCTCGTGCAACTCGCGGTAGGCGCAAGCCTCGGCGCTCTCATCCTCGGGACGCATGAAGCCGCCCGGCAGCGCCCACATGTTCTTGTAAGGCTCCAGGCCACGCTGGATGAGCAGGACGTTCAACTGCTGGCCGTCAAAGCCCAGGACCACCGAGTCGGTTGTCACGGCAGGATGCCAATAAGGCGATTCCCATTGCTTGGTTTGCTCGTTGTATTTCATCGTCAAAAAACCCCTTTGTGTGATTTTTACGCTGCAAAGATAATGCCAATTTTTTAATCCGCAATTTTTTTGTGTAATTTTTACACTTTTACGCCATTTTTTGCCCATTTAGCACCTTTTTCGGCAGGATTTCACGACAAGCGGGCAGGGGGTGAACCTCATCTTGTCAATATTGTGTAAACAGAATGTGAATAATGATTGTGTCAAACATCGGGGATTTTATCTAACTTTGCACTCGCAAGAAAAACCAACAGACTGAACAATGGAAGAATTTGAAACCGGCAAACAGGCGCGCCGTCGCACGCGCCCGACGCATGAGCCCGAGATTGTGAGCGAGTTCGGCAAACTGCCGCCCCAGGACACCTCGATGGAGGATGCCGTCCTCGGCGCGCTGATGCTTGAGAAGGACGCATATAATAATGTGTGTGAAATCCTCAAGCCCGAGGCGTTCTACAACCCTGCCAACCAGAAGATTTACGAGGCCATCCAGTCGCTCGCTTCCAACGGCAAGCCCATCGACATGCTCACCGTCACCGACAAGTTGCGCAGCAACAAGGTGCTCGACGAGGTGGGTGGCGCCCTTCGCATCAGTGAGTTGACGGGCATGGTGTCCAGTGCCGCCAATGCCGAGTTCCACGCCCGTATCGTGGCGCAGAAATACCTGGCCCGCGAACTCATCAGTTACAGCAGCCAGGTGCAATCGCTGGCCTTTGACGAGTCAATCGACGTGTATGACCTGATGCAGGAGGCCGAGGGCAAACTGTTCGAAATCAGCAAGAACACCCTCAAGCGCGACGTCATCCCCATCGAGAACGCCGTTCAGGACGCCATCAAGAAGATTGAGGAGGCCGCCAACCGCGAAAGCGGACTGAGCGGTCTGGAGTCGGGCTACCATAAACTTGACCGATTGACCAGCGGCTGGCAGAACAGCGACCTGATCATCATCGCCGCTCGCCCTGCAATGGGTAAGACGGCATTCGTCCTGTCGATGGCCAAGAATATGGCCGTCGACTACAACTACCCCGTCGCCGTGTTCTCGCTGGAGATGTCGAGTCTGCAACTTGTGAACCGCCTCATCAGCAACGTGTGCTCGCTCGAGGGCGAGAAAATCAAGAGCGGCCAGTTGAGCCAGCCCGAATGGGAAAACCTGATGACCCGCACCCGCAACCTGAGCACCGCACCGCTGTACATCGACGACACGCCGTCGCTCTCCATCTTTGAGTTGAGGACCAAGGCCCGTCGTCTCGTGCGTGAGCATGGCGTGAAAATCATCATCATCGACTACCTGCAGTTGATGAATGCCACGGGCATGAAGTTCGGCAGCCGCGAGCAGGAGGTGAGCACCATCTCGCGTAACCTCAAGCAGCTCGCCAAGGAGCTGGACATCCCCATCATCGCCCTGTCGCAACTTAACCGTAGCGTCGAGACCCGCGCGGCCGATGACAAGTTGGGCAAGCGCCCGCAACTGAGCGACCTGCGTGAGTCGGGTGCCATCGAGCAGGACGCCGACATCGTGTGCTTCATCCACCGCCCCGAGTACTACACCCGTTCCAGCGAGGATGCCGCGGGCAACGACATCCGCGGCCTGGCCGAGTTTATCGTCGCCAAGCACCGCAGCGGTGCCACCGACACGATTAACCTGCACTTCGTGAGCAAGTATGCCCGCTTCGAGAACCAGGGCGAACAAGACCTCGTGGGCAACGAGACCACCTACGACTCCAAGATGAACAGCGGCGGCTCCACGACAGGAGCCTCTCCCACCAATGAGGGTTTCTCCGCTCCCCCACCCAACGAGGCCTTTTACGCCGGTCCCGAAGAAGTACCGCCCCCCTTCTAAACAATTCCATGGGTGAAAAAGGTGGTGGAATCGCTAATTTTATTACTTTTGCCGTTTGAAAGTTGACATATAACCTAAACTATAGTTTTATTATTATAATGAAGAAAATGTTATTAGTTATGGCCATAATGATGGCTGCTGTGCCTGGCATGAAGGCACAGGTATCGCACGGCGTGACCCGTGCCGACATGGACCTGAGTGTGAACCCGGGTGAGGATTTCTATGAGTATGCCGGTGGTGGCTGGATGAAGGCCAACCCGCTGAGCAAGCATCCCGAGTATTCGAGTTATGGCGTGTTCAACGTTATCGCCGAGGAGAACGAGAACCGCCTGCGCGACATGTTCCTGGAACTGGGTAAGACCGAGCACAAGTTCGGCACCGTGGACCAGAAAGTCGCCGACCTGTACAAGATGGCGATGGACAGCGACCGCCTGAACCGTGAAGGCGTTCAGCCCATCCTCGCCGACCTGGCAAGAATCAAGGCCTTCAAGAAGAAAGACCTGACCCCCTCGATTGCCGAGCAACACCTGTATCTGAGCAACCCGTTCTTCAACATCGGCGTGGAGACCGACCTGAAGAACAGCGACATGAACGTGATGTGGCTCAGCGCCGGTACCAGTGGTCTGCCCGACAGGGACTACTACCTGAACACCGACGCCGACAGCAAGAAAATCCAGCAGGCCTACAGGGACTACCTGGAGAAGATGTTCCAACTCGCCGGCTACAGCAAGAAGGAAGCCAAGCGCGCCAGCAAGACCATCTATGACATCGAGTACAAGTTTGCCCAGGCCAAGATGAGCCGTGCCGAGGCCCGTGACTACAACAAACTCTACAACATCCGCACGCTCGACCAGTTGCAGGCCGACTATCCCGCCATCAACTGGAAAGAGTACTTCAACCTGATGGGCACTCCCCAGGTGGAATGGGTCATCCTGACCGAGCCCAAGGTGATGGCCGTTGCCAATGACCTGATGACCAACCTCAAGGAGCAGCAGATGCGCGACTACATGGCCGGTCTGCTCATCCGTGGCACCGCCAACTACCTGAGCGACGAGTTCGGCGAGACCGCATTTGACTTCTATGGCCGCACGCTGAGTGGACAGAAAGAGCGCAAGCCCCGCTGGAAACGTGCCCTGGGCTTCCCCAACAGCCTGCTGGGTGAGGCCGTCGGCGAGATCTACGTGAGCAAGTACTTCGCTCACGGCAGCAAGGAAAAGATGCTGAAACTCATCAGTGAACTGCGCAAGTCTCTGGCCGCCCACATCGCCAGCCTGACCTGGATGAGCGAGCAGACCAAGATCAACGCCCTCGTGAAGCTGAATGCCTTCACCGTCAAGATCGGTTATCCCGACAAGTGGCGCGACTACAGCGGCTTGCAGGTAGACCCCAGCAAGAGCCTGTATGAGAACATCAAGGCCGCCAGCCTGTATGAGACCCGCCGCAACCTCGACAAGATGGGCAAGCCCGTTGACAAGGACGAGTGGGGCATGACACCGCAGACGGTGAACGCCTACTACAACCCGACGACCAACGAAATCTGCTTCCCCGCCGCCATTCTGCAACCTCCCTTCTTTGATGTGGAGGCCGACGACGCCACCAACTTCGGTGCCATCGGCGTGGTGATTGGCCACGAGATGACCCACGGCTTCGACGACCAGGGCCGCATGTTTGACCAGTACGGCAACATGGTGGACTGGTGGACCGAGGAGGACAGCCAGAAGTTCCAGGAGGCTGCCGAGAAACTCGCTGCCCAGTTCGATGAGATCATCGTCGTGAAGGACCAGCACGCCAACGGCCACCTGACCCTGGGTGAGAACATCGCCGACCAGGGCGGTCTGCGCATTGCCTATGATGCCTTCCGCACCACGCAGCAGTTCCGTGAGGGCAAGAAGATTGACGGCTTCACCCCCGCTCAGCGCTTCTACCTGAGTTATGGCCGCATCTGGGCCGACAACATGACCGAGGAAGCCATCTTCCAGCAGACCAAGAGTGACCCCCACTCCATCGGCCGCTATCGCGTGAACGCCACGTTGAGGAACATCGACACCTTCTTTGAAGCCTTCGGCATCAAGCCCGGTGACAAGATGTGGCTCGACCCCGCCGACCGCGCCATCATCTGGTAAACCGCGACCAGCACAAGACAACGAGGGCCCGCAACTTGACGGTTGCGAGCCCTTAGTTTCTTAAAACTTATAGGACTAATAAGACCAATAGGGCTAATAAGTCAAATTAGTCCAATTTCAGGTTGAAGAGGCGGGCGGCATTGCGGTCGGTAGCGGTGCTGACCTCCTCGGGCGTGACGCCGAGTTGGCCGGCGATGAAGGCGTTGATGTGGGGGATGAAGGCGCTCTCGTTGCGCTTGCCGCGATGGGGCACGGGCGTGAGATAGGGTGCATCGGTCTCCAGTAGCAGGCGGTCAAGGCCGATAACGGGCAACAACTGGGGCACGGTGCTCTTCTTGAAAGTGACCACGCCGTTCACGCCAAAGTAGAAATCGCCCCTGCGGCGCACACGCTCAACGTCGGCCGGCGTTTCGGCAAAACAGTGGAACACGCCTGGCGGCACGGGGCAGTCCAGGTGGTCGATGACGTCAAGGATATCGTCGAGGGCCTCGCGGCAATGCATGATGAAAGGCACGCCCAGTTCATGGCACCAGTGGAGTTGAATGTCGAGCGCCCGATGCTGCTGTTCGCGCCAGGTCTTGTCCCAATACAGGTCGATGCCGATTTCGCCGACAGCCACGATGGGATACTGGTCGAGCATGGGGCGCATGCGGTTGAGCACATCGAGGTAGTCGTCTTTCACATCCTCGGGGTGCAGGCCCAAGGCCATGGAGATGTAGTCGGGGTACTGCTCGCGCATTGCGGCAAGTTGCGGCACGCTGTGGAGGTTCTCGTTGGGCATGATGATGTGGCGCACACCCGCCTCTCGGGCCCGTGCCACCACGGCATCACGGTCCTCGTCGAACGCATCGCAATAAATATGACTATGTGAATCTATCATTTTAATGAGGAATGAGGAATGAGAAATGAGAAATGAGAAGTTAGGAATTGTCTTTTTGGAGTCGCTGGGAAGTGGTGAAGGTGATACTGCTAAGCATTTTCTTTAATGCAAGGTTATCCAGATTGATTGACTCAAATTCTTCATCACTAAGATAGTCGGTATCATGAAGCAATTCAAGCCAATACTCCGTCTCACGACACTCCTTGAAGGAAATATACATCTTGGACAAAAACTCTTTTTTACTAACAGCAGCTTGTGCTTCAACAACATTGGCGCCAATACTCGTACCACTACGCAACAGTTGTTTTGAAAGTATCCATTCGTTTTTCTCTTCGTGTAAATATCGGCACAATCGTACAATTCGGATGGCAAATGCCTTGCTCTGGTCCATGATAGCGTTCTCGCTCATGTGAGAAAATTTCTAATTCCTAATTTCTAATTCCTAATTTCTAATTATTTCTGCCGGCGAGTTTATTAGCGAGTTGGACGAAAGCCTGTTTGTCATCGTCGCTCATCTTCACTTGGTTGAAGTCGGCGACGGCGAGTTCGTTATAGTGGGCGATGGCTTCTTCGGCCAGTTGACGGGTACCCAGACGCTCATACAGCGCCGTCACGCCGCTCACCTTGTCCTCGCGGGTGGCATACTGGTCGTTGAGCCAGTGGCGCAACTCGTCGGCATCGTCACCTGTGGCCAGCCGCATGGCATTGATGAGCAGGAAGGTCTTCTTGTTGTTCATGATGTCGCCGCCGATTTCCTTGCCGAAGGTTTCGGGGTCGCCCCACACGTCGAGCATGTCGTCCCTCAACTGGAATGCCAGGCCCATGTTCACACCGGCCCGGTAGAGCGTGTCGGCATCCCCCACGTCGGCATCGGCCAGGAGGGCGCCCGTCTTGAGGGCACAGCCAAGCAGTACCGAGGTCTTGAGGCGTATCATGTTGATGTATTCCTCGACAGTGACATCGTTGCGCTGCTCAAAGTCCATATCCCACTGCTGGCCCTCGTAAATCTCGATGGCCGTCTTGTTGAACAGGTCCATGACCTGAGGGTTGGCAGCGCGGGCGATATACTGCGTGGCGATGGTCAACATCGTGTCACCGCTTAGGATGGCGGTGTTGTCACCCCAACGGCGATGCACAGTGGGCTTGCCACGGCGCACGTCGGCGTTGTCCATCACATCGTCGTGCAGCAAGGTGAAGTTGTGGAACATCTCCAGTCCGACGGCGGCGTCAATGGCCTGGGCGAGGTCTCCACCCATGGCATCACAAGCCATGAGGGTCAACACGGGACGGATACGCTTTCCGCCCAAAGCCATGTGATAGGCGATGGGCTCATAGAGTTGGGAAGGCTGCTGCGGGTAAGGTATGGCGGCAATCGCCTGATTGATGGTGTCAAGGTAAGATTTCATTTTGTGATTCGTTGAGTTTAGGAAATGGTTTATCGTTTATCGCTTGAGAGCGGCTTTGTAGGCAGCTTCAAAGGTTTGGAAATCGGCCGGAGTGTAGATGTCGCGCAACTCGTTGATGCGGGCATTGATGTCGTCCATGTCGGCATCAGGCTTGTTGGCATCGGCGGCAAGGGCCGACCCCAGAGCGGCAGGGCGAGAGCACTGCACGTAGACGTCCATCTGCTCCCTGAGCGAGTAGCCGGCCACGATGGCCTCCAGAGTGCTGTCGAAGACCGCCACATGGCGGTCATAGCCCACCGTGTAGCACAGCCAGTGAATCAAGGACAGGTAATCGGCAGCCGAGTCGGTATCGAACTGGCGCAGTCGCAGCAGTTCCATCATCGGCGGACACTTGAGCTGCGCGAGTTCACGCGGCGAGAGCGAGATGACGTGGGCCGCCTGGAGCAGCGAGTCGCGTCCGTCGGCTATCAGCACCCCGGCAAAGGCACGGTTGGCGGCCTTCACCTCCCAGGGCCAGCGCAAGCTGTCACCACGCAGGGCGTCGAACTGCTGCACCGTCTTGTGCATCGCCGCCGTGTCGCCCCATGCGGCAAGGAACCTTTGTCCTGCCGCTTCACCCCGCTTGCTGGCTCCGCCACAGGCCGTGAGTAGGAGCATCAAGCCAATCAACAATATGGGTAGTCTTTTCATTTCTCTTCAGGGAATATGGATTGATACAAGTGTTTGTCTTTCTCCTTGAGGTAAGAGCGGAAAGCCTCGTCAAAGGCCCTCACAGCCGCCGAATCCCGCTTGAGCGCATACACGCTCTGCTTGGCCTTGGCGTCCATCACGGCACGCTCCATCGACATCGTGTCGGTGTGATCCACCGCTATGAGCGCTGCCGCGGCCCTCATGCCACTGTCCCGCGCCTCGGCATCCAGGGGCGATTTCTCCTCGCTGCAGGCGCCCAATGCCATCAGTGTTGCAATCAACGTATAGAGTAATAGTCTCATGTCATGATTCTGTTTTGCCACAAAATTACAAATAATTGACAGAAACTCATAGAAAGTGACCGTTTTTTACGCTTTTTTCATGGACTCGGCATGCCTGCCCCACGGCCGCGACTTGCCCCGATAAGCGGTTCACTTTCCACCGTTAGCCATAAAATCTCAACATCAGTGACAAGTTTTTCACTTGTATCAGTTTTTTTATTTACTTTTGTAGCCAGTTAATCAACATTCATCGATGACAATGACACTCAAGAGAATCACTATCGCCATTGACGGTCACTCGTCAACCGGCAAGAGCACAATGGCCAAAGCCCTGGCCAAGAGAATCGGCTACGCCTATGTGGACACTGGTGCAATGTACCGTGCCGTAACGCTGTTCGCCTTGCGCAACAAGCTCATCAAGGGTGAGCAGGTCGACGAGAAAGCGCTCAAGCAGCACCTGAAGAACGGCGACATCGCCATCACCTTCCGCCCCACCAAGGAGGGCAAGAGCGTGACGGTGCTCAACGGCCGTAACGTGGAGCGCTACATCCGCTCGATGCGCGTGAGCAACGTGGTGAGCATCATCGCCGCCATCGGCTTCGTGCGCAAGGAGATGGTGCGCCAGCAGCAGGCGATGGGCAAGGACAAGGGCCTCGTGATGGACGGCCGTGACATCGGCACCGTGGTATTTCCCGACGCCGAGATGAAGGTGTTTGCCACGGCTAGTCCTGAAGTGCGCGCGCAGCGCCGCTACAACGAGTTGCGGGGCAAGGGCGACACCACGACGACCTTTGAGGAAGTGCTGGCCAATGTCAACGAGCGTGACCGCATCGACAGCACGCGCAAGGAAAGCCCGTTGCGCCAGGCCGATGATGCCGTGGTGCTCGACAACTCCAACATGACCATCGAGGAGCAGAACGAGTGGCTTTACCAGCTCTACCTGGAAAGGGCTAAATGATTAGGAATTAGGAATTAGGAATTAGAATTTAGAGATTAGAAATTGGGAGTTGGGAGTTTGACGGCTCTTTAGCGTGACTGCTGTTCATGGCGATAATTGAGATTGATAAGGGTTCAGGGTTCTGCTTCGGAGTGACGACAGCCATCAGCAAGGCCGAGGAGGAACTCAACAAGAGCGGGCACCTCTACTGCCTGGGCGACATCGTGCACAACACCGCCGAGGTGGACCGTCTGGCCAGTTGCGGACTGGAGACCATCACCCACGAGCAGCTGGAAGAACTGCACGACGTGAAAGTGCTCCTGCGTGCCCACGGCGAGCCGCCCGAGACCTATGAGACGGCGCGTCGCAACCGCATCGAAATCATCGACGCCACCTGCCCTGTGGTGCTGAAACTGCAGCAGCGCATCAACGCCACGTTCCACTCGACCGAGTCAGGTCGGCCCCTGCCACAGATTGTCATCTACGGCAAGCGCGGCCATGCCGAGGTGTTGGGCCTTGTAGGCCAGACCCAAGGCCAAGCCACTGTCATCGAGAACATTGACGAAATTGACAAGATTGACTATTCGCGCGACATCTACCTCTACTCCCAGACCACCAAGAGCGTGCAGGAGTTCCGCCACATCGTCGAGGAAATCAAGCGCAGGGTAAAACCCGGTGTGACCTTCAGCAGTTATGACACCATCTGCCGCTCGGTCGCCAACCGCATCCCGCAAATCCGGGACTTTGCCACCCAGCACGAACTGATTCTGTTCGTCAGTGGGGCCAAGAGCAGCAACGGGCGCATCCTGTTTGCCGAGTGTCTTGATGCCAATGCCGACTCCCACTTGGTGAGCAGCGAGGCCGACATCGACCCGGCATGGCTCGTGGGCAAGGAGCGCATCGGCATCTGCGGCGCCACTTCCACGCCCCGCTGGCTGATGCAACGCGTCAGCGATGCCGTTCAACAATTAACTGAATCATCCAACAGCAACCAGCTGTAAAGCTATTAAGTTGACAGAACATGACCAAAAAGAACCTTATCATCGTCATCTGCCTGCTAACGGTCATCGACCTGGTGGCGGCGGCATGGTACATGTCGCGCCGCATCGAGGCCGGCGGCACCCAAAGCCTGTTTAACCAGCGCGACTCGACCGATGTCGTCACCGAAGCCGACACCCTGGTCACGACATTCCAGGATGACGTGTTCGACGAGTTGCAGCACAATACCTACTACTTTATCGCCAACACGCCCTCCATCAGTGGCGACAACAGCACCCGCTACACCAGCATCAAGCACGTGAAAGTGCGCTGGCCGCTCAAGGTGAATGGCGACAGTTGCTTTGATGAGCTCAACAAGGAATTGATCAACAAGGCCTTCGGCAACAACCAGGCGCAGATGAAGGACGCACGCTTTGTCTACCTGAACAAGCCTTCCTTCAACAAGCCCCTTGACGACGACTACACCAAGTTGTCGTCGGCTCCCGCCATCGTGCCCGTGTACGGCAACGTGAGTCAGGTGCTCGTCTATCCCTACATGACCTCGCAGCGCCTGCTGGTGATGGAAATCGACAAGGTGGAGTACAACGGCAGCACCAATGTCGAGAGCAAATACTTCGTCCACTATGACAGGCAGCGCCAGCGCCTGCTCTCCCGCCTTGACATCCTAACAGCCGACGTTGACAAAGAGAACAAGCTGCTCAAACTCATCAACAAGAAAATCGATGAATTGAACAAGAGTCGCGGCGACGATATCAAGCTGCAGCATGCCCTGAATGTGCCCGCCGAAATCTGTTGCGGCAAGAAGGGTGTGAAATTCGAGTACCGTCACGGCACTATCTCCACCTCGCCCATCGAGGTGATGATTGACTACGACCGTCTTGAAGACTTTTTCACCGAGGACTTCAAGCAGTTGGTCAAGGAGAATGAGGACATCAAGGTGTTTGATGACAACATCAAGCCCGAGCCCCTGAACGGGTCATCGGCCAAGAAGACCACGGCGGCAACGACCATCGAGGTAAAGAAGACGAAGAAGACAAGTACCGTAAACTCGTACTACAACTCCCAGTACGTCAAGCCAAAACAAAAAAGCCGGAAGAGGTATAGCGGGGCAAAGCGTAAATCTGGATATCCCGGTTACACTGGGAAGCGGAGTTGGAACCGTCGCCGACGCTGAGCCCCCGCTGCTCCAGCGCGCGGCGCATCGTGGTGAGTGCAATCTCCTCGGTGTTGTTATCCTTGCTCAGGTGACACAGGAACACATATCGCAGTCCCTCATGGTAATTGGCGGCAACGAACTGTGCCGAAACCACATTGTCAAGATGTCCCTTTTCGCCCTTGACACGGTCCTTTAACATGGCAGAGTATTTACCGGTCTCGAGCATCTCAAGGTCATAGTTGCATTCTATCATCAGATAGTTGGCGCGGCTCATGTAATGGGCGGCGCGTTCGGTAATGATGCCCATGTCGGTGGCCACGACAAAGCGTTCTCCCTCATACTCGATGCTGAAACCCACACTCTTCACGTCATGGCTCGTCTCGAAGGCGGTGATTTCCATGTCCAAGATGCGGAAGGGAATCTCCTTGAAGATGGGCACGTGGCGGTCGGTGATGCGTCCCGAGATGCGGCAACGCTGCAACAACTGGCTCATCACGCCCATCGTGCAGAACACACTGCAATTGCAGGCGGTCACGGCGGGATACAGGCAGCGCATGTGGTCCTGGTGGGCATGGGTGAGCAGGACACCCTTGACCATATCACGGCTGATGCCGTTATGCTCCAGTTCGGCGAACGCCTGGTCCAGCGTGGGCACATCCTCGTGCTCAGGGTTCTTTTTCTTGCGATGATACTTGACAGGCTCCCTGATGCCGGCATCGATGAGGATACCGCCCCGCGGTGTTCCCAGGTAGGCGCAGTTGCCGCTGCTGCCGCTGCTGAAACTGATGAAACACAGGCCCTTGCCCAGGTTTATTCTTTCAGACAAGGCAGGCTGTTCAGTCAGTCCCAGGCCGAGAGAACCGTGAGGTGTGTCATCACCGTCCACGTCAAAAGAGATTTTGAGCGGACGGCCATCATTAGTATATCCTTTATATTTATGTCCTGCCATGACCGGTTATCGTTTCACTGATAGAGTAGAAAAATAGTAGGAACCTTGTGATAGTCATAATGTGCCTTGCGCCAATCGGCCAGCGTGCGGGTGACGATGCTCTGGCCCTCGCCAGTGATGTCGCTTGCGACGCACAGGCGCATGTGGGCCGGCAAACGGGCGGCCAGGTCGGCGATGAGTTGGTTGTTGCGGTAAGGCGCCTCGATGAAAATCTGGGTCTGGCGCTCACGCTCGATGCGACGTGCCATCTCCTTGAGGCGTGACTGACGCGCCTGTGCGTCAACCGGCAGATAGCCCTCAAAGGCGAATCGCTGGCCATTGAATCCCGACGCCATCAGGCTCATCAAGATGCTTGACGGTCCCACCAGCGGGAAGACCTTGTAGCCCCTGCGCTGGGCGATGGCCACCAGGTCGGCACCCGGATCGGCAACGGCAGGACATCCCGCGTCGCTGATGACGCCCACCGCTTCGCCTCGTGTGATGGGCTCCAGCATGGCCTCGAGCGCTGCAGTGTCCTTGAGGTCGGAATGCTCGTTGAGTTCGGTGAAGGTGAGGCTGTCGATATCGATGTCGCGGTCACACTTCTTGAGGAAACGCCTTGCCGAGCGCAGACTCTCCACCACAAAAAAACGGATGCCACGCACAACCTCGATATTGTGTGCAGGCAACACCATTTCCAGCGGCACCTCGCTCAACTGGGTGGGAATCAAGTATAAACCAGCCTCAGGCATTTATAGCAACATTAGTTCCTTTACAATTAATCTGCAAATATAATCATTTTTTTCCACCCACAAGAGATTTTATTCACCGACCTGGAAAAAACCGATGACCAGTATCAGAAAAAAGTGTGAGGCAACTATGGCGGATATTGATTTATTGTGTAATTTTGTGCTTAGATTTAGACCATTATTGAATGATTGAGCGACACATTATCATCGACAACGTGGATCCCGTGACCTTTTACGGGGTGAACAACAGCAACATACAACTCATCCGTAACCTGTTTCCAAAACTGCGCATGGCAGCGCGTGGCAGCGTCATCACCGTCATCGGCGATGATGCCGAGACTGCCGACTTTGAGCAGAAAGTTCATGCCCTGGCCGACTACTGCGCGCAGTACAACACGCTGCCCGAGGATGTCATCATCGACACCATCAAGGGCACACCGCCCAAGCAGTTGAAGATGGACGGCGTCATCGTCTATGGCGTGAACGGCAAGCCCATCAGCGGCCGCACGCCCAATCAGCAGTTGTTAGTCCAGACGTTCTCAAACAACGACCTGACCTTCGCCCTTGGTCCCGCCGGAACCGGCAAGACCTATCTGGCGGTCGCCCTCGCGGTGCGCGCGTTGAAGAATCGTGAGGCACGCAAAATCATCCTCTCGCGCCCCGCTGTCGAGGCCGGCGAGAAACTGGGTTTCCTGCCTGGCGACATGAAGGACAAGATCGACCCCTACCTGCAGCCGCTCTATGACGCGCTGGAGGACATGATACCGCAGGCCAAACTCAAGGAATACATGGAGAACAACGTCATCCAGATCGCGCCGCTGGCCTTCATGCGCGGCCGCACGCTGAACGACGCCATCATCGTGCTCGACGAGGCCCAGAACACCACGACACACCAGATCAAGATGTTCCTCACGCGCCTGGGCATGGGTTCCAAAATGATTGTCACTGGCGACACCACCCAGATTGACCTGCCGCGCAGCACCACGTCGGGTCTGATTCACGCCTTGCGCGTCCTCAACGGCGTGAAGGGCATCGGCAAGGTGGAATTTGAGAAAAAGGACATCGTGCGCCACCAGCTGGTGCAGCGCATTGTCGAGGCCTACGAGCGTTTCCACGAGGAAGACAAGGTCTTGAACAGTTAATAGTTATATATTCAATTAGAAATCATTGAGATGGGCGAAAAGGGGAATCGGGTTGAGCAGGTGACGCCCTATGGCGACCAAGCAACCGCCAAGACCGAACAGGTCAGGCAGATGTTTGACGCCATCGCGCCGGCCTACGACTTCATGAACCGGGCGATGACCATGGGCATCGACATCTGGTGGAGAAAACTCGCTGTGAAGCGCCTCAAACGGCTCAAGCCGTCGACCATCCTTGATGTGGCGACCGGCACGGGCGACTTCGCCATCCAACTCAATGAATCCCTCCATCCGCAACACATTACGGGCATCGACCTGTCGCAGGGGATGCTCGACGAGGCACGCCGCAAGGTCAAGGAGCGGGGCTTGGAAGAAGTCATCACCTTCAGGCAGGACGACTGCATGGTGCTGCACATGGAAGACGCCTCGGTCGATGCCGTGACGGTAGCCTTCGGGGTCCGCAACTTTGAGCACCTGCAACAGGGTTACCAGGAGATGGCGCGTGTGCTCAAGCCTGGCGGCATACTGTGCGTGCTGGAACTGTCCACCCCCACCAATCCCGTCATTCGCTGGTTCTATGACCTGTACACGCTGCACATCATCCCCTGGCTGGGCTCGCTCAAGAGCGGCGAGAAGAGCGCCTACCGCTACCTGCCGCAAAGCATCGCAGCGGTCCCCCAAGGTGACGACATGCTGCAACTGATGCGCAACGCCGGTCTGAAGCGCACTGTCTTCACGCGCTTGACGCTCGGTGTCTGCACCATTTACACAGGTGTGAAATAAACTTTTATCTTGTTTTTGGGCCGGGGCCTTTGAGGGCATCCCGGCATGGATGTGGCACTACATCAGCCTGCCGTGGTCGGCATAGCTGAAGTAACGCTTGCCGCGGCACACGATGATGTGATCCACCAGTTGGATGTCCATCACCTTACAGGCCTGGTGGACACGTTCGGTCAGACGGTCGTCCTGTGTGCTGGGGTTGGGATTGTCGCTGGGATGGTTGTGTGCCAGGATGATGCCCGAAGAGAGGCGCTCGATGGCAGGCCGCAGAATCATCTTGATGTCGGCGACAGTCATTGCCGTGCCTCCGCTGCTGACGCGCACACACTCCTCGACCTGCTTGGCATGATTGAGCAGGACAACCATGATTTCCTCGTGGTCAAGGTGTTCCATGCGAGGCCTGAGGTAGGTGTAGGCATCACCACTGCTCGCTATCTTGAAACGCTCGTCAAATTCCTCCTGCTGGTACCGGCGCGCCAGTTCCAGCGCGGCAAGAATCTCGATGGCCTTGACCTCCCCGATACCGTGATAGTTTTTCACCAAGTTGTTGATGCCCTTGCGTGCGATGAGGTAGAGTTTGTCGTCATTATCGCGCAGGATGCGCTGGCACAGGTCAACGACCGACTCGCCCGGGGTGCCCACCCTCAGCAGGATGGCGAGCAACTCGGCGGTGGACAGGTTGGAGAAGCCGTGCTTCTTGGCCTTCTCCCGCGGACGGTCCTCCTCGGGGACAGTCGCCTTGATGTTGCGCGTTCCCGCGACCTTACTATTCTCTTTTTCCTCCATCATGGGTAGAACGGATTTAACAGAAGTAACGGATTTAACGGATATGACGGATATGACGGATTTAACGGAACATTCCTAATTCCTCATTCCTCATTCCTCATCACTAATCACTAATCACTAATCAGTGATAATTGCAATTGCGATTATCACTTCCCCCTCCTCATCTCGACTTCCTCGTTGATGTCGCGGCCGTGCTTGAGAAGGATTTTCCACACGTAGGCCTTGACGAAGCCCCAGCCGTAACTGCACAGTTGAGTGAAACTCGTAGCCACAGCAAGGGTGGCGATTTTCAGGTTGCGCGTCTCGATGAGGGCGGCAACCCAGAGCATAACTGCATAGAGCAGAATGGGCAGGATGAACCACCACTTCCACAGCGAGAGCAACAGCAGCAGCACGCAGCCGATGAGGAAGACGGCAGGCAGGCAATGGACGGCCTTGAGACTGTCGGGATAGAGCAACTTCAACGTGATGCGCGACATGCCGAAGACGTAGGTCTGACGGGCGAACTTGCTGATGCTGGTACGGCGTTTGTGATAGACGAAGGCAGGGCGAATCAGGCGGATGTCAAAGCCCGCGTGGCGCACGCGCGTGCTCATGTCAATGTCCTCGCTGAACATCTCGCGGAAACCGCCCACTTTCTCATACACATCTCGCGAATAGCCCATATTGAACGAACGCGGCACAAACTTCTCCATCTGCACCTTGCCGCCGCGAATGCCACCGGTGGTCAGGAACGAGGTCATCGAGAAGGAGATGGCCTTCTGCACATCGGTGAAGTCGTCGCTCGCCGCGTCGGGTCCACCGAAGCATGGCACATAACTGTTGGCAAGTTCCCTGCCCAACGTCTTGAAATAGTCGGGCGGAATCACACAGTCGCTGTCAAAAAACACAAAGTATTGGCCCGTGGCGCGCTCCAACCCGTAGTTGCGGGCGATGGAACGTCCCTCGTTGGCTTTATAGAAGTAGCGCAGGTCCAGCTCGCGGCTGTAGCGCAACGCGATGTCGTCGCAGCGCTCGGTCGAGCCGTCCTCCACGAGGATAATCTCAAAATCCTTGTCGGTCTGTCGCGTGAGGCTTTTCAAGAGGTCCTCCACCTCGTCCCGCCGGTTATACACCGGCACTATCACTGAAAAAAAAGGCATCTCTTATACTGACTTTTGCAATTATCCCACAAAATTACAAAAAATTACGATAGACCCTATTTTAGTCTATAATATTTCTCACTCGAACGGGATTTCACCGCAATGAACCGCACCCGGTCATCAAATCGGGGTGGTCTGAGGTTCTTGATGGGTGAGCCTAAAGCGCTGCATGATGATGACGGCGACGAGGAAGGCGGCGAAGTCGCTGGCGGGCAAGGAAGCCCAGACGCCATCGAGTCCCCACAGCGAGGAGAAGAGCAGCAGCATGGGCAGCAGGAAGAGCAGTTGTCGCGAGAGGGACATGAAGATGCTGATGCGCACCTTGCCGATGGTCTGGAAGAAGTTGGTGACCACGGCCTGATAGCCGATAACGGGAAAGACGAGCATGTTGATGCGGATGCCGCGGATGGAGATGCCGATGAGTTGCTCGTCATCACTGAACAGGCGCACACAGGCTTCGGGGAAGACCTCGCCGATGATCCAGCCCACGGTCATCGCAATGACCGAGGCGCTGATGGTGAGACGCAAGACGCGCTTGACACGGTCCATATTACGGGCACCGTAATTGTAGCCGGCGATGGGCTGGAAGCCCTGGCAGATGCCGATAATCACCATGAAGAACACGAATCCCAGGCGGTTGGCGATGCTGTAGGCACCCACGGCGAGGTCGCCGCCGTAGGTCATCAGCGCGTTGTTCATGAAGATGGCGACCACACACCCCGTGATCTGCATGGCAAACGGCGAGACACCGATGCTCACGATATCCTTGACAATATTCCATGCCGGCTTGAGGAAACGCCACTCCAGGTGCAGCAACTCACGCTGACGGCTGAACTGCCACAACTGCCACATCAGCACCACGGCCTGGGCCAGCACGGTGGCGATGGCCGCGCCCTTGATGCCCATGTGCAATGGCCAGATGAAGATGGGGTCGAGAATGGTGTTCAGCACCACCGTCACAATGGTGGCAATCATCGCCGCTCGTGGCTTGCTGGCCGAGCGCAATGCAGCATTCAGGCCCAAATAGAGGTGGGTGATGACGTTACCCACCAGCAGGATGAACATGTATTCACGGGCATGCGGCAACGTCTGCTCGCTGGCGCCGAAGAACGTGAGGATGGGATCCAGAAAGATTATCGACACAATGCCCACTAGCAGGCCGGTGATGATGTTGAGGGCCACCATGTTGCCCAGCACGTTATTGGCCTTGTCATACTGGCGTTGCCCCAGTCGCAGGGACATCAGCGTGGAGCCTCCGACACCCACCGCCGCACCGAAGGCGGCACCGATGTTCATCAACGGGAACGAGATGCCGAGGGCTGCCAGCGCCATTGACCCCACACCGTGGCCGATGAAGATGCTGTCCACCATATTGTAAAGCGATGAGGCTGTCATCGCTATCACGCCAGGCAGGGCATACTGCCAGAGCAGTCGGCCCACCGGCTGTGTACCCAGCGCCAATGTCGCTTGTTTATTGTCTCTCATGATTCATTTTCAAACAACTTCAACAACATTGAGCAACAGTAGCAACAAGTTAAGGGCTAACGGGTTGTCCTGCTGGCTGCTGCCTGTTGTTCATGTTGTCGTGATGATTATTCCTCCAAACCGAAGCATTCCTTGATGGCCTTGCGGATGGCCTTGGCATGCTCACTGTTGCCCTTGAGGATGTTGAGGACGCCTCTAATGTAATCATCCCTGCCCTTGAAGCCGCACAACGTGGCGACGTTGCTCTCGGCAAGCATGAGTTTCTGATTGTAGACCCTGAGAATGCTGGCATAGTCGTTGTTGTCCTCATAGACATGGAACTCCCGGCAGAGCTGGTCATACAGGCCACGCGGATTTATCTCGCTCACCAGTTCCACCATGTGATTTTCCAGGGCATTGATGCTGGTGAACTTCATGTCGATGCGCATCTCCACGTCGCGTTTCACACGGTGGCGCACGTGCTGCAATGCCTGCTGCTTGAGTTCCTTGGTGAACATGAGGATAACGCGTTTCTTTACCTTGGGAAAGACGATGTCAGGATTGCGGCGCTTGAAAAGGGCCACGGCGCGGATAACCCCCTCGAGCATGAGGATGTTCTCCACCTCGGCCACCTCGGGCACGAGGATGTTCTTCTTGCGCAGGTATTCCACCTCCTGGTCGCTGCGACGGTCGCGATCCACGATGCCGCGGCTCTCGAGTTGGTGGAAACTCTGCAGGTCGCCGAAGGAGCGCACCGTCTCGATGACCTTGTTGCAACTGCCCAGGGGCTTGACCGTGTATTCGGGGAAAATGAGCGGATACAGGCGGTTATCGATGCTGTGCTTGTCGTCACCCTCGATGAACAGGACCGGCTTGCGGCTGCCCAGCAAGTCGAGCAGCGCCGTGTCCAGATTGCGGCTCGAACTCATCACCTCATAGTCCCATGCCACCGACTCGGGGTCAAATTCCTTGACCCACACGCACTGGTTGTCGATGCGCGAACTGGCGAAGTCCACGTCATGGGTGTTGTAGATGAAGGTGCAGTCGGGGCGCATCTGCTCCAGGACGTTCCACAGCGTGCGCATGATGCTGGTGTGGATAAACGTTTCGGGATCATCGACCAGGATGGCGGCATTGGGCATGGCATAAAGCACCGCGCCGATGTAGTAGAGCACCGATTTCTCACCATCGCTGAGGCGCATCAACTGGTACTTATCCCCGTAGCCCTCGGTGGCGAACATCAGTTTGCCGTTCTCGCGAAGCACCTTGTTCTTGGGGAATACCTCCTGCCACTTCTTGACGGCAATGTCGAGTTTGGTCTTGGGGAACTCAATCTGCTCATCCATCAGTTTGTGGGCCTTGTAGTTCATCAACTCGCGGAACTCGTCTTTGAGCATGACATAGAAGAGTTTGTCAAACTCGGTCTCGGCGACATTCTTGACTTGAGGATTGGCGGCGTTCATTTGATTAAACAGGTCGTCAATCGAGCCCGGCAGCGGCTTGACGCTGGCTGGTGACGGGAAAAGCGCCTTCAACGCTGAGATGCGGTAGGCCTTGCTACCAAGTTCATCGACCAGGGCCGAACAGAAGCGGCTCTTGCCGGCGCCGTTGGTGCCGATGATGGTTATCTGCTTGGACTCTATCAGCACTTCGGGCTGATGTCCGTCCATTCTTTTCGGTAATCTGATATCCATAACGATGGTGCATTTGATTCTTGTGGGGTAAAATTAGACATTTATTTTTATTGCACCAAGAAAAAACGGTTATAATGCATCTACCGAGTATTTTTTCCATGATTCCGACCTGTGAAGGGCGCCATTGATGAGCATGAAACAGCAGGGTAATCCCGTGTCCTTCACCCTATAGCGCCACACCATCCGTTTCCAGGCACCAATTGCAAAAGTAACATAATTGTAACCGGTTTTACTCAACCTATTCCTGACAGCCAAAGTAATTTTGCAGCGAATAAACCGTTTGACGTTACATTAATTTTATAATATGCTATTATTGTCTATCGACTACCCGATGGTAGTGCTTATAGTGAAGATGATTGGTGCCCTTGCCATCCTCGTGTTCGGCATGATCATGATGAGTGAATCACTGCAGAAGATGAGTGGTCCGCACCTGCGCCACACCTTGTCGGCCATGACGGGCAATCGCTTTGCCGGAGTTTTCACCGGAATGCTCGTTACCGTTGCAGTCCAGTCCTCATCGGCCACCACGGTGATGACCGTCTCGTTTGTCAATGCGCAACTGATATCGCTTGCTCAAGCCATCAGCGTGATTATGGGTGCCAATATCGGTACAACCTTGACGGCATGGATCATGTCGGCCGGTTTTTCGTTCAACGTTATGGACTTGGTATGGCCCGTGTTTGTCATCGGGGTCATCCTCATTTACACCAAGAAGCATCGCATTGCGGGAGATTTATTGTTTGGTGTCGCCTTCCTGTTCCTCTCTCTGGGTCTCCTCTCGGCCACTGGCAAGGAGATGGACCTGGCTCACAATGAGGCCTTGGTGAATTTCTTCTCCAGTTTCGACACCTCGAGTTATCTCTCAATCATCATCTTTCTTGTCATCGGCACCCTTCTCACCTGCATTGTGCAGTCCTCGGCGGCGCTGATGGCCATCACCATGATACTCTGCACGAGCGGAGCATTGCCCATCTATCTGGGTATTGCCCTTGTGATGGGAGAGAACATCGGCACCACACTCACAGCCAATCTTGCTGCCCTCACCGGAAACATCCAGGCACGCAGGGCAGCACTGGCTCATCTCGTCTTTAATGTGGTGGGGGTGTTGTGGGTACTCGCTGTGTTCTACCCCTTCGTGAACATGTCATGCCAGCTGGTGGGACTTTCCCCTGACGAGGCTAATCCCAATCCGTTGAAATTGTCATTTGCTCTGGCTACGTTCCACACGTGCTTCAACGTGCTGAACACGCTGTTGCTGATTGGATTCATACCCCAGATTGAATGGCTTGTATGCAGGCTTCTCAAGGACAAGGAAGTGACCGAGGACGAATCGGAATTCCAATTCAAGTACATCAATGCCGGTCTCGTCCAGACGCCCGAAATCGCGGTGCTCCAAGCACAGCGAGAGTTAAAGGATTTTGGCAAGCATGTTCAGGACATGTTTAATCGGGTAAGGATGCTGTCGGTGCTCATCAACAGTGATGAATTTGAAAAAGAGTTCAACGGCATTGAAGCCGATGAAGAGAAATCGGACAAGATTGAGTTTGGTATCGCACAATTCCTGGCCCACGTGAGTGAGGCTCATGTGAGTTCCGAGACCAAGTCAAAAATCCGCTCGATGAATCGTCAAATCGACGAGATTGAGTCCATCGGTGACTCCTGTTTCAGTCTCGCTCGCAAGATGAGAAGACTCCACGAGAACAACGAGGAATTCAATGAAATCCAACATGACGACCTCAAGCAGATGATGGACCTGGTTGAGCGCTCGCTGACACAGATGAATCATGTGATAGAAAGCCGTCGCGGAGAGGTGAGCAGCAAGGACTCGTTATATATTGAGAACAAGATTAACGATCGGCGCAATTCGCTGAAGTCCAAGAACCTGAAAGCAATGGACGAGCAGAAGACCACCTACTCTATCGGCACCCTGTTCAACGACATTATCGAGGAGTGCGAACAACTTGGCGACTATGTGATTAATGTCGTGGAAGCACGTTTATCAACCGATTTCCTGACTCCAATCGAAGAAAATGCTTAACTTTGTTACGATGAGCAAAACAATACTTATAGTGGACGATGAGCCCGACTTGTGCGAGATTCTCTCCTATAATCTCCACAGCGCCGATTATGAAACAATAGTCGCGCATTCAGGAGTTGAGGCCCTCGAGGTGGATTTCAACCAAGTGGACCTGGTCCTGTTGGATGTGATGATGCCCGTCATGAACGGGATAGAAGTGGCACGCAACCTGCGGACAAGGCAGGATGCCAAGGCGGTTCCCATCATTTTCTTGACGGCCTTGGACAGCGAGCAGGACAAGCTTGACGGATTTGATGCCGGTGCCGATGATTATATCTCCAAGCCGTTCTCGGTCAAGGAACTGATGGCCCGAATCAAGGCCGTGTTGTTGCGTTCGAGCAAGAGCCATCCGCTGACAATTGAAACCTGTGGTCAAATGATTGTCAACTACGAGCAGAAGTCGGTGACGATTGGCGGCAAGCCCATTGAGTTGTCTCCTCTGGAGTTTGACATCCTGTGGTTGCTGATGACCCATCGCGGACATGTCTACAGCCGTGAGGAGTTGATGCAGGACGCTTGGCCATCGGGGGTCATTGTGTCGACGAGAACTGTGGATGTCAACATCACCCGCATAAGAAAAAAAATCGAGCCCTATAGCCGTTGTCTGTGTACACGGCACGGCTATGGGTATTATTTCACCAATGACAATGAATGAATATGAAAAAGGTTACTGAAGGACGCAGAATGTTCCTCACTGTGATGGTGATATTTGCAGTGTATGCTGTGATTTTCATCCTCTTTGAGGATTTTGACCGCCGCCGGCTGAATGTTTTTGACGAAGTGAGCGACTGGCATTTGCTTATCTTCTCGGTTGTTGTGATGACAGGCCTGGGCTTCTTGCTATACCGTTACGCTAAGCGCATGGACCAGAGAATCAACTATGAACAAGAACAAAAAAACAGCAAGTTGAGGCGAGAACTCACCCAGAACATTGCTCATGAACTGAAGACGCCGGTGGCAAGCATTCTCGGCTATAGCGAGACGCTGCTCGAGAATCCCGATATCGATCCCGATGTGGCGCACAAGTTCATCGTTCGCACACATGAGCAGGCCACCCGACTGACATCCCTGTTGCAGGACATCTCGCTGTTAAACAAGATGGAATATGCCGCACCCGACCTGGAAATGGGCCGGGTCAATGTCTCGCTTCTTGTGGCAGACATCATCAGCGAGAGTGAACATTCGTTTGATGTGCGCAAGATGACCGTCAAGAACTGCATGCCACAGGATGTGATAGTGACCGGCAACACGGCTTTGCTCTATAGCGTGTTCCGCAACATCATCGACAATGCCATCAACTATGCCGGCGACAACACGACTGTTGAAATCACGGCAAGCAAGAGCGGCCATTTTTGGGACATTGAGGTGTCAGATAATGGAAAAGGGGTGCCCGAAGACCTCATCTCGCGGATTTTTGAACGATTCTTCACCGTTGACAAGGGTCGCAGCAAATCTCTCGGTGGGACAGGATTGGGGCTGGCTATCGTCAAAAACGCCGTCTTGCTTCATGGAGGCATGGTCTCGGCAAAAAAGTCCTCATCAGGAGGCTTGGCTGTTAGCATTACCTTAAAAAACTAGCATCTTTTCCCGATTAGCGTCCTTTTGATGACAGGTTGCGGGCAAAAAAAGAAAAATAATTCGTAATTTTGCCCGCAATTATGATGGACTACGTGAACGCTTTTGTGTCGATGCTGAACGGCATGTCGCCTTACCTGCTGTTGGGATTCCTGATTGCGGGCGTGCTGCATGCGTTTGTGCCATCGGCGATATACAGCCGCTATCTGGCGGGGACCGAGCTGCGGTCGGTAGCGACAGCCGCTGCCTTCGGCATCCCCTTGCCGTTGTGCTCGTGCGGCGTGTTGCCCACGGCAGTGGCCCTGCGCCGCAGCGGAGCCTCGCGTGCCGCCTCCACATCCTTCCTCATCGCCACGCCCCAGACGGGTGTGGACAGCATCATGGCGACCTACTCGATGATGGGTCTGCCGTTTGCCATCCTGCGTCCCGTCGCAGCGCTGGTGACGTCGCTCATCGGCGGCCTGGCCGTGGGACACTGGGAGCGCAAGGGAGCGCTCGGCGATGTGAAGGCCGTTGCCAACTACGAGTTCAGCGAGTTGCCCCAGGGGCTGTGGAACAAGATAAAAGAGACCCTGAAATATGGCTTCTTTGACATGATGCAGAGCATCGGGCGCTGGCTGCTGATAGGTCTGATAGTTGCCACGCTCATCACCGTGCTGCTGCCCGACGATTTCTTCTCGACCTATGCCCGCTGGCCGTTGTTGAACATGTTCATCATTGTGCTGGTGGCTGTGCCGATGTACGTGTGCGCGACGGGCTCCATCCCCATCGCTGCCGCCCTGATGCTCAAAGGCATGTCGCCGGGTTGTGCCCTGGTGCTGCTCATGGCCGGCCCTGCCGCCAATGTGGCGTCGATGTTTGTCGTGAACAACGCTTTCGCTCGCAAGGCCACCATCGTCTATCTGCTGTCCATCATCGGCGGCGCCATCGGTTTTGGCGTGCTGGTGGACTACTGGCCCGGGCTTCGCGAGACCTTCATCAATGCCCTACCCTGCCATGTCACGGGTCACGGGCACGGCATGGGCGCCTCATGGTTCAACACGGTGTGCAGCATTGCCCTGCTTGGCATGATTGTTGTCGCCATGGGAGCAAAATACTGGAAATCCTATCAAATCAAACGTCATAAAACCAACGCAATGAAAGAATTCAAAGTTAAAGGAATGATGTGTGCCCACTGCAAGGCCAATGTCGAAAAAGGCCTCGCCGCACTCCCGGGAGTTGAAAAAGTCACTGTAGACCTCGCCAAGGGAACCGCCCTAGTCGAGGGTTTCGTCCCTGACCAGCTCGTCATCGATTGCATCGAGGACCTGGGCTACCAGTACGAGCCCTGACATCTGCAGCATCAACATTCTGGTGATTATCAACTGAGACCTATGGCCCCGGCCTTGACCGCACATACCCGCATCACCCACTACTATCATTGTCTGTTGGTCACTATTAATGTTCACGTTTGCTGATTATCACCAAGACGTGGTATTTCCCGTCATGAAAGGTCGATCCAACTTTTGCAGCCCAATTAATCAACAAAAAACAAAGTAACATCACTTTATGCTAACTTTCTCAAGACATCGGATTGCCGCCCTCGCTTGTATTGTGGCCCTTGCAGCCACCATGGGCAGTGCCAGCCTGCAAGCGCAGGATTCAACCGAGACCATCGTCCCCATCCTCGACTACACTGCCGACCTGGTCGCCAACACTTGCGGAGGAATCAAAGCCGGTGTCGCTTATCAGGGCTATGCCGAGGCCGGACTGGAAATCAACCCCTGGAAAAACGGCAAGTTCAATTTCACCATCGCTTCGACTCATGGTGGGGAACCGTCGGCCAACCTCGTGGGTGACTGGCAGATGTTTGACAATATTGAGGCAAGTAGTCACATTTTCGCCCTTTACGCCTGGTATAGCCATGACATCGGCAAGTTCAACATCCTTGCGGGTCTGCAGGATGCCTCAAACTTCTATTCGACGTGTGACGCGTCAGGTAACTTGCTGAATACCTCTTTTGGCAATAATCAAGTGCTTCTGTCAGGTGGCAACATCCCCATCATGCCCTGCAGCGGCCTGGGCCTCAATCTCACGTGGAAAGCCAGCGACGCGTTCTCGTGGCAGGCGGGCATCTATGACGGTGGTGTCATCGACCTGGATGACGGCAACAGGTTCAACCTGAAGCACCAGTTGAGCCGCAGCAAGGGCTATGTCATCATCACCGAGGCTCAATTCACTCCCACCGATGCTCTTGTGCTCAAGGCCGGATCTTACTACCACACGGGATTAGAGAACAATGGATACTATGCCTCATGGGAGAATTTGTTCCACTTGCAGGGCGAACGCTCTGTCAACACATTCATCACCGGAGGTTATGCCCCATTCGCCAACGATGCGGTAAGGGCCAGCATCACCTGCGGAGCAACGTTGAACTCGCTGTTCAGCAAGAGCGGTGCCGATGCCTTGAGTGCAGGCTTGGCGACGGTTCATTTCGACGATTTCAAGTGGGAGACAGCCCTTGAGTTGAACTACCGTTACCAACTGAATGACCACTTCTATGCCTCGCCCGACGTGCAATGGATCCTCAATCCCATGGTCGGCGAGAATGCCAAGAATGCCCTCGTCACCACACTCAGGCTTGGATTTGAATTATAAATTAGGAATTAGGAATTAGGAATTAGGAATTGGCATCCGCTTCCTAAAGCCTGACGTCTAATGTCTAATTTCTAAAGTCTAATGTCTAAAGTCTAATGTCTAAAGTCTGATGTCTGACGTCTAAAGTCTAAAGTCTAATGTCTAAAGTCTAATGTCTAACGTCTAACGCCTAACGTCTACTCTCGGCGAAGTAGCGCCACAGGGGGGCGGCCATGAGGGCCTGCAACTGGCGGTTCTCGCGCAGCATCGCTTCAACCTCGTCGCGTGAGAGCAGCAGCACGGCGATGTCCTCGCTGGCGTCAAGGTGCTGGTCGCCGAGGCGCTCCACCCCTTCGGCCAGGAAGCAGTGGGTGATGTTGTTGCAGATGCTGGGATTCTGCCCCACTGTCATGATTTCACGCCACTGGCCGCCGCCGTAGCCCGTCTCTTCGAGCAACTCGCGCCGGGCAGCCTGCAAGGGTGTCTCCCCCTCCTCTATCACTCCGGCACACAACTCGTCGAGCACCACGTCCATGGCGTGGCGGTATTGCCTCACCATGACGAAGTCGCCCCCGGTGGTGATGGCGATGATGTTGACCCACTCGGGATATTCCAACACATAGTGCTCGGGGTTGATGCGTCCGTCGGGCAGTTGCACCTTATCGACGCGGGCCGTGAGCCAGGGCCGCCGGATGATGTAGCGGCTCTCGAGCGTCGTCCATTTCTTGATTTCCTTAGCCATAACGAAAGTGTTTTATCATCTATATAACGTGTAAAACGACCCGGATAATACACTTTTTAGAAAAAAACACTATCTTTGCACCAGTGGACAACAAAATGACGACACAGGACAAGGGGACCGTGGAAAAGGTGTGGTTTGCCATCCGCGTGACCTACAACCGTGAACTCAAGGTCAAGGCCGACCTCGACGCGCGCGGCATCACCAACTTCGTGCCGATGCAGTATCGACGTGAGGAGCGCAACGGTCAGATGGTCAAGCGCCTGGTGCCCAGCGTACACAACCTCATCTTCATCAACATCACACCCGAGGAGATGGCGGAATACAAGAAGAGGACCGCGCTGCCCATCCGCTACATCATGAACCGCGAGACCCACAAGCCCATCACCGTGCCCAACCGCGAGATGGAGAACTTCATCAAGGTGGCTGGCACCTACGAGGAGAAACTCATCTACCTCAGCCCTGACCCGGGCGATTTCGCCCAAGGCGAGCGCGTGCGCATCATCGGCGGCATGTTCGCCGGCGCCGAGGGGGTCTTTGTCCGCATCAAGGGTGACCGCCGCGTAGTCATCAATGTGCCGGGTGTCGTGGCTGTGGCCACCACCTTTGTCCACCTGTCGATGATTGAGAAAATCACCGACCCCGACGAGAATACACTGGATAATGCGTTAGATGTTAGATGTTAGACATTAGACTTTAGACATCAGACTTTAGACATTAGACATTAGATGTTAGGCTTTAGGGGGGTGGAAGCCCACCTGGGACTAAAAACTGAATATAACTATGAACGAAAACAAGCAGAAAGTCGCCCTGATCACGGGCATCACTGGCCAAGACGGCTCCTATCTGGCAGAGTTCCTGCTCGACAAGGGCTATGAGGTGCACGGCATCATCCGCCGCAGCAGCAGTTTTAACACGGGACGCATCGAGCACCTGTACCTCGACGAATGGGTGCGCGACATGAAACAGCGCCGCCTCATCAACCTGCACTACGGCGACATGACCGACAGCAGTTCGCTCATCCGCATCATCGAGAAGACCAAGCCCGACGAGATTTACAATCTGGCGGCACAAAGCCACGTGAAGGTGTCCTTCGACGTGCCCGAATACACCGCCGAGACCGATGCTGTGGGCACCCTGCGCCTCATCGAGGCGGTGCGCATCGCCGGCCGCGAGAAGCAGACCCGCATCTATCAGGCAAGCACCAGCGAACTCTACGGCAAGGTGCAGGAGGTGCCGCAGAGCGAGACCACGCCATTCTATCCGCGCAGTCCCTACGGCTGCGCCAAGTTGTACTCGTTCTGGATCATGAAGAACTACCGCGAGAGTTACGGCATGTTCTGCGCCAACGGCATCCTGTTCAACCACGAGAGCGAGCGGCGCGGCGAGACCTTCGTGACGCGCAAAATCACCGTCGCCGCGGCACGCATCGCCCACGGCCTGCAGGACAAACTCTACCTGGGCAACCTGAACGCCCTGCGCGACTGGGGCTACGCACGCGACTATGTGGAGTGCATGTGGCTCATCCTGCAACAGCCCGAGCCCGACGACTTTGTCATCGCCACGGGCGAGTACCACACGGTGAGGGAGTTCTGCACCCTGGCCTTCCATCACATCGGCGTCGAACTGGAGTGGCAAGGTGAGGGCGTCAACGAGAAGGGCATCGACAAGGCCACTGGCAGAGTGCTCGTCGAGGTGGACCCGAAGTACTTCCGTCCCGCCGAGGTCGACCAGTTGCTCGGCGACCCCACCAAGGCTAAAAGCGTGCTGGGCTGGAATCCGCGCAAGACCTCGTTCGAGGACCTGGTGCGCATCATGATCGAGTATGACATGCAGCACATCAAGAAGATTTACCACCTCCAGTAAACTCCGTTTCATCCGTTTCATCCGTTATCCACGTAACACCCGATTCCCAATGGAAAAAGATTCAAAGATATATGTGGCAGGGCACCGCGGACTCGTGGGCAGCGCCATCTGGAACAGCCTGCAGCGAAAGGGTTACACCAACCTCATCGGCCGCACCCACCAGGAACTTGACCTGATGGACGCCGCGGCAGTGAAGCGCTTCTTTGACGAGGAGCGGCCCGAGTATGTCGTGCTGGCGGCAGCCCATGTGGGCGGCATCATGGCCAACCTGAAGTACCGCGCCGACTTCATCTTCCAGAACCTCGCCATCCAGCAGAACGTCATCGGCGAGAGTTGGCGGTACGGCGTGAAGAAACTGCTCTTCCTGGGCAGCACCTGCATCTACCCGCGTGAGGCTCCCCAGCCCATTCCCGAGACCGCCCTGCTCACCGCCCCACTGGAATATACCAACGAGCCCTATGCCATCGCCAAAATCGCCGGCCTCAAGATGTGCGAGAGTTTCAATCTGCAGTACGGCACCAACTACATCGCCGTGATGCCCACCAACCTGTACGGGCCGCGCGACAACTTCAACCTCGAGACCAGCCACGTCATGCCAGCGATGATCAGGAAGATGCATCTGGCCAAGATGCTCAACGAGGGCGACATGGACGGCCTACGCGCCGACCTGGACCGCCGCCCCGTCGAGGGCCTTGACGGCAGCGCCACCAGCGAAGCCATCGTCGCCCTGCTCGAGAAATACGGCATCCTTGAGGACCGCCTGTGCCTGTGGGGAACAGGAGCCCCCATCCGTGAATTCCTGTGGAGCGAGGACATGGCCGACGCCAGCGTCTATTGCCTGGAGCATATCGACTTCAAGGACGTGCACGGCACGGGAGACGAGGTGCGCAACTGCCACATCAACATCGGCAGCGGCAAGGAGGTCACCATCCGCCAACTCGCCGAACTCGTCAAGGCCACCGTGGGCTACCGTGGCACCATCGAGTGGGACAGCACCAAGCCCGACGGCACCCTGCGCAAACTCACCGACGTGAGCAAGCTTCACGCCCTGGGTTGGCGCCACACCATGGAACTTGAGGACGGCGTCCCCGCCCTCTACCGCTGGTATCTGGAGAATTAACAACACTAAAAAAAAGGCAATGATATAGATATTGGCCCAACCTTTTGCGAAACCAAACCCTGCGAGGCTAATGCTAATTTCACGAATTTATCTAATTTTAATGATGTGATTCTTTATTATTGAAATTCGTCTAATTAGAGAAATTAGCATTGAAAAAAATCAATGGGCCAGCTGCTATATCGTTCCCCCAAAAAAAGACACTGACTATGAAAAGAGAAGTAGGCGCCGGATGCGGCATCATGTTGCTGGCATTTTGCCTGTTGTTTATCGCTGGCGGAGTTGCAGCGGTGATTGATATGTGCAATGAAGGCGATGGCGCCGACGGCGCCCTCGGACTGTTGGTATTTGTCCTTCTTCTGTCTCCTTTCATCTATTGGGGCTATGTGATGATTTACAAGTCCATGCATCCGGGCAGGCCGGTAAAAATCACCAAGAATGTCGCTCGCTATGGTGGCGCAGCTTTGCTTGTCTTAATCCTCTTTTCCATTTGGGCTGCCCTGAAGGGAAATCACGCTAAAGACAATCCGGTCAAACCAATTATAGAGATAGCCCAACAGCCCAAAGAGCCCAAGGACAGCGTCGTCATCACTCCCGTCATGGAAGAAGACCCCTACCAGGAACTGGATGAACTCATCGGCCTGGATTCGGTGAAGGAAGAGGTGCACACCATCGCCAACTTTGCCAGAATCCAACAGCAGCGCAAAGCACAGGGTCTGAAAGTGCCCAAGATGTCATTCCACCTCGTGTTCACCGGAAGCCCCGGCACGGGTAAAACCACCGTTGCGCGCATCGTGGCACGCATCTACAAGGACCTGGGCATCCTCAAGAGCGGACACACCGTCGAGACCGACCGCTCGGGCCTCGTGGCCGACTATGTGGGACAAACCGCGACCAAGACCAATGCCGTGATTGACTCGGCATTGAACGGCGTGCTGTTCATCGACGAGGCCTATGCCCTCGTGCCCGAACACGAAGGCTATGACTACGGCCGGGAAGCCATATCCACCCTGCTCAAGCGCATGGAGGACGACCGCGACAAACTGGTGGTCATCATTGCCGGCTATCCCGACGAGATGAAACGCTTCATCGACGCCAACCCGGGCCTGCAATCGCGCTTCACCCGATACATCAACTTCCCCGACTACACCGAGCAGGAATTGTTCGACATCTTCCATCTGTACCTGAGGAAGAACCAGTATACCATAACTCAAGAGGCCGACCAACTGCTCAAGAACAAACTCAACGATGTCGTGGCCCACAAGACCAAGAACTTCGGCAACGCCCGCTACGTGCGCAACATCTTCGAACGAGCCGTCGAGCAGCAAGCCAACCGCCTGACGGCCAAGCGCAACATCCGCGACGACGAACTCTCGGTGCTGACCAAGGAAGACATCGAGAAAGCCTTCAAGATAAAGAACCGAAACTGATATAATTCACCTGAAATCCTCATCAGCATGACCAAGTTTTTCACAGTCCTCATCGTGTGCTTGACAGCAGCGCTGGTCATGCAGATCCAGGCCAATCAAAAAACCACGAATTTCACGAATTAAACGGATGGCAGAGGATGGCCGCCCTCGCTCGCATGAACCGGCAGTCCCACCGTAGGGCCACGCCCTGTCATGGCCGAACTCGCCCGACGGGCGAGCCTCTGAGTAACCCGTGGTAATGCTGGCAACCAAGCGCAGCGAGAGGGTCAGCATCACCACGGGTAAGTCCATACAATAGACTGTCGCTGAAGGCGACCCCACTGATGATTGCGGCTAATGGAGTCGCCTCCAGCGACGATATGGACCGATTGCGGCACCAGGGGTGCCTGCCACTTCACTCGCTACACTCGTTCCGTCAGCAGGTACCCCCGGTTACTCAAATGGCACCCTCCGGGTGTTTCGCCCGCATGAACTGGCAGTCCCACCGCAGGGCCACGCCCAGTCATGGCCGCCCGTTCCGTTCATTTCGTTCATTTCGTACGCGCGGACGAAATGGACGAAATGAACGAAATGAACGAAAACGAACGAAAACCCAAACGAACCATGAAACCACAAGAACTTTTCCACGACCACCCCGTCATCGACGAACAAGACGACGGCATCTACCTCTACTTCCACGACCTGCCCCCCGTCCTGCTTCACAACACCATCCTCCCCGAGGAAGACGACGACCAATCGACCGAGGAATCCCAATCCCGTGACAGCCGTCCACCCCCGGCACCCGTCCACCCCACCGTAGGGCCTCGCCTTGGCGTGGCCGCCCGTTCCGTCAAAACCCACCAATCACGCCAATGAAAAAACACGTGTTCGTGTGGGTTTGATTATGAGCCATTTTTCACAGTAATCACATGAAAACCACCCAGTGATATCTGCTCTTAAACACCTATTAATCACCGAACAGCAATCGCCCTCAAAGTTGGCACGGTAATTGCAGATATAGGTTCGAACTCATAATTTTTGGAGGACTCCAAAAACCCTTTATTCATCGGGGTTTCCAAAGATTTCGACACATCCAAAGGGTGCAAAAATTGCCACCACAAAATTAGGCTATTTTTCTTGTCCAACCAAGGGAAAAAGCCTTTTATTTTTTTGCCCTAAATAACATAAGGGTAATTCATCTTTTGATTTCCAATTAATCATATCTTACTAATCTCAATATGCAAAGTAAAACTAGTATCGCTTTAAATGCCGTATAATCAGACGGCAAATAAAAGCCATGAGCTACATAATTTCTTATGTTTAACCCTTTACTTGTAAATGCATAAGTAAAGAGATCTCTATCTTCATCAGAATAAAGTTCCTTGCAAGCTTCAGTTCTTAGTAGATCATCTAAAAGCATTTCCGCCACATCTTCTTTTTTACTTCCTACAATCCTTGATGTCTCACCGTTATACAAATGAATGATATCTCTTAATATGCCTTCAAATTGTAATGAAAGCGTGCTAATTGTGTTTCTCCAGTCCGAGCATTTTCCATTCATTTCTCGCTTATATTGAACAAAGAAATCCCTAATGGCATAGTCAATCTTATCGAAAAAGCAGTAGTTAAGCTGATTTTGATTTCTGTATAAAGTGACTTGTGTACCAAAATTGGAATATTTCAATAAGATTCTCTTTAAAATGAAGTAGGATAATTGTTTCCTCTCGATGCATAATGATAATATCTGAGATATCCATTTCACAGAGTTTCTAAAAAAAGTGTCCATCATTTGAAATCTCCAAATTTCTTCATGAGAGGTATGGGTAATATTGTTGTTTATATCAGATCGCACAGCCCCCATGTATTCCATATATGATGGCTTATCATTATCCACCTCTTCCCACCTCTTATCAAGCGTGAGACGAGATAGGAAAAACAGATCGCAATGATTTGACAAAAAGAATATTATGTCTTCTGACTTACTTACTTTGATTATCTCAAACAATGCTTGCATAAAATCTAGAAATTCCTTAGGCAATTCTCTTTTTTCCTCAAATTTCAAGAATCGAATGCCGACTTTAGATTCATTATATTTAGATGTCGCATATCTTAGCTTTTCCTTATTCCCTGATTGTTGATAGTAGCTCATCATTTTAAGATAGGTGCTATGATTATAATGAGGGATAATCATATTCTCTTTGTTCCCATCATAGTCATGGATATTCTTCTCTTCATTGTCACCCATTCGTTCATAGAATATTTTGAGCAAGTCAGTTCTGAATCTTCTTGCAAAGAACTCTCCAATCTCCAATATACTGTAGCATGTTCCATATTTAGTCGTTCGGGAATACATTGCTAAACAAAGATCCGGAATGAATTCGATACCCTTAATTTTCCATTTATTGTAGTTGCCTTTTATTGAGACTAAAATCCGATGTTTTATTTCATCGCAGACTAAATCAGATTGAAGATATGAAATAAGCAAATCCTTAACGGATGACAAGTCCAACCTAATGCGTCTGGATAATTGAATAATCCAATCTAAAACCCGATTTATCTCATGCCTAATTCCCGTTTCATTGTGGGCAACATGTTGTTTGAATATAATGATATAATTTGCAATTGCATTTTTGCAATACTCGTTATTATTCGTTAGATTGTATAAAACATGATAATAGCGAGTCAACAAAAACACATTTGAAGTAGATGCTATTCTTTCTTTTCCATAAGCAATGATATCTTCTTGACATTCTACCGTCTTACAATGCAACGCATAGTCGGAAAGGATCCACCATTCTTTTTGTAGAATACTCTTATCTTTATCTGACAGAGTATCATCATTCAGCATCTTGTGGGATAGCGGTAATAAATCTGCTTTATTCTCAAGTTCAATGTACAAAGTGTGTATGTAAGCGCTGTACTTATTCATGATTTAAAATATTGGGAGTATATCCAAAACGATTTATTCTTATGAAATCCCCATGATTATAATACTAAGGATTCAAGTTGCACTATTACAAAGATAGGCTTTTTTCTTTGTTTGGACAAGAATTTGCCTGTTTTTTGTCTCGGTAAAAGTCTCCCGCTCATCACTCTCTTCCCAATAAAGCCTTTATACTCGATACAGAATGTCCTTCATATGGAACTGCATCAAATCGGCCTTGGATATAGGCCTTTTCAGCATCCATGTTCTCGCGGAAATCCTTAAAATCGTATAAGGAATAGACCTCAGTCGCTCCTTGCCCGGACTTATTGACGAATACGATCTGGTCACGCCTGAGCCTCTTTACATCAATAAGGTTGGTGTTATGTGATGTAAACAAGAGTTGGCTCCTGTCAGAAGCATGAATCAAATCCAGAATGAAATCAGCAAGACGTGTATGTAGTCCCATATCAAATTCGTCCATTAGGATGCCCTTCTTATTTTTTACTACATCCAATAAACGGATAAGGATTTGGAAAAGTTTGCGTGTACCATTAGACTCTTCCATATCCATATCGAACATCACATCTTTTTGATCCCTATGGAAAGTCTTGAAACGGAGAACATCAACCAACTTATATGACAACTCTGATTGTCCAGGAATTGCCACTGGTGCTGGAGTTTGTTCCGTCCTTGCTTCAATGTCAGTTATGTCAGTATCGCAAATTTCAAGGGCTTTAAGAATTACCCGTTTATATGAATTAAAACTATCTAATACCAGCACATCATTGACATTCATAAGTCCAAGCAGGAATTGGTTCATGAAATATCGATAAAGCCTTTGGGCAATCTCGCGATTCATGGAACTAGCTCGGCTAAGGAAGAGATTCTTATTGCTAGTATTAATGGCAACGTCTGACGGCTTAACCATTACACCCGTTCCAAAACTATAATTACTATCTGCATCCCGGACAAAAACTTTTGCCCGCCTTCCAGTAGGATAATAGTATAGACTTTCGCTGAGGATTCGCTCCTGTGTGAGCTCAAAAGAATACTCATATTCTATATCCTCACACACAAAGTCAATCGAGAACTTACTCGGCTTGTTCTGCCAGCCATCAAATTTGAAAGGCTCGTAATTGAATCTCATGCCTTCGTTATAAAGGTGAGAGTCCAATATCATCCTGCAACAGAAAGAAATGGCCTTAAGTATGCTTGACTTTCCCGAAGCATTGGGGCCAAATAGTCCAATAGACTTCAGAACTTTAGCTCCATTCCAGTCGATTACATTATCACCTAACTCTCTCGCACGTTGAGTATGGATATTGGCGGCCCGAAAGTCAATACTCACCTTCTCTTTGACCGAAAAGAAGTTTGTTATTTCGATGTTGAGTAGCATTTTGATGTAAATTTTGTAGATTTTCTGCAAAATTAGCACACAAAATCGAATAATGCAAGTTTTAAAGTCCAGAAATGGAATGAATGAATAAAATTAGCTGAAAAAAGGTCAACCACAAACAGAAGAATAAAAAGAAACGATTTCTACTTATTCCATTTTTGTCATTTTTTGTGCGATTAATCCTCAAGAAGGTTGTAGTAATGCAACCTTTTCTTTTTTGTGCACTATCAGTATTCCCACCAGCACTGTATGTTTCAGTCAGTTCGTTCCGATACATTGAACTTTACGGCTTATTGCTTCACAGATTTATACACAATAGTTCTTTTGGCAAGAAAAACCATTGTTCTGCAGCTAATACACTCATTTTTTTGCCGACATCGGCAAGAAAACCAACAAAACAATCTGTAAATGAGATGAAATTTGAATCCATAGATCATAAAACCACCAAACTAATAATTGTTCTTGCGCCAGAATATATTTGCAAAACTAGGCCCACAAAGAACTTTTGGGGCACAAAAATTTGCATTAATCAATTTTATTGATTAATTTTGCCATTTTGATTAATTTCTTTTAGTCATAGACAAACGCAGCTATTGATGCTCAGAAAGAGAATCTGGCAAATTGAAACCAATTCAATTACAGCATATTACAATGGATAAAAAACGAACGCTCACTTATATTGACCTCTTTGCTGGATGCGGAGGTTTATCACTTGGCTTGTATCAAGCCGGGTGGCGTGGTTTGTTTGCCATTGAGAAGAATGCTTTTGCTTTTGAAACCTTGAAGCACAATCTCATCGAGGGGAAAAAGCACTTTGATTGGCCCGATTGGTTACCAAAAACTGCTCATGATATTGATGAGATTTTATCCAGTTACAGTGATCAGCTGAAAGCATTGCGAGGTCACATTGACTTAGTGGCAGGGGGGCCTCCTTGTCAAGGTTTCTCCATGGCTGGAAAGAGAGTAGAAGATGATGTCCGTAATCAGTTGGTGTTCTCATATATCAAGTTCATTAAATTAGTGATGCCCAAGATGATTCTTTTTGAGAACGTGAAGGGTTTCACATACGCATTTGATATAGAGAAAAACCAAAATGCAGAGCCCTACTCTCACAAAGTGATACGTGAACTGAAAGCACTCGGCTACAATGTTAAGGACCATATAATCGATTTCTCCAACTATGGAGTTCCCCAACGACGAAAGAGATTTATTCTTGTCGGCATCAAGAAGGAATTGGGCTCTCCAGATGATTTTGAGAATCGATTGTTAACTAATCGTGATTCTTTTTTGGCAAATAAAGGACTGACCACAACAACCTCATTGCAAGACGCCATCTCTGATTTGCTTCGCAGCAATGGAGAGGAGCCAACGCCTGATCGCAAAGGTTTTAATTCGGGGAAATATGGCAACGGGAAATTATCCAATTACCAAAAATTGTTGCGTGGAGATTATCCTAAGACTCATAGTGTCCCCAATAGTCATAGTTTTGCCCACCATTCCCCGGAAAAACTACGCTGCTACCAGCGCTTGTTAGCAGAGTATCCTGCCCGCGACAAGCGAATTGATGGGAATGCCCGCGATGAATGGGGTATCAAGCAGCGGGGAATCACTATTCTTGATCCCAATGCGGTATCTCCTACTATTACGGGGCAACCTGACGATTACTTGCATTATTCCGAACCTCGCATCATGACCGTCCGTGAATGTGCTCGCATCCAGTCTTTCCCTGATTGGTATGAGATACAGAAAAAATATACTACTGGTGGGAAAATGCGGAGGATAGAGGTGCCGCGCTATTCACAGGTAGGCAATGCCATCCCTCCTTTATTTGCTGAGTTGGCAGGTATTGTACTTAAACAGATGTTGATACGATGAAGGATAATCTGCAATTTAGGGTAAGTGCGGAACTTAAAAACATACTTGGTCGGGATTTGATTACAAGTCCTGACATTGCTATATTAGAGTTGGTCAAGAACTCGTACGATGCCCATGCCTCGAAAGTAGAGATCACTTTTGATGACGATTATCTGTGTATTGCAGATAATGGAAAAGGTATGTCCAAAGACGATTTGATTAACAAATGGCTTTTTGTTGCCTATTCTGCTAAAAGTGATGGAACAGAGGACAAATCCTACCGCAGCGAGTTCAAACGACATTATGCTGGAGCTAAAGGCATTGGACGAATGTCGTGTGATAGATTGGCTCGCTTTCTTGATCTTACAACAAGAAGCGAAGTTGAGAATAAAACTGAGGTATTACATGTTGATTGGAAAGTGTTTGAGCTTGATAAACAAACAGAGTTTGACACGATTGACATTCCCCATGAAGTATTAGATACAGCTCCTTATTTTCCTTTGAATTCACAAACAGGCACAAAACTAGAGTTCCATGGCTTGCATCTTCAATGGACACGAGACGATATTAAGCGTCTTAAAAAGTCTTTGGAGAAGATGATCAATCCTTTCTCAAGTACAGATGATGAATTTCAAATAGAAATCATTGCTCCTAAGATGAGAGAAGATGATGAAAAGGCCGGATCTCAACACGATGTGATTAATGGGGTAATTGAAAACTCCATAGCTGATGTCCTAAAGCTTAAAACCACTCAGATCGAGAGTCATATTTATGATGGAAAAATTCATACGACCCTATCTGATCGTGGAATCATTATGTATGAAATAGAAGAGCCCAATCAGGCGTTCTCGTTGCTTAAATCTGCCTCAATTAGTCTGTTTTTCTTGAATCGTGCAGCAAAGTACAATTTTACTGCTAAAATGGGAGTAGAACCTGTTAAATATGGCAATGTGTTCCTCTTCAGAAACGGTTTTCGCATTCTACCATATGGAGAATGGAATGATGATAGTTGGGGATTGAATCAGCGTCAGCAGCAAGGTTACAACCGTTTCCTGGGCACACGTGATTTATTCGGTAGGGTTGACGTTGAGACTGATAATCCAGAGCTCATCAAAGAGGTTTCAAGCCGAGATGGCGGTTTGATCAAAACGGAAGCATCTCAACAACTAATGAACTATTTCACCCTTATACACAGACGTTTGGAACGGTATGTCGTTGGTGTATTATGGGGTGAGGGATTTGTCCGAAGAGATTACTTTATCAATCAAAAGTCAGCATTCAAAGCAAGAGAACAACTACAAGAAATCGATAAAGATTCCGATTCCACTCAATATTTATTTACTAATATTGGTAGCAAGGTTGATTTCTTGCAACTCATTAAGACATTGGTTAATGACAAGTCCATCAAAGTATTACGTTACAATGAGGATTTAGCAGATATTGTCTCTAACCCCTCAGATACCGAAGTGATTCAGGCACAAATGCTTGATGATATCCGCAAGTTAGCAGAAAAAACAAATGATTCCATTCTACTTGATAGGATCCAAGCATTTGATAAGCATGTGGATGAGTTGCGTCGCCAAAAAGAAGAAGCAGAGCGAAAAGCAGAGGAAGAAAAGCTGAGAGCAGAAGAAGAACGTATAAAAGCAGAAGCGGCCCGAAAAAAAGCTCAAGAAGAAGAAGAGAAAAGAGCCAAAGTAGAGCGTGAACGTGATGCTCAAATTCAAAAAAATAAATATCTTACAGCTACAAGACATACAACAAAGGAGGTTCAAGACCTGATTCACGTGATACTTATTTCCTCAACAAATTCTATCAGCCTAATGGATACAGCCAAATATCAGCTCGCAGATAAGGATCTGAATGGATTGAGGACAACTTTGGACAAGTTCGATTATTATATAACAAAAATCAATAAAATTTCCAAGTTAATAACAAAAGCTGATTTATCTTTTCTAGCAGAGTCAAAATTGATAGATATTCAGAACTATATTATAGAGTATCTTGGTAATTATCATGATTCGTTCAAGGTACAATATCACTCAACTGTCAGCGAACCTTTAGAAAAGAAAATCTCAATTTTGGACTTGTCTGTCGTCTTAGACAATTTGGTAAGCAATTCAAAAAAGGCGAATGCTAATGAACTCCGATTAGATTTTTCAAGAGAGGGTCGTAAGTATATTGTTGACTTTTCAGATGATGGTGATGGTGTGAACCTTAATCTGTTTACGCCTATAACCATTTTCGAAGAAGGTGTTACGAATCGAAGGGGAGGGTCTGGGATAGGCTTGAGTACTATCAAAGATAGGATGAAAAAAGAATTAAATGGAGATATTGAATTTATTGGTAATGGTCTCTATTTTAGGACAGGAGCCACTTTCCGTTTAACATTTGAATAGCAAGTATGAAGCAGCAGAGATGTATATTATTGATCGATGATAAAGATCAAAGTGACGTTATTAGCAACATAAAACTGCAATTACGCAGCGAATTCGATTTGGATTTTATTTTAATCCGAACCTCTGCTTCCGAACTAAAACAGGAAGATTCAGAAGACATAGACATTGATAAACTTAAAAGTGAAATAAAAGCAAAGATTCAGAATAAGAAAATCGATATCGCATTAACGGACTTTGATCTGGAATGCGACTATCTAAATGGTTTATCTATTGTTCGGATTGTACACGAATTCCGTCATAAAGTTAAATTCCTTATTTATTCAGGAAATTGGGACAAAGTTATTAGAATGGTTGTTGGTACAGAGTATCAGCAAGCATCTATTGATGAACTTGTAAAAGGAATCAATGAACTTATTAATTCTAATATAATAAATTGTATTGCGCGGACAGACTACAAGGAAGACCTCATTAAATATCTGAGACGATATAAAGGTGATTCCATTGAGCATCGTCTATCCACTTTGCTTCGTTCGAATGGTGATATGAAATTCGAATCATGTTTTCCCGACTTCAAAGGCCTGACATTCAATGAGATTGCTGATTTGATAGATAATCAATCTGATGCTCGGACAGACGAATGGATAGAGGAAGTTCTGACTCAGACTATAGCATATCTTGTAACAGTAAATCAATGAGAAAGGTTGTTTGTATATTTCCTCATGATTTCACAACGGATTTTCTTCGTCCATTGTGTGACCATATTTGCACTACATTTGATGCCTTAGAGGTCGGTTATGACACCACTAGCGATGATGATCCATTAGAACTGATATTTAATACAATTGAACATGCCGATACCATCTTTTTCCTTGGTCATGGTAAGAGTACATGTCTTTATGCAAGTACTTTGGACAATCTGGAGCTTTTCGAAAAAAATAACGTTTCATTGTTAAAAGGTAAACACTTGTTTTTGTTAGCATGTGATTCTAGTCAGTTTATTTCTAATTTCAATATTACTGATGCTGTTGGGTTCGGCTTCCTGCCCACAAGCGAGGAAGATTTAATAAGAAGGCTCCACGGAATGGATATTTCAATTACAGGTATTCTTGATGTGGAATGCTTTAACAATGCTTTAGTGCAATGTCTTATAAGCTCGTTATGTAAAGAAACAATGGCCGACTTCAATTTGTTAAAAGAGCGAATTAAGTTTAATGTGAGTAAAGAAATCGTTGACTGCCTCGTTAACAAGAAGTGTACAAACTATCGTGTCGTAGCAGACGAACTATTCTATGTACAAAAGGATTTTATTATTACATAGGATTCTGCTTGACTTTTTAAGTTTTTTGCTGCTCATAGTGCCTAAATATGGCACTGGGATGGGGTAATTTTGCAGCGGATTACAGATTTGCGTTTTTGTGAGAAATGGGATTGTGTGAAATCATTAGATATGTGATATGCCCGTTTTTCAAGAAAAATGCTTATCTTTGCGTCCGGAACAAGAATATTTTATATTCTTGACCTGCGAAAGACCGAGAGTTGAACGATATAACAAACTCCTTTGCGGTTATATAGGCTTTGGTCGGCCTGCAGGGACTGCATTGGGGTTTGTTTTTATATATGATTGAGTTAGGTTAACCAATGGCTTCTAAAAAACAGTACAAATTTATTGATCTATTTGCAGGATGCGGTGGCCTCAGCGTAGGATTAGAACAGGCTGGATTCACTGCATGGTTTGTCAATGAGATCGTTGAACAATTTGCAAATACATATAAACGAAACCACAATCTTCCCGATAATCATTACTTTATCGGTGATATCGCTTTACTCAATAATCAAATCTCCGATTATCAACATTTATTTTCTGATATTACTCTTGTTTGTGGCGGTCCTCCATGTCAAGGTTTTTCAATGGCCAATCGCCAAAGAATTCTTGACGACCCAAGGAATGTATTATACAAACAGTATCTTATCTTCCTTAGGTATGTTCGTCCACAATTTTTTCTCATGGAGAATGTAAAGGGTATGATGAACAGAAGTCAAGAAATCATTCAAGACTTTACAGACTATCTTGGGGGTGAATATGAATTTGATTATGCGATTTTGAAAGCCCAGGATTTTGGTGTCCCACAAAATAGAGAACGCTTTATAATGATAGGCAATAGGGTTGGCATAAATCCTCATAGAATATTTGAGGAAATAAACAAAAATAAACGCGATCCATTTGTGCTAAAGGATGCTCTAGAAGGGCTGCCCCATCTTGAAGCGAGAAAAGAAAAAGGAGCTAAGAATATCGAAAATGCAGAGTCTGGTTACACAGCCATTGAATTTGAATATGTTCACAATCCATTCTACGATTTCATAAATGATGGAAGAGATATTCACATGCTCTACAATCATAAGAACCGCTATAATAATGAAAGGGACATTGAAATCTTCAGAAGATTACCACAAGGTGCTAACTCATTGCATGAATCAATAGCAGATATCATGCCTTACAAACGCCGTAATGGAATCTTTAAAGACAAGTACTTTAAATTGAATGAGTCTCAGATATGCAAAACAATCACTTCACACATGAAGTTTGATTGCAATATGTATATCCATCCTTGGGAAGCTAGAGGCTTGAGCCCAAGAGAAGCCGCTCGAATTCAGACATTCCCAGATGATTATATAATCACAGGAGCTCAAAACATGTGGTATGCTCAAGTTGGGAATGCTGTACCGGTCAAACTCGCTAAAGCTATAGGAGACGGCATTATGAAGTTTCTATGAACCATGTGGAATTATTTGCTGGAGTTGGTGGGTTTAGACGTGCAATGGATTTGATTTCACGTGATTTGAGATTTCCATTACATACTGTTGCGTATTCTGAGATTGACAAGAATGCCCAGGCGACATATTGTGCTAATTATAATACCGACAATGAGGTATCAATGGGAGATATAGTTGCTTTCGTAGAAGATATTGAAGCAATGGAGAATCTTCCTCAGTACGATTTGCTTTCAGGTGGTTTTCCGTGCCAGACTTTCAGTATGATGGGGGACCAAGAAGGTTTTAATGAGGAACGAGGACAAATGTTCTTTAGGATTATGGATATGATTAATCATAGACATCCTCGATACGTTCTTCTGGAGAATGTCAAGAACTTAAAGAATCACGATAACGGCAATACAATCGCAGTGATTTTAGCTGAACTTGAAAATGCCGGATATCAAGTTAGAATGGATATCTTCAACTCAAATGATTTCGGATTGCCTCAAAAACGAAATAGAGTTATCATTTTTGCTAGACTTGCAGACTTGGGTAATTTTGAGTTCTCCTCAGAATTGGTGAAGCAATCATTTGCCAGAATTAATCGGATGAGATGCTCATTAAATTTCTATGATTCAGTAATTGAAATTCTTGAGAAAAATGTAGAGCCCAAGTATTACCTATCGGAAAAAATTAAACCGACAATTCTAAGTGATGGCAGTGCTGGCTTCAAATCAAAATCTGAGATTGATCAAATAATCGCTCGGCCTTTGACTGCATCTATGCACAAGATGCATAGAGCCTGTCAAGACAATTATTATAGTGATCTTTTCATACAATCTGAAGGCAGACAAAGGCCGTCAGAGGAAATGACAAAAGAGGAGCTTACTCATATAGCCATTAGAAAGCTTACACCGCGAGAAGCATTTATGCTTCAAGGCTTTCCTAATGATTTTGCAGAAAAAGCAAGAAACGCAAGAGTTGCAAACGGCGCAATGTATAAACAGGCTGGAAATGCTGTCAGCGTAAATATGGTATATGCTGTACTGCATTATTTAATATCAAATAGAATAATCACTGAATAACTTCTTAGTATATGGAACCGTTTAAGAAAATTGTACAGAGACAAGATGCTCATTTTAAGCTGACACAAAGTACATCGAACGAAACAAGCATCAACCTATCTAGAGATATTTCTGATTATCTCTCAGATACAAGCGGAGCAATCAACTTTACTCTCTATAGAGAAGATTTTATTAAGGCTATTGGTGTTGTCAGCAATATTCTGCCTCTTTATAATCGAGAAAATAAAGTTGAGTCAAGTAATGAGGTCTTTGATTTTCTTTATAAAGAAGTTTCCTCCTTTTTTAATCAGAATAAGACTGCCAGATATACTGTTCAGCATCTTAAACGTGATGATAATAGGTTCTATTTGAATAATTTGGGAGTCCCTGGATTTAATCTGCGGCATTTTCTTGTTGAGCGTCATACAATTATGCTATTCGGAGAAAAGATTGAGAATTCAGTTGAGCTTCGATTATTAACGACGATTCAACCCGCAGATGAAGAATTGGCACTTGATGATGTTTCGATAGATACCGTTAGAGATCGTTTTATACAATATCTGAAACGCACCAATTCTCATATGGGCAATCATGCTGATTATGTGTCCAAGTTTGAAAAAGATTTGGGTGATATTCTCTCTAGATATTATGAAAAAGAGGTATCTATCTTCAGTTTTATTGACATTGATCTTCTTAAAAATACACTATCTGAAATTCGCAAAACGGATCAAGTCTTAGATGCTATTGTGGGAGAATATCAAGGTACTAAATACGCTGCTTATACTGTCCTAAACCAATACTTCTCATTTCTCGAAACTTTAAAAGACTGCAAGGATATTCTCAAGCATCATATGACTGACGCTGAAATCTATGTGTCAAACAGTAAGGGAGTTAATGAGAATATTGATAACAAATATCGTCCATTCATCACCGCTATTAAATCTAAACCCTTCTTATTGCTTGCAGGCATTTCTGGTACGGGCAAAAGTCGAATAGTAAGAGAGCTTGCTCGTTCATGTTGGTCTGCTGATAGTGATGAATTCAAGGCTCAGAAACCCAGCAACTTTGAAATGGTTCAGGTGAAACCTAACTGGCATGACTCAAGCGAGTTAATTGGTTATGTAAGCAGAATTGACGGTATTCATTACATTGTTGGTCCATTTCTTAAATTTATGGTCAAGGCCATCAAAAATCCCACGATGCCATATTTCCTTTGTTTGGATGAGATGAACCTTGCACCAGTAGAGCAATATTTTGCCGAATACCTTAGCGTAATTGAATCACGCAAAGTTGATGAAAACGGCAATATTAAGACGGATCCCATCATTGATTATTCAAGTACTGAAGAGTATAAAAGTTTGATTGATCAGCTATTTCTTGAGGATGAAGTTCGAGAGTCTTATCTTACAGAAGAAGGTGGTAAACGCTTGTACATTCCTAATAATCTCATCGTTGTGGGTACCGTTAACATGGATGAGACCACCTTCTCATTCTCTAGAAAAGTACTTGACCGAGCTATGACCATTGAAATGAATGAAGTTAACCTTGATGGTGGTCTTACTTCTAAATATGAAGTAATTGGTAAGCTTGGTAAAGACGATTTAATCGGCGTTGCTGTTGAAGGAGTGGATGTTTATGAACAGAATAAAGAGGTTTGTGATAAGGTGATAAGCTATCTGCAAAAGGTTAATGACGAGCTTGAGAGTACTCCATTTAAAGTCGCCTATCGAACCCGAAACGAGTTCTTGCTGTATGTCATTAATAATCTGCCCTATCGCAAAGTCGATGATGGAACAGAGTTAACTCAAGACCAAGTAATAGCAAGAGCACTTGATGAGATTACCTCAATGAAAATACTGTCACGTATCGAAGGTGATGAGTCCAAAGTTAAAAAATCATTGCTTGAGAGTCTAAAGAAGGATATCAAGGCTCAACTTGAGTCGATATCTGAAAAAGATGTCTTTGTCGCCAAAACTGAGAGCGAAACGACAGAAGATGGCAAAACGATACGTCAATCTATTTCATTAGCAAAGCTTGACGAAATGATTGGTCGTTTAGATAGTGGTTATACTTCGTTCTGGGCTTAACCATTTCAATTAATGGATCTTCTGAGAATAAAACATATCGACTTTACTATGAGCATCGAATGTCCCAAATTTGAGGGCATTTGGAGCAAGGCCGTCACGAATGTAGGGGTGGAAAACTTGACTTCCACATACTCATGGAGTGATGGTGTACAGTCGGTAAAACTCTCAAATCTAACTGACACGGCCATTGAGATTATTAAGGGGGAACCAAACAGAGCTATCTTCTTCGACAACGCCAATTACCCAATATGGGTTGAGTTTAACTCCAATGTGACCCATGCCGAGTTCAGCTCGATGTTGCAAAACGTCAATGAAGGCTTCAGCTTTCGCAGCCACATCCTAGCCGGATTCTTGAACTATGGCAACGATATCGGCAAGAGCGAGATTAACCTAAGGTACAGGATTGGTGATACCCCAAAATCGTTTACTTTCGGGTTTGAGGTGTTGAGTACGAAGCTCAATTATCACGAACACTGGAAGTATATCATAGAAGATATCGAGCGTGAGTACAGAATGCTATCGCTCGATTACATGAAGCGAACTTTCCATGGTTTTTCCCCTCAGACCGATGGCGATAGACCGGATCTGATCTGGTGGAGCGTCTTCCAGGGAGAACAAGATAAATTCATTAATGCTTGCCGCAGCATCATAGAGCGGCCTAGGCGCCGTTTACGTGGTATAGAAGTGTACCAACGTGCCGATAAACTCAAACGAGTTACATCTGCTATTGAGAATGAATTTGCCGAGCATCGTAAAGAACCTGCACACTTGTACCGCAATGAAGAGCAGGTGCAGAACAATGATACTCAAGAAAACCGTTTCTTGAAATATGCCCTCGGGCAGATCACAACCAAATATGCCCAACTGGAGCAGCGTATCGAACAGTTGAAGAACATCTCTGACACTATGGTGGCTGAAATGCAGGAGCGGGTATCAATATTAAAACACCTGCAACGCCATCCATTTTTCCGTACTATCGGGCGTTTTAAAGGGCTCTCACAGGAAAGCCTCGTTCTTCAGAAAGCTACCGGCTACAGTCAAGTCTATCGCACTTGGAACCTATTACGCAGGGCATACTCGTTGAATGACGGTATTTATCGCTTGCAGTCCAAAGACATTGCGACGTTATATGAGATTTGGTGCTTTATTGAGGTCAGCCATATCGTCAAGGAACAACTCGGACTAAAAGACACTGACGTTGACCATCGGAACCGCATGGAAATGAGCGGTATGTTTACGTGGGAACTTGGTAAAGGTGAGCATTCTCGCATTTTATTCAAGAAAGATGACGTGGAACTGGCCGAGCTGGTTTATAATCCCAAGCATACCGACCGCCCAAATGATAGTATCAGTATTGCGGATTTGGTTGTACCCACTGTTCCCCAAAAGCCTGATATCGTTCTTCAACTTACCAAAGACGATATGCAGAAAGGTATGAAGTTCACTTACCTTTTTGATGCGAAATATCGTATTGGAGGACGTGATAGCGATGATGTGGACGAACCACCTGATGGAGCCATCAACCAAATGCACCGGTATCGTGATGCTATTTATTACCAGCACAACCAAGACGAAGCCCTCAAGCGAGAGGTGATAGGCGGTTACATCCTGTTCCCAGGAAACGGCCAACCTAAGAAATTCGAGGATTCTATTAAGGCTGTAAATATTGGGGCCTTCCCGTTACGTCCTAAAGACGAAGTTAGCCGTAAGTTGCTCGAAGATCATATCGCTCAATTGATCGCCTCTAAATCATCAAAGATTATCGAGCAGGTGATTCCTCAGAAGGGTGTTTTCGTCGAGGTGCCTAATCGAGTACTCATCGGACTTGTCGTTAATCGTAAAAGGGTTAATGAGGAGATGTTTGATAATGGCTCAGCAGATCTCTATTATACAGGCTCCAATTTCCCGACAACGATTGCCCTTCACGATCTTCACTTCTTTATCCCATACATCAAGGGTAAGGGCATTCGTGATGTGTATGAGGTGAAGCGAGTTCGAACTATAACCGCTAAAGAAGCAAAAGGCGATGAAGGCAGTGAAAACGACCTTCGCTTGGCTTTTGAACTGGAATTTAACCGGCATCTTTTTGATGACTATAAAAAGATAGACACCTCTCACATGAGCAACAACACGTTTATCGACACAACGTTTGATGCTATCGATGAGCTGCTAGTAGATTGAGAATCAGTCCAAACCCTCATCAATATAAGAATGAAGATTGACTATAACAAAATATCCAAAGCCGAAGCGACACCTAAAGCGGACTCTATGATTGAGACGTTTCGGGCTATTGGTTACACATTGGAAACGGCAGTAGCAGACATTATTGACAACAGCATTACCGCTGGCGCCAAGAATGTTTGGATTACCAGGACTTGGGATGGAGACAATTCCAGCCTCTGCATAAAGGACGACGGGCACGGTATGAATAGTGACGAATGTATCCAAGCTATGCGGCCTGGTAGCAAGAATCCATTAGAGGATCGTGATAGCATAGACTTGGGACGATTTGGATTAGGCTTGAAGACAGCTTCGTTCAGTCAATGCAGGAAACTAACATTGCTTAGTAAGAGGAAAGGCTGCAAACCCGCTGCTTGGACTTGGGATTTGGATTATGTGGGGAAGGTCAATAAATGGGAGGTACTGCAATGGGCTCCTAAAGAATATATTCATGTACTCGATGACATAAAATCGGGAACAGCAGTAATCTGGACAGAACTTGATCGATTAATTACTGAAGGGACTGAGCCTGAAGACGAGAATGCAAGGCAAAAGTTCTCAGATGCCCTTTCAGTTGTAAGGAAGCATATCGCTATGGTCTTTCATCGATTCTTAGAAGATGGTGACGTCAAGATATTCTGGGGAGAAGATGAAATTGAGCCATGGGATCCATTCTGCTTAACTGAAGATAAGACCCAATCATGTGCTATTGACGATGTCAGTTTTGGAGATGAGATAGTCAATATTAAAGGCTATGTCTTGCCCCATAAGGACGAATTCTCAAGTGAAGCTGCATATAAAGCTGCCGAAGGAGTATATGGTTATCCCGCCATGCAGGGATTCTATGTCTATCGAGGAAAGCGAATGTTATTGGCCGGGGATTGGCTGGGGCTTTTTAGGAAGGAAGAGCATTACAAACTCGTCCGAATATTGATTGACTTGCCGAACACCCTTGATACCCAATGGCAGATAGACATTAAGAAATCCACTGCTATCCCTCCTGCTTCCTGTAAGGAGTTTCTTAGAAGCTATGCAAAGAAGGTCAGAGCTTTGGGCGTAGAGGTGTTCAGACATAAAGGACGCATCATTCAGCATAGAGCCGGACGCAAATTCCAAGAGATCTGGAATGAGAAAAAGGTGGGGAATCATATCAGTTTTGTGGTGAATCGTAAACACGCTTTTGTCGTTTCATTGAAGGAGATGGCAAAAGTGGATGCTTCAAAAGCCATTGACTTGCTCTTGACTTTTGTGGAGGAATCCATTCCGTCAAAGTCTATCTATATCAAGGAATCTGAAAATAAAGAGGAGTACGAAGCTCCTGCAAGTGAAGCTTTGATGAAGGGACTACGTATAATGGCTGAACGACTATATAAGGCCAAACGTAAAGACGGCACTCCCGAAGAAAAGGTAAAGGAAGACTTAAAACAGACAGCACCATTTCACATATATCAAGATTTAATTGATGAACTTCATGATTAACGAACTGGAATCAGCATTAAAAATGACCCGAGCTCTTCTGTTGGATAGCAATAATATCACAGAAGACGATATAAATGAAGCAGTTAATCAAATAAAGATGCTTCAACTGGGTGGCGGTTTACAATCAGTTGACCTTAACGTCTTGAAGGAAAAACTGATTGAGATGTTCCATGCAACTATGGATCATGCCCGCATTTTGGAAGGGAAAGAGCGCCGTATGCCATGGATAAAATCATTTAAGGCTGAGGAAAGAACTAATTGGCATTTCTGGGAAGATTACAAAATGTATCTCGAAGAAGTGAAAATGTTCCCCAAAGCTGTAGTCAATGAACTTGAGGGGCTGACAGATACGATTTTGGATAAACTATTTGATCCAAACCAAAAAGGTGTGGTTTTACATAAGAAGGGCATGGTCGTAGGCCAAGTGCAGTCTGGAAAAACCAGTAACTATACAGGTTTGATATGTAAAGCAGCTGATGTGGGTTTTAATTTCATCGTTGTTCTTGCCGGTATGCATAACAATCTACGGAGTCAAACCCAGCTTCGTCTCGATGAAGGCTTCTTAGGTTTTGACACCCAATATGAAAGAGCTTACAATCTTCATAGCGAAAGTAACATGGGTGTCGGCAAACTCCCTACGCCTCATGATCATCCAGTAGCTCATTCTTTTACTTCGAGTTTTGAGAAAGGTGACTTTAACAAACGGATTGCTGAAGGACAAGGTTTTAATTTTAACACGAATGAACCGATACTGCTGGTCGTAAAGAAGAACAAGAGTGTACTTACCAATCTATATAACTGGCTGACTTCTAAGATTGCCCCTGAAGACCAGTGCTCTACGAAGTCTTTACTCATTATTGATGACGAGGCTGATAATGCCAGTATCAATACCAAGAAGGATGGCGACCCTTCCGCTATCAATGACTGTATCCGTAAAATACTCAGCAAATTCCAAAAGGTGGGCTATGTCGGTTATACAGCCACGCCATTCGCCAATATATTCATCCCTCTCCAAGACGATGATCTGTTCCCTCGGGACTTCATTATCAATCTGCCGACACCGCCTAATTATATTGGGCCCCAGCGTGTTTTTGGAATAGATGGTGAAGACGATGACGAAACAGTTCTACCAATAGTCCGTAAGATTGGCGACTACGAATCTTTTGTGCCTACAAAGCACAAAAAAGATGACCCCAAGCCAACTGAACATGATGTGCCGGATTCTTTAAAAGAAGCTATCAAGTGCTTCATATTAACATGTGCAGTGAGATGGGCTCGTGGTCAAGTGCATGAACATAACTCAATGTTGATACACGTGAGTCGTTTCCAGATTTGGCAGAACCATATAAAAGAACTTGTAGAGAAACTCTTTAACTATTACAAGGAAGAGCTCATCTACGGCGACAAGGATATGGAAGAGAGTTTCCGTCGTCTATATGAAGAAGACGCTAATGGTTTTCTTAGCTATAAGACAATAACTGAGAAAGTTCTTGAATCAAGTTATAAGGATCCTGAAATTAGACACATCCCATGGATGGAGGTGCTTCCCTGTTTAAGAAAAGCTGTTAAAAAGATTGAAATCAAATCTATCAATGGAACTAGTGCAGACATCCTTTCTTACTATGAGAATAAGGCTAACGGGATTTCGGCCATCGTAATTGGAGGTGATAAACTTAGTCGAGGACTGACCTTGGAGGGGTTATCTGTAAGCTATTTCCTCCGAGCCAGCAAGATGTATGATACCTTAATGCAGATGGGTCGTTGGTTCGGTTACAGGCCTGGATATGCAGACTTGTGCCGGCTTTACACCAGCAGTGAACTCAATGAGTGGTTCAGGCATATCACAACTGCAAGTGAAGAGCTAAGAAAGGAATTCATCTACTTGTGTGATATCGGGAGTACTCCAGATAGATATAAACTGAAAGTACGTTCCCATCCTGGATGCCTACAGATCACAGCAGCAAATAAAATGCGATATGTTGATCATATCAATGTTTCTTGGGCTGGTAGATTGCTTGAAACCTATGGGCTATGCAATAACAAGAAAACTAAACACCTCAACTTGGTTTATACAGATGAGTTGCTAAAGAAACTTTCGTCATTATATACACAGAAAGATGGGCATTATGTGTGGACTAAAGTCAGCCCATACATCATAACAAGCTTTATCAACCAATTTACTATTGACCCGGACCACAAAACGGCTGACCTGAGCCTTATCCAGCAGTATATAGAGAAGCTGAACGGCTATGATGAACTTACTGAATGGAGTGTCGTACTCATTAATAAGACGACTGGACCAACGGCAGAGTGGGTTTATTCTAATGGGATTAGAGTAGGTTGCTCAAAACGTACAAGAGCTAACGACACTGATGATAAAAGCTATTGCATCCGTAATGGTCATATTATCGGACGTTGGGACGAACTGATCGACTTGGACGAGCAGACTTTGTCCTCAGCTCTAACCAGAACCAAAGAAATCAAGGAAGCCGCTGGAGAAGAATGGAAGGAGAAATTCCCAAGTCAGGCTATTGTTCGAGAGGAATACAGAAATGTAAAGAATCCTGTTCTATTGATATATACTTTAGATCCATACTATGCTAATGTTATTGAGAATGGCGAAATAAAAAAGGGAACACTGGAACATCAGCACAATGATGAACCCTTCATAGGCTTCGCTATTTCATTCCCTCATACGAATACTTCATTTGAAGGCGTTCAGTATACGGCTAATCTCATTAATGAATTTGCTGCAACAGAAGAAGCCTTTGAGGAGGAAAATGACAACGAATATTCTGATGACTAAAAAACGGTAATAGTCATGAATGCAATTGAAGAATACTTTAAATTACTGAAACAGGAGATAGAAACAAGGATGCTGACATTGGAAAATGGCGGCAATAAGACTCAACTGTTCACTCGGTATGCCATTGACTTACTCAAAGCCTGTGGTGAAGAAGATAACGTCATAGTTGCTTATGACGAAGAAACAAACCCCAGCCGGAAACAACATCGCATCAATGCCTTCTCCGTCAGTGACGACTATTCAACGGTCAGCCTCTTTGTGACAATCTATAAGGCTCAGAAATCTGTTCCTACCGTGAGTGAGAGAGAAATTCGTGAAGCAGTAAAGTTGGTTTCGAATTTCTACATTAAGGCAACTCAAGAAGATTATGTCAATAGATTAACTGATTCAGCTGAGATTGTTGGATGTGCTCATGTCTTGGGTAAGGACGATGACTTTAGAGATAATGTTCAGCAAATAAAGATTTACGTTCTTACCAATGCCATTTGCCCTAAAAACATTAGGACTGAAAAGGAATTAGAGGGACTGCCATTGGAGTGTAGGGTATTCGATTTAGCTAGACTAAAAGAGATATCGGAAGAACAAAAGCAGCCCATTTTTGTTGACTTTGAAAGCCTCGGTTATAAGATTTCGTGTATAACCGGTGCAGATGACAATGACCTGTACCAAGCATTTATTGCGATAATCCCAGGTTCCTGCCTTGCAGACTTGTATGGAATATATAAAGTACGGTTGATGGAGAATAATGTGAGGCAGTTTCTTCAGTTTACGGGCAAAATAAATAAGGGCATCAAAGACACTATTGAAACGGAGCCAGAAATGTTTCTAGCCTATAATAATGGCATAGCGGCAACGGCTAGTAGTATTGAACTTGACCGGACGGGCAAATACATAAAGTCTATCAAAGGTTTACAGATTGTGAACGGCGGACAGACTACAGCTTCGCTGTTCCATGTAAGGGAGTCAAATAAAAGTGTTGATTTATCACGTGTTTTGGTTCAAGTGAAATTCTCTATAATCAAGAACAATTCTCGCTACGATGAGATTGTTTCTAAAATATCCAGATGTGCCAATACCCAAAACAAAGTGAATGAGGCAGATTTTTCAGCTAACACTGAAGAACTCATCCGTTTGGAGACTATTTCCCGATGCACTATGACAGAGCCCAGCAAGACTCGTCCCACGAGTTCCTTCTGGTTCTTCGAAAGGGCCAGAGGACAATATAAGAACTTCCGACTCAAAGAAGGCTTTACAAAGCAGGCCGAATCCCAATTTGATATGAAATACCCCAAAGAACAGGTGTTTACTAAATATGATTTGGCTAAATATGAGAATTGCTATGGAGAAAAACACTTCACGGTAAAAGTCAGTGGCGTGGAATGTGATGACTATATCGGCCCACATTCGGTATGCTTAGGAAACGAGAAAAACTATGACCTTTTCTTGAAACACAATATGCCGAATCTCTCAGACATTGACAATATCTATTTTGAGGATTTAATAGCAAAAGCCATTCTTTTTAAGGAGGCAGACAAAAGGTATGGGACAAAAAAGCACGGCGAACCTATTGGTGAGATTAAGAAATCAGTAGTTCCTTACGCTATTGCTCTGATACATCATATTACAGACGGGAAAATTGATTTGTATAAGATATGGTTACGTCAGGAGGTTTCTACTGAATTGTCTGACTTCTTGTATGACTTAATGAAGCAAATCAATAAATTTATTACCTCATATGAAGGAGTATCTCGATATGAAGAACTGGCTAAAAAGAAATCGTTATGGGAAGAAATTAAGAAGCATCGATGGAGCTATAATATAAAAGATATAAAGCGTGACCTTATCGATCCAAAAAATCCACCAAAGCGTCTATCAAGAACTAAGGAGGAGCAGGAACGGATTCTTGCAGAGGAAAGTAAGATCATGATTACCAACATTCCTGTCGAGATCTGGGAGCGTGTTGCATTGTGGGGTAAGGAATCAGGATGTCTTAACATTATGCAGCAGAATCTTTGCTTAGAGATAGCCAGAAAAATAAATCTAAACGAAGACTTTGTTAACAGTGATCTTGAAGGTGCTTCACGAATCGTTGATATATTAGCAAAGAATAATATAGACCTCCTTTATCAAGCGGATGCTTTTGTAGAAGAAGAGGCTGAACAAGCTGTTCAAACTCCGTCAAAGAAGAAAATCACCAATAGAGAGATGAATCTTCTAATGACTGACAAATTGCTTCGTAAGATGAGAGATTGGGATAAGACGCATCACGTCCTAAAAGACTATGTTTATAACTATCTTGACCAGGTTGTTAAGGGAGAGATTGAGATGTCTCGTAGCATGAAATGGAGTTTCTATTACGGGCTAGAAAATATGAAAGCTCGAGGATTTAAGCCATAAAAAGAGATAAAGGTCATTCCCATATCAACATCTGATTTGGTTTAATAAAAGAGAATTGATTATGATAAAGGTCCCACTTCTATATCACGGAACGGATGCTCGTATAGTAGAGATGTCATCAACAGAGAGACAACAGTACTTGAAAAAGTGCAGACAGGTTGTTGACTATCTCTTCCCGTTCTATAATGAATTGGCTAGCACATTTGAGACGGTTGAAAAACTATACTGCGGGCAAAAGATATACACTCAAGAAAGTCTTCTTAAAATCAAGTATGGAGATAAGTTAAAAAGCATTCCAGGTCTGTATTATAACTTGAATGAAAAAATAACAATGATGCAAGCTCAAATGAATGGAAATAAACAATATCAATATGGCTCGTTTTATCTCACCTCTGATCGAAGAATCGCATTTAATTACGCCGTAGATTCTTTTGCCGGTGGAGAACTTGGCTTAGTCGCTTATCGTTTTATCCAAGGATTGGATATTGTGGTATTTGATAATTTCAATCCATCTACTGAATTATTACAGTCAATAAAAACAATTCAAGACTTTGCCAGTGACGAACAGCAAGACAATCCTGCGATTTTTACGTTTAAAGACATCGATATAGCTGATTTACTCGATGAAGAAGGTAATCGTTTAGCAAGCGATTTTAATTTCAAGTTCGGCAGATCATTCAGATATCTAAAGGATGTACATCTATCACTTGAGAACGCTGAATTTCTTAAGCGCCAATAATACTATTATTTGAGAGCTCACTGATACGTATGCTTAGAGACTCTCTATTATGAATGTCTCGAATCCATACTTTAATAATTTCTCCTTGTCCTCGTTCAGCTTTTTGCAAAGTTGAACGGCATCTTTTTTGTCGTGAAATACCATTGCTTCAGAAACATCGAATCCCACGATAGTATTCATTGCAAAAGAAACACCTTCCTCAATAGCTGTTCCCTTAAAATAGAAAACGACATCAGGTTTACGCACTAATGCCGTCTTTATAACATACTGCTCCATATCATCTGATCCAGTCTTCAGGTTTAACATGGAATGCTCGACTGATTGCTTCTATATCCTGTTGTGTAGCCGGTTCTCTTCCATCCTCTACAGCGATAAGGTGCCTTAGATTTATCCCGGCTTTCTCTGCTAACGCTTTTCTCGTATAAAGCCTACTGGTCCTGAGTTTTGTTATTGATGATGCTATATCCATAATCTATAGTCTTTATTAGAAACCGTTGACAAGGCTGCATGAGAGATCGTACAGGGGCGCTCACCATAGACCAGTGGATTTACAATGGACATTATAGCCAGATTCGTGCAGCATACAGCCCTTGTCAATTAAATAGATGGAGGGATTAGCTATTTCGTGAGGACTGCCGGGAAAATGTGTACACGTTCGGCAGACGAATTTTCGAGCAGAACCCCTTTGATCCATCTAAGTTGGGTTTCCGCTGCAAAATTAGTGCTATTTCATTCCTCCCACAACCGTCTAAAGGTAGCTTTTTTGAAATAGTACAAATAAATCATTTTTGGGCAAAGAAAAGAAAACATACTCTCGATTCGTTGATTGTCAAACGCTATTAAATGAAGTGAAAACCTCAAATTGCAGTTGCTGGTACATCTTGACTACGAAACAAGATGCTCCAACTTTTCCACAAATTTTAAATAATCATTATGTAAAAGACAAAAAAGAGTTATTTTTGTATAACAAAACATTACTGAAATGAAATTCATAACTTCAAAGCAATTGAATACTTGGGCTGACTCACGAGAGTGTCAATCAATGCTTCCAGAATTGATTAAACGATTGATCTATGCATCAACTCAAAAAATCCAAAGACTTACGATGCCAAGTGGTGATGATGTGCACATGCCTGGTTGGGATGGTGTCGTAGAATCATCAGAAAGATTCTTTACAATTGATGAAGGTATTTCATTGTGGGAAATCGGATGCGATAAGAATGTATCTGCTAAAATTAATCTGGATTACACTAAACGAGATGCTGATCCTCTTGGATTTGACAAAGCTTTTGCATCATTTGTTTTCGTAACTCCTAGATATTGGTCTGGTTCAACTAAATGGGTTGAGGAGACCCGTCAAAACGCCCAATGGAAAAACATTGTTGTGCTTACAGCCGTTGAACTTGAAGATTGGGTAAACTCTCATCCCGCTGTAGGAATATGGTTAGCAGAGAAATTTGGTTATATTTCCCCCCAAGGTCTTTATTTGCCTGAGGATTTTTGGAAACTTTGGGCCCATGGAAAAGCTTCTCATTTGCGCCCCGATTTGTTGTTAGGCGCTAGAGAAGAAGCTGTGCAAAAGTTAAAAGAATTTGTCCAGGATGAGCCTTCTGTGGTTCATGTTGAAGCGCTCTCTCATGAAGAGGCCTTGGCTTTTAGTGTTGCTTTTTGTTTGTCTATTAAAGATGAGACACCACAGTTGTTAAGCAACGCCATTGTCGTACTAAATCAAGATCTATTAATTAGAATGTCTAATTCTTATTTGAATCTTATTTTTATTACAACTGTACCAAATATACCATATGAAATAACGCGTCGTGGTCACTACGTTATTTCTGCTGTCAGTCCTGCAGATGAAATAAATAATGCTATTACTCTACCTATTATTGCTTTTGATAAATTTGTGAAATCTTTATCATTATCTGGTATTGATGAATCACAAGCAAGGGCACTGGCACACGATACTTTGAGAGATGTTATGGCATTGAGACGCAGACTAGAGATTGATACTTTGAATCCATATTGGGCTCAAGGGGGGGATCTTGTTTCTTTACTTCCGGCCCTAGTCGTCGGAAGATGGAATAGTTCTTACGATGGAGATAAAAAACTAATTGAACTTCTTGGAGATGCCCCATATGATAATCTTGAGCAGAAATTAATAAGAACATTACATATGAGTGACTGCCCATTTGTCAAAATTGATTCTGTTTGGCGTTCTCGTTCTCCATATGAAGCAGTAAGATATACCCTATCCCTATTCACACAATCATTTTGGAATCGATTCTGTAATGTCGTGAAAGAAGCGTTTGCCGATGATGATTCTGATGCGCTTGAAAAGATAAACGCCTCTGAAATAATGTTTTGGGAGCACAAGCAAAAAGTGTCATTAGAATTCAAGAAAGGCATCTGTCAGACTCTTACCTTACTGACGATTCACGGATCTAACGACTGGCAAGCACGAGTAGACGCTTTTGTTGCTGAATTACTGTCGGATTTTACTCTTAAACGTTATCTTTCATGTCGTCATTTTTTCACAATGATTGCAGAAGCATCACCCAGTAGTACTTTAAGCTTTTTAGAAGCCGAACTCAATAAATGTGATGATTTTGTGAAAGAATTATTCATCACGAGAAAAGATAATTCATGTGGCATTTCTTCAGGGAGAATATATTATTCAGAATTACTTTGGGCCCTTGAAGCGATAGCATGGGACGAACAGTATTTGTTGAGATGTTCTCAATTGCTGATGCGGCTTTGCAACTATCCGAAGAATGAGAATTACATCAACAATCCCATAAACTCTATTAAGAACATTTTTAGATTTGTATTACCCCAGACTTATGTAGAAGTTAAGCGTCAAGATGAAGTTCTCATGGCATTGATGCGTTTCGACAAAGAAAACACATGTGATTTAATTTTGAACCTGCTAAATGATTTATCGCAAAGGTCTTTTTTGTTTTCTAGACACTATAAGTGGAGATTATTTAATCACCGTAGAAGTCCAAAATACATTAATCCAGTTAGTGCTGAACGCATTAACGTCCTCTGTGAGTTAATGCTCAAGAATATTGATTTGGACTCAGATAAAGCATGTCGATTAATTAATATATCTTTTATGCCCGAATTGCGACAGTGTATTGGATTGACAATCGTTAATTATCTTAGTAATCACGTAAGTATAATAAGGGGAGATGATAATGTCTGCGATGAATTGCGTGATAGTATCAATCATCACATCTCATACAACGATGCAAAATGGGCAATGAATATGGAAGAACTTCAACCATATCAATTGTTATTATCCGACTTATTATCAGATGAAGTAGTAGAACAACATAAATGGTTGTTTAAAGATAGTTACGTAGAAATCCCATTTAAATGGAATAAGATAGGAAAAGAACGACATGATGCCTTGATACAATTTAGGCAACAAGCAATTTACGATATAATCCAAAATGGAGGTTATGATAGTATCGTTCGGTTTTCAAATAGAGTTGATTCTCCGTATTCTTTAGGAGAGAGCTTTTACCTAGCAGATAAAGCTTCAAATCTTAAAAGAATTATTACAGACTATTCAGAGCATCTGCTTTCATTTGATTTTTTGTTTGGTTACGGTTACAAATACTTTTTAGAATATGGAACTAGTGAAATCATTAATGTTGGGAAGACGATTGAATCCTTGGATATTGCAGTTGATTGGTTCTGTGTTCCGAGGTATCAGAGTGACATCGCATGCTTTATTAAAGAAAGAATGCCTACATCTGCACAAGCTCGATACTGGGGAAAAGTGCAATTCTGTGACAGATCAACGAATGAACTTGATAACATAATAAGAAATTTATTAGCGGTAAATCGAAGTGAAGAAGCATTAAAGTTTCTTTATTTTTCACGAAATGAAGGAAATGATTTGGTAAGTAATCAAATGAAACTGGATTATTTATCAAAAATCTTGACAACAGATATTACTATTAATCCCTATTTCTTTATTGAAGTCATAGAAGCAATAGATAAAACTAGTGACCCCGATATAATTAATAAAATAATCCACTTAGAGTTAAGCCTTTATCCATTATTCATATCTAGAATGGACACCTCAAAGCTAAGAATAGTTCAAGAAGCTCTTCTGAAACCAGAAGTTATGATTGATATTATATCTTTAGCCTACTTGCCTGAAGAAGACATTATAAATGATGAAAAAGATGTCTCGGAAAACAATGAAATAACGTTAACACTATCCAGACATGCTTTTAGCCTTCTTCATGATTTACATTCAGTACCATTCATTGATAATGATAATGCTTGGAAAAAACGGAGCATGCTGTTACAGGGGCTAGGATGAATCAATGAGCGTTGTTTGAGCATTTTTGCACATTTAATGGCGATTGATTATCAGGGAGTTGCGATTTTGCGTTTCGCACAAAACCGATGAAAAACGGAGTA
>JAZQJW010000071.1:0-42089 GCA_045541835.1 Sodaliphilus sp. | reverse complement strand
TTGCTAAAATCAAATTTGCCATAATCGTAAAATTTTGAAAATGAATATATAAGGAATTAAAAACTATCTACATACAGGTAAACATTGCAGTAACTCACCTGCAGACCTGCGGCCATGGCCATGTCTGCGGCCTGCTCACTGGCCTCGGCCTCGCTGCGGGCATCCACCTCGAAGGTGTGGCTCTCATTGTCGAAGTCCACCACCTCGACCATGTAATTATTGTACCTGGATGAGCGGTAACCTTTTTTACCTTTTTGGCTCTCAGCTTGTTCGGGAGAACCCAGGAATGATATGTTAAAAGAAGCTGTCATAATTAATTGATTTTTAGATGTTAATAATCATTGTCTCTGTTGTCGCGTATAACCTTTTTACGGTGCTACACAAGTAAGGGCTGCTAGTGATACGCCTGCAAGGCTTGACCGAAAAAATCCATCCTTCAGGACTGGCCAAATTTTATGCGCAGCGTCAAATTTTGTGGATTATTTCGAGGCAACTATGCATGGCCTTGCAGTATCACGATGCCCGCTAACTTTGCGCCGGAAAAAGTTATACACCCAACGACGGCGGGGACAATGTCACATCAGAAAATCATCATGGCGGCTTCCCATATCAATTCCTCTCCCGACATGTAGAGAGGCAAATACAAAGACGAAGCAAGGAGGGATCGCCACCAGGCGTTTCCCTCCTTACCTACGAAAAGAAAAAAGAACCACCATTGGGCGGTTCCCACACCTTACACATAAGATAATTCTAGATACAACATACAATATCTTTCCCAATTGGGACGTCATGAGTATCGATAAATCGAATCAAATCATTTTCCGCCTCGCATTTGTAGAAAGATCTAATCTCAAATCCATAATTCTTAGAAAGTTCATCCAAACGCTTGTATTTAATCCACAATATATAAGGGTCATTGTTGAGTTTAAACAACAAGTATTCTTTAGATGAATCTAATTCATCGCAAATAGAAAAATAACTAGCGATAAGATTCTGTATGCTTTCTAAGAAATTGTTAATGTCAATACAAGGCAAATCATCATTCATAGAATTACCATCAATACCACGGTTTAAACTTGGCACATAATGCCTTGTGAATATGTGACAGAAGGTGTAAATATTTGCTACAAACGTATAATCCTTTAGTGTGAAAATTAGTGCTTTAGGGTTTAACTCATCAAAATAGACTTTCGCCTTATAATACAAATAAAAGAATACAGCCAAACAATACTTTTCTCTTGAATTATACTCCTCTTCAGATTTACACGCCTTTTTCAATTCAACAAGCTTCCTTTTAAGCAGAGGTTCAATAATGCTCAAATAAGGGCCTTTGTGTTCATCAATCATTCTCTTCCAATGAATAAGACAATTGTCAAAGAAAGACTTATCTTTCTGCACCTGATTCTCAGGAATAACCCCCTTATGGTCTGTAAAACGTCCCTTAAAACTATCAACGTCTTCTCCATAAGTTAGAATAATCCGATAGAACAGGTATTCACAGGCAAGAGGCTCTTCATATAGATTAATTATTGGATTCCCTTTGTTATCAAGAATATGGTTAGCCCACTCAAACACATAGTCTTTTTCATGAGCCTTGAGACGATTAAATTCAGATTTCTGATTCAAGTATTTATTCAAGTATCTTGACATCGCAGTCTGATAATTAAAATTTGGACTTCTGAGCTGTCTTCTTGAATATAACATTCTGTGACTATTTAATTTTGTTATCGGATTAATAACCTACATGACCCAAAAGTCATCAACTATATAAAGGCCCTTTTTTGCCCTTGTCATGGCAGTATAGATCCATTGATACACATACGGCTTTTCAAGAGCGGGTACTCGCTTAGGAATATCCAGGAAAACATAATCCCATTCACCACCCTGAGCCTTGTGGCAAGTAAGAGCATAGCCAAAGACAGTACGGAGGGCATTTAAATATGCGTCATCCATCATGTTCTTATTAAAAGCAGACGTGCCCTGTTTAATTCCTTTATCTTTCATTCTGTAGTAGAAGTCAATAAACAACTCTTTCTGTTGTGACTGGGTCAGGTTTGTCTGATTACTATACAGAATGTCTGCGACCATTAATTGAGAGTAGGTCTTTTTTGTAAACAATTCTTTCACAGATACCTTTAGGAACGTTAACCCTGCTCGCCTTTCCTGGACATCTACTTCCTCAACAACCACGAGGTCGCCGTTCATCAAACCCGAGATTAAGTTGTTCTGAGTTACTAATAAAAGGTCTCCAACTTCAAGGCTTTGCGATAAATGCCCAAAGATAGGTCGAAGCAGCTGGGTTGTCACATCACATTGTCTGTTTGAGAAACAAAGCATAGTAGCATCGTTAAACCCGAGATCATTAACCTTCTTAATATACTCGTTTATCAGTGATGTCTGGCTATTTAAAATGTGGATATCTTTATATCCTCTGAAAGGGAATTTTGCCCACTTCCATGGTTGAGGATTGTAGAATAACTTACGCATCTTATGGGCAGACCTAACGATATCAATATCAGAAGTTTGGCGAACGACTTCAGTTAATTCTGATTCATAACAATCATATCCGAAGTTTTCTTTTATATAACTAGCAGACAAAGCCGGAGAAATACTCTGAGAAACAGGAGGTAACTGGCAAATATCACCGACAAAAATGAATTTCCCCTTATTATCATAGTTAAATAGGTCGGTGAGTAGTTTTCCAGAACCAAAGATAGCCTGAGTGGAGTTCTTATCTATTTCATCTGATATCATCGATGCTTCATCGATAATGTAATGCATGCATCCAGTCTCATCGTTGTGTTCAACTGGTGTGAGCTCAAAATTCAGTAAAAGCTGTCCATACTTATCCACTTTTGTCTTTTCACGCTCACTCGCAACTTTTTCAAGATCCTGGTTAAGGTCAGCAAACTTATATATCTCACTATGAATGGTTTTCGCAGGATGTTGAGTAGCGTTCGAAAGAATTTTTGCAGCACGACCAGTCGAAGCAAGGAGCGAGAATCTCAATTCCCGTTCCTGCATTTCACTAATGAGTTTCTTCATCAGTGTAGTTTTACCAGTTCCAGCATATCCTTTAAGAATGAAAACTTTTGCATTACTATCAGCCAAGAATTGAGTTATGGCTGTAAATGCGTTTTTCTGCCCTGGAGTCAGATTGAGATTGCCCATTTCCTATTCCTGTTTAGCTTCCCACTCACCAATAACACGAAGAATCTCGTTACAATATTCGGTAGCTTTAAGAATTTGTTCATTCGAAATGAATTCTCGGTTGTTATGAGCCATCGGGTTCCTAATATCTGCTAAATAATTGAACTTTGCAGCCCAATCTTTCTTCTGACCAGGAAATACATTCCCAAACCAATCACTCCAAGCTTTGGCCATGAATACATTGTACATGTCACGGGTCAACGTATAATCTATTAGATTGGGACTTGCACTAGGAAATGTTCGTTTATTTGTATTGCGAGTTCTTATTAATTGATTAAATTGTTTTAACCAATCTTCACTACAACCATATTTCGCGACAATTTCATTCTCCCAATCACTTGAATATGAATGATTAATATGGATTTTAATCAATTCTCGTATCTTTTTCTCTGTATCTGTCCAAAGAGGCCAATAATCCACGTTAGCAATGAATTCTTGATCAAGAAGGAGGGTAAAATAATCAGAAAAACAAATATATGATCCTTTTTCAGTTTGAGTTCCGACAAGGCGACCAAGCACTTCGATTTTTGACAAGTTGTCACACACTTTTATAAACTCGTACTTCAATAATTTCTCTTCTTGTATTTTTGTCACGTCATATACGGGCCCAAGGATTAATTGTATTGCCTTATCCTTTAACCCTTCATGTTCTAATGTGTCAAGAATTGATTTCAGCTGGTTCCATAACTCCAATTTAATCTCATTTACAACATCCGAGTTGTCATTCAAATCATGAATATTGTTCCTTAAACAGTAATCATTTAACAAGTCCAATAAATAAGGATGTCTGCCAACATAATACTCAATACCAGATTTATATGATTCTGAAAAGCAATTTAAATTAGCACGGTTCCAATACTCCTTCATGTCGCTATCATCAAACATGCCAAGTCGTAAATCTTTAAACGTTCCAAAGAAATTTGAAATAGCCCCGTTTTTGGCTTCAATTTCTTGAATGGTCTTTCTTGAGCAGGTGACAAGACACAATTTTGTATCGGGATTATAAGATAACTCCCGAAGAAGCTGAAAATCAGCAATATTGAACATCTCTTGAACACTATCAAATTCATCAAGAATATAAATCACTTTATAACCAAGGCGTTTGACAATCTTGTAATATTTAAGAATTGATAATGAAAAGGAATCATCATCGATTGTTTTGATCTCTTCAACAATAGGCAATGTGAATTTTGTATACTTCCCATCATCATATGAATATAGTATCTCCTCATGTAGACTAAAAAGGATTTGAGAGAAAAACATTCTTGCACTATGGCAGCTTCCAGTCTGGAAAAACACTGGTATAGTTTTGTTCTTTATCAATTCATTCTTCTTTGTCATGATACCTTGCCAAGCGAGGCTAGATTTTCCAATTCGAGGAAGCCCCATGATGGCCAAATTACCATAACTATCTCCTAGAACACGTTGAGACAAAGTGTTCAGAGCTTTCTTTCTACCAACAAACCTTTGGTCATAAACAATAGAGCCAAAGTCTGAGAACGGATTATTTAATGATTCAGTAACCATTCCTGAAATAATTTAACTTGGATTTTATAATTATCTTCACCTTTCATTTCTAAGACCTCGCGATCGTATAAGTCTTTAATGATGGCATCTTCTTTCACTTTATCTTCGAAAACGTCAATATCTGCTCTGTTGCAATAACCAACGTTTTTTGAATTAAGAGCAATTTGCCTTAAAATGGCTAAAATATCCGACTCTGAATATTCTTGCAAATCCTCTGATTCTCCAGCACGAATGAGGTTATCAAATTTGTCTTCTTCAAGAGCATCAGAACCATAAATGAATGAACGAGCAACTTCATTAACATCAGCTTCAGTGACCTTCATCAGCTTGTTGCTATTCATAAAATCAACAAGACGTGAACAGAAAATCTGAATATAATAAGGATTTCTAGAAGTATATTCAATGATTCTAGAGACAGCGTCACCTATATATCTTGATTTCCCATCTTCGTCTTTGATAGGTGTTTCAATTAGTGCTCTCGCTGGCTCATCTTTAAGATATGTAAGACGCATATCTTGAATGACTCCAAATGCATTTCGAGCATAGTCCTCTTTCTTAAATGAAGGGACAACATCTTGACCAACTAAAACAACTGAAAATTGGGCGCGGTCGTTTTGAGTAATGGCCTTCCATTGTTTCATTATAGAATCAGAAATATCACCTTTTTTAATTGCCGTATATAAATAAGTAAACTCATCAATTAAAACGACTAGATTCTTGTGTTGCCACCCATCAGTTTGTTTACATGATAATTTGAAGTTAATCATATACTTGGAGAAAGTATTTGACGGATTATCCTCATCTTCGTCTTTAAACTCTTTTGCTGTGGGAATTTCAAAAGGAGGAATACGTTCTATTCCATCAATTTCAAGAAATGTTAGTTCCTGCTTGATTGAACTTAATATCTTATAATAAAATGAAGCTTCGGATAGGTTTTGAATAATATCGCCTAAGCTAAAAAGGACACAAAAAGTTTGACCCGTATCAAGTAATCGTTGCTTAAGTCGATACATCACAGATGATTTTCCACTACGTTTTTGACCATAAATAATAATTTGCTTAGATGGAGACTTGATTATCGCATCAACTATATTTTCAATCTCAGTCTCTCTTCCAAAAAACATATTTGAATCCAAGGGTACTGGACCTCCATCTGCTATTGGTGCATATGGGTTCTCTATAGGCGAAAATTCATCTTCTGAATAAAATTTGAGAGATCGTTGAGCAGATGTTTGTTGTGATTCGTTATCGCTTTTGTAGTTGCAAATTATAGTTACAGCTGTTGCTTTTTGACTTATAACTTTATCACTGACTTCAAATTGTAATTTAAAAATTTGAGAGTCTCCACCTTCTATCATATTGTAGAATAGGTCGTTGGATTTCAACATTTTTATGTCATTAGTTTCAAGCAGACCGACTTCAACTTCACGAATAGGTGATGAATCTATGTGATTCGATATCGATACTTGAATAGTGACGGTGTTGTTATTATTAATCACCGTAGCTTCTGATAATAATGATATGTTGATTTTAGGCGCACTCATTTTTAAAACATCTTGGAAAGAATCATCCAATAAAACTGAAGCCTTTTCAAGTAATGGTAATAACGCCTCAAATGACACCTTTGTCGGCCCCTCTGAAATTTCCTCTCTAAGCTGAAGAATCTGATGATATGCGTTACTTCGATTAGATTCCTTATTTCGGTAACCTGTTGATTTAATATACAGGCGTAGAGCCGGTAGTATATTATTGACGATTGTTCTTATTCGACTAGCATCTAAAGAGGTCATCCAATCTCGGCGTATATCACTAAGACCTCCTAAAAGAAGAATGAATTCATCAATTGTTTTGCAATCACATATCGATTTTATTGAAGCTATTGCTTGTTTATATTCACGTATTCTTTTATCACGAACATTGTTCCATGCCTCAATGAACTGTTCTTTTTGGTATTCAGCAATACGATTGTTTGAATCAAAATAGTGTAAAGCAATTATTGCCTTTTTTTGCAATAACGGTTTTGCAAAAAGGATCGAAACGATTCTTGCTGAGATTTCGGGATTGTTTAGAAACATGGATAGAATACTTTCCCAACTCTTCATGTCTGTATCAGAAGAGATAGCTCTTGTCAAAGCTTCATCTACAGATGGACTTTTCGCAGTTAAGTTTAGCAACTCTGATGCGGTACAACAATGACTAAGAAGATAAAGAGCTACTTGTGTAGTATTCAGACGATAATTATGTTCTAGCGAGAATGCCTCATTATAGTAGAAACGAGTAATGTCCATTGAACTATAATTAGAAATATGGTTCAAAGCCATTGCATTACAATATCGTGCCATTACAGAGCGCAATCTATTTTCATTATCAGGTTCTATTGAAAGCATAAGTTTCCCTTCTGTAAGCAGATACTGAGCTCGCTCTCTTGGTCGAGCACGACCTGCAGTATCAATTTGCTTTCGAATCTCATTTAAAGTGACCTCATTAAAATCTCCTGATTCAATTATTTTAGGAGGCACACCAAAATATTCATCATAATTCTCTAAAGTCTGTTGAATAAATGAGCTTAATCCACTATTAAGGGAATCAAATTCAGTTGCAGAGATTTCATCAACGATATCCTTTACATTATCGTTCACTAATGCGTCTTTAAGCTTGATAGCACCAATATTATTTGGATCGTTGCTTAAAGCTTCATCAATAGCTTTCGATGCATTATCCAGATCATCCATACGAACATACGCGGTAGCTATTTTGCAAAGCAATAATGAAGACCGTGCTTTATCCTTAATAAGTTCTTTTCTGTCCAAGAGTTCTTGGGCTATTTCAATAAAGGCGTCATAGTATTTTATTGAATAATAGATGCTTTCTAGATAATTCAAAGTTGATAGAGAATTTGAAAGATCTTTTTCATGGTCATTTAAAAGTTGTATTGCTTTATCTCGATAAGTTTCAGCTTGCTCTCCTTCAGATTTGCTATATAATTCGACATAGAGAGAGCCAAGGTCTTTAATTGAACTTTCAAGTTTTTCTCCAGCTTCAATTGATTTAATAAAGAACTCGATAGCTTTATCAAAATCTTTGGCAAGATGATACTTCTTTGCCTTCGCATAAAGATCTGTGTAAACTCTTGGTTTTGATTGAGGGTGACTTTTAAGTATGGTTGTTTTCATTCGATCTGCAGTAAAATTATCAGGATACTCATTTAGAATATGCTCTAAAACGCGAACTGCATGCCGATAATTACCACTATCCGTTTGTTCTTCAGCTATCTTTATTAGTTCAACTATTTTGGCTGGCCTATGTATTGACACTGCTTTTTCACCTTTTTCAGTTACAATAATAGAATAAATAACAGGTAAACGATATAAAAAGCCTGAAGTCTTTTGGATTTTGGAGTCTACAATTTGACCAAAACTGAAAAATACTTTTTTGTTCGTCTTACCATCTGTAATAAATCCAAAGTTGCCCTCAATATTCACATAACTAATTTCTCCTAACGCAGGTACATACTTCTCATTATCTCGTTTATGGTCTTCTTCTACTAATGTTTTTAAAGATTCAAGGCCTTTTAGCGTCATTGTTGGCTTAGACTTATCCTTGTTTTTTTTTGATTTTTGGGGACGAGTAGGTCTATCTAGGGCTTCCAAATCTATTTTGCCAATAATTTTAAGTTTTGGCTTATTGTCTTGGTCTATCTTTTCCTCAACCTCTTTTGTTGTTGAAGTTACATTATCCTGCTTTTGATCAATAGTTGTATCAGTAGGCACATCCTCATTCTTAACAGATTCCAATGATGATATATCCCCTGTATCCTGGTCATGTTTTTCTGTTTCAGCATTTTCTCCAGGGATAAGAACACTTTGGGTTGTCTCTTCTTCAAAGAAAGAAATGTCACAACCTTTTATTCCACATGTTTTACCCTCATTTGTTTTGAGAATAATTGAATCTTCACTGATGAAAAGGATTTCACCAATAAACTCACCATTAACACTTGTGAGTCTTAGTTTATCGCCTTTTTTATATGTGGACTTTATGAAATCAAACATAATAAATCTAAGTATTATTCAAATTATAAGATTATTCGACTACAAAAATACAACAAATAATTTGTTTTGATGACTATCAAGTGGCATTTTCTTGCCTTCTATCGAACAGAAAGAAGAATGTCAAACAATAAAGAATCCTGATAAAATAGAAACTGTATGCTCCGTTATCACATTCACAACTCAATAACCTTTCCTCGGCTGAAGGACCGGTGTTCGTTGTGGGAGACGTAGCCGAATTGGTTGCAGAGGCAGTGGGTGGTGCCGATGGTTTTGTCGATGTTGCGGTGGGAGTGGCCGTAGATCCAGTAGTAGATTCCGCTGGTGGCGATGTAGTCGGCCAGTTCGGCGGTGAATGCGCCGTTGATGCGGCTGCCCTGGAACTCCGGGGCAACCAGTTGATAGGACGGTACGTGGTGGGTGACGACGACCTTGTGCTTGGCCTGGCTGGCGTTGACAGACTTCTTGATGAAGTCGAGGCAGCGCTGATGCTCGCTGTTGAAATCGGAATACCTCAGCAGGTTGTCGCCATAGACGATGCGGTAAAAGTCGGCCACGCCCCGCTCGGTGACGAAGGCGTCGTCCAGGTCGATATGCGCCCATAGGGTGGAAATGATGAAGTCCACGTCCTGGATCGTGACGACCTTGTTATAGTAATAATGGACGTTGGGGCGGATTTCGCCCACCAGTCCGTCGTGCATCGTCTTCAGGTCGTAGTATTTATAAAACTCGTGGTTGCCTAGTGCGACCAGCACTTGCTCGAAGTTCTCGGACGCCCAGTTCCAGAACGGATGCACGCTGTACATGTCGTCTCCCAGGTACCCCGTGTCACCGGCCAAGACAAGGATATCGCCCTTCACATCCATAGGGCCGTTGTCCCTTAGGTATCGCCAGTTATCGCGAAACTCCAAGTGCAAATCAGATGCAAATTGTATTTTCATGACTCTTTTGCTTTGTGAAAAAACGATGGAAACTGTTACAGCAAAAACGGAGCATGCTGTTACAGTTGTGCTCATCTATCTACCGGGATGTATTCCATGTTGGTGTCGATGTCGGTGGCCTCGAGTTTCATGATTACGGGGCGCAGGCCGTCGTTACAGCTCACGATGGCGACACCAGGTTTCCGGATCCAGTCGCCGTAATAGAACAGGTCGCTGCCCGCACCATGGGCGAGCGCGAACACATACTGGTAAATCGCCTTCCACGCCTCGTCGCAGAAGCCCTCAGGCTTGGCATAGTCAGCCATGAACACATCGCCCTCCTTCATCATCGGGCAAGCCTTGATGCCTACGGCACCATACTCACGCGCCAACTCCTCGTTGAGCGTCGTCTTGAGAATCGTGATCTTAACTTTCTTCATCATCTTGTACATCATGTTTACACGGTGACGCGTTGCCTCAGCCACATGCCGAAGAAGCGGTCATAGACAATGTAGCTGCCGTGGTATTGGTAAATCAGTTGCTGGTCGGTGAGCGCTGTGAGGGCGGTTTTGATGCTGCTCAATGCGGGCAAGCGGTGTTTCCGCTTGAATTCGTTGGCCATCGGGGCTTTCACTTGATGCTCGCGGGCAATGGCCAGCAGCAGTGCGCATTGATTGTTGGTCAGGGACGAGTAATAGTTCTCAAAAGCGGTCTCATTCTCGTCAATCAACTCCTCAATGGCCTGGTCAACCTCGGCCTGGCTGATGACATCGACAGCATGATTGGCATAGATGCGGTTCATGATGGCCTGCAGGTACCACGTCTGCCCATCCAGCTTCTCGTACATATAGTGGAACACTGGTGCGGGCAGGGACATTTCTTGTCGCCCGAACAGTTTGGCAGAGAATTCATAGTAGGCCGTCTCGTCAATCTCTCCCAGGTTGATGATCTGCGAACTCTGGAAGAAGGGGCGCTTCGCCGAAATGAACATCTCGTTCATCATGTGCTGCTGGCTACCAGCGAAGATGAAATAGACGTTGGGCATGAACTGGATATAGGATCGCAGCAACGCTTCGGTGTTGGCTCCGGAATAGTTGGTGATCTGCTGGAACTCGTCAATGGCGATGTAGCACCGTTTGCCCGATTGCTGCAAATATTCAAAGATACGGCGCAGCGATTGCTCTTCCTGATGGACTGCGATGTCGAGCGAGAACGTCGGCATACCGGTTTGGGCATCAAAAGTCACCGTCGGCCTGAAGTTACTGAAGAACTCCGAGACTTTCCGCAAGGCCGTTTGAGTCGGGGAATCCAGCTTGCCCAACACGTTTTGGGCAAGCAGTTGCACAAACTGCTCCAGGCTCTTGGTGGCCATGATGTCGATGTAAAAGCAGCACACATCAGGTTGCTGCTCCTTGATTTGGGCAAACACATGATGGATGAGACCGGTTTTACCGATCCTGCGAGGGGCAATCAGTGTGATGTTGCGCTCATTATTGAGGCCCGTCATCACTTTTCTGGTCTCTTCCTGGCGGTCGCAAAAGTACTCTGCGCCCTTGTATCCATAGGTCACAAACGGATTGTTTATCAGTTTCATATCTTCACTTCACATTTTACGCAGCGCAAATTACGTAATTTTCTTTGACAATACCAAATTTCCCCATGAGAAAAACTGACTTTCAATCAAATTTCAGTACAGAAAAATAGGATGAAGTGTAACAGCATGCTCCGTTTTTTCGCTGAGTGAACGGATTTCCTCTGGAAAATGTACAAAGGTGTCCTCTGACATACTTTGAAAATCCTCCCAGAATCTCAGATTTATTTTCAAAATCGCAGAGAATCCACCCACTTCTCTGAAAATATCTCCAACTTTTTCAAAGCTTTCAAATAATCTCACAATACGGGGTTTACTGATGGCTTACATTTCTATTTGATGTTAGGTTAGTTCTCATGTATGTTTACTACTTCTTTTTTATTTTTCGGCAAAGGCTTTTATCATTTCTGCCAAAGTATTTGGTGTGGCGTTTTCGCCATATTTAAATATATCAACTAAAGCATCGTAATTCCATTTGATGCCAGAATAGTTGCTGGAGATATGATATTTATATAGCAGGTATGAATCGTGACGAGGGGAAGGATAACCCTTCTTCTTCAATTCTTCTTTCGTTATCAACAGTGGAGCATCTACTTCAACAAGACTAATGTTTTGACGTCCGTAAAGCAGAATGTATTTCACCGACAACAACTTATTATCTAGATGCAGGGTACCCTTAGACGTAATGCACACTATGAAAACCACAAAAACAAAAGCGATTGTCTTAGAGTATTTCATCTGCAAAATAATCAGTTTTGCAAAGATAACAGTTTTCTCAAATAATCAGTTCATCGCAAAGGTAGATTACCCATGTGAAATGATAAAAGACAAAAGATTTGCACCACCAAAGACTATCCTTAAAATAATTATGTTATATTTGCAGTCGTGATAATTACTGAATAAATTATGGATATAATGAAATCATTAAGGACTATGTCATCCAAACCGCTTTGCGGAATAATGATTCTTGCTGTGGTAGCAGTCATTGCTCTTTCATTTTCATGCAACAGTGCCGTAAACTATAAAAGCAGCAAAGTACAAAAAGATGCTGTGTCTCAAATTGGTTTTTATGAAACATACTCTTGGGATGAAGTTGCCAAAGCATTTATAAACCTGAATAATGAGGTTAAAAAGCAAAACCTCAAACCTGATGAATTTTCGCTTGAGCAGTTACTAAATACAAGAAGTCATACGGAGGACTGGAGCAGACCGGAATATAACAACCCAACACCTGTAATCGGTCATACTCTTGTTGAAGATACAGCAAGAGTAAACAGCATAATAGCTCAGTATGGAGCTAATTTCCTGCCTCAAGACTTGAAACTTGCTTGGTCTATCAAGCCCTACAAGCCCTCCCGTGATTTTCAAGGGCCCGAGTGCTATGAGCTTATTGCGCTCAAAGTTCTTGATAGCAAGCCTTATTTGACTGGAGAATTTATAATCAGTGCGAAGAAAGAGACCATGCCTGATGGTCAGTATTGTATGTCATTCAGATTTGACGATAAAGGTACACAACAGTTTTCTCGATTAACTGCACAAAACATCAATCGCTACATAGCAACTGTGATAAAAGGACAGGTATATTCTTATCCTATGGTGATGTGTCAAGTTGAAAATGGAAATGTTCAAGTTGCAGGTAATTTCACTGAAGAAGAAATTGACGACCTTATCGGTTTCATATATGGGAAGTAACAATTAATCACTGTATCGATTGTGGAAATAAAGCCGGGCGGTTCCCTTTTTAGGGAATTGCTCGGTGCAGTTTCAATCGGGAAGTCTGTGCCCTTACTGCGGAACGGGAGGCTTAAACCTCATCGATGTACTCGCTCAACCAGCAAGGCAGAGCCACATTCGCCGAAGTTTATATTCGGCAAAAGAAAAAGGTTTTGTATCTTTGCGGATATTTAAGAACTTATAATCATGGGATTTTTCCATCAGTTGATTTGGCACCCCATCTTGAGCGGTGTGCCAGGGAAAAGTCCTTTTCCAACAACCCATATCTATGAAGATGCCGATGAGAATGAATGCTAAAGTGCTGGTGACGGTGATCGCTTTTGTCGCCATGGGGCTGGCAACAGCCAGTGCACAGATTACACAGGAGCAGTTGCGAACCGGAAGTGACGAACAACTGCTGAGGGAATGGACAAAGGTGATTTCCGGTGATGAGTTTGGCGGAAGAAAGCCCATGACACCCTATGAGGACAAGACGGTGGACTATCTTGCCAGGCAGTTGGAGGTAATGGGTTTGGAGCCTGCCTTCAACGGCAGTTGGTTCCAGCCCTTTGAAATGATTGCAGTCACTGCCAAGCCCGTGGGTGGCAGGCTCTCGGTGAGCGGGAAGAAGAAATCGGTGCTCCGCTATCCCGACGATTTGATCATCTGGACGACTCGCGCCACCAAGAAAATTGACATGAAGAAGGCGGAGTATGTGTTCTGTGGTTTTGGCATCAACGCGCCCGAATTCGGCTGGAACGACTACGAGGGCATCGATGTGAAAGGCAAGATCGCGGTGGTGATGGTCAACGACCCCGGCTTTTATGACAGTCAACTATTCCGAGGACGCAATATGACCTACTACGGCCGTTGGTTATATAAGTTTGAAGAGGCACAGCGACAGGGTGCCGCCGGTTGTCTGGTGCTCCACCATACCGAAGCCGCCAGTTACGGGTGGCACGTCTGTGTGAACGGCCACCTGAGCGACAATCTAGCCATCTATGATCCGGATACCCGCAATGCCAACGAATTGGCAGTCAGGGGATGGCTGCACGAGGAGGGTTGCAGGAAACTGTTTCTTGCGGCCGGCATGGACATGGACAAGGCGCTGGCTGATGCCAAAAAGCCGGGCTTCAAGAGTTTCCCCCTGAACGTGAGAGGCGATGTGAAGATGAATGTGACTTACGGCATTCAGCAGACGCGCAACGTTGGCGGCATTCTTCGGGGGAGCGGCCAGGATGGTGAGGCCGTGGTGTTCTGTGCCCACTGGGACCACCTGGGCATCGGGAAAGCCGATGAGCGCGGCGATACGATATACAACGGTGCTGCCGACAATGCATCGGGCATGGCTGGAGCGTTGCTCGTCGCCAAGAAGTTCAAGGAGATGCCCCAGCCGCGGCGAGACCTGCTGTTCATCTTCCCCTCGTCTGAGGAGAGCGGACTGTTCGGCTCGGCATATTACTGCGACCACCCTGCAGTGCCGATGGCGAAGACTGTGGCCTGCCTTAATTTTGAGAGCATCGGCCCCGCCGAACTGACGCGCGATGTCGTGATTCTGGGTGGCGGGGAAAGCGACCTGGACAATTATTATGTGGCTGCAGCTGCTGCTCAGGGCAGGTATATCTACTTCGACGACGACAACTCCGACGGCTGGTTTTACCGTTCCGACCACTACAATTTCGTGAAAAAGGGCGTACGTGCTGTGGTGCTGGAGAACGGCCGCCATCCTGTGGATGTAACCAAGCCCAACAAATATCCGATGCCGGTGTGGTACCACAAACCATGTGACGAGTATCGTGAGGATTGGGACCTCAGTGGCACCTTGTCCAACGTGAACCTGATCTTCAGCGTGGGTCTGTCCTTGTCCAACAATTCCCGATAAGGCATTTCGTGCTCTGATTGAAGGCATTATCTGTATCTTTGACTTTAATTGGCTTCGATGTATCTCATCTCTTGTTCCCGCCATTATTGCATAGTGCTACCGGCCGGGAGTAAAGAGGACGGGGCGCCGATCTGTTAAAGTCATGTTAAAATCGTCATTTTCTCTTGACTCGTCCCTAAGGGCACACATTAACTTTGCTTTCACTTAGCAATTGCTTCCTAACATCGTGCGATATGAGTAAGAAAACAAGGTTAAAAATCGGAGAGTTCTCCCAGTTGATGCAAGTCACAGTAAAAACTTTGCGTCATTATGAGCAGAAAGGTCTGCTGTTGCCTGACGAGGTGGACGAGTGGACAGGCTACCGCTACTACAGCATCGACCAGATGCAGAAGTTGCAAGCCATCCGCGACCTGCAGCGCCTTGGATTCTCGTTGGATGAGATCAAGGACTTGTTCGAGGACAACTCGCACATCCCAAGCATCCAGCAACTGACCGAGAAAATCAAGGAAACGGAAGCGCAGCTGAATCAGCTGATAACCCGTCGCAACCGACTGCTCGACTGGAGGAACACTCGCAAAGAGATGAAGACAATGGAAAAATTCAGCATTCAGTCACTGCCCGAAATCATCGTGGCAAGTCATCGTGAAGTCCTTCCAGACTACGCCGCCATAGGCTCCATGTGTGTAGAGATAATCGCTCCCGAGATGCAGCGTCTCGGCTGCAAGTGCCCACCGCCGGGCTACTGCTTTACTGTTGAACATGACAGAGAGTACAAGCCGACGGACGTGGACATTGAGTATTGCGAACAGGTAGAGGAGATGGGAGAGGACAATGCCATCATCCAGTTCAAGCGTCTGCCCGCTGTGCCCAAGGCGCTCTGCATGAAGCACGTCGGCCCGTATGAAAGATTCTACGAATCGTACATAGAAGCTTTCCGTTACATAGAGGAGCATGGCTACAAGCCTGTTGGTCAGTTCCGCACCTGCTACGTTGATGGAGTCTGGAACCAGGAGGACCCCGAGAAATGGCTTTCAATCATTCAGATACCGATAGAATAGCCGTTTATCCTAACCGCCCCCCCCAAAAAACGATGGGGTGTCTTGGAAACCGGAGGCTATTGATTTTTCAATGGTCTCCGTTTTACATTATATCCCCTACCCCGCTTAAACCCCATCATATGGCAATCAGGGCTCAGAGCCTTCTTTGAAGTGCCGAGGTGGACGGCCCCCTAACCTGCAGGCCTTAGTTATCGGCCCGCACATCAGTTGGAATCGGTCAACAATCAGTTATTTGTTGAATTGTTTTCCATCCCATTTCAATATCGTCTGCTGGGTGGTGCCGTCGTCATTCCATCGGGTGCAAATGATGTCCTTGCCCTTGCGCGGCAGTTCATACAAGAGGCTGTAATCAACTTCGAACCCGGGAGCATCACAAGCCACCATGCGTTTTGTGGCATTGTTGTAACGGAAGAAATCAATGTCACTCGTTTCAGTCATACATGGCTTGCCTTCAAAAGTGCTCGCCATATCGTTGAAAATAATGAGTTTGTGTTTCCCGTCCGACTCGTTCCAGTAGCATACTTCCAACCTGAAGATAACATCTCCAAATTCTTCGCTCACACGTTCAAACATGATGTATCCGTTTTTTGTGTCGATGGTCAACGTCTCGCCCTCCTCTTGTGGAAGGCCTTGGCGATAACGTTGCATGGCATCCTCCAATGCCGTCCATGGGCGGTCGCCGCTTTCATCCTCATCTTCATGGTTCAATGAAGGAAATGCTGCCCATGCAAAATCGGTGACGGTGGGCTTGGAGCCTTTAAAGTTCACCTTAATGCCATTCTGTGCCATCAACGAGAGTGTGAGGCAAGAAAGGATAATTGCAGATACTATTCTTTTCATAACTTTAATCAATCATTAAGGATTTATCTCAATTTATCTTTCTCAAAGGGGCAAAGATAGTCATTTTTCGCGAAACCGACATCGGAAATCAGCAGTAAACGGTTCTCAATGGTTTGCGGGAGAGAAGGGGCACCGCCGACCGATGCACTGGTTGTTCTTGCCTGAATAGCGGCAGATGATCTCAGGGCGCTCCATCTCAACGCCGAAGTGCTCCTTGACGAAATCGACGGCAGCGAGGATGGAAAGGAACGAGTCGCGCTTGCAGCAGCGCGGGCCGCCGATCTGGCCTATCTCACCGAGGGACTTTGCCGTCATCTGGTGTGACAGGGCAAAAGGTTCGTTGGCGAGCGGCGTGGACTTGGAGATGATTGACACGAACATCCCCGTGCTGATGCCTGCACCACAGGCACCCCAGAAACCGCATGCTCCGCCCGGCACGCTCTTGCCCCTGGACATCATCTCGTTCAGGGCCTTCGGCAGGTCTATCCCACCCCCGGCGTTCTTGTAGGCCGTGAGCAAGGCGGCCCCCACCATCACATGGTGCTCGGGACCGTGCATGTGGCAGAAGGGCTGCGCCATCATCTTCTCGATAATCTCAACGGGGTTTCGGGACGTCTCGGCGAGGCAAAGCCCGATGATAGTGTCCAGTCCTGCCGTGTGGCAGTCGTTGCAGACATAGTGGCCATGGATGCAGCGGGTCTTGCTGCTCTCCTGCTTGTGGCAGATGGCGCACTCCATGAGTTCATCGTTCTCGAGATACTCCAATGGAGCCTTGCATATCAAGCATTCTTCTTTCATCATCTTTATGGTTTACTTTGCCAATGCATAGCCCAGGGCAACGGCAGCGATGCCAAGCACTACACTGCCCAGGGCGTACAGGATGAATGTGAGATAGTTGCCAGCCTGCAACAGGCACAGGCTTTCCTTTGAGAAGGTGGAAAATGTGGTGAAACCGCCACAGAACCCCACAATCAACAGCAGGTTCAACTGTGACGAGGCATTGACGCGGTTGAAGGCTGCCCAGAGCAAACCGATGAGCAGACAACCGGCAATGTTGGCGGTCATCGTTGCCCACGGGAATGCGGACCCCATGCCCTTCATGGCCAATGATACCAGGTACCGGGCGATACCGCCCATAAAACTACCTGCCCCAACAAGAAGAATGTCCTTTAAGATGATCATACAAAAAACACGATTGATATCACTCAAGAGTGCAAAGATACCTATTTTTCTCTATTACATGATAGATTAAGGAAATTTGCTGCTTCAAACGCTCTCGGGATCATATTTGAGCATTCCTGAAATGCAGCCTAATTGATCTACATTCAGCCAAAGTTCAGTGAGGCGGGCGAAAGAATCGTCCACCTCACTAACTCTTAAACCTCGTGTCTGCAAGGATGCCTTACCAGTTGAGGGGCTCTTGCAGGATGATGCCGTCGGTCATGGGGCTGTCGGCCTCGGTGAACGGGGTGGCCTTGTACTGGATGCAGAGCATCGTCAGGTCCTCGTTGCCGGTGTTCTTCAACGCGCGCTTGCCGTTGGGCGACACGCGGATGACGCTACCCTCGCTGACGGGGAAGATCTCGCCATCGACCTGGTACTGACCCTCGCCACGCAGGATGAAGTAGAGTTCCTCGTGGGTCTTGTGGGTGTGGAGGAAGCCGCTGTCCTGTCCGGGGACGAGCGTCTGGAAAGAGAACTCACTGGCTGCGGCGCCAACGGCCTGTCCGCCGAAGACCTTGCCTTGGATCGTGAAATCCGGACCCATGGGCAACTCGTGTTCAATAATCTCGCTGATGCGGCCAACGTTGATGGCGGCATAATTTGCACCCTTTGCAATCTTTTCAATCTGTTTCATTGTGTAGTAAAATGTGATTAATGGTTTTTATTGGATGAATATTTCTTGCGGTCGTTCAAGATGTCGGCCAGGTTGGCCAGCGCCCACTCAATCAGGCTGTTGATGTGCGGCATGAGCGACTTGCCGCGCTCGGTGATGCTGTACTCCACCCGAGGCGGAATCTCGGCATAGGCCTGCCTCAGCACCAGCCCGTCGGCCTCCAGGTTGCGCAGCGCCACGGTGAGCATCTTCTGCGAGATGTCGGGGATGGCCGCCAGGAGGTCGGAATACCTCATCGCCGTGTCCTTGCCGTCGAGCGTGTACAGTATCAGCATCGACCATCGGTCACTGATGCGCGACAGGATATTGCGTATCGGGCAATCAGGAAAGTGTGGATCAACTATGATGTCTCGTAACATATTTTGTTCTGATTATCAGTTATACTAACTTTTCTCTCGTTTCGGTTGCAAAGTTACTATCGTTGGTTGACATGACAATGAACCGCCCTAAATGTTCGCTACGCACTTTGATGTTAGAAATGGACAAATCAACGGATTAAAAAACTCACTTTTATGTTTTGTTAAGACTTGACTGCCCCACCCTGTGGAAAAAGAAAACAATACAATCAGTCCAATCTTTGACATCGGCAGACGTTGTATTGTTTTTCTTTCACGCACGTTCATGCTTTTTCTTTGTCCTTTTTTTGAGATAAACAGGTGTTTTTTGCACAAAAAATGAAGATTTTTTTTGGAACGAAAAAAGACTGCGGTCTGCCATATTTCCTTTGCAGCGTCAAACGAAAACAAGGGGGATTACCCAAACTGGTTAAGGGGACGCACTGCTAACGCGTTAGGTCGGTAAAACGACGCAATGGTTCGAATCCATTATCCTCCGCAGACATAAGGGAAAGCGGCGAAGTTGGAGAGTCGTGGCAGACTGTAAATCTGTTGCCCCAAGGCTGAGTAGGTTCGAATCCTACCTTTCCCACTCAAGCAGCATTGGCTTCGTACCTCAGCAGGTCAGAGCACCACACTTTTAATGCGGGGGTCCTGGGCTGCCTGATGGCTTCCTCTGTCGCGAAAGGCTACGGGTTGGCGAGCGTGCTCGGGAATCTCGGCAAATTTCATACAAGCATGACTTTGCACTCGCTGCTCCATCGGTCCGAGTCCCAGCGGAGTCACTAATCAAATCACATGAAGATGTTCAGGCAATTATACATAAGATGGTTGGTTCGCCGGGGAAAGGCCATAGATATATGGTCGCACAGCGACTATCCCTCTCAGGTGTTATCCAACCTTTGCAGCAATCCCTTTACCTTTGACGGGGTGCAGTGCGGCAGCATGGAGGGGTTTCTCCAGTCGCTGAAGCAGCAGGTTCGCGATAAGCAACGGCAAATATGCGCCATGAAGGGTCGCAATGCCAAGAGGGCGTCCAGCACCCATTGGCAGGCCGACCAGATCGTCTGGTGGAAGGACATCGCCATTGACCGGCAGTCTGATGAGTTTCAGCAGCTGATACGCCATGCCTATCAAGCCATGTTCGACCAGAGCGAGCGGTTCCGTGCGGCGCTGATGGCGACACGGGGCATGAGGCTCTACCACTCCCGTGGCAAGAGCAACCCGTTCAAGACCATCCTGACCGAGCAAGAGTTCTGCCAGATACTCACCGACCTGCGCGACAACTACGACCGTCGCGACAAGGGTCTGGGACACCGCAGGCTCATCTTCGTCGAAGTGGAATATGAGCCCTCGTCAACGGACGGTGAGAACTAAGTATTATTCCTATAAAAGCACACAGAATGCCCCGGCTTCATCCATCGGTTGAAGTCGGGGCATCGTTCTATCGGTAGTGCCATTAAGCGGCAGTGATTATGGCAGGTATGGCTTCACGAAAGTATTTATTCCTATTTTTGTCCTTTTCCTCGTGTCACCATTACAGAGAGCAGCATAGACAGCAACAAGATACCGAAGATAACGGTAAGACTCACTGAAGTGGGAACCTCGATGTGGGGAACGTTCATATTGAAGCCGAAAAAAGCACCAAGCGTGTTGATGTACTCGTTCATGGCCAGGAGCATCTTTATTCCAACGAATATGAGGATGGTGCCAAGGCCATACTTCAAGTAAGTAAAATACTTGGCCAAAGCTGCCAAAGCGAAATAAAGGGCACGCAGGCCGAGAATGGCAAATACGTTGGAGGTGAGCACAATGAACGGGTCGCGGCTGACACTGAACACAGCGGGAATGCTGTCCACGGCGAATGCGACATCGGTGGTCTCAATAACCAACAGCGCCACCAGCAGTGGAGTGGCCTTGCGCCGTCCGTCCTCGGTGACGAAGAAACGGTCACCATGCATCTTGTCGGTTACGGGATAGAGCCTGCGAAACCATCGCACGATGATATTCTGCGACGGGTCGGACTTCTTGTTGTCATTGTGCCTAAACATCCTGGCACCTGTATAAAGGAGGAATAAGCCAAAGATGCCTAAAACCCATTCAAATCGCTCAACCATTGCCGCTCCAGCAAAGACAAATAGGCTCCGTAACAACAATGCGCCAAAGATACCCCAAAAAAGCACTTCGTGTTGATACTTTCGCTCAATACCGAAGAAAGAGAAAAGCATGAGGAATACAAACAGATTATCCATCGACAGGGACTTCTCAATCATATAACCGGCAAGAAACTCCATGGCCATTTCATGAGAATCGATGGGATAGAAGTAGTAAATGCCAACGCAGAACAGCAAAGAAACCCCTATCCAAACTGCTGACATTTTCAAGGCTTCGCTGACACTCACCTCATGCTGGCCCTTGCGGCCAAACATCATCAGATCGGCCACCAGCATGAGCAATACTGCCAGATAAAATACCAGCCAAATCCAAACTGGAACATTCATTGAATTCATAGCTGCAAAAATCAAAGGATTGTTTTCTCTACCCAATAGCACAACATACCCATGGAATAGCCAAGTAAGGCAATCCACGAAATATGCTTCATATACCAGCCGAAAGTGATCTTTTCCAGTCCCATGACCACGACACCAGCGGCTGAGCCGATGATGAGCAAGGAACCACCGACTCCAGCGCAGTAAGCCAACAGTTGCCAAAAGATGCCGTCAACGGCCATGCTGCTCACGGGCGCCACCGGATACATCCCCATACAAGCTGCCACCAACGGCACATTGTCAACAATCGATGAGAGCACACCGATGATGCCGGTTATCAGATAGTGGTTGCCGTTAGCGACCTGTTCCAGACTTCTACCGAGCATCGTCAGCACACCTGTGGTTTCCAGGCAGGCCACCGCCATGAGTATGCCCAGAAAGAAAAGAATCGTCGGCATATCGATGCGGGTGATGATTTTGGACACACGCTTCTGCATGGCGCCCTTCTCCTCAGGAGCCTTCAAGTGGGCATAAAATACCTCGGTCACCGTCCACAGTACTCCCAGCACAAGCAGAATGCCCACAAAGGGAGGAAGCTGGGTGATACTCTTGAAAACCGGGACGAAGATGAGGCCGCCCACGCCCAAAAAGAAGATGATCTTGCGTTGAGCAGAGGTCATATCGCCAGCTGGCATTACCTGGGGCCGATTGGCCGCATACTTGAGCTGGCCTTTTAGCGAGAAGGAAAGCACATAGGCTGGGACCATCATTGACACGAGCGAAGGGATGAGAAGTTTGCCGATTACCCCTGCTGATGTGATGACCCCCTTGTTCCACAGCATGATGGTGGTGACATCCCCGATGGGCGAGAAGGCTCCGCCACTGTTGGCGGCGATGATGACCAGCGATGCATATATGATGCGATCCTTGCGTTCGCTCACCAGCTTGCGCAGTATCATGATCATCACGATTGATGTGGTGAGATTGTCCAGAACAGCCGACAGGAAAAAGGTCATGAACGCTATGCGCCACAGCAGGGTACGCTTGCTGCGGGTCTGGATCATGTCACGCACAAAGTTGAAGCCACCGTTCTGGTCAACAACCTCAACGATGGTCATCGCTCCCATCAGGAAAAACAATGTTGCCGATGTTGAGCCCAAATGACGCTCAAGGGTCTCGGTGAGCACCGGGCCGACCTGCTCACCTACCGCATTGGGCAGATAGACGCTTGGGGCCAGCATAAACAGTGTCCACGTTGCCACAAACATCAACAAGGCAATGGCCGCCTTGTTGATTTTTGTGAAACTCTCAATGGCTATAAAGAAATAGCCGATACAGAATACGGTGACAATTGCCACTGTCAGGGTCATCATAGCTTAAAGCAGTTGTGCAGCCCAGTCAGCCTCTGGACCTTCGTAGAAAAGCGGTTCGGTGACAGGGCGGTAATCGAGCTCAGTGAAGCGGAAGAGCTGCATGGCACAGAACTGGTGGTCGGCACTCAGGCAGGCCTCCAAGCGGTAGTTACCGACGGCGCCCTTGATAGGCTTACCCTTGCGCTGTATCTCATCGCGCATTTTGTCGATAGGCATGTTCAACAGGCGCTCCAGGCGATCGCCTTCGGTCGGAGAGTATTCTTTGATCATGGCCTTGATACCACTCTGCGTGGGGGTATAGGTGGCCTTGGTGAAAAACAGCGATTTTTTGATAGTGATATTCTTATGTGAGGAGACAGCACCAGCCATCTCCAAGCTTTTAATACTTGGCATAGTTGTTGAATTTTAATGAATTAAAGTATAATGAAATATCCTCTAAAACGTGAAAATCCCGATTTTAGCGGTGTAGGGAGTAGTTTTATCTCATTAATCTCTACTTCCTACTTTTTAAGTTCAAAAAAGCGCCAAAGACACTTCTGGAACTTGAATAATTGGTATCAGTCAACAAACCAAGCAGCTAACGAATGATGTGCCTCAAGGCGATGACATAGTCGTCGCACGAGGCCGACAGGCGCAACGGTGATGTTATCAAGGTGCGGCTGTCGTAAAAACGATTTAAAGGTTTATCAATGTATTGCTTTGCCGCTCCACCCACTGACGTGATAGACCTCAATGCGCGTGATCCCACAGTGGGGATGATGCGAAGTGGGCGCGTGCTGCAGATGCGATAGAGTTGAGTGGCATCGGTAAATGTGGCCTCGTGGGAATGTTCCTGTTGCGGTTCCCAAACATTGGATGCTGCTGTCCTATGCTCCACAGCTTGCATACATGCCACATGGTGCTCTTGATTATCTGCCAAGACCGTCAAGACCAGAGCGCACAATGATGCCAAGAGCCATATTAAGCCACGATTGCGTTTCATGTCCGATGAAATTTCGGACTGCAAATTTACATCTTTTTTCACAGGCACACCCATTATGCCTACTTTTTTTCATCATTTGATAGGTAACAGAATGCCCCGGCTTCATCCATCGGTTGAAGTCGGGGCATCGTTCTATCCGTAGTTCAAGAGGGCGGTGAGCCGCTCCCGCACAAGCGAGAGCACGTCCCGCATCTCGTTGAGCGTAGCCTTGCCGTCCTCGTCAAGCATCTCAACGGCCTGCTTGAGCAGACGGCAGTCATCCTCGGTCAGGGGCATCTCGTTGATCGAGTAGTTGGGGTCAGCGTACCTGTAGTAGATCTTGTCGAAGACCTCGATCGGGGCGTTGTAGCCCAACTTGTCGGACCGCATGATTTGGAGGTCGCCCTGTACGGTCCGCACGGACACTCCCTTGGTGATGCCCTCCATCTCGTATAGGGCATCCGAGCAAGCCTCGGTCAGGTCGTCGATGGTCCATAGACGGAACCTGTTCCGCAGGCAGCGGTCTATAGTCTTGTAGCGTATTAACGCGTTCTTGTTTGCTGGCATTTTTATATGATGTAATTGAATTGTCCATAATGTTCATTAGTTAAAATGATGTTTGCATTTGACCGGTTGTACGGCTACTGATGATATCGCGTATCTGATAGAATGAGACGGGAGTATAATTGTTGTTGTCAACGCCCACGTCATATTGCGTCGCCATCAGCAGGGGCAACCTCTGCTTGTCCTTATCCTTGCCCTGGCCATTCCCTCGCGTGTGCACATGGCCGAACAACTGCCACACGTGGCCATGAGAGTCGCCATAACTCAGGAAGGGATGGTGGTTGAGGAAGATGGGCTGGTTGTCAATGATGACGTACAGTTCAAATGCGACATGCTCGAAGCGTTCAAGCATTTCGGAACGCAGGTGATAGATGTCGTGATTGCCCACAACCAGCACAATCCTTCCGTTGAGTTGGTCAAGGAAGCGGTTCCACACTTCAGTTCCTCCGAAGGCGAAGTCGCCCAAGTGGAACACCAGGTCATTCTTGCCGACCACACGGTTCCAGTTCTCGACAAGCGTCTGGTTCATCTCTTCAATATCGCCGAAGGGACGATTGCAGTGACGCAAGATGGATGTGTGGCCGAAGTGGGTGTCCGACGTGAAAAACACCTTCACTCCCGAAAGCGTATTCCCCGGTTTCAATTTGCATGCCTGCATCAGGTGCAAGGCAATCGTGTCTAATTTATCCTTCATGATTCAAAGTTTTGTGCGCCACCGTCGGCGCGATTAATAATACTCGGCACGCGAATGCCAATTAGTGAAATTTGATATAAATTGTTCGCGGATGCCAATTAGTATAATTCGTGTAATTCGTAGTTTTAAAACAAGAAGAGTGGCTGGAATGTCTTGCTTCGACTTTCCAACCACTCTATATCGTTCACTTGAGCAGTGTCTCGGGAGATGGCTACACTATTACATCACTTCGTGAGTGTCATGTTGGCACCGATTCCTGAAAGTCGTTGAGCACATTTCGGGCTTTGCATAATCTGGGGTGCAGATATAGCGATAGCCTCCAAACCAACTCGTGGCCTGAACGTTTTTGCCCTTCAATATGTCAACTCTCAGTGTCAGCATGATAGCCTGCCTTTAAAATTGGCCGCAAAATTACACCTTTTCACCGAAACCGCCAAATTTCTGACGGATTATTTTGATTTTAATTCCGTTTTCCCTTACATCTCATGGTTCGTGGGCATCCGACAGACGGTTTATCAGGACAACAAGCACTACTTGATAGACAACAAAGACAACTATTTGGGGGCACTTCAAGGGGGGCGCGGATGCCAAGAATAAAAAGTTGTATCGGTTGTTCACTGTTGTTCAAGTTGTTTGACCACAATAGCGGTGCTGACGAGAAACGATTGCCTGGCGGCCAAGGTAGGCAGCGTCTCAACAATGCTCAAATAAATTTGGCATTGTCTTCGACTTGCACTCCGTTGCCTGGCGGCGAAGGTAGGCGGCGCCTCGGCAATGCAAGAAAAATCAATTTTTCTTGCTATTGCGCTCGGCTTGCACTACCTTTGCAGTCAAAGAGACTATTAATCCTGCGCATTGGCCCGAGTGCCGGCGCGATAAAACCATTTCACGACTTAATATGAACAGATACATCACACTTGCTCTGGCAATAGGCCTCGCCTTTGCCGGCTCAGCACAAGACCGTTCTCAGGGAGGCATCAGCCCTGACATGATGCGCCAAATCGTCACCAGTTCGACAGCCAAACAAAACAAGGCCATTAGCAACGCCATGGCGACAAATGCCATCGACGATCTTGCCAGGAACTACCGCAACAACAAAGTCACCGACACTCACTTCAGCATCGAGACGCCCAAACAGTCGATCCACAACCAGCGGCAGAGCGGGCGTTGCTGGATGTACTCGAGTTTCAACGTGCTGCGCGCCAACTTCGCGCGTCGTCACGGCGACTCCATCTACGTGGAGTTCTCTCACGACTACCTCTTCTTCTACGACCAACTCGAGAAGGCCAACCTCATGCTGCAAGGCGTGATTGATTGTGCCGACAAGCCCATTGACGACACGCGTGTGCAGTTCTTCTTCCGCAACCCGATGAACGACGGCGGCACCTTCTGCGGCGCAGCCGACCTTGCCGAGAAATACGGCCTCGTGCCCGTTGAGGCACAGCCCGAGACCTACTCGGCCGAGCGCACCTCACGCATGAGCCAACTCGTCGCTTCAAAGCTGCGTGAATTCGGTCTGGAACTGCGGCAGATGGTAGCCGACAAAAAGAGCAAAAAGGCCATCAACCAGCGCAAGACCGAGATGCTGGGCACCATCTATTCCATGCTCTCGCTCACGCTGGGCGAGCCCATCAAGTCGTTCACCTACGCCTTCCGCGACAAGGACGGCAAGGCCGTGGGTCCGGCACGCACCTACACCCCGTTGGAATTCTACCGCGAGACGGTGGGCGGCCCCATCAACGGCACCTTCATCATGGCGATGAACGACCCCCGCAGGGAATACTACAAGACCTACGAGGTGGAATATGACCGCCACACCTACGACGGCCACAACTGGCGCTACGTCAACCTGCCCATGGAGGACATCGCAGCCATGGCCATCGCTTCGCTCAAGGACTCCACCAAACTCTATGCCAGTTTCGACGTGGGCAAGCAACTCAACCGCGACAACGGCTATCTCGCACTCGACAACTTCGACTATGCCACCCTGTTCGGCACCACCTTCCCCATGGACAAGGCCCAGCGCATCGCCACCTTCGACAGCGGTTCGACGCACGCCATGACGCTCTGCGCCGTCGACCTTGACGAGAACGGCAATCCCCTCAAGTGGAAAGTGGAGAACTCCTGGGGCGGCGACAGCGGACAGAAGGGTTACATCATCATGACCAACGAGTGGTTCAACGAGTACTCCTTCCGCCTGGTCGTTGACAAGAAATACGTGCCGCAGAACATCCTCAAGGCCGCCGAAACCAAGCCTGTGATGGTCATGCCCGAAGACCCCCTCTTCGGCACCGATGACTGATCACCTACCGTATAATAACAAACAGAATGCCCCGGCTTCACTTTAATGAGTTGAAGCCGGGGCATCATCTTTCTTGATTGTCAAAACAACGAAGTTTCCTTCGGCCTGTTTGGCGGCCAGCACCTCGTGCGAGGTGATGAGCACCTTGGACTCGGAGTTCTCAAGCATGTAACTCAGACGCTCGTTGGGATATTCAAAGTCAAGCGGCGTATAGGCGGCACCAGCCTTGTGGATAGACAGGACTGAGAGAGGGAATTCCTTGGTGCGGTCAAGCATGACGCAGACAAAATCGTCGGGACGCACACCGAATTCGATGAGCCTATGGGCAAGCATATTGGAGTAGCAGTCCATCTCGCCGTAGGTCAACTCACTGTCCTTATCGACCACGGCAGGGGCATCGGGCGTGCGCTTGGCCTGCTCGGTAAACAGGTTGGCGAAGGTCTTGCTCAGGTCTACATCGATATCCTTGCCCGTGCCAATCTTGATGATGCGCTCGGCCTCCTCATCGCTGACGATGCTGATCTTGTCGATGGACTCGTCGAGGTGGGCCATCATCTGTTCCATGGTGGCCTTGATGGCATCGGCCATCATGCGCATGGTCTTGCGGCTGTTCATGGCCAGACTCGACTCCATGCGGATGTCGTAGTACTCGTCGCCCGAAACTGCATCGCCCGCCACGTCAGCGCCCACGATGAAGATGTGGGCCAGCAAGTCGTAGAACACGTCGCCACGGTCCTGCTGGACAAACGGACAATGCTTGTCGCCAAAGTGGTATTCCTCCTCCCAACCGGGCAGAGCGGTGAAGTTGAACGAGATGCCTGGCTGCACACCCAGGTCGCGGCAGAAGTGTGAGAACGGATAAGCCAGTTGCGAGAGCGTGGCCTTCATCTCGTCATGAACCGTGGCGATATACTCACGCACGGTCTGCCGCTTCTGGATTTCCATCATGAACGGGATGGTGCGGACAAACATGCCGTGGGCCTCGCGCACGCGCGGGTCGCGGCGTCCGTGATAGATGGTGGTATAGGCCACTTTATCCTCGCGCAGGATTCTTGCCAGCACATAACTGAAAGCCGCCTGGAATATCTGATAAGGCGCGAAACCCTGCTCCTTGCACCAGCCGTCGACCATCGGCCGGCTGATGTAAGCCGACTCCTGCCCCATCTTGCCCACAGGGTTCTCGGGACGGCTCGACAGCGTGGCCAAATCCATGCCGGCATATTTCTCCTTCATCACACTCCTGGCCCGCTGGTATTCATCGTCGCCCAAGCGTGCATACTCGTCGGCGGCAGCCTCCATCATGCCGTACTGCTGCACGGGCAGGGGCTTCCCCTCGTAGGCCAGCGGCAGGTCGCGCTGCGGGAACAGCACCAGGTAACTCGTGCCGTCGGTCACCATGTGGTGGATATCCACCAGCAGGTAGTTCTTCTCGGGCGTCGTCACAATCTCGGCCCTGATCAGCGGCTCCTCGCCCATGATGTCGAACGGGCGGCAGAAACCGTGGTGGGCATAGTCCTGGAAATCGGCCTCGCTCATCTCGCGACGCACGACGGTCAGCGTCTTGTTCTCGTCGACATACTGCTTGGGCTCGCCGTTGTCGTCGATGAGGAAACGCGTCTTCAACTCCTTTCTTGCCGCGAAAATGGTTTGCAAGGCGGCCTCCACGCGATTGAGGTCGATGTCGACGGTCAGGGGCACGATACAAGGGATGTTATACTGCATCACCTGAGGATATTTCATGCAGTCATAGAAGACTCCCAGTTGTGATTGAAGCAAAGGGTAAAGTTCCATAATATTTTAAGCTTGAAGTTTATGATATACTCTGTTAGCCTCGCCGCAGCCCTTTGGACGGACTCACGGCAGATAAAACTTTCAGAATTACACCTTACTCGCTTAAACCCGTAAAGGAATTGTGTTATACTTTGTTAAACAATCCACAAGTCAGATGTCTCACCTCCCTAAAAAAGAAGATTGGCAACGATTAGCCCAAATACCTGATGAGTTTCCTGTCGGCATCGCTTTGGTGGTCAAACAACACAAACAGCGGTGAACAACAGGAACAACTATCATTTTTGGCATCCGCATTAATGCCCTCTGCGCAAGCAGTTTAGAGGTTAGAAAGACATCCAAACGACTATTGTGAGTAGAGACGCAAAATATTGTGTCTCGCTACGGGCGACAAATGGTGCGACACCCAAGAGACGCAAGATTTTGCGTCTCTACATGGCTGCAAAACCTCGTTAGGGGCAACCTGGGCGTGGTCAGTGATTTCTTGCTTTTGTCAGTTCTATGGCTTCTTTGCCGGACAGGTGTTCGATGTCGAGGCGCAGGAGCAGGACGTGGTCCAACGAATTGTCGATCTCGTGTTGCAGACCGGGTTCGTCACCGGGCGAGTAGCGGCGGCCCAACAGACGCAAGGCTTTCACTTTTTCATTGGCATCCTCAAGGATGTGGATGCGACCAAAGGCGATTACGCTCCTGAAATAGGTCGTGAATTCCGCTGGCTTGATTTCGTCCCGCTCGATGACGCAAAACGAGCAACGGCTGTCCCGCCTGATGGCGTCGACCTTGTGCCCCTCCACTGCCGAATGGAAGATGATGGCCCCGTCGGCATAGACGTAACTGAGCGGCACGGCGTAAGGATAACCGCCGTCGCCCGCCAAAGCGAGCACACCCGAGGTGCAACGGTCGAGGATATGCTCACACGCATCTCTGGATAACTGCTGCCGATGGCGGCGCATGGGTCTGAATGCTGTCATGCTGAAATGAGTTTAAGTCCGATAACTGATCCTATTAACGTAGTGATGAAAAACAACCGCCAAAACGTGGCAGGTTCATGAAAAACAAAAATGCCGATGAGAACTGTGCCCACTGCACCGATGCCAGTCCAAACGGGGTAAGCGGTCCCTAAAGGCAATGACTGTGTGGCTTTCGCCAAAAGTCCCATACTTGCGATGGTAAAAGCCATGAAGCCAGCCATCCACAGCCACCATTGCAATCCATCCACGGCTTTTGCACGACCAAGGCAAAAGGTGAAGCCCACCTCACAAAGTCCTGCAACAATCAATATAATCCAATTCATTTGATGATTGACAACTGCCTGTTTGAGGGCTGCAGAACTGTTCCGGCGTCTCCTTCCAAGGCCTCGCAAAGATAATAAAAAAATAGAAAAGCCGCCTCGTCATGAAGCAGCTTTTCCATGTATAAATAGACGTTTGATTCGGTCAAGTTTTACGGCCTCAAGGTCTTTTTTCCGTTTTGGATGATGATGCCACGGGTTTCACTCGTGGCGGGCATGCCGGTGATGGTGTAAGCCCTCGAGGTGCCGACGGGAGCATAAGACTCTTTCACCTTGCTCGGGCCCTCGGTCTTTTCCTTAAACTCCTGCTGGGCCTTTGCCAACTGGTCACGGAAACGCTCATTACCCTGCAACTTGGCATACAGCACCGAACCACCCAGGCGGCCGGCATCCACGTCGCTCTGCCAGTGATATCCGGCAATGACACGGCTCTGGCCGTACTCATAGCCGCGAGCCAGCAGTGCGTCGGCAACAGCGGGGTTGATGTCCGACAGCAACAAGGCCATCGTCCAGCCCAGGACAGTGTGACCCGAGGGGTAAGAGCCATTGTGGATATGAGACTCTTCCTGCTCAGGCACGAGGGTTTGCTGATTATAGTACACGAAGGGGCGAGTGCGGCTATACTTCTTTTTCGCGCGGTCGCTGATGCTGTCGCATGTGGCGCCCACGTCCTGCAGAAGGGTGTACAACTCGGGGGTGCCTTCCTTAGTGATCTCGAGGCCAAGAATGGGACAGAACTCTTGAATGATGGTCTGCATACCATAGTTAGCGTCACGGATGGCCATCTCGGCGCGCTCCTCGTTTTGGCGTTGACGAATGCCCCAGAGGTATTGGCTCTCGTCGGCGACAAAACGTGATGATCCGAATTCAGGAGGCGGCGGCAGGAAGTTCACCATGTTGGGCAACTCCTCCTGCGTGAAATAGGCATGGCCGTTAACTTAGTCTTGGCCTGCAAAGGCCGTCATCATGCCACTCAGCACAAAGAGAGTGACAAAGAGAAAATTGTTGATTCTGCTCATAATTTAATGAATAGTTAATGTAGTGAATAATTTAGATATTTCCCTTCAGTCAGCCGACTGTATCAAGTTTCCATAGAGTCAATCAGATGCCAGTGCCACCGCATTTCAATAGACACCATTTCCAATTCTCGCTGCAAATATAGCAAATTCTCACGGATTATGAGTAGGAATTATCGCAATTAATTACGCAAACCAGTAGTTCCGTAACGGCCTCCATTTAGTTCCTATTAAATAATAGTCAATTAAGATGAAATCTTTGAACCCTTGTGGACTTCATATATCATTAGAATACCATATTCGTGTAAGATATCTCAGGCGACAACGAGTTGCCCTATACCCTCAACACCTGTCACTACAACAGCATCACTCGCCATGGCCTCAACCCTGTCAGTAAGGGAATCTACTCCTGTCAGTCTTGCACGATGACTAAATCGTAGTCTGTCTTTCTGTTGCGCCCGAAATTGCTCAACCCTTCGGCTGTGAAATGTTCGGCTCGTTCATAACTACCATAATTAACAAGGCCGACAATTGGGTACGTGCCAACGGCATCCCAGCATATAATCCTGACGGGATAGCTGTCACGGGTCATGATGTTACCAGGTGTATGACCCTCAGAAATTTTACGGGCCAATGCCAAGTCAAAACCAATAATGTTACTCATACTTTACTTGAATCTTATTATCTTTATATTGGCAAGTAGTTGGAAGTTAAATTGGAAACGATCTCTTGAATAAACCATATATCGCCACAAAAAAACACAAAATCAAACTACGTGACAAAAATAGTACTAAAAATTGATTCTGCCAAACCTGACTTTTTTTTTGATTATCTATCTGGTGAATCGCTGCAAACCATATTCTGTCTACTTGGATTTTCATGCAAGAAGTCGCAAGATCGCGCCAATGCGTTCCAGTGACAATGTTTTTTAGCAAGGATGCCACTTATTCTTTGTTACCGATGTAATCCAGCAGATTGATGGTACCGGCCGCACTGTCGATGTCAAGGGCCGGAACATGCTCCACGAGGCGTGTCTTGCCGTTGGTCTTATCGACATAGAAATAGACCAACGCGCCTGTATAACTGCGAAAAATCACCTTGTATTCCGTTTCGGTCCCCTCCCCCATCGTGACGGACATCATGGAGGGATTATCGTCGGCCACACGCCAGTCATACTGGTTGTGGCAATAGTTATTCACGCCCTCGTAGGCCATCTCGGCCGTGATGCCAGAGGGCTGCTCCACTGCTGTTTTGTTCCTGTGGCAAGAACACAGCAGCAAGGCTATCAATGCGAATATAGTAACAAGATATTTCATAATTATCTTTCTCGTTGGGGCAAAAGTAGCGATTTTTTCACTAAACGACCAATTTCTTGAGAAAATATGCCTTAATTCGGCTTTAATTGAATTTATTTAATTTTGTGGCAGAAAATTCATGGCGGCTCTCTTGCTACTGCCTGCCATGCAATGATAACGCATTAACTAACGTCAATTAATAATCAACCAATTCAATCGGATTATGAAGAAATCATTTTTCACATTGATGCTGATGCTTGTGTCGGCGATTGCTATTAACGCTCAGAGTTTGACAGCCCATCAATGGGGCACAAAACTGGCCGATGATGACGGCAAAGATGTGCTCGTGGCATTGGCCTTTGATAAAAGCGGAGCATGCGAACTCCTCGTCGGTGCTGAGCATCAGATGAAATAGGATAATGTGCCCATCACCATCACGGGCAGCGTGAGCGTTCCCGGCACCTACACCCTGAATGGCAAAGACCTGACAATGAACCTTAACAAAGGTGAGGCCGAGGTTGATTTCGACTATGAAATCAAGGGCATGGACGCCAAGACCAAGGAGTTGATGGACAAGCAAATCAGAGGTGAACTCAACGGCATGAAAGGCGAATTCAAGAAGACAATGCTTGATGGAATGCCCAAGATGCACAACATGAAGAATGTCAAACTCACCAACAAGGAACTCATCCTCCAGATTGATAATGGACGCGAAATGCCGTTCTACGCTTTGTAACGATGAACTAACCATTATCCCGTCACAAGAGGGGGGTGCAGACTGCCAAAGTCCTGCACCCCCCTTTGTTTCGGACACCGCAGCCCTTGTTTTCCCTTACCGCGTCAATAAAAGCACCCGTGGGGACGCAGGCTTATTGCTGCACCCCCACGGGTGAAATTCAGTCACTGAGGTTCAGTTTCTATCGTCTGACTCACTTGACGAGCACCTTCTTGTTGCCAATCAAGTAGAGGCCCTTCAGGCCCTCAAGGCTGGTGGCCTGACGGCGCACGAGGCGGCCATCGATGGTGTATACGTCAACGGGCTGACCATCCACGGTAATCTCGTTGATGCCGTTGTGGATGTCTATTACAGCCGTTGCCGGGGCAGACTCCTTGCCGCCCTCATAGACAGCCGTCACAGCAAACGTGTGCTGACCGTCGGCCAGGCCCGTGGCAGGCAACTCATAGGTCGTGTCGGGGGTGCTGCCGACCAACTGGCCATCGACATAGATGTTGTAGCCCACAGGCGCCGTTGCGCCACGCTCGAAGGTGACGTCATCCACCAAGAGGCCAAAGATGTCTTGAGCCGTGTGGCGGATGGCAAAGTACTTAGTACCCTCGGGCAGGGTGAAGGTATACTCGGTCCAGTCGGTTGCGTCGAGCCATACCTCCTCGAGCGAAGTAAAGCAATCGATATCGTCACCGGTGGTCGAATAGAGCACCTCGAAGGTCTCATAACCATAGTCGGGCGTAATCACGCGGGCAAAGAAACTAATTTCCTGCTCATTGCCCATCAACTCGGGCGAAATCAGCCAGTGGTCAGTGCCGGGAATGGGATCACCATCGGACACACAGGTGGACAACATCAACTGGTTGCCACTGTGAGGTTCATAGACCGAACCCACCTCAACGGGGAATGACTCATACATGGCATTGAAGACCATCCAAGCCATGGGCTCACCCAGGTTGGGAACCTCAAAGCCCGTGAAGCCATAGCACATCAATCCGTTGCCGTCATAGAGCGACCAGTCACCGAAGGCGCCATTGTGCTGCGTGGCGGTGATGCCACCCAAACTGAATTCGGGGAACACCTCGGTATTCTCAAAGTCCTCGGTCACACGCATTGCGCCATCGGTATCGGGCGCCGTCCACGAGAGTGCCAGGTCATTACCACCCGACATCTTCTCAACCACCAGGTCGGTGGGTGCAGGCAGGGCAGGCTCGTCGATGGTGATAAGGGCTTGAGCCTCATTGTTAGCGAGTTGCTGGTCCATGTTATAGACCACGCGAGCCACAATCTCGACATCGCCGGCTTCGTCCAGTACCGTGGTCGGGAAATCAACCGTCTGGGTCCAGGAATTGAAGGCAGCCAGCGTCTGGTTGGGGGTCACATCAAGCAACTGCTTGTCACCGGCCGTGAGCAGCACCTCGAAGCCATTAGCAGCATTCTCGCCCTCGTTGGTCACGGTCACCGTAACCGAAGCCGTGTTACCGGACACAACGCTAGAGGGAGCCGTGACAGCGATCGACAGGTCATGCTGATACAAGTCGGCGATGTGGATATTGTCCACCAGGAGCAGGTCACCGAGGGTCACCAATTCACCCTCCCAATGGTCAATCTCGGAAGCGTTGGCATATTCTGCCACCAGGCCGACGCGGGCATAGCGGCCGCCTTGCAGGGCCGTCAAGGGCACCTTCACCTGTGAATAGGAATTACCCACCTGCATGTTGTCCAAGACAGTGAACTCACCGCCATCAACGCTGCCGACCACAGCGAGCGAACGGATGTCGGGGCTGGCGACGTCAAAGACGAGCGTCGGGTTGGTAAGTCCCTCAAGGTCGAGTTTGCCTGAGATGAAGTGTACCGTGCCCTCCTCTTCGGTGAGCAGTGCCATCGACGAGCCGTCAGCATCGGATGATTGAGGCGAGATCATGACCGTGCCGTTGGTCTCCCAGAGGTAGTGCAGTTCATCATCGGTGAAGCCCTCGACAAGGGGCAACATATAGGGGACGCCCACCAGCAGACCTGCCTCAGACCTCTGGCCTTCAAACTCGGCGTTGGCCTCGTTGCGGGTCTCGACAATCCAGTACACGAAGCGCTGTTCGCTTTCGTCGGTGTCGAAGGGCACGTCATAGGCGTCGGCGTCGGTGAGTGTAGCGAGCAGTTCGTTCTTCACGATGTCATAGCCAAGCATTCCCACCTGGAGATAGGTGCTCCAAACGAGATAGTTGACCGTGGCAGGATTCACCGGGCCACCGTTTTCACCGATGTTGCCCACCTTCTCCCAATTCAGGGCCACGATGTTGCCAGCGTCGGTTGCCGTGAAGTTCTCGACAGGACTGGGGATATCGGGGCCGACATAGAGGGTCACCTTTTCGCTCTTCAAGCCCTTGCCCGACTCGTTGTAGGGGATGGCCTGGTAGGTGTGGTTGCCGACCTCATCAGGTTCATCAATATAGGTCATGGTCGCGCCCGGAGCGACATCTTCAACGCTGCCGACGACAGTGCCGTCACGCAGGATGTCGATGCGCGTCAGGTTGGCGGTCAAGGACTCGCCGTTGACGGCAAGTTCGGGAGCCGCCAACGTGACCTCGGCACGCAACGCAGCCTGTTCATCGGCAACAACGCTGATGCCGGGTGCGGCAGGTGCCGTGGGTTCGGCGCCGAAATCGATACTGATGCTGTTCACTATGAGGCGATAGGCATCGGCATCGCTGATGGCATGGATGGCCAGATAATACCTGCCGTCCTCGTTCACCGAGAACATGCCCTCGAATTCCTCGCCCATGTCCTCGTAACTCGTGACATCGGTGGGCCCGATGACCGTGGTGGTCAACGCCTCGGCGGTGGGCTCGGTGCCCAGCAGCACCTCAAAGCGCTCGTCAACGCCTGAATTGCGGGCATTGACAACCACCTCATAGTTCCTGTTTGCCTCCAGCAAGACGGGCAGCATGACAAGGTAGTCATCGGCCGCATTGTCGGCGCTGTAATTGTAATTGGTCAGGTAGGTGTCGTCCCAATTCCAGGTGCTGCCGTCCTCATTGGCGTCAATCACCGTGAAAAGGTCAAAGGTCTCGGGCTGGGTCAGGTCGGCGGTAAAGGGCACTGTGATCGTGGCAACAAGTTTCACGGTCACGACCTCGCTCTTGTCACCGGCGCCCATCTCGTTATAGGCCACAGCATAGTACTTGTGTGAGCCCAGGGTCAGGTCTTCGCCATTGTCAACCCAGGTCAACGCCGCACCGGGAGCCACGTTCTCGAAGGTGTGGATTACCTGCTCGTCACGCACGAGTTCAACCTTGTCCAGATTGCCCGACAGGGGCTCGCCGCTGCGTTTCAACACAGGAGCCGTGAAGTTGACGGTCACCTCCAGTTGCTCTTCGGTCTGGACGGCGGTGATGTCGGTGGGAGCGGCCGGAGCCTCCATCTCATAGACGTCAACCATCACATTGTCGACAAAGAGTTTGTTCATATCGGCGGGCGAGATGGCATGGAAACCGATGTAATAGGTTCCTGTCTCGCTCACGGTAATCTTGGCTTCCTGCTGCTGGGGTTCCTCCCAAGTCACATCGGTAGGTTCAACGACCTGAATGGTCATGCCCTCGGGGGTGGCCTCGTTGCCGGCCATCACCTCGATGCGCTCGTCATAGCCCTTGTTCCAGGTGTCGAACGTCATGCGGTACTGCTTGCCGGTCTCGAAGTGGAAGGCAGGCGAAATCAGCCAGTCGTCGGCGTCAAACGACTCGTTGTAGGTGTAACGTGCAAACCAGTTATCGTCGCTGTTGTAAGCGAAATCCCAGGTGTCATTGTCGGCGTTGGCGTCGATGATGGTGAACGCCTCCTGGTCATCGGTGGTCTGGAAGGTGTTCAGGTAGGGATAGTCCTCGATGGGCTTGAAGGGGTCCTCGCGGCTGATAGCGAGGTCCTCAATCCAGACGTCGTAATTCACATTCTCGTCATTGTCGTTAGCCAGCAGTTCGACGAGCGAGGTGAATACCCCACCCTCCTCGTCATAGGCCATCTCATAGGACATCAGGAGGTCGCCGTTGTAACCCACGGCATAGATGGTCTGGCCGTCCAATTCGCCCAGCACCTGCATGCCGCCGAAGGTCACGGTGCCGTCGTTGATGACACCATGCATCCATGCGTCAGGATAATTGGCAAACAAGCCTTGCAGATACACGTCGTTGCCGTCAAAGCCCAGGTTGACCTGTCCGCGGAAGGGCACCGACGAGCCCTCGTAGTAATGACCGCGGGTGTACCACGTCTCGGTCTCCAGGCCAGCCGGCGGCGTCACCGTCACCACATCCAGGGGCACAAAGTCGTGGTCGAAGGTATAGACGCTCTCATAGTCACCGAAATCAGAGAAGAAAACGTTGCCGTCGTACTCATAGAACACGCCGATGATGTTCTCCTCTTCGGAGCCCTCAAGCGTGATCTGGTCGCCGTCGATGGTCATGGTGATGACGTCGCGTGCATCGTTCCTGACGAAGTCGCGACCGTCCTTCACGCCCCAATAGATGGCATAAGGCACCTCGGCATAGCTCTCATAGTTCACCAGTTGCCCTGTGGGAATGGTAATCGTGTTGCCGCTCAAGGAGCCTTTCACCCAGACGTTGTTGCGATAGGTGGAGATAAGGTCCCTGATATAGACATCGCCATTGTCGCAGAACACGACATGCACCTTGCCGGACTGCTCTGTGAGCAGCCAGGAGTCGCCGTCAGGGTCATAAATCAGCGCATTTCCCGAACGGTTGTAGATTTTGCGCTGGCCCTCGGCGGGCTTGATAATCACGCCATCATCGTCACGCACTTCCCCGGCGCGTCGAGGCGCATGTTTGCCCTTCAGACTCGTCCTTGCGGCAGGCTGATGGGCCATACGCTTGATGGCGGTTTCCTTTTTGTCATTCACCTTGGACATTGCAGCGGCTTCTTGAGCCTTGGTCTTCAGGATGGCGTCCCGTTTTTTGTCGGCAGGGGCCGTCGGCACGGTCACCTCATCGGTTTGTGAGGCGCGGGCGTCAACTTTCTTGGAGGGCAGATTCTTCACCTTCCTCAATCCGTCATGTGTGGTCCTGGCCATCCTGGTGGTCAAGTCCACTGACTGCTGAGGCGAATCCTGGGCCCTCACCTGTGATGGCCACAGCAAGAGCATGGCCACAGCAAGCAAAAACAGTGTTTTCTTCCCCATAATGTTGATTTTTTAGATGATAAAATGAAACTAATGATAGGATTTTTGCTTGCAAATATACATAATTATCAGCACCTTGCAAAAAAATAATTCAAGGTTATTGTAACACATCAGTATCCGGTAAAAAAACGCAATGGCGTAAAACGCAATTTTCCCCTGACACCCTAACGAGTGTGAATGAAGAACCATGGCCCATTCTCACAGACCATGGTTCTTCAGGGACATCTCTTGAAAGAAGACGTCCTCTTTTCTTCCTAATGTCCTTTATTGTCTTTTATCCCAAACGGTTTTTAACCTGTAGATATACTCTGAAATGAGACGCAGCGTGTTAAGTTGGCCCTTGAGAAAAAACCGGTGGTAGGAGACTTCCACGCCATAGTTCTCCTCGATGAATGCCTTGAGTTCCTTCAATTGGTAATCACTCATCTCTATTTCGCCCGTCAGGTCGCTGTCAAGCGTGAACATGACGCCTCGGGTGTAAGGATCATCATCAGCCAGTTGGATACAATAGTCCATAAGTCCTATTTGAATCGTGTCCAGGCCAAGATCCACTTGCTGCTGCTGAGGGGGCGTCTGAGGGCGTGGCACTCCATACATGGTTACACCAGGGTGTGGCGCAGCATACTTGGCGGTGGGTTGAACCGGACGGGGTTGAGTCGGACGGGGTTGCACTCCATACCTTACTGCATATTGGGGATCTGCCGCTTCAAGCCCTCGTTCATTGCCAGATTGTTGCATGGCATATAACTCGTCAAAACTATAAGCCTGGCCGCCGATGGCGACGACCTCGGCAGCGGTTAGCCGTGCATTGGGGTCTTGAACGGGCATGGCGGCAGGGGTGGCAGCAAGAATGCCCGGCGTGAGCCCGGCAGCAACCACGGCACCCACCGCGGCAAGTGTCTTTTTTCCTTTATTTTTGTCTTTCTTTTTCATCACGTCATGGCGTTAGGGTATTATACGTTTTAGACTAAAATTTGCCATTAGGGTTTAATGGTCCCCTAACCGTCTCTGTTTCCCTATTCCAGTTCAAAAGGTACAGACACCGTGTACCATACGTTAACCACCTTACCATTTTGACGGCCGGGAGTGAACTTGGGCAACTCCTTGACTACGCGGACGGCCTCCTTGTCAAGGTCCTCATCCACCGAGGTGACCACACTCACTCGATCAATATCTCCGTCTTTTTTCACAATAAACTGCACAACGACATCACCTTGAACATTGTTCTTGGCTGCCTTGGCAGGATATTTGATATGGGATTTGATGTACTTCATCAGTGCACCATTGCCACCCGGGAACTGAGGCATCTGTTCAACGTCAGTATAAATTATCTCGACATTTCTTTTAGGTTTAGCCTTATCGCGTTGGGGTGTAAACACTCTTGGGCCATACAATGTGGCTTGTGTAGGTTCAAGTGTGATATCGGGCATCTCGATTACCGTCTCCGCTGTGTCCTCTTGTTGCGTGGCATACAATTCGTCAAAACTGTAAGTTGTGCCGTCGATGGAGACCACGTCGGCAGCGGTGATTCCGGCATCGGAACCATGAATGGGCAGTCCTGCGGCACTGGCAACAATGGCACCCGGCGTGAGCCCGACAGCAACCACAGCACTCATCGCGGCAAGCCTCTTTTTCCCTTTATTATTCTTTTTCATCATGCCATCCTATGTTTAACTTCAAATATCCTCTTTAAACTCTAAACTTTAAACTCTAAACTTTAACCCCTAACCCAACATTCTTGAGTTGATTGTAGTGGCAGGTCATCATCAGGTCGCCACTGCCGTCACGCAGGTGGAAACCGTCGCCTTGACAGTATCGGAAGGCCTCGCAATCCTTGCACGCGCCACGCCTCATCCACTCGCGGTTGCGGTACTGCTCAAAACGGTTCTCCCACACTTCCCAGAAACTGTCGCGGTAGATGTTGCCCTGGCTGTAATCGCTGCGGATGCTCAGGCAGCCCGAGATGGCGCCGTCGGCACGGATGCTGGCCACGGTGAGTCCCGCCTGGCAGTAGAAGAAATAGTCGCGGACGAGCCCCTCGTAGGCGCCCAAGTATCCGTCACAGGCATAACTCATGTTGATTTTTCCCTCGCAGCGCGTGGCAACGATGAAGTTGAGCAAATCGCGGAATTGCTCATCGGTGAGCAGCAGACTCCTGTCTCGGGCAGCACGCCCCATCGGGTCGATGGTGAAGCAGCGCCAACGGGTGACGCCGGCCTCGATGAGCAGTTGCTTGATTTCATTCAGGCGGGGCAGGTTGCGACCGTTGACACAGGTGATGACGTCCCAGGTGAGGCCGGGAATGGTCTGCACTGCCTCGATGGCACGCATGGCGGCATCAAAACTGACCTTGGAATTACGGAGCCAGTTGTGCTCCTCGCGCATGCCATCCACGTCGATCGAGAGAGAGGTGATGCCGGCTTGAGCCATCTCGCGAGCCACGGAGCGGTCGAGCAAGAGGCCATTGGTGACAAATCCCCACATGAAGCCGCGTTCGGTGATGGCCCGGCCGCAGTCCATCAGGTCGGGGCGCACCAGCGGCTCGCCGCCCACGGTCTGCACCATCACCGTGGTGGGGTCGCAGTGGGCCGCCACCTCGTCAAGCACCGGCAGGAAGTCGGCAAAGGGCATATCGGGTATCGCTGATTCCTTGAGGCAGTCACTGCCGCAATGACGGCATGACATGTTGCAGCGCAAGGTGCATTCCCAAAACAGATCCCGCAAGGGGTGCTCTCGCCTGAGGCGCTCCACTTGTTCGTGAGTCATCTCTAATTGTTGCTGTTGACGCGCGTTCATGATAGACTTGTTTTTGTTCGCACGGTGATACCGGCAGGTGGGATTAAAAACTTTCCAGGGCGATAGTTGCCATTCCGTTACCGCCGCCCTTTACCTTTAAAAACGGAATGAAGCGACAATTATTATAAGGGGATATGGCCTTGTGAGCTTGAAGGGTGCGAGACATCTTCCAGGAGCATTGATACGGCTGTGTCATCATCGCAACTGATGCTGATCCTGATGGTTCACAATTCAATGTAGAGGAGGATGATGTCCTCGTAGTGGCCGTCACGCATAAGGAAGCCTCGCGGGATTCGGCCCAAGCGGGTGAAGCCCAGGCGCTCGTACAGATGCAGGGCATGGACGTTGGTGGCAACGACGGCGTTGAACTGCAGGATGCGGAAACCCAACCGTGCTCCCATGGCCAGCGAGTCCTTGACGAGTTGCTCGCCAATGTGCTGCCCACGGCGGTCGGACCTGACGGCATAACTGGTGTTGCAGATGTGGCCGCAGCGGCCCACGTTGTTGGGGTGCAGGATGTAGAGGCCGACCACCTCCCCCGAGTCGCTGTCCACAGCCACGCCGGTATGGGACTGGCTGCTGAAGAAGTCGT
>JAZQJW010000070.1:0-27863 GCA_045541835.1 Sodaliphilus sp. | reverse complement strand
TTCTCCTGCTTCTTGGAAACGGTTACAGCAACGGGCTCGCTCTCAACAACCTCACCATTTACATAGGTTGCAACAGCAATTACGGTTACCACGTAGTCCTCAGCCTCGCGGGTGAAACTCTCGGGGTTCTCTACCTCGTGGCGAACACCTTCCTCGTCAACGGTGAACAGAGTTACGGTGCCGTAGTCGGCAGCGCTGCCCTCGATGATACCCTCAACAACTACGTCGGCGTCGTTGGTGGCGATGGTCACTTTGGGAGCAATGGCAGTGTACTGGGGCTGAACGGCCTCCTGATAGGTGAAGGTAGCCATGGGCATGTGCACGGAGATGCCAATAGCATCGGCACCATCCTGACCACCACCGGGAATGTAGTAGTAACTGCAATTGTCGTCTGCGGCAGAACCGAAGAAGTAGGTCTGACCCCAGTCACCCTCGGTCTCGATGCAGGTTACCTCAACGACCAGGCTTTTGCCAGTGTAAGCGAAGGGCTGGTCCAGAACAAATGTAACCTCGGTGTCACCGAACTCGGGAACGCAGGTAGCAACAGCGGTAGCACCAACAAAAGCAACAGCCTCGGTGAAGCCGTTCTCGTCAATCTCCATGAGAGCCAACTGGAACTTGGCACCGTCAAAGTTGATGAAATCAGTCTCATCAGAACTGGTATAGCCACCATAGGTCTCGTAATACCAGTTCAGGGTGTAGAAAGTAACAGCAGTGATTTCGTCGCCTGCCATATCGGTGAGCATGGTTGCAGGATAAACGGTCTGGGTCAAGCAACCCTCGGTGTCGGCATAAAGGCCACAGATGGGGTTCACGTTGGAATAAGACAGACCTTCACCCACGGTCAGTTCATTGGCCTGAGCGGCAAATGCCAGAACGGCCACAGTAATCAGCGTAAAGAATTTCTTCATAACAAATTCTGTTTTAAAAATTTATAAAGTGAATAATAAAGTAAATAAAGTCAAATCGTCAATTCTGTGTACAAAATTATTCAGAATACAGCCAATAGAGTATATCCATATAAAAATTAACCAAAATTTAACCTTGGTGTTAAAATATGTTTTCAATGAAGTGCCTGAATCATCCAATGCATGTCATCAGATGATTCAGAGGCCTCAGTGGTTATTCCTTGCAACGCTTGAGTGGTCGTCGTGAAAATCAATGGGTCAGGGCGGTCAAGGCAGCAGCGGTGCGGGCGGCAAGGCGGGCATTGTTGAGCACCAGTTGGATGTTGCTGGCCAGACTGTCGCCACCGGTGAGATCTTTGACTTTGGCGAGCAGGAAGGGTGTGGTTTCCTTGCCGCGGATGCCCAGGCTGTTAGCCTCGGCGATGGCTTCGTCAATGGCGCGGTTGATGACGTCGGCCGGCATGGAGTACTCCTCGGGGATGGGGTTGGTGACGAGCATGCCGCCCTGGAGGCCCATATCCATCTTGGCGTGGAAAGCCGCTGCGAGATCCTCGGGGGTGTCGATGCGGTAGTCCACCTTGAAGCCACTGTGGCGCGTGTAGAAGGCCGGGAGTTCCTCGGTGCCGTAGCCGATGACGGGCACGCCCTTGGTCTCGAGGTATTCCAGGGTGAGTCCCAGGTCAAGGATGGACTTGGCCCCTGCACAGATGACCATGACGGGTGTCATCGCCAGTTCCTCAAGGTCGGCACTGATGTCCATCGTCGTCTCGGCCCCGCGGTGCACACCGCCGATGCCTCCGGTGGCAAACACCTTGATGCCTGCCATGGCAGCGATGATCATAGTGGTGGTCACGGTGGTGGCACCATCCTCGCCACGGGCAATGAGCACGGGCAGGTCGCGGCGCGATGCCTTGGTCACCGCCTGACCTTTGTGGCCCAGGTATTCGATTTCGTCGGGGGTGCAACCGGCCTTCAGTTTGCCTCCGATAATGGCGATGGTGGCTGGCACGGCACCGTTATCGCGGATGGTCTGCTCAACTTTCAGTGCCGTTTCCACATTCTGTGGGTAGGGCATGCCGTGTGAGATGATGGTGGACTCGAGGGCGACCACGGGACGTCCCTCGTTGAGTGCCTGCTGCACTTCGGGTGAGATGGAAAGGTACTTGTTCATTGTTATTTCTATTTTCGGTTGTTCTGGATATTATAGATGATACAGACAATATAGATGACCTGGATGTTCCAGATTGTTATTCTTATAAATAATTGTTGATGTCGGGGTTGACGGTTTGAAGGGATAGGAGGGTGACATGGGCGGCCTTGAGGCCCGTCAAGGTGCAGTCGGGGAAAGGAGTCTGGCACAATTGGGCGTGTGCCACCCCGGCGATGAAGGCATCGCCAGCCCCAGTGGTGTTGATGACTCTCGTGGGAATGGACTTGAAATGCTCATGACAAGTCCCGTCACTGCAATACACCCCCTCGCTGCCCAGCGTGATATAGACCTCGTCAACACCCATTGCCGTGAGGTGCTCGGCGGCCGCCTTGGCGGTGTCGCAATGGGTCACTGCCTGTGCTTCCTGCTGATTGAGTTTCAGGGCGTGCAACCGCTTGGCTTGGCTCTGCCGCAACGCATCGATGACGCGGGTCGCCTTGGCAGTGCTCACCGCGTCGACAAACAATGGCGCCGTGCAGTGATCGATGAGATACAGGAGAGTGTCGCTCGAGATGTTGGTGTCGGCCACCACAAGCGCCGAGCGGTTGATATCGGTGATGCGGGCCTCGATAAAAGCCGGCGTGATGCGGCCGATGATGTCGGTGTCGGCGACAGCGGCAATCATATCGCCGGTCAAGTCATTGACGCACAGGTACAGGCCGTTACGCATACCTTCGCATCGCTCGCTCAGCGACAAATCCAGCCCGATGGCTTGGCATTCTCGCCAGCACATCTCGCCGAAGGTCTCACCACCAAACGCGCTCACAAATTTCACATGATGCCCCATCAGCTTGAGGTTGTGGGCGATGTTGCGTGCCACGCCGCCGCATCCCAGTGTCACTTGTCCGGGCACCGAGTCGGCAGGGACAAACGGCGCCGTCAATGCCGCCGAGATGTCCATGTTCACGCCTCCGATAACTGTGATATATCTGTCCATGTTTTTTCGGTATTATTTCCCAATCAAAAATATAAGAGGTTTATCAAGGCGCCTGGCCCAGCAAGTCTCGTTGTGGCCGTCACCGTCAAATACGAGGCTCATGTAATGGTCCTTGTCCCAGCCCTTGGCGATAATGACGCTGTCGAGCCGCTCCTGATAGGTGCCGTAGTCGGCATCAAAATCCTCGGTGCCGTGGTCCATGTAGATGAGGCTGCCGTTGGCCTGGGGCAGTTGTTGAGCCACATAGTCGCGAAAGCCAGTGGCCCATGCGTCGCCCTTCACACCATCGGGCAAATGTGCCATCGACAGGTGGGACGAGAGACAGGCCGCGCCGCCAAACACTTGCGGGTATTCACATAGGGCATAGAGCGAAATCAGTCCGCCCATGCTGGAGCCCATCATGAAGGTGTGCTCACGGCTGGTCAACGGCTTGTAGCGCTCCTCGATAAAAGGCTTTAATTCCTTGACAATGAACTGTAAATAGGCATCGGCGGTAAGTTTGTCAATTTTGGCTTTCTTGCGGTCGGCCTCGGCGACATGTTGCCACGTTTTGGCGGGGAAATACTCGGTGAGGCGGTCGTCGGTGTTATAGATGCCCACGACGATACACGGCCTGATTTTTCCGGCATGGATCAGGCTGTCCATCACTTCATCGACGTGCCACTCCTGACGGTTCCACGTCGTGGTGGCATCGAACAGCATGTTGCCGTCATGCATGTACAGCACGTCACACGAGTCGCCCGTCCGGTACCCCTCGGGCAACCAGACGACGACATCCCTTGCCGGTACAAACTGCGACTTGAACTGTGGGAAACGCTCCAGTGTGCCGCGACTTGCCGTGGGAATCGTGTTGGACGGCGGACGCATATACCATGCCGCTATTGCAATCAACAGGGCCAGGATTCCCAGCACCAGCCAAGGCCATTTCTTTCTCTTCTTCTTGTTTGCCATAAGGAATCGTGTTTTTTCTTCGGCAAAGATAAGACAATTCTCTTAGAAAAGCGACTTTTGGACAATCTGAGAATGATTGTTTGTCAATCGAGGAATCAGCGTTTGGTCACTTGATGGGTGGTGCGGAAAAGCGTGCCGTCGTTGCCCACGCCCTCGATGGTGACGATATAGGTGGTGTTGTGGGCATCGCTGGCATAGAAGTCGAACGAGGATGTGCCGTCGGGATTGACTGTCACGCAGGGATTCCAGTACAGCACCCTGCGCTGGTCGGAGCCCGGTTCACGGCCATCATCACCCTGGTCATATCGTGGCGAATAGAATTCGGCAGGAGCCTGTGCACCCATGGGACGCGTGATTTTCAGGTACATGCTGGGCTCCTTGCCCATGTCGGCTTGGTACCCCTCGCGGTGCTGCACATAGAGTGTTCCGCCTCCCATGATGTTTCTTACAAAGTAAATGTACTCCACGTCCTTGAACGATATCATGCTTTGTGCAATGAATAATTCTGACAGGTCGGATGTGCCCTGGTAACCCAAGAAAATATTGCTTTGCGGTTTCGGGTCTACAGGAGAGATGTACTCCGACAATAGACTGACGGCTGTCTCGTCGGTCTCGAAGTTAGCAGCAACCGGTTCCCCGTCAACACAGATGCTCACGTGGTCTCTTGCTCTGGCCCCAGGCGTATAGAGCGAGCCACCCAAAACAATGAGGTTGGGTATCACATTCGTCACGCCTTCCAGTGTCGTGATTTGCTTTTCCTTGATTTTCTTGTTGGTCAGGTTATAGGGATTACGTTCGCTGGAATGTTGACGGGGCCTGTAAGCCCTCACCGTCACCTCGTCGAGGATGATGTGCCTCCAGTCTCCGCTGCGTTCCATTCTCCACATCTGGTCGTCGCTGAAAGTTGCTGCCTTGGGAATGGGCTTCTCATGCGTCATGTAATAGGTTGAGGGGAACTGTTCCTCGTCCAGTTCCAGATTCATCTGTTTTTTCCCCTTCACGTTCTCGGCCATAACGACACAATCTACACTGTCGGGCAACAGCGGCATGTTGATGACAAACATGCCTAAAGAGTCAGAGTGCGTCATTGAACTGTATCCCACTCGTGGAGCAATCAGGCTCACCTTTCCTCCGGCGACAGGCTTCTTGCGCCAATCGCTCAAGACGCGCCCTGTCACCACCTGTGACATCTCGATGGGGTACTGGGGTTCAGCCAGCCGACCTCGCAACACGCGGGGAATGTCATAGCGTCGCCAGCCTTGCGTGAGCATGAGCAGGTCCAGATGGCGCTCACGCTGTTTCCTGTCGATGGTGTCGTTTTGCTCAAAATAGTAGTTCGGTTGGTTGATGCGTCCGCGCAATTCGCTCTGCAGCAACAAGTTTGCAAGGATGTTCCCCTCGGATGGTTCAGAGGCTTTCCTGTCGATGACCGACACGGCATAATTGCCTGTGTTGCCCTTCAAGCCGCTCAAGTCGACATTGACCTTTACAGGCTGGCGGTCGGTGTAGGTTTCACGATCGGTGGCCACATTGGGGGCCGATGGCGATGAAGCGCCCACAAAAAAGAGCCGTTCGCTCAAGCAATGCATCTCCCCGTCGAACAGCATAGCCTGCACGACGCCTGCCGGCAAATCCGATTCACGCACCGTCACCGAGTCAAATCCGCAGGTCACCATCAGCCCGCGTTGCTGCAGCACGATGAGCCCATGGCTCGATTTTGCGCCGGCAGCCGACATGGTGACGATGCCGTCATCGCTGCGACGGACTTGCAGAATGGTGGCATCTTGCCGCACCTGAGGCAACGGGAAGGAGACCGTTTCGTCGAAGGCATCTTTCCATTGTGCCTTGTAGGTGCTGTTGCTGTGTGGTGTGAATCTGATGAGTCCCATGCCATCATGCTCAACCTGCAGTTGGGCCATCACGTTCCCGCTTTCATCGACCAGTTCCCCGACCTGTGATAAGGTCGTTGCGCTGGTGTTGGTGACTTTGAAAGTGACCCAATTCTCCACATCGGGGACCAGGTAGCCACCCTCGGGATAAAAGGTCACGTCAAGCGCTTCTCGAGGAGGTAGAGTGATATACTTGGCATAGTTGTCAAACTCTACCAGAATGGCAGACAAATTGGCCTCTTTTCCCTTGAGTGTCAGGTGCTCTTCATCGGTGCGGTGACGGTATTGCTTTTCATACCAGATGTCTCTTGTCGTCCCGTAGCCGAAGTGGCTGTAGGGGCACAGGCTGCTGTCTGCCATGTTTTCATAGCGCAGCGTTATGTCCACCTCGTCTTGATATCTCACACACTTGCTGACGATGCGCTGTCGCAACGATGTCAGCGCCGCAATCTCGATGGGTTGGCTGTAGAAATAGTCCACCCCCACACTCTGCATGAACATCGTTTAGGCCGTCAACTGGTAGCGTCCCTCGGGCAGGCTGATGTCCAGGGGCAGGTATCCCCGGAACACGCCGTTGGCATCGGGGTGAATCTTGATGCGAGAATACACCGAATCGGTGGGCGACACCAGTTCAACATATACAAACTGGCTGGCATTCACCGGCTGGTGGGTTGCCGCATCCACCACCCAGGCGCGCAGCCAGATGGTGTCTCCAACCAGATAATTGCCCTGGTCGGTCATCACGTGGATTTTCTCTTGAGGAAACTCAGTGCGTTGCAAGTCTATCCTGGCTGAGATGGCGTCAATGTCTTGAGCAAGCAGCGATGCTGCTGCCGTTAGTATCAATACAAGTGAGATAATGATTCTCATAAAATAGATGTCATTTAGGGTTGATGGCAAAACTCTTGCCCTATGATAATTAGACTATTTTTTAGATAAGGTTTAATAGCATAATCGGTGTTTCTTCCTCTCACTGGTATTGTTCACAAGGTGCACGAAATGAAAAATGTCCATTTTTTTATGGCAATATGAGGTGATTTATTGCGGAGTTTGCGTATCTTTGCAGGTTAGAAACGAATGAACCCTAAAACTAAAACGATATGATGACCGATAACGACAAACTGATGGCTGAACAGGAGAAGCCGTTATATATCGTCACAGGCTCCACCGACAGCATGGGCAGCGTGATTACCCGCAAACTTGCCGAACAGGGCAAGGCCGTGTTGCTGGCCAGCCGCGATATAGAAAAGGCCGAGAATTATGCCACCCAGTTGTGCAAGGTGACGCGTAACAAGGACATCACCTGCCTGCAACTGGATCTCAACTCTTTTGAGTTGGTCAATGACTTCGTTAAACGCCTGCGTGCGTTGAACCGCCCTGTTGCTGCGCTCATCAATAATGCGGGCCTGCTGCCGCGTCGCAGCGAGATTTCGCCAGACGGCTTTGAGCATGCCGTGCAGGTAAATTATCTGAGCACCGTGCTGCTGTCGATGCAGGTGTACCCGCTCATCATCGAGGGAGGCCACATCATCCTGTCGACGAGCGTGTCACGCCGCTTCGTGTCGCTGCCCTATGAATTTCCCGCCGTCTCCCACTTCACGCCGTGGGGCGCCTATGCCCAAAGCAAGTTGGCGCTCACGCTGTTCTCGATATACATGTCGAGCATCATGAAGACGCGCCGCGTTTCGGTGAACTGTGTCAATCCGGGCCTGTTGAAGAGCGGCGCTCTGGCCATGGCGCGGTGGATGGACCGCGTGCCCGACTACCTGAGCCGCAACATCCCCAGCCCCGAGGCTGGCGTGGAACCCACTTTCCGCGCTCTGGAAAGCAAGGATACCGGTTACCTGTTCTCGGGTGCCGACAAGCAGGTGAAGACGTCTACCATGCTTAAGAACCGCGAGATGTTCATCCGCGTGTGCAACGACACCATGCGCATCCTCAAGGAGCACATCGACAAGTGAGGAATCGTTTCTAACGACCTTAAGGCCACTAATGACCGATAACCAGTAACTGACAACCAGCATGAAGATATTGAGCGAAACCGACCGCCTGCCCGTGGGCAGCACAGTCGCTACAATCGGTATGTTTGACGGTGTTCATCGTGGACATGCCTTGCTGGTTAATTTTCTCAACAGCCAAGCCTCAATGCTGGGCAAGCAATCGCTTGTCATCACTTTCCTGAAGCATCCGCGCCAGGTGCTGCACCCCGATACGTCCTTCAGGCTCATCATGCCGCCGGAGGATCGCCTCAAACAAATCGAGGCTCTCGACCCCGACTTGCTGCTGCCCCTGGATTTCACCCCCGAGTTGTCGAACCTGGATTCGGCACAATTCATCGAGATGTTGCGTGACCGCTACGGTGTGGAGGTGCTCGTGACGGGTTACAATCACCGCTTCGGTCACAACAAGGGTGAGACCTTTGAGGACTACTGCCGTCACGGGCATCAACTGGGCGTGCAGGTAATCAAGGCACCCGAGTATCTGGGGCAATACGCGCCTGTGAGTTCCACCATCATCCGCGGCCTCATCGCAGCCGGTAGGGTGGTCGACGCCATGCATTGCATGGGTCGTCCCTTTGCGCTTAAGGGCAAGGTGGTGCACGGATTCCACAACGGGCGCGGCCTGGGATTCCCCACCGCCAATGTGGGAGAAATACCGCCCGCGATGCTGTTGCCTCACAATGGCGCCTATGCCGTGCTGGCCTATGTCGCCGACCGCCAGTTGCAGGGCATGGCCAACATCGGCCGTCGGCCCACGCTGAACAACGGCCCCCAGTTGAGTATCGAGGTCAATCTGTTCGACTTTGACGATGACATCTATGGCGAAGACATCACGTTGGAGTTCATCAGTTTCCTGCGTCTGGAATTCAAGATGTGCGGACTCGAAGAACTCAAGCGCCAACTCACGCTCGATAAAGAGAACGCTCAACGCCTGTTAAAAGAATACTTAACCAATCATCAATAGATCATCAAGTTCAAGGAAACGGGCAAACTGTTTGCCCTGTAACCTTGAGCGATAAACTAAAAGACTAAAATGGAGATTATCAACCTGTGTGAAAACAATTCGCTGGTGGGACAATTCATGAGCGAAATACGCAACAAGGATTTGCAGCAGGAGCGTTTGCGCTTCCGTGCCAACATTCAGCGTCTGGGCCAAATCATGGCCTACGAGATTTCAAAGAGACTCCAGTATCAGACTGTGGGCGTCGAGACTCCTCTCGGCGTGAAACAGTGTAATGTGCTGAACGATAACGTGGTGCTTGCCACCCTCCTGCGCGCCGGCCTACCTTTCCACGAGGGATTCCTGAACTTCTTTGACGGAGCGGAGAACGCCTTTGTGTCGGCCTACAGGAAGTATTTCCCCAAGACCGACGACTTTGTCGTTCACATTGAGTATATCGCCAGCCCGCGCCTCGACGGCAAGACGCTGGTCATTGTGGACCCGATGCTCGCCACCGGTTCGTCGATGGAATTGGCCTACCAGGCACTGGTGACCAAGGGTCATCCGGCACACATCCATGTTGCCAGCGTCGTGGCGACCCCCAAGGCCATCGAGGTGGTGCGCCAGCATCTGCCTGACGATAAGACCACGCTGTGGACCTGCGACATCGACGACGAACTCAACGAGCACAGTTATATCGTGCCCGGCCTGGGCGACTGCGGTGACTTGCTCTACGGCGAGAAAGAATAGTGGTTACTGGATAGTCCGGATTTTCTGGATATCCAGGATGACAAATAAAATCGAAAAACTATGGTACGCAAATATGATTATCTCATCATCGGCTCGGGTGTGGCCGGAATGAGTTTTGCCCTCAAGGTGGCAAAGACGGGCACTGTGGCCCTCGTGTGTAAATCCAAGATGGAAGAGGCCAACACCGACCTCGCTCAGGGTGGTGTCGCCACGGTGACCAATCTCGAGGTGGACACATTTGACAAACACATCCACGACACGATGGTGGCTGGCGACTGGCTCAGCGACCCCGAGGCCGTGAAGAAGGTCGTCACCGAGGCCCCTGCACAGATTCAGGAACTGGTGAACTGGGGCGTGGACTTTGACAAGAATGAGAAGGGCGAGTTTGACCTGCACCGTGAGGGCGGTCACAGCGAGTTCCGCATCCTGCATCATGCCGACAACACGGGTCACGAGATTCAGGTGTCGCTCATTGAGACCATCAAGAACGACCCCAACATCGACGTGTTTGAGGACCACTTTGCCGTGGAAATCCTGACGCAGCACCACTTGGGAAAAATTGTCACGCGTCGCACTCCGGGCATCGAGTGCTATGGTGCCTACGTCTTGAACCAGACCACGGGCGAGGTGGACACCTTCCTGTCGCGCGTGACGCTGATGGCGACAGGCGGCGTAGGCTGTGTTTACCATACCACGACCAACCCGTTGGTCGCAACCGGTGACGGTATCGCTATGGTCTATCGTGCCAAAGGTACGGTTCAAGACATGGAGTTCGTGCAGTTCCACCCCACGGCACTGTATCACCCAGGCGACCGGCCCGCGTTCCTGATTACCGAGGCGATGCGCGGCTACGGCGGCGTGCTGCGTAACCTGGGCGGAGAGGAATTCATGCAGAAGTATGACCCGCGCCTCTCGTTGGCACCGCGCGACGTGGTGGCTCGTGCTATCGATAACGAGATGAAACAGCGTGGTGAGGATCACGTCTTCCTCGACGTGACGCACAAGGACCCTGAGGAGACCAAGCACCATTTCCCCAACATCTACAAGCATTGCCTGGAGTTGGGCATCGACATCACCAAGGACTATATCCCCGTGGTGCCTGCTGCTCATTACATGTGCGGTGGCATTAAGGTGGACTTGAATGCCTGCTCGAGCATTAAGCGCTTGTATGCTGTCGGTGAATGTTCCTGCACGGGCTTGCACGGTGGCAATCGTCTTGCCAGCAACTCGCTGATTGAGGCTGTCGTGTATGCCGACGCCGCTGCCAAGCACGCCATTGAGCATCACAACCTGTATGCCTGGCGTGAGGACATTCCGGCCTGGGACGATGCCGGCACCACGCATCCCGAGGAGATGGTGCTCATCAGCCAGAGCGAGAAGGAAGTGGGCGAGATCATGGCTACCTACGTGGGTATCGTGCGCAGCAATCTGCGTCTCGACCGCGCGTGGAACCGTCTGGACATCCTCTATGAGGAGACCGAGCGCCTGTTCAAGACCAGCAAGGTGTCGCGCCGCATCTGTGAGTTGCGTAACATCATTAATGTGGCTTACCTTATCACGCGCCAGGCCAAGGACCGCAAGGAATCCCGCGGTCTGCACTACACCATCGATTATCCTCCTCAACCCAAGAATGAGGATGACCTGAAACTGTGAGAAATCCATTTTTCCTCGTACGGAAAAATGGAAAGTTAGAGGTTAGAGGTTAAAGATTAGACCGCTGCAGATTTGAGGTCCACAGCGGTCTAATTGTATTTCAGTGTTTTTAGTGAATCTCCTCGAACTCGGCGTCGATGACCTGTTCTTCTACAATGACGCGGGTGTTGTCATCTGAAGTGGTCTCCTCGATGATGGTGCCGCTCACTTCCTCGAAGTCGGCATACTCGCCCTCGCCTCTAGTGTATTTCTTGCGCTCGCCGTTCGCGGTGTACTCCTCGTCGTCATCATAACGGCCTTGTCGCTCGCTTTGCTGCCGATTACCGCCGAACGTATCATTGACTTTCTTGCGAACATCACGCATGAACAGCCATCCTCGCAGCAGGGGCCAGCCCATAACCACAAGCAGAAGAAGCAATATGAATGTCAGGAAACTCATTTATTTCTCTCGTTTAATGATGGACAGCAGCACGTAGAGCGCGATGGTGGCTGCAAGTCCTGGCAGGCCCATCGTGATGACAAATGCCACTGTTGCCACTATCTGCAAATATTGTGCCCAATTCTGCTTGAGCGACGAGAGGTTGTGCATCTTGAGGGAGAACATGCGCAGGTTGCACACCATCAACAGTGCCAGCGCCACGATGAGCGCTATCACCAGCCACAAGGGAACAGGGTGCATCACATACCATGCCGTGAAACCGATCCAGAAGATGGCATTGGCCGGGATGGGCAGGCCTGTAAAAGTTGTCGTCTGATTGGTGTCCACGTTAAAACGGGCTAACCGCAAGGCTCCGAAAATAGGCAGCAGTAAGGTCACCAGAGCCAAGTGCCCTGCGCCGTGCCCCAGCATCATGTTATAGAGCACCAAAGTGGGAGCGAGACCGAAACTCACCAGATCGGCCAGGGAATCCAATTCCGCGCCGATGTTGCTCACGGCGTGGAGAAGCCGTGCCACCAAACCATCGCAGAAATCGGCAAACGCCGCCAGCGCGATGAGAATAAAAGCCCACTGATAGCCTTTGAGTGCGGTGCCGCACATCTCGTCATAGCAGTGGAAGGCAGCGATGCACGCCATGCAGCCGAACAGCAGGTTCAGCGAGGTGATGGCATTGGGGATATTGTTGCGGATGGCTTTCATGATTCTTTCTTCTTGTTGCTGAGTCGTGCCACGAGTGTCTCGCCGCCCCAGGTGCGGTCGCCGAGTTTTACCTTGATTTCGGTATCCAGCGGCAGGAAAATGTCCACGCGTGAGCCGAACTTGATGAAACCGATGAAATCGTTCACGTCGACCGTCTCGCCCTGCTCCACGTAGGTGACGATGCGCCTTGCCACGGCACCGGCAATCTGTCGCACGAGGATGTCCTCGCCCGTGGCGGTACGGATGACGATGGAAGAGCGTTCATTGTCGCTGCTCGACTTGGGCAGGTTGGCAGCCAGGAAACGTCCCGAGTGGTGCTTGTAATAGGTCACCTCACCCTTGACGGGCACCCAGTTGGCATGCACGTTGAACACGGTCATGAACACCGAGAGTTGGATGCAGTTGCGATGTAGGCACTCGTCCTCATAGACTTCCTCGAGCGCCACCACTGTGCCGTCGACGCTCGATACCACGGCAGTGCCGTCGATGTTGTCGCCCTTGAAGTGCCGTCGCGGCAACCTGAAGAAGTTGAGCACCAGCAGGAACAGAGCCGCCATAAGGCCAATCAGCACCCAAGCCACTGGCTTATAGTCAAAAAAGCGATAGGCCAGCACGCCACTCGCCGCTATGATCAAGAACAGCATCAACAGGATGTTCTCGCCCTCGTGATGGATTTTGACTTTCATTTAAGTCGTTGCAATAGTATTAACCTACAAAAGTACTAAAAACTTTTCAGATTCATGCGGTCGGTAACGAGATTTTTCGTTTTTCACCTTTTTCGTGCCCCAAAAACGGCAACCTTGCAGGAAAAGAGGGTGCGGAAAAAAGGGTTGTACCTTTGCAATGTCAACGGGAAACATACCCCCGACAATAAGCATTTATTATCAATTAAAATTTTTCTGTTATGAAGACTCCGATTACAGTTTACAACGTGATTATCCTTGACAAGAGCGGTTCCATGTGCAACATCGCTCGTCAAGCCGTCGATGGCGTCAACGAGACCATCGGCTCCATCAAGAGTGCCCAGGAAAAGAACCCCGACCAGAAACACATCGTGACCCTCGTCGCCTTTTGTGGCTGCGAGATGAAGACCATCTACGACAACGTACCAGTTGCCGAGGTCAAGACCCTCACCGACAAGGACTACCGCCCCTGCTGCATGACTCCCCTGTATGATGCGGTGGGCACAACCATCACCCGAGTGCATGCCCTCAAGGCCAAAGAAGACGACAACTCGCTGGCGCTGGTGACTGTCATCACCGACGGTTATGAAAACGCTTCTCACGAGTTCTCGCTCACGGCTCTCAAGTCGCTCATCGACAGTTACAAGGAGCAGGGCTGGCAGTTCACCTACATCGGTGCCGACCATGACGTGGAGCAGGTCGCCTATTCGCTCCACATCGACCACCACCTGCAGTTTGACAAGACAGCAGAAGGCACCCAGGCCATGTTTGCTAAGGAGCGCAGTTCGCGTCACAAATGGATGGATAAGATGAGCCGCGTAATGACTAATCCTTGCTTATCGGTGGAGGAACGCAAAGAGCGCATCATCGAGACCAACGAGGAGGATTTCTTTGCTTGACTCATGCTATGATTGCTGCCAATTGGGCCTCACCTTTACGGTGGGGTCCCTTTGGAATGATTCTTGCTGTATTTTTTAGTATTACTTTAAACCCGCCTGACCATGCCAACAACTGTTACTCAAGACCTGAAATACGGTATCATCTACGTCATCGGAAATCCCAAGCAGACTCATAACCTGCGCTGGTTTGCCACCATGATTGAGCCCATGATTCGCCCGCTCTCGCTGGAGTGGGTCGAGACCTGGGACCTGAACCACACGCTCATCGTTGCCCGCCGATTCAACGTGGGCAACATCGGCAAGTATGCCACTGTGCAACTGCATCTCAACAGGTATGGCCGTAGCGACAGTTATTCATTGTTGGCTGCTGTGCATGCCTTCAGTGACTGCTTGGAGGACGTCATGGATGACAGCGAGGGTGATGTCATCATCAACGAGGAAGACTACAACGACCGCAACGCGCTGCCCAAGGGCAAGTGGGGGGCCTCATCGTCCTCAACGCCATTCAGCGACGTCATGGGAAACATCGTACTGCCCGATGTCGATATGGCACAGGATCACACCCGTGTCGAACTCCCCATCAACAGAGGCCGCGAGAGTTTCAGTGTAAATCGGGACATGCCGTCTACCACCTCAGAACCCAGCGTGGAAAAGGAAGCGAAGCCGTCTCTCGGCAAGCGCCTCAAGAAACTGGGCAGGAATCTCCGCAAGAAAAAGCAGGAGGTCGAAGATGATGAACTCATTATCAGGGAAGAAAAGGAACACGAACTCCTCCGCCGCGAGGAAGCAAAACGTAAACTCAGGGAAGAAAAGGAACGTGAATTCCTCCGCCGGGAGTATGAGGAGAGCATTCTTGCGGATAGTGACGCGTATTTTGACTATGAAGAAGCCTCGCTGGGTGCCGAATCATTGGATGATGCTGCTCCCACGAGTCGGGCACAGTTCCAATTTGAGCCCGCAACGATTGATGTTGAGGCCGAGGAAGTCCGTGAGTTTGAGAGGATTAATTCAGAGTATGAGCGCGACGTGAGAGACCTCAGGACCCGTATTGTTGCCTTTATCGCCAAGTATCATCAGGACCCCCAGCAAGTGATGACCATGATGCTCGAGGGCAAGGTGCTCATCGGTAACACTCCCGGACATGTTCTGGTCAATGGAGATATGAAAATCGTGTTGCCCGAGTATGACGAGATGGAAGTCAAGATGCCTGCCATGTGCCGCACGCTCTACATTCTGTTCATGAAACACCGTGTGCAGTCGGGCCGCGGCATTGTCCTCAAGAACATCGATGAATATCGCGACGAAATCATTGATATCTACAGCATGGTGAAACCTGGCGCTAATGAAAGCAAGGTGGAAGAGTCGGTCAACAACTTGTGTGATCCGCTTGGTGATTCCCTTAACCAGATGATTTCCAGGGCTAACCGATGCATCCGCAATGTCATTGCCGACAAGGAGTTGGCCAAGCAATACTTCATCACCGGCACCCGTGGCGGGGAGTACAGCATCGGTCTCGCTCCCGAGTTGATGACGTTGCCTCGTGCGGTGACAGGAGCCTAACGAGTTTAAGTTAATAGTATTTAAAGTTTAGAGGTCATGCCCCGCGAGAAAGGTTGACCTCTAATTATTTTTAGGTAACGATATAGGAGTTGACCCTGAAAGTTTTTTTAATGCGAACCTTTAGCTCGGCAAAGCCAATTTCGCTAATGAAACTTATTTCACGAAAAAATAAAAATCTATTCGCAAAAATTTGATGAATTTGTGTAATTCGCATTAGCCCCGCAGGGCTTTGGGTCAACTGCTATATCATTGACTATTATTATTCAGTTGTGCCATCGTCCCTGAAACGGTACTGGACGAAAGCCTCGATGGCTTCGTAGGTGGCCAGTCCCAGCCGTTGGTAGACCTCTGCCAAGTTGCGGTTGCGCTCGATGGAGCGTTGCCACGACAGTTTGCCGTCGGCGCTGGTGCGGAATGGCGCGTCATGAATCTGTGACTGGAACTTGAGGATGGCATCGCGCTTGTCACTGAACTCCTCGGGGCTCATGGGCACGGCCATCTCCACTTGGTCCACGTCCCATTGTCCCCATTGTCCGCGGTACATCCACACGCGGCAGTCGCGCATGAAGTCCTCGTTTTTCAAGTTGTTCAACGCGTGGAGCACGGCACTGGTGGCGCGCAGGTGGGTGTTGTTGGGGTCAACCAGGTCATTGTCGATGAAAATCTGGTGAGGCCGGATTCGGGCGATGAGTTCCTGGGTTTCGGTGACATCGGCATCGGTGAGTTTGCCTTGTCCGTGAGGGTCTTCGGTATAAAATGGCATGCACAGGTCATACAGGTTCTCACGAGGCACTCCCATCTGGCGGCAGGCCATATAGGCTTCGCTGATCAGGATGGAGCCCTTGAAGTAGCGCAAGGCCAGGTCTTCGTCGCTTGCTGAGCGTTCGATGACACGTTTTTTTAGCTCTTCGATGAACGGATATTGGGCGTCGGGCTCGTAGTGACGCATGACGCGTTCGGCCAGCAGGATATTGCGCAGCAGGTCTTCATCGCTGACGGCGACATCCCCGTCGGTCTGGAAAGCGATGTTCACTTCATGACCCTGCTGCACCAGGCGCCGCACTGTACCGCCCATTGACACCACGGCGTCATCGGGGTGAGGGCTGAACACCAGCACGCGTTTGGGGTAAGGCTTTTCACGTTCCGGGCGATGGGTGTCGTCGGCGTTCGGTTTGCCGCCGGGCCAGCCGGTGATGGTGTGCTGCAGGTCGTTGAAAATCTTGATGTTGACATTGTAGGCCGAGTCATAGAGAGCCACCAGTTCGCTCAATCCGTAGTCGTTGTAGTCCTTGTTGGTGAGTTTGAGGACCGGCTTTCCCGTCTGTTCACACAGCCAGACGATGGCACGCCTGATCAGGTGGTCGTTCCATTCACAAGAGGTCACCTTCCACGGATAGCTGATGCGCGTGAGTCGTGACGCGGCATCCAGGTCGGCGATGATTCTCACGTCGCCATGAACCTGGAGGAACGAGGCGGGGACAAGGTCGGTCATCTTGCCCTCGATGGTGTTGTACAGGGCTTCGGCGCTGTCTTCCTCAAGTGCCACACAGATGATTTTGTCGGCGCTGAGGATGTTGCCGATGCCCAGCGTGACGGCGGTCTTGGGGGCCGTCTCGGTTTGGAAGGCCTCGGCGATGCGTGTGCGGGAGTCGTTGCCCAGCAGCATCAGGCGGCAGGAACTGCTGCGTGCTGAGCCGGGCTCATTATAGGCAATGCTGCCGTCGTTGTTGAGGTCGCACAGCACCAGGTCCAGTCCTCCGGCATCGATAATCTCGCGCTCATAGGCCTTGCACAGGCTGTGCACATTATCGTTGTCGACAGGGCGCCTGATGGCGTGGATGCGTTCGGGCTCAATGTCAACCTTGGCATAGAGGTGTTCATGTAAGCGTGACTGGATGCTCTGGCCGCCGTCATCGCCGCCATGGCCCACTTCGCTCAGGTTGAAGGCGACAACGCCCGCGAAACTCACCTTGTCGGCAAAATAGAGTTTGACCAGCTCATCGTAGACCTTGAGCGCATAGCGTCCCGACCCGAAGCCGATGACGCATCGTCCCTTCTCCTCAACGCAGCGGTTGATGACTTGGGCGGCATCGAGGGCCGCCTCGCGTGCTCCCTCATCGGCGCTCTCCATGACCGTGGTGTTGATTTTCTCATATCGAGTGAGCGACGCCAGTTCAATTTCGTTCTCAGGGCGGTAATACCTGAACGGCACCTGATGGAACTTGATATTGGTCTTTAAATCTGTCTTCATCTTTTTTACCTTAGTATTAAAACACAAAGGTAGTGTTTTTTTATTGAACTATCAAAAAAAAATGAATCCTTTCCCGTGCCCGTGGTTTTGTGGGTGTGTAAGAAAATGTGTACCTTTGTGGTCTTAATTGAACAAGACATGGCAAAGCAATTGAAATATGATGCTCAGGGCGATGCGCCCAAGAGGCTGCTGCTGGAGACTTACGGCTGCCAGATGAATGTGGCCGATAGCGAAGTGGTCGCCACGGTGATGAAAATGGCGGGTTACGAAACCTGCGAGACCATTGACGAAGCCGATGCGATTTTCATCAACACGTGCTCGGTGCGCGACAATGCCGAGCAGCGCATTTTCTCGCGCCTGAACCAGTTGAATGCCTTGCGCCACAAGCGCCAGCGCCGGCTCATCATCGGTATTATCGGGTGTATGGCCGAGCGCATGAAGGAGGTGCTCATCAACGAGCACGGCGTGGACTTGGTGGCTGGACCTGATGCCTATCTGGAACTGCCATCACTCATTGTCCTCGCCGAGCGTGGCGAGAAGGCCATCAACACTGAGTTGTCCACCACCGAGACCTACCGTGACATCATCCCGTCGCGTGTGGCAGGTAGCAAGGTGAGCGGCTTTATCAGCATCATGAGGGGCTGTAATAACTTCTGCACCTACTGCATCGTGCCCTATACTCGTGGACGCGAGCGCAGCCGTGAGCCGCAGAGCATCCTTAACGAACTGGCCGACCTTCAGGCCCGTGGCTTCAAGGAGGTGACCTTGTTGGGCCAGAACGTCAATTCCTATCTCTACAAGCCTGAGGACGGTAGCGATCCCGTGGATTTGGCGCGCCTGTTGGCGATGGTGGCCGAGGCTGCTCCCGAGATGCGCGTGCGCTTCACCACCAGCAACCCCGAGGACTTGAGCGATGCCATCATCGACACGATGGCCCGCTACGACAACATCTGCAACCACATCCACCTGCCCGTGCAGAGCGGCAGCAACAAGGTGCTGAAACTCATGAACCGCAAATATACCCGCGAGTGGTACCTGGATCGTATCGCCCGCATTCGTGCAGCGATGCCCGACTGTGGCATCTCGACCGACATGTTCACGGGTTTCCACGACGAGACCGAGGAGGATTTCCAGGAGACCCTGTCGCTGATGCGCGAGGTGGGGTTTGACTCGTCATTCATGTTCAAGTACAGCGAGCGTCCTGGCACTTTTGCTGCCAAGAATTTGCCTGACAATGTTCCCGAGGACGTGAAAATCGACCGCCTCAACCGCATGATAGCCCTGCAGAATGAATTGTCGCTGTGCAGCAACCGCAACGATGTGGGCAAGACCTTTGAGGTGCTGGTCGAGGGCTACAGTAAGCGCAGCCGTGACGACATGTTCGGCCGCACCCAGCAGAACAAGGTCATCGTCTTTCCCGCCAGTGGCGAGAAACCGGGCGATAAGGTGATGTGCCGTGTCTTGAGCGCCTCTAGCGCGACCTTGAAGGGTGAACGTGTCTAACGGATAGATATCAGCATCAGTTTAACGACCTTAAAGTCCATAACGACCATCACTTAGTGACCATCAAAAGAATCAACGAACCATAACACTCAATGACTATGACTTTTGCTCAGCGTTGTAACGAAATATTTGACCAGATAGTAAGGCTTTATCACGTCACCGATGATGTGGATGCAGTGTTCGATAACCCGTTTGAGGCGGGCTCTATCGAGAACGGCCTGGCTCGCAAGAACTGGATTGACGCCGTGCAGTGGCACCTCGAGGATATCATCCGTGACGAGGAAATCGACCCTGTTGAGGCTTTGGCGCTCAAGCGCCGCATCGACCGCAGCAATCAGGACCGCACCGACCTGGTAGAGGAAATCGACACTTACTTCCGCCAGCGTTATGCCGGAGTGGTTGTTCTGCCTGATGCCACCTTGAACACCGAGAGCCCTGCCTGGGCCATTGACCGCCTGTCGATATTGGCGCTGAAGATTTGGCACATGCGTGAGCAGACCGAGCGCACTGACGCCGATGCTACGCACATTGCCAATTGTAAGGCTAAACTCGCAGTGTTGCTGGAACAGCGTGTTGACCTCACGACCTCTATCGACCAGTTGCTTGATGACATCGCCGCTGGGCGCAAGTTCATGAAGGTCTATCGTCAGATGAAGATGTATAACGACCCCGAAACCAACCCCGTGTTGTATGGCAAAAAGTGACGCTTGTCACCGCAATGTGCTCCTGGTGCGTCTGTCGGCCCTGGGCGACGTGGCGATGACGATACCTGTGGTCTATCCCGTGTGCCGCGCCAACCCCGACACGCGCTTTGTCATGCTGACCAAGAAGTGGCCCGCATCGATGTTCCATGACCGTCCCGAGAACCTGCTGGTCGTGGGCATTGACACCAAGGATTACAAGGGCCTTTGGGGGCTGATGAAACTTGCCAGGCAACTATATCGCCAATATGACGTCGATGCGGTGGCCGACTTGCACAACGTCCTGCGCTCCCGTATCATTGACTGCTGCATGCGGTTACGCGGCATCCCTGTGGCACGACTTGACAAGGAACGTGCCCGCCGCAAGGCGCTCGTTAATCACAAGTCCACCCAACCGGTGACACCGACCATCGACCGATACCGGCAAGTGCTCGCCAGCCTGGGGCTGGAAGCCACGGTAGCCTTCACGCGCCTCTATGACGGGAAACCTCTGCCCGCCAGCTCGCTGGTCCCTGAAAAAGGGCCCGGCCAGCGGTGGATTGCCATCTCGCCGTTCTCGGCTCATCCGGGAAAGGAATATCCGCTTGAACTGATGCAGGAGGTGGTGAAACGCCTGAGTCAGCGCGATAATTATCAGGTTTTCCTCATGGGCGGCGGCAAGGAAGAGAAAATAGCGTTGCGCAAGATAGCCCGAGGTAATCATCATGTCCTGTCGATGGCCGAAATCAAACACGGGTTCACCGATGAATATGCGTTGTTGTCAAGGTGCGATCTCATGCTCACGATGGACTCGGCGAATATGCACCTCGCTTCGCTGGTCGGCCTCAAGGCGGTGACCATCTGGGGCACAACGGCGCCCGAATGCGGATTCAAGGGCTATGGGCAGCGGGCCGAGGACGACATTCAACTCGACATGGACTGCCGGCCTTGCTCCATCTACGGCGAGCGGGACTGCCGCTTCGGCAACTACCCCTGCATGCACGGTATCACTCCCGAGCGTGTCGTCAACCACATCGTCGGCCTGTTGGAGGGCTGAAACGGTGCACCACGCTTGGTGTGGGTCGCCCGGTGCTTGAATCGGCATTTCGCTGATTTTTAGGATGTCCACTTGCATATCTCACAGAGAATCTGTATCTTTGCCAAACGAATAACGAAAGGCTTGCGCTATATGGCTAAGAAGAATAAACAATTTCGCAATGTGCTTGTCATGCGGTTGTCGGTGCTGGGAAACGTGGCGATGACGATTCCGGTGTTGTATCCCGTGTGCAAGGCTAATCCTGACACCCGCTTTATCATGTTGACCAAGAAGTGGCCCGCTTCGATGTTCCATGACAGACCTGCCAACCTCAAGGTGGTGGACTTTGATGTCAATGAGAACCACAGTGGCCTGTTCGGGTTGCTCAAGTTGTCGGCGAAGTTGTTCAAGATGTATGACATTGACGCGGTGGCCGATCTGCATAATGTTTCCGGCACGTGGATTATCGATGCCTACATGAGGATGCGTGGCGCCCTGGTGGCTCGCCTCGACAGGGAGAAACCCAAGCGCAGGGCACTTGTCAACCACAGGACCAAAGAGCCGGTGACTCCCATCCATGAACGATATCGCAACGTGTTCAGGCAATTGGGGTTTGTGGCTCCTGATGATTTCACCCACCTCTATGATGGCCGCGAGTGGCCCAGGAGTCCCATCGTGCTTGAGAAGGAGCCTGGTCAGCGATGGATTGCCATATCCCCGTTCTCGTCTCATCGTCAGAAGGCCTATCCGCTGGAACTGATGGAGCAGGTCATTGCCGAGTTGTGCAAACGCGAGAATTACAGGATTTTCCTCATGGGAGGCGGTAAGCCCGAGAAAATTGCCCTGCGGCCCATCGCGCGCAAGTACAAGAACGTGATTTCCATGGCCGAGGTGAAGCACAGTTTCATCGATGAGTATGTCCTGTTGGGCAAGTGTGACCTGATGCTCACCATGGAATCGGCCAATATGCACTTGGCGTCGCTGGTCGACCTGCAGGCCATGACCGTTTGGGGACCGACAAGCCCAGCATGTGGTTATCTGGGTTATAACCAGATTCAGGAGGATGACATCCAGCTTGATATGGATTGCCGCCCATGCTCCATCACCGGCGACAAACCCTGTAAGTATGGCGACTATCCCTGCCTGAAAAACATCAAGCCTGAATTTATCGCGCAGCGCGTGATTGATGCCGTGGAATATAATGCCGAGCACAATACCAAGGGCACCAAGTTGGCGATGGCACGTGCAAGACTGCAATCTCAAGATTCTGATAACAATCAATGAAAAGCATCCTGATTACCGGTGCTGGCGGATTCATCGGCGGCTTCCTCGTCGAGGAGGCCCTCAAGCGTGGCTATGACACCTGGGCCGCCGTGCGCTCCACCACCAGCCGCGAGTTTCTGCAAGACGAGCGCATCCACTTTATCGAACTGGATTATGAAGACCAGGACCGTCTGGAGGATACCCTGCGCGACCACATGGGCGAGTGGGGCCGTTGGGACTACATCGTCCACAACCTGGGTGTGACCAAGAGCACCAACTATCTGGACTTCGAGCGCGTCAACTACGGTTACTTGCGCGCGCTGGTAGATGCCCTGCAGGCAACCGAGATGACGCCCGACGTCTTCCTGATGATGAGCAGCCTGAGCGTCATGGGACCTGGTGACGAGAAAGGGTATAAACCTATCCAGCCCAATGACGTGCCCATGCCCAACACGTTCTACGGCGTGTCGAAACTCAAGGCCGAGACTTACCTGAAGAGTCTTGAAGGCTTCCCTTATACCATCTTTCGTTGCACCGGCGTCTATGGCCCGCACGAGAAGGACTATTACTTGATGATCAAGAGCATCAAGCGTGGCTTTGACTTCAGTGTCGGCTTCGACAAGCAGATGCTCACTTTCATCTATGCCAAGGATCTGGTGAAGGGAGTGATGGACGCTCTGGAAAAAGGCCCCCTCCATAAGGCTTACTTCATCAGCGAGAACCGTGCCTATACACAGCAGGAATTCCGCAAGATTGTGTGTGAGGAGTTAGGGAAAAAGTTTGTCATCCCCGTGACCTGCCCGTTATGGTTGGTCAAGGTGGTGTGCCGTGTGGCCGAATGGATAGGCAAGGTGACGATGAAACCCAGCACGCTCAATCGCGACAAGTTCAAGATTCTCAAGCAGCGCAACTGGCAGTGTGACACCAGCGAAGCGAGACGCGATTTTGATTTCAACCCCAAATATTCCCTGCGCGAGGGCATCCGTGAGGCTATCGCATGGTATCGCGAAGCGGGCTGGTTGTGATGAAGCCTGTTTTTCTCATCGGCTATATGGGCTGCGGCAAGACCACGCTGGGCGAGGTGTTGGCGCGGCAGATGCACTTGCGATTCATCGACCTCGATGAGTTCATCGAGCAACGCTGCGGTATGTCGGTAGTTAGAATTTTTGAGACCAGGGGAGAGGATTTGTTCCGCGAAATGGAAACCGAGGCCCTGCGGGAAGTGACTGCGATGGCCGATGTCATCGTCAGTTGTGGCGGCGGCACACCGTGCCAGGGTGACAACATGGCGATAATGAATGCCTCGGGCATCACCGTCTGGCTCACCACCAGTCCCGAGCGCATCACCGCGCGTCTGCTCTTGCCGGAGCAGAAGTGCAAACGACCAAAAATCAACACACTCCCTGCCGACGAGGTGTTGCCGCTGGTTCAGTCAGAACTGGCCATTCGGGCTCCTTATTATGCCCAATCCCACCTGCAATTTGATTCCACCGACATAGAAACAGCCGAGGCGACCGAGCGTACCGCTCGCCGCCTCGCAGCTTTGCTGATTGAACAACGTTTTTCCTGATATCTTAATTGCCTTGACTGGCAATGGCCTTGATACTGAATCCTGGGCTAAACTCATAGGTGTGTTCTACCCATCTGGAAGCATCATGAAACTTTAAGTAATAGGGTTCTCCTTTGCCATTAAGATTGCTGGCCCAGTAGGCTCCTCTTTCATCTTGATGTGGCCGTTCGTCGTGGTTATACTTTTCCCCACATGCCGGGAGAAAGATGATGTTGCCATTAGGGCCTGTGACTTTATATCCATGATGTCCTTGGTATGTAGTCCATTTCCAATTACAATAGTCAATTAACTCTTGCCATTGTTCTGATGATGGCATCTGCCATGATGATCCTTGCTTTTCGCTGGCTGCATCATACTTCGAGCTGGTAATGTTGCCCATACTTTGAGGTATCTGGTTGGATAATTCTCCATGACTGTAATGCTTTTCGTCATAAACTGATTTGACTTCGGTCTCTCCCCAGGCATAGAAGCCTCCATATTGCTCGGGTGCCGGCGCTCCAACATTGCAGCAGGCCCATTTTGTGCCATTGGGCAGGCCTAGGTCTATCATGTGTGGGTGGTTCTCGTCAGGGCATAGCGACTGATTTGAATTTGAGCAAGATATCATTGCTAATACGGCTAATGCGGCAATCAGGAATTTTGTTCTGTTCATAATTCTATACCCTTTGTTACGTGTCGGGCGCAACGCAAATTGGTGGTTTTATTTGTCTGGGTTATACTCGAAGTGGGGTATCGGCTTGAGTTTGAAGAGGTTCTTGACGTGCTTGTCGTCGATGAGGGCTTTGACCTTCGGGTCCTCGCATTCGCCCGTGCGGATGTAATGGTCGAGGGCGGCATAGGTGAAGCCGAGGTTGTCCTCGTCGGTCTTGCCGCAGAGGCCGTCGGACGGCGTCTTTTCAACCAGGTCAATGGGAAGGCCCAGTTCCTTGCCAATTGCGATGACCTCACGGACGGTCAGTCCGCCTAGGGGTGAGAAATCGCCAGCCGCGTCACCATAGCGCGTCGAGTAGCCCACCCAGTCTTCCGACAGGTTACAGGTGTTGGCCACGCGACCGTTCAACGACTGTGACACGGCATACAGGGTAGTCATTCTCAACCTTGGAGGCATATTGATGACGGTCTGGTTAGATACCTCGGTATCCAGCGTTTTCAGTTGCTCTTTCACGGTGGCCATCAGCGTGTTATAAGTATCACCGATGTTCACGTTGCAGTAGCGGATGCCCAGGTGGTTGATGATGCGCATGCTGTCGTTGATGTCTTTCTGCACACCGTTAGGCATCGTCACGCCGATGACGCGGTCCTTACCGAGGGCCTCGGCACACAATCCGGCCACAACGCTGCTGTCCTTACCGCCCGAGATGCCGATAACGGCATTGCAGCCCTTACCGTTCTCCTCAAACCAGTCCCTGATCCACTGGACAACCTGGTCCTTCACTTCCTTTGCATTAAATGTCTGCATAATCGATTGTTTTAGTTTTTGGTTTAATCAAGTTTTGTTTTTCACAAAGGTACAAGATTAGAGAGATAATCACTTGCACGCTTGTTTGTTTTAACTTGAGTTAACTAATGTTTAGCGATGACAGGGACTCTTTTGCAGCGCGTTTTTGCTGATTTGGGAAAAATGATGTAATTTTGTCGTTTCAGTAGAATAAAGCAGTAGTATGGCAAGCGATAGGTGCAAATGGTATGTGGTGTGGCAGGGAACGGAGCCTGGCATCTGTGACTCGTGGGCAGAATGCGAGTCGAGGGTGAAGGGCTATCCCGGGGCCCGCTACAAGGCGTTCAACTCGCAACAGGAAGCGGTCGAGGCTTTTCGCAACGATCCAGGCGAGATGGACATCCTCAGGGCTATCGCCCGTGCGCCTCGCGAGGTGGTCAACTATGACGCGATTCCCGATATCGTTCACGACAGCATTGCCGTCGATGGGGCCTGCTCGGGTAATCCTGGTCTCATGGAATACCGCGGTGTGGATGTGCCCACCGGAGTGGAACTGTTTCATCAGGGACCTTTCCCCGATGCGACCAACAACATCGGTGAGTTCCTTGCCATCGTTCATGCGCTGGCGCTTTTCCACAAGCAGGGAAACGACAAAACCGCCATCTACAGTGACAGCAAGACGGCATTGGCGTGGGTCAGGAACAAGCAGTGCCGCACCAAGGTGGCTCGCACCGAGGCCAATGCGCACTTATTTCAGATTGTGGCACGAGCCGAACGATGGCTTGCCACACACACCTGGACTAACCCGTTATTGAAGTGGAACACGGCAGAGTGGGGGGAGATACCTGCCGACTTTGGCCGCAAATGATGAGATATGGCAGAAAAGATAATCATGAAATATCGTGACGAACTGGATAAGAGCTATGGTGTGGCAGGCATGGCCTTGGGCCTGTCGGTCTTTGATGCCGCCGACCTGTTCACCGCTGTCACCCTCGACAGTGAGGGACCAGGCTGCATTCAGTTTACGCCCGAGTTTTTCTTCGCGGGAAATCCGCGCTTGTCACCGCGTGGAGCATGGCAGTACATCCTGGGACACTACCGTATCACGGTGGGTCTTGCCGTCGCCAATGCCCTGTGCCGCCGCATGGTGCTTGACAACGAGCGTGCCGACCAGCACTTGCGCGATCAGTTGTTCGATGTGGCGTGTGATGACGGGCGGGACTATTGCCAACTCGAACGTGACGAGGTGAAGCCCATCTTTGATGAGGCCTTCGACAACATGACGCGTCTGTTTGCCGACTCTCGCGTGCGCAAGGCGATGGACCATTTTGCCGACGCCCTGCAGCAGCGGCGAACGCTTTCCCACATCGATGTCACCGACATCCTCCAGCAACTCGACCTCATGTGATGCCTCTATATTATTATATAATGTGTAATTCGACTAACGATTAAAACTTAACGACTGAATATCATGCAAACGGTAATTTTCAATTCAACGATATATGGGCCTATCCACAGCCGACGGCTGGGTATGTCCCTCGGCATTAACCTCATGCCCAACGATGGTAAGATCTGTTCCTTTGACTGCGTCTATTGCGAGGCCGGCTTCAATGCCCAGGGTCCCGGTAAGGACGGCGTGCCGACCCGTGAATCGGTGAAGAAGCAACTCAAGCGCAAACTGGAGGAAATGAAGGAGCAGGGACAGACGCTTGACGTCATCACCTTCTCGGGTAACGGAGAACCCACTTTGCACCCCGAGTTCAAGAAGGTGGTGGAAGATGTGTTGCGCTTGCGCACCGAGTTCTTCCCCAATGCCAAGGTGTCGGTGCTCAGCAACTCGACCATGGCTGGAAAGCCTGCCGTCATTCAGGCATTGCTCAAGGTGGACAATAACATCCTGAAATTGGACAGCGCAATTCCTCACACCTTCCGTGCCATCAACCAGCCCGTCTCGCCCAACTGCTTGCCCGAGGGTGTCATTGCCGACCTCAAGAGGTTCAGTGGACAATGTGTTGTCCAGACCATCATGATTCGTGGCAACTATAACGGCAAGCACTTCGACAACACCACCGACGAGGAACTGGATGCGCTGCTGAGTGCCTACCTGGAGATCAAGCCTCGCGAGGTGATGCTCTACAGCATCGACCGCAAGACCCCCGCCGAGGATCTCGAGAAGGTATCCAAGGAAGAATTGGAGAGAATTGCCCAGCGCTTCCGTGACGCGGGCATCAAGGTGCAGGTGAATGCCTGATTTTGGACCAAAAATTCCACTATGGGAAAAAGTGAGAAAAATTTTTAAAAATTTATTATGAAGATAATCAGCGATTTAAGAAAAATCGCTGATTTTTTTTGAAAAAAAGTTCCCAAAATATTTGGTCAGTATCAAAATCGGCTGTAATTTTGCATCGCTTTTCGGCTCACAATATGGTAAATTGCGTGAGCGATTTTTTTGACGCCTTTTTCTGAGGGTCCGGAGCCGGGAAGCGTGAGTTCATTGAAATGTTTGCAATGAGGGAAATTGACAGTGCAGAGACAAGGAAGGGAAACCGCCGAGTCCACGTCAAGATTCCGAGAAACAGGTAGAGAAAATACGAGCACAGCAAA
>JAZQJW010000069.1:0-37155 GCA_045541835.1 Sodaliphilus sp. | reverse complement strand
CTTAATTAATTGTCTTCCTAAGACCGCTTGGGCCTCCGACTTAGACCGGCGTTACCGCTGACCAGCGTGCCAACGTTGAGCGCGTAGCCGCTTACCTGAAGAGCCATCCCGAGGCTACCTGCGAAATCAAGGGTTACGCTTCTCCCGAGGGCAACAAGGACAATAACATCAAACTCGCTAACGGCCGTGCCGCCAGTGTGAAGGATATGCTCGTTAACAAGTATGGTATCGCCGCCAACCGCATCAAAGCCGAGGGCCAGGGTATCAGCAACATGTTTGACGAATTGAGCTGGAACCGTGTTTCAATCTGTGAAATCATCGTGAAGTAAGATTAATCAGTTTTTAGTTTTAAGTTTTTAGTTTTAAGTAATATTACCTCATGACGATACAGTTTTCAGGCGATACAAATCCTACTTAAAACTTACAACTTAAAACTTACAACTAAAAAAGAAGATAATATGAAACTTTTCAAATCAATTATACTGTGTGGCTTGGGTGTTGCCTCTCTGGCGCTCACCTCTTGCAACGACTGGTTGGATGTGAACGTGGATCCCAATAACCCCACGGACAAAATCACAAGTTATGACCAGCGTCTGGCGCACATTCAATTCTATACCAATAGCGGTTTGCAGTTCGGTGCTTGGCGTACCACCATGGCCATGGGTGACTGGACCCGTAACAACGGTGGCGGTAACTACTGGCACGTTTCCTATTGGTATCCCGTTGAGGCTCAGGTGACCACGGTTTATCAGTGGTGGTTCGTTGGTGCTTATGCCAATGTGCCTGACATGATTACTAAGGCCGAGGCCGCCGAGAACTGGCAGTTTGCCGGTGCCGGCTACCTGATTAAGGCCTATGGCTTTATGGCCATGACCGACCTCTATGGCGAAATGCCATATGATGAGGCTGCCGCTGACAGCCCTGCTCCCCACTACAATACGGGTAAGGAAATTTATTTAGGTTGCTTGGAGACCATCGACAAGGCCATCGAGTACCTTGAGAAGGGTCAGAGCCAGGATCCCAAGCTGCCCACGCTGGCAGCCGGTGACTTCTGGAACCATGGTGACCTGAACAAGTGGATCAAACTCGCCTATCTGCTCAAGGCCCGCTGGATCAACAAGTTGAACAAAAAGGGTGCCGGTAGTTACAAGGATGGTAAGTATGACGCCGACGAAATCCTGCGCTGCCTTGACAAGGCTATGCAGAGCAATGCCGACAACACCATCGTGAACCACACCGACGACAACGGCCCCACGCACGACGTGCTGGGTTGGGATGAGCCTGTTGACTACTCGCCCCTGTTCTCGGTTAGCGGTATGAACTCCGGTTACATGGCTACCAAGATGCTCTATGACAACCTGACCAACTTCGCTGGTAAGGGCGTTGAGGATCCCCGTGCCGACCACATCCTGCCTTGGGCTTACAGCCCCAACAGGAGTGAGAATGGTATCGATGCTGCTGGCGTGAAGTGGAATGGTCACTGGCGCCGCACGCTCGGCGTTGACATGTCCAGTGAGATCAACAGCCAGGGTGGTCCCCTGCGCGCCATGTTCAACACGGCTACCAACAGTTGGTACATCAACAGCGCCAACGAGGCTCGCAAGGGTGACACCGTCTATATCGAGGGTACCAGCGACTGCAAGGGTTACTTCGCTAATCCCAGCATCCTGTACTGCCGCGCCGGTAGCGGTAAGTTTGAGTCAGCTGAGTCGGGTACGTTCTACACCCGCGTAAGTTCGCCCACCTACATCGGCACCTATGCCGAGTGCTGCTTCATCAAGGCCGAGGTTCTCTTCAAGAAGGGTGACAAGGCTGGCGCTTATGCCGCCTACAAGAAGGGTGTACAGGCCAGTTGCGAGTTGATGAACGACAAACTGAAAGTTTGGATTGCCGAGGATGCTACCCTCGCCGACTGCCCGTCGTTCACCCCGATGACCGAAGATGCCATCAACAACTTCGTGAACAACGGTATCGGCACTCAGGGTGAGTTGACCCTGGGTCACATCCTCATGCAGAAGCGTATCGCCCTCATGTTCTCCTATGAGATCTGGAACGATATGCGCCGCTATGACTTCGATCCCAACATCTTCTTCGGCTGGTCGATCCCCGCTTACCACTATAAGGTGGTTGCCGCAACCAATGCTATCCCCGAGGGCAAGCAGTATCGCCGCTGGCGCCAGTGCTCACATGAGTACAAGTACAACAGTGTGAACTTGCAGGCCATTGGTGAAAAGGTTCCCGGTGCCCGCATGACTGACAGCGAGGGCAACAAAGTGATTTGGAACACTCAGGATGATGCTTGGACCATCCCCGTATGGTGGGACAGCGACCAGGAGTAATCCCCCACTCTAACTAAAAACGTCCGCCGAGGCAATCTGCCCCGGCGGCGTTTTTTTTTACGGCTATTCAGAGGCTCACCCTTAGGGCGAGATTTCTGGTGGTGTGGTTAGTTCTCGATGTTGATGACGGGGGCTTTCTGGAGGAGGTTGCGGTAGAGGTCGGTCATTTTCTTGTAGAAGGCTGGGTAGTCGAGGTGGTCTTCAAAGTCCTTCTGTGCCTGGGTGCCCATGCGCGATCGCGAGGCGGTGTCGTTGATGAGCAGGTTGATGGCATTGGTGAGCGCCTGTTCATCGCCCGGGGGCACGAGCAGTCCGTTCACGCCGTCGTGTACATACTCGGGCTGGGCGCCATTGTCACTGCAGATGTGAGCTTTGCCAGCCATCATATACTCCAAGTTGCTGATACCCAGCGCTTCGGGTTGTATCGACGGCAGGATTCCGAAGTCGGCCTGTCGCAGGTATTCCAGGATGTTGTCCCTGAAGCCGAGGAGCGTCACGTTATGGAGGAGTCCGTTGGCAACGATAAAACTTTTGATTTTTGCCTTGTATTTGGGCTGTCCGTCGCCGATAATGGCCAGATGGTACTTTGCCTTATCCACATGGGTTAACGCGCTCAGAAGGGCATCTAAGCCTTTTTCCGGGGCCAGTTTGCCGTGGTACATGATGAGTGCCTGATGGCTGTCGAGGTTCAACTCGCGTCTCAGGTCAGGCACTTCGGTGCCGATTTGGCTGTCGCAGACGCTGTCTCGCAGCACGACAGCGCGGTTGGCATAGGTCTTCTTGGCCTTGCCCAGGAAAGCCTCACGGGCCATCTCTGACGAGAATACAAAGCAATCGATGGACTTGTACAGTTTGGTGTACATGTAGTTCTTCTTGGGCTTATAGACGCCGTGCACGCTCACCACGACGCGTGTGTCGCGGTTCTCGCTGATGCGACGTGCCATCACCGCCATGAAGGCATCCTTGAAACTGTGCACGTGGATGATGTTCTTCCCCTTGCGAAGCAGCCTTGCGAAACGCACGGGTGAGTCGATGTCGGTCACCCCCTTGAGCGGCAGGATGGAGATGGGAATTTCCAAGCGGCGGTATTGCTTGAGCACGTTAGGGTGCTTGCGGCAGACGACCTCGGCATAGAAGTCAGGGTCGTTGCGCAGCCGGTCCACCAGGTCATAGGTGTACTGCTCTGCTCCCGTCCAGTGCTTGTTGGAGACGATGTGAAAAACGTTAATCATCTGTTAATTAGATTTTTATGGACATGATTCAATATAAATCGCTCTCATGTCCTCGCCACAAAGATACAAAATAATTTGCATTTCTCCCCCACCCTGCACGTTTTTCTAGAACTTGTGCAAAAAAAACACCGGAGCAATGTGCCCCGGTGTTTCAGTGGTTCGGGAAGTGGTCTCTCCCCTACCCGATTAGTCTTTCTTCTCGTCGCTGCCGAAGAGTTCCTTGATGCCGCCGATGGAACCAAGCAGGTTGGTAGCCTCATACGGCAGGTAAACCGTCTTGGTCTTGTCACCGCTGGCCACGGTGTCGAGCATCTGGATGTACTTCTGGGCCAGCAGGTAGTTGGCGGGATTGGTGCTCTGGCCTACTGCCTGAGTGATCTTGTCGATGGCGATGGCTTCGGCCTCGGCCTTACGGATGCGGGCCTGGGCCTCACCTTCGGCGCGCAGAATTTCGGTCTGCTTGTCGGCCTCGGCCTGGTTGATGCGGGCGGTCTTCTGACCCTCGGACTGGAGGATGGCGGCCTGTTTTTGACCCTCACTGGTCAAGATGGTGGCACGCTTGTTACGCTCGGCCTGCATCTGCTTCTCCATGGCCTGGAGCACGGTTTGCGGCGGCTGAATGTCCTGTAACTCAACGCGGTTGACCTTGATACCCCACTTGTTGGTGGCATCATCGAGGACGGTGCGCAGCTTGCTGTTGATGGTGTCACGAGAGGTCAGCGTCTGGTCCAGCTCCAGCTCACCGATGATGTTACGCAGCGTGGTCTGGGTCAGTTTCTCGATAGCGTTGGGCAGGTTGTTGATTTCATACACTGCCTTGAAGGGGTCCATGATCTGGAAATAGAGCAATGCATTGATTTGAGTCATAACGTTATCCTTGGTGATCACGTTCTGCTTGTCAAAGTCATACACCTGTTCGCGCAGGTCAATGGAGTTGGTGGTGCGATAGCGGCCATGCTCGTAGGCCACAATGCTCTTGGCGCGGTCGATAAACGGGATAATCACGTTGATACCGGGTTTGAGCGTGGCATAATATTTACCCAGGCGCTCAATGATCTTGGTTTCGCTCTGCGGAATGATGACTAGGCTGTTCTTGACCAGGATCAGAGCCAGCAGGATAATGACGATAAGAAAAATTGTTAGTACGTTCATAATATGAAGATGTTAGTTGATAGATATTGTGATTCTGAGATTCAGTCAGTCGTCAGCTGATGGGCTCGACTGTGATGATGATGCTGTCCATCTTCACGACGCGCACGCGCACGTCCTTGTCGATGGCACTGCCGTCGGCGCTGATGGCTTTCCAGTCGTCACCGTCGATGGCGACACGACCGTAACCGCCGGCCTCAATGGGCTCGCTTACCCTACCCTGCTGACCAATCATGGCCTCGGCATTGCTCAGGCGCTCGCGGTTAGGTTTATGCAACTTCTTGATAAGTGCCGGGCGAACCAGCAGCAGGCTCAAAGCCGAAACCACGGCAAACGTGATGATTTGCACAGTGAGGTTAGCGCCGCAACCGGCGAGAATGGCACTCACGGCGGCACCGATGGCGAAGCACAGAATAAAGAAGTCACCAGATGATAATTCCAGGATGAGGCATACAATGGAGATGATTACCCAAATGAGCCATAGGTTAGATGTGAAAAACTCAATCATAGCAGTATATCTTTATTATATTATTAATTCTTCGTTCACCTGTTAGACGCATCTCTTCATCAAAAAACTACACGCGATGCTACTTTTTTTTAAAACCTGAACCTGCGGCCTGAAAAACCGTCAAAAATCATAAAGCAATGCCTTGGAACGGCAATGGTCGTTGATGACTCCAAAGGTAGGGTTTTATTTTGTAATATGCAAATTTTATGCCAAATTTCATCTAAAAATGGTGGATGAGTTATCGGTCGCATCAGAATTTTGAAATCTCAGAGGGTTAAAATGGCGTTTTGAGCTGAAATTCAGTGTAATTAGCCATTTTTAGAAAAAGTTCAGAAAAATCGGATAGGGGAGACTGAGGCCGCTTTTCCGCTTGATGAGGCCTCAATAGGTCCAATTAATGCCTCTTCCAGTCAATTCTTGCGATTTTATGCTTGTTTCTCAATTTTTTTGGTTATCTTTGTCTCCCGTTTTTCAAGAGAGTGTGAAATGACCGAAATCACCTATATGACCCAAGGCAATGTCGCCCTGCCGAAACTCAACGAGCCAGCGGTGCAGGAGTGGATTGTTGCCGTAGCAGCCACCTTGAACCAGAAGGTGGGTTGCTTGACCTATGTCTTCTGTGACGATGCATTCATCCTGGAGACCAACCGTCAGTTCCTGGGGCATGACTACTATACCGATATCATCACCTTTGATTACACCAATTCGCGCCACATTGCCGGCGACATGGTCATCTCGCTCGACACCGTGCGCAGTAATGCCGAGGGACTGGGTGTGGCCTATGAGACGGAACTCATGCGTGTCATCATCCATGGTGTGTTGCACCTGTGCGGCATCAATGACAAGGGTCCCGGTGAGCGCGAAATCATGGAAAATCACGAGAACGCCGCGCTTGCTTTGTTGCCCGAGAACGTGTTCCTGAAAGATTGAATCCCTGCAATTGATGAGAAATGACTATGATGTCATAGTGATTGGCGCCGGCCATGCCGGTTGTGAGGCTGCTTGTGCGGCAGCCCGCCTTGGTGCGTGCACCCTGTTGATTACCATCGACATGAACAAGGTGGCTCAGATGAGTTGTAATCCCGCTGTCGGTGGTATCGCTAAGGGCCAGATCGTGCGCGAAATAGACGCCTTGGGTGGCCAGATGGGTATCGTGACCGACCGCAGCAGCATCCAGTTCCGCATGCTCAACCGTAGCAAGGGACCCGCCATGTGGAGTCCGCGCTCGCAGAGCGACCGCCAGCAGTTTATCCTGGAATGGCGCCAGGTGCTGGAGAATATGCCCAATCTGTACATGTGGCAGGATTCGGTCAATGAATTGGTCATTGAGGGTGGGGTAGTCAAGGGTGTGAAGACCGCTTTGGGCCTCACTTTCGGTGCCCGGGCAGTCATTCTCACCGCCGGCACTTTCCTCAATGGATTGATGCATGTGGGGCGTGTCCAGACTCCAGGAGGGCGTGTTTCGGAGCCTCCCGCACGGGGCATTACCGAGCAATTAGCAGCCCTGGGCTTCACAGTTGGCCGTATGAAGACCGGCACACCGCCTCGCCTTGACGAGCGCACAATCGACTTCACGCAGTGCATCAAGCAGGACGGAGAACAGGATTTTCATCACTTCTCCTTCTTGCCAGGAGTGGTTTCAAGGTTGCCACAGCGCCCCTGCTGGATTGTCCATACCAACGAGGAGGTGCATGAGATTTTGCGGCAAGGACTGCCGCAATCGCCGCTTTACAATGGTCAGATCACCAGTATCGGTCCGCGTTATTGCCCTAGTATCGAGACCAAAATCGTCACTTTTGCCGACAAAACATCCCACCAACTGTTCATTGAACCCGAGGGAGCCTCAACCCACGAGATGTACCTCAACGGCTTCTCCTCGTCGCTTCCCTGGGATGTGCAACTGAATGCCTTACGCCAGATTCCCGCCTTGAAGGATGTGCATGCATTCCGTCCCGGCTATGCGATTGAGTATGATTTCTTCGACCCGACCCAGTTGTATCACACACTGGAGTCCAAAATCATCGAGAATCTCTTCCTGGCAGGTCAGGTTAATGGCACGACGGGTTATGAGGAGGCAGCAGGGCAGGGCTTGATCGCCGGCATCAATGCATATCAAAGAATCACAGGCGGCGAGCCGTTCACGCTGGCACGAAATGAGGCCTACATCGGTGTGCTGATTGACGACCTGGTGACCTGTGGCGTGGATGAGCCTTACCGCATGTTCACCTCTCGTGCCGAGCACCGCATCTTGCTCCGTCAAGACGATGCCGACATGCGGTTGACCGAGAAAGGATTCCGTTTGGGTCTTGCCACCCAAGAACGCTATGACCTCATGTGCGCCAAGCGGGCGCAGATTGAAGGACTCACGGCCTTCTGCCGTGAATATACCGTCAAGGCCGCTGTCATCAATCTCTTGTTGGAGGAGAAAGGCTTGCAGCCCTTGACTCAGGGCCAGCGTTTGCATGACCTGCTGCTGCGTCCGCAGTTGAACATGGCGATGCTTGCCGAAGCGCTGCCTGATTTGAAGTCCCAGATCGAGGCGCTTGAGGATGCCCGTCGTGAAGAAATTGTCGAGGCTACCGAAATCGCCATCAAGTACCGCGGCTATATCGAGCGCGAGACTTTGATTGCCGACCGCGTGGCTCGTCTCGACAACGTGACCCTCAAGGGTAAGTTTGACTACTCGCAGATTCATCAGATTTCGACCGAGGCGCGCCAGAAACTTCAAGCCATCGACCCCGAGACAGTGGGGCAGGCCTCGCGCATTCCTGGTGTGTCGCCGAGCGACATCAACATCTTGTTGGTCCTCTTGGGTCGTTGAATTGTTCCACGTGAAACAAAACTAACATAATATATTGATTTACAAATGGATACGAAAGAATTAGAAAGAGTGAAAAGTGTGGTTCGCAATATACCTGATTTCCCCGTTCCGGGTATTCAGTTCAAGGACCTGACCACCGCATTTAAGGACCCTGAGGCATTGCAAATCATGGTCAACGCCTTGACCGACCTGTATCGCGACAAGGGTGTCACCAAGGTCGTGGGCATTGAGGCCCGCGGTTTCATTGGCGGCGCCATCCTCGCCACCCAACTCAATGCCGGTTTTGTGCCCCTGCGCAAGCCCGGAAAGCTGCCCGCTGAGGTCATTCAGAAGTCCTACACCAAGGAATATGGCACCGACACCATCGAGATCCATAAAGACGCCATCACGCCCGACGATGTCGTGGTCATCCACGATGACCTGCTGGCTACCGGTGGCACGATGCTCGCAGCCTATGAGTTGGTGAAGTCGATGAACCCTAAGAAGGTGTACATCAACTTCATCTGCGACCTGGCCGACCTGCACGGACGCGACGTGTTCCCGCCTGAAGTGGAAATCACCTCGTTGTTCACCTTCTAAAAAACTATTAGGCCAATTGGTCATGTCGGACTAATTGGCCTAATTCAAAAAAAATGGCCATGACCGACGACTTGAAGCTGAAGCTATCGCTGCTTCCCGATGAGCCGGGCGTTTACCGCTACCGCAATCGGGAGGGCACGATTATCTATGTGGGTAAGGCCAAGAACCTCAAGCGTCGGGTCAATTCCTATTTCAACCGTGAGCACTCGTCGGTACGCACAACCATGCTTGTGCGCAACATCGCCGACCTGGAATATACCGTTGTCAATACCGAGGAGGAAGCGCTCGACCTCGAGAACGCCCTCATCAAGGAGTATCAGCCGCGCTATAATGTGCTGCTCAAGGACGACAAGAGTTATCCCTGGATCTGTGTGTCGGGTGGGCTGTATCCGCGTGTCTATATCACCCGTGACGCAAGGGCCAAGGGAGACCGTTTCTACGGCCCGTATCCCCGTGCCGAGGTCGCCAAGGTGCTCATCGACACCATTCGCCAGATTTACCCGTTGCGCACCTGCCGCCTGAATGTTTCACGTGAAACAATTGAGGCTGACAAGCACCGCCTGTGCCTGCAGTATCACATCCACCGTTGCGAGGGCTGCTGCAAGGGCTTGGTGAGTGCCGAGCACTATGGTGAATACATCAGCGAGATACGTCAAATCCTGAACGGTGACACCCACCAGTTGATGGACCTGCTCATGCAGCAGATGCAGCAGTTGGCAAGCGAGTTGCGCTTTGAGGAAGCGGAACTCATCAAGCGGCGTTACAAGTTGTTGGAGCATGTGCGTCGGCGTTCGGTTATCGTCAGCCCGTCAATCCACAATATCGACGTGTTCGGCCTGTTGCGTGACGAGGATGCCGCCTGGGTCAATTACATGCACGTGCGGGGTGGGGCAGTGGTGCAGTCCTACACGCTTGAATACCGCCTCTCGACCCATGATGAGACTGATGCCGAGATCATGTCGATGGCGATTGCTGAGGTGCGCCAGCGCTTCGCCGAGACCTATCGCAAGGACCGCGTGACCGAGGTCACGGTCAATGTTGAGCCCGATGTGGAGTTTGCCGGTCTCTCGTTCTCCATCCCCCAGCGCGGCGACAAGAAGAAACTGCTTGACATCGCCATCAAGAATGCGACACAGAAGCGCACCGACCGCCTGCGCATGATGGAAAAGCTCAATCCCGAACAGCGCACCACGCGAACGCTCACCACCATGCAGCGCGACCTGCGCCTGGCGGTGTTGCCACGCCATGTCGAGTGCTTTGACAACAGCAACATCAGCGGGTCCAGCCCCGTGGCATCGTGTGTGGTGTTCCGCAACGCCAAGCCGTCCAAGAAGGAGTACCGCCACTTCAATATCAAGACCGTTGAGGGCGCCGACGATTTCGCCTCGATGCGTGAGGTGGTGCAGCGCCGCTACAGCCGCTTGGTGGAGGAGGGGCAGGAATTGCCGCAGCTGCTCATCGTGGATGGCGGCAAGGGACAGGTGACATCGGCCATTGAGGCGCTCGACCAGATTGGTCTGCAGGGGCAGATTGCCGTTGTGGGCATCGCTAAACGCCTGAATGAGGTCTATTTCCCTGGTGACAGCGTGCCGCTGTATATCGACAAGAACAGCGAGACGCTGCACGTCATCCAGCGTCTGCGCGACGAGGCTCACCGCTTTGCCATCACTTTCCACCGCAAGCAGCGCAGCAAGGGGCAGGTGCACAGCGCACTTGACGATGTGCCGGGTATCGGACCCAAAACGCGCACCTTGCTGCTCAAGCGTTTCAAGTCGCTCAAGCGCATCAAGGAGGCCAGCGAGCAGGAACTTGCCGAGGTCATCGGTCCCGCCCGTGCCAGTGCCCTCATCAAGTCGATTCAATCGCCTGACTGAATCAACTGTGACAGAATAGGTTCATGACAAATTAATCAATCGATGAAACGAGACGTTCAACTTGACATATACCGGGGACTCACGATGATATACATCCTGTGTGTCGCTCATAACTTATACTGGCTGCGTAATGCCAGCGAGCCGATATTGTCGGTCATCCTGTTCGTGATTCCGATTGTTTTCTTTATCGCAGGTGCCGCCAACTCGCTGCGCAAGTCAAAACGTGGTCTGTGGTCTACCGCTCTCAACAGGGTCAACAGGGTTGCGATACCTTACTACCTCTATGCCATTATCATGGTGGCCATCGGCCTGCTGGCAACGCTCTTCCTGCGTGGGACCGACTATTTCCGCTTGATGCCATTCGACATCTCGGGTTACGGTTGGCCTGAGGTCAAGGACATCCTTTTGTTCCAGAATATCCCCAACTGTCCTTGCGTTGCCCACATCTGGTTCATCCCGTTGTACTTGATCTTGAGTTGCACGTTCTTCATTCAGGAAAAGTTGATGAAGGTGATTAACAGGCACTTGTATGCTCTGATTTGCCTATTGGCCTTCTTGGCAGCCCAAACTTTCACGAGTCTGTCATTGCTGCGTGAATTGCTTTGTTACAATGTGTTCATGGTCGCTGGTTTTGTCTATTACAGGAAGATTAAGGCCCAGGCGGTGGTGTTGGTCGCCTTGACTGCCGCAGGGGCGTTAGCAGTCTATATGTTTGCCTTTGGCGGCTCGTTATGCCCGATGCAGGGGCATAAGTTTCCTCCCGACTGGGTTTATCTAACCTACAGCATGATGGTCCTGTGCCTGATTTCTTTGGTCTTGTGGAGGGTAAAGTTGCCTAATAACAGGATTCTCAGAATTTGGAACGAGAGGGGGTTCACAATCTATTTGTATCAGACCATTGTGTTCTGGATTGTGCTTCTCCTGCATCAGGAAGGGATTATCAACCTCCCGATTTCTCTTGGCCACACGATTCTGGATGCTCTCATTGTGTTCTTGCTTTCCACAGCTTTGTCTTTCCTGACCTATCCGATGGAGCGATTAGTGCAATCCAAGCTGAAACTGTCATAAGGATTTAAAAAAGGTTTATGATGATATCATTTGGGCATCTTTTAGTTGTAGAGGATGTTCATTTGATGTATTTTTGTGCCTGTTAAAACCAAAATTAAAGTTGTAATGAGGAAAATATTATTGATTTTGTCTTTGGTCCTGTGCTATACTTTCGCTGCACAGGCCGTGCCCGCCAAGCCAGGCTGGCACACAGTGACTCAGAGCGACGGCACCACCTTGAAGGTTCAAGCCGTGGGTAATGCATTTAATCACGCCCTGCTCACCACCGACGGGCTGGCGGTCGCTCGAGACCGTGACGGAGACTTCTATTACGTCTCGGCGCGCTCGGGAATGACCGCGGTGCGCGCCCATGATGAGGGGCAGCGGTCGGCTGCCGAGCTGGCCTTTGTCAATAGCCAGCGCGATAACCTGAAGATGAAGGAGCGCCAATATCAGATGCCGGGCCAGAAGGGTAAGCTCGGTGTTGGAGGCAGCAATGCCGAGTCGGGGGTTCCTGCCCAGGGTTCACGCCGCATTCCCATTATCCTGGTGGAGTTCAAGGACAAGAAGTTCAACAACACGCGTGAGGACATTATTGATGCCATGCTCACGGGCGACGAAAGTGTCGGCCAGTATTTCCGTGACCAGTCTAACGGGCTCTATCAGCCCGAATTTGAGGTATACGGCATATATGAATTGTCGCGTAACCGCGAGTTCTACGGCGGTCATTCAGGTAGTGACAATGACAAGGGCTTGGGTTATATGGTGACCGAGGCTTGCCAGCTGGCTGCTGCCGACGGCGTCTCGTTCAAACCATATGATACCAACAGCGACGACTATTGTGACGTGGTCATCGTCATCTATGCCGGCGTGGGAGAGGCACAGGCATCGTGGAACCATCCCGAGGCTGTGTGGCCCTGCAACTGGAGTTTGAGTGCGGCATCCTACTACGGCATGGGCGGTGATGGCGCTTTCCGTCCCAACAAAGGCGACCCCCTGGTTGATAATTTTGCCGTTTTCAATGAGTTGTATGGCAGTAATGACAATGGTACGACGATAGACGGCATCGGCACGTTCACTCACGAATTTGGCCACTGCCTGGGCTTGCCCGACTTCTATGACACGGGCAATGGCAATCACTACGGCCTTGGCGACTGGGACATCATGTGCATGGGCTGCTATAACAATGACGGCTTCACGCCACCGGGTTATTCGGGTTATGAGAAGGTGTTCATGGGGTGGATTGAGTATATCACGCCTCAACCGGGCACTTATTACACCCTGCCCGTGTTCAACCAGAAGAATGCCGAGACCGACAAGGCCTTGTGCATCACCAGCGACATTAATCCTAACGAGTTCTTCGTCGTGGAAAACCGCCGCAAACAAGGCTGGGACCGCTATGCTCCCGGCGAGGGCATCATGATTACCCATGTCACCTATTCAGCCGACCGCTGGTGGGCCAATACCCCTAACAACCAGGATATCCAGTTGATGACGCTCATGAATGCCGACAACACATGGGGTTATTATAACGAGAATCATGACCTGTGGCCCTATGGCAATAAGAATGCATTTACCGATAATTCCACCCCAGCGGCCAAACTCAACATGACGGCCAACGGCAACATTACCGGTAATGCCGGCTACCTGGGCAAACCGCTGACCGAGATGGTCATCAATGCCGATGGCACGGCCAGCTTCTGGTACATGAAGGGTGCCGCTACAAGTCCTGTCATCTCGGTAACAAAAACCGAGTTGAACTTTGGTGACGTGATGATGAACAACAGCGTATCCATGACATTTAAGGTCATGGGCCAGTCCCTGACCGGCGATGTGACCTTGACACTGGATGGCGGAGATGGCGCTTTCAGCATCGATCCTATGGTCATCAGTGCTGCCGATGCCGCGCTCGGTAAAGACGTGACAGTGACTATGAATCCCGATGCCATCAGGGACTATAACGCTGCCGTGACATTGAGTAGCGAAGGTGCTGAGGATATCGTTGTCAACCTTCAGGGTCGTGGCGTTATTGAGCATTATGCGCCCGTGATGCAGCCAGCCGACGAAGCTTTCATCAACCTGACGAAGTTCCGCGCCGACTGGACCGATATGACTCCCAGGGACAATGTCGCCAGCTATACCCTGGAGGTGAGCACCAAGCCATCAGTTGAATTACTGGAGACTGCCGACTTCAGTACCTTGCCTGACGTTCTTGACGGCGAATATTTGGCAGATATCTCAAGCAATTATGAGGAGTATCTGCCCGAGGGATGGTATGCGACCTCTTATTTGGCTTCTTACGGTGGCGCTTTGGTTCTGGCCTACAATGCCATCCTCAGGACTCCGACCTATGATTTTACAGGTTATGACAAGGTTACTATTGTGGTCAACGCAGCCCCCTATGGCTCTGCCAATTGTACGATGCGTGTGTCGACCAGCATGGGCGATCAGGAGTTGACCGTGGGTGGTGATTTCACCGATTATGTCATTGTGCTCGATTGCGCGGCCAATGATGCCGTGACGATTGCCGACGTGGCAGACATCCTGTATGTGAAGAATGTGCAGGTATATGCCGGAGACTTGACAACTCTTGAGACGAAGGCATCCGAGAGCGGTGATGACACCTACCGCCTCATCACCGGCATCACCGACATGTCCTACACAGTGAAGGACCTGGCTGCCGGTGGCACCTTTGTTTACAAGGTGAAAGCCCAGTATGTTGACGGTACTGAAGGTGAATGGAGCAACAGGCAGGAAGTGACGCTGTTCGAGAACGGCCACGGCTATGAATCAGGAGACGTTAACCATGATGAGACGGTCAATATCTCGGATGTGATTGCCGTGATTAACGACATCGTGAACGAAACCAGCATCGCATGCCCCATCTGTGCCGACATGAACGAAGATGGCATCATCAATATCAGCGACGTGATTATCCTGATTAACAATATTCTTTATGGCGGCAGGAAATAGCATGTCGGAGTGACGTCAGAGCAAAATGATGCGGCAGGGAATGAAACCTGCCGCATCATTTTTTGGTAACCTGTGGAGTGTTTTTCTCTTGACGTGGCAGGATAATGGTGTCGTGTTATGCAAGTTAGCGCCGCATTTTTTGTTAATACTGATTTTTATGCCTAATTTTGCGGCGTTTTTGGATAAGTGCCACTATCCTGATTCAGGATATGTGGCAAAATCATTTATAATCAGACAATCATTTAATTAACATACTAAACCATTTTATTATCAATGAAGAGAAGATTTACTATCCTGTCTGTATTGTTGTTGTGCTGCTCAATCGTGGCTATCGCTGTTCCTGCCAAGCCAGGCTGGCATACAATCACACAAAGTGACGGAACCACCTTGAAAGTACAGGCTGTGGGAAATGCCTTCAATCATGCCCTCATGACCACCGACGGATTGGCAGTGGAACGCGGCATAGACGGTGATTTCTATTACACCTCATCTCTGACAGGCCTGACGGCCGTGCGTGCACACAATGAAGGTCAGCGCTCGGCAATCGAGAGAGCATTTGTCCAGGCTCAGCGTGGGGTTTTCAAGATGCCGTCCAAGCCTTATATGCTTCCTGCCCGTCCTGGCCGAATGAACGCCACAGGCAGCAATGCCAGTGCCGATGTGCCGGCCCAGGGAGAACGTCGCATTCCCATTATTCTGGTGGAGTTCCAGGACAAGAAGTTCAATAATACACGCGAGAAGATTATCAATGCCATGCTCACGGGAGAAGAGAGCGTCGGCAAGTATTTCATGGATCAGTCCAATGGCATGTATAAGCCCGTGTTTGACGTGTATGGCATTTATTGCCTGTCTGAGAACAGGGAGTATTACGGTGGTCATTCAGGCACCACTAAGGACAAGGGAATCGGCTGGATGGTGACCGAAGCGTGTGAGTTGGCCTCGGCCGATGGAGTGTCATTCGACCCCTATGACACGAATGACGATAGCTATTGCGATGTGGTCATTGTCATCTTTGCCGGAGTGGGAGAAGCTCAGGCCGCCACAAGCCACCCCGAGGCCATTTGGCCCTGCAATTGGACCCTGGATGCCGCAAGGTATTATTCACGCGGCGGTAACGGCGCGTTCGCTCCTGGTGCTGGGGACCCCTATGTCAACCATTTTGCCGTGTTTAATGAGTTGTACGGCAGCAACGACAATGGCAAGACCATTGATGGCATCGGCACCTTCTGCCACGAGTTTGGCCATTGCCTGGGCTTGCCCGACCTCTATGACACGGGCAACAACGACAACTTCGGCATGGGAGATTGGGACATCATGTGCCTGGGCTGCTATTGCAACGATGGCTACACGCCGGTGGGCTATTCGGCCTATGAGAAGGTTTTCATGGGGTGGGTGGATTACATCAACCCCGAGCCCAACACTTACTACACCTTATCTGTTTGGAATCAGGGTGTCAAGGGCTCTGACATGGCGGTGCGCATCGTGAGCGACTTGAACAAGAACGAGTATTTCATCCTCGAGAACCGTCAGCGGCAAGGCTGGGACCGTTATCTCCCCGGAACGGGCATTCTGGTGTCGCACATCACCTACAGCGCCGACCGCTGGACCAATAACAAGCCCAATAATGATAAAATCCAGCTGGTTACCTTGCTGCCTGCCGACAATAAGTTGTCGAAGTATACCCAGAGTGGTGACCTGTGGCCCAATGGCAGCAAAACAGAATTGAGTGATCAATCCACACCAGCCACCATACTCTATATGACCCCTTACGGAGAGATTACCGGCAATGCCGGCTATTTGGGAAAGCCTGTGACCGAGATGGTTATCAATCGTGACAAGACGGCAAGTTTCTGGTATATGAAAAAGCTCCACACCATCGGTAATGCCAATCACGATGGATTTGTCAACATCTCGGACGCGTTGTTGATCATCAGTGACGTGTTGAATGACACCAAAACCGGTTGCCAGACTTGTAGTGATGTGGATGAGGATGGCGCGGTCAATATCTCTGACGCCATCGAACTCATCAGTCAACTGCTCGTGGTCGTCTGAAGGCTGACTGTCGGGACAATAAGAGACAAATAATCGGGGATGCGTCAGTGGTGACGTATCCCCGATTATTTTTTCGTTATGAAAGTCAGGAAAACGGGTTATTTTTTGATTTTCATTTTCCAGACACCGTTTTGTTTCACCATCTCCTGGGTGTCTTCTTTTTCGGTACCGTCACCATAGACGATTTTCATTTTCACATCAGCGGTGTTGCCGTCCTCGGCGATGTTTTCCTCAACGATTTGAATGTCTTTGATACCGCCTTTCTCTTGAAGGGTCTTTTCCATTTTATCCTTGAGTACTCCTTCAAGCAAGGCTGCCGTTTGTTCATTTTCTTCGGCGGTCTTGCCCTCTTCGGTGGCGATACCTTGGACAAATCCCTTGTAGTCACCATTCTTCACCATTTCCATATAGGACTTGCAAGCAGCACCCGGAGAGGACTTGTCGCATGAGGTAAAGAACAGGGCTACCACAGTGAATAAAAGCAAGAAACTAAAGATTTTTTTCATCATAGAATAGTTTTAAAAATGAATAGTTAAGAGATATCGTTTGCAAAAATAGTGATTACTGCTTATTCATCCAATAAAATGAGCTTAAAATGTGCTTATCACGGTCAACAATTCATTACGGGCAATGTCACCGGGGAAGACGTATTTGCCCTTGAAAGGAACCGTGTTGATGTCGGTTTTGCGCTTTTGGGCGAGGTCGATACCGCCATGGAGATAGGCTTGTTGTACCAGTTCGGTGCAATAGAGCTGAGTGGTGTCGTCCCAGTCAAAGGCGTCGTCAAACTCTTTGCGGGCACGCACAGCCCACAAGGCGTAAGCGGTGGCTGCTGCAATCGCAGCGCTGTCCTCGGTAACGCGCATGATACACCCAAGTTTGGCCCGGTCAGCACCGTAATAGACGCTGATGGAATCTAACTTCAGGTATTGCGGCTCGCCAGGCTCGTTCTCTCCCGGCACGGCGTGGGCGACAAACCATTCCCCGTCCACATTGACCACCAGGCCGATGTGGGAATAAGGACCGTTCTCGCCATCGACACCGGTCACAAAGCGGCTCTCCAGGCTGGTGCCACAGCGAAAGGCGAGGTCGCCATGCCGCAGCAATTCCACCGGCACATCAAGTTTGGCGACCTGGCCGTCCCCGGAGTGACATGCGGCAAGGAGTCCGGCCGCTGCCGTGAGACAGGCGATGATATGGCGACGGGTGCGTTTCATCGGGTAGGGGAGGGGGCTTCCAGCACGCCATGGGCGAGATAGCCACGGTAGAGGATGGTCTGGATGATGCCGCGCAAGGCCAGGAAACTCAAGTAGGCGATCCACAGGCGGTTGTTACCCCACGATTGGGGCGTGAGCCAATAGATGACAAAGAACAGCGACCAGGCGATGCCGGCACTGATGAGCATGCCCATTGATCGCGTCAGGCTGATGAACACCCCATCCCAAACAAAGGCGGCCATGCCCGCTGCCGGTATCAGGGCGCACCACACGCGGTAGTCCATCGCAGCCTCGATGACACTCTGCTGGTCGGTGAGCAGCCAGAAGGCGACGCGCGGGAAGGAATAGATAAGGGTAAAGACGGCGGCGACGGCCAGGCCCCAACCGAACAGCAGCCGCACACAACGTCTCATGCGTGCCATGTCGCCCATGCCGTAGTACTTGCCCACGACGGCCTCGCCGGCAAAGGCGATGCCGTCCATGAAGTGGCTGTAAAGGGTGAACAGTTGCAGAATCAGGGCGTTGACAGCGAGGATGAGGTCACCGCTGCGGGCTCCGATGGAGACAAACGCCAGGCTCACGGTCATCAGCAGGAAACTGCGCACAAAGATGTCGCGGCTCACTTTGAAATAGCGGCCTGCGCCCTTGAAACGCCACACGCGGCGCCAGTCGAGCAAACCGTTCAGTAGCGGGAACTTGCGTTGCACCGTCAGGGCGGCATAGAGCAATCCCAGCCATTCACCGGCCAGGGTACCCACTGCGATGCCCACAAACCCCATCTTCAACAGATAGACGCAAATCAGGCTCGCCACAATGTTGAAAACGTTGGTCATGATGGAGATCCACATCGCGCTCTGGGAGTCCTGCATGCCCAGCAGCCAACCCTTGAAAGCCATCATTACCAGTACCGGCGGCACACCCCAGATGCAGATTGTGAAATAGGTGATGGCCAGCGAGGTGACCTCGGGCGAGGGGCCGATAATCCACAACAGCAACAGGCGGATGGGCCACTGCAAGAGGATGATGAGGCCCGAGATGACTGCCGCCAGTGCAGTGGACTCGCCCAGCAGTTTGGCGCTCTCCTTGAAGTCGCCGCTGCCATAGGTCTGTGCCGTCATACCCGATGTGCTCATGCGCAGGAACCCGAAGTTCCAGTACACCAGGTTGAACATCATCGCACCCACTGCCACAGCACCGATGAACACCTTGTCACCCAGGTGACCAGCAATGGCGGTATCCACCAGGCCCAGCAGCGGTACAGTGATGTTAGCGACAATCGCCGGCAACGCAATCCTCAATATCTCCCGATTCATGCCCTCTTTCATGCCTGTATCATAAAGGAAAACAATAAGTACAACAAATACAAATTATTGGTTATCAATAGCTTGTACTTATTGTATTTATTGTTTCCTAATTTATCTCAGTCGATTTAATTCCCTTGTTTTTCAGAATGGTTTCTGGTCGTTGCCCGTGAAGGACTGGAACAGGGCGTTGGCCAGACTGGAGGCGCCGATGCGGAAGTACTGGTTGTTCAACCACTTCTCGCCCAGGACTTCCTTGACGATGGTATAGTACTTCACGGCATCCTCGGTGGTGCGGATGCCGCCCGATGCCTTGAAGCCCACCATGCGGCCGTGCTGGATGAAGTACTCCTTGATGCACTGGCACATCACGTAGGCAGCCTCAAGTGAAGCGCCAGGATAGATTTTGCCCGTCGAGGTCTTGATGAAGTCGCAGCCCGAGTACATCGAGAGGATGCTGGCGTTGCGGATGGCCTCGGCGGTCTTCAGATAGCCGCTCTCGAGGATGACCTTCAGGGGACGGTCGCCCACCACCTGCTTGATCTCGGCGATTTCGTCGCACAACTCCTCGTAGGCCTCGTCCTTGAAGTAGCCCACGTTCAACACGATGTCCACCTCGTCGGCACCGTCGGCAACCGCCAGAGCGGTCTCGGCAATCTTGGTCTCGATGTGGGCCTGGCTGGAGGGGAAGCAGGCGCTGCACACGGCAACGTCAACGCCGCTCACCTCGAGTGTGCCGCGAACCACGGCCGCGAAGTTGCTGTAAACACAGATGGCGGCAACGTTCTTGTACTGGGGATAGTTGTTGTCGAAGTCATTGACTTTCTGTACAAACTTGGCGACGCTGCGCTCACTGTCCTCGGTAGCGAGGGTGGTCAGATCGACGCAGTTGAGCAGGAACTGCTGCACCTCGGGGGTGTTGTTCTCGGCAGCATGCTTGTCGATGATTTCCTGCACGGCGGCAGTCACGGCGGCATCATCGATGGTGACGCCCGACTGGTTGATGGCGGTCATGTACTTGTCCATGGGCTTGTGGTCATGATTGTGATGCTCACAGCCGCATCCGCAATGTTCGTGTTCGTGGTTGCTCATAATCTTTAAGTTATTATTGGTTAATGTTTTAACTTTTCGTTTTCCAAGTGTCGGTGGCTGTCGCGGTTGGTCTTCTTGGCGAAGTTGCGTTCCAGCGCCTCGTCCAGGTCGATGCCCGTCTGGTTGGCCAGGCACATGACCACCCACAGCACGTCGGCCAACTCGTCGGCCAGGTCCAGGTCATCGCCCGGCTTGCTCGACTGGTCGCCGTAGCGCCTTGCGATGACACGTGCCACCTCGCCCACTTCCTCGGTGAGTACTGCCATATTGGTCAGCTCGCTGAAGTAGCGGACGCCGTACTGCTGTATCCACGCGTCGACACGCGCTTGAGCCTCTTGTATTGTCATAGTGTCGCAAAATTAATAAAAAGTTTCCAGTTTTGTGTTTCTGCTACCCAGTTTTTAATAAATGAAATGCAAATCGGATGAAACAAGGGAAAAAGTGATTATTTTTTCATTTTTTTATGATATTTCTTTGCTGTATCAGAAAAAATGCGTATAATTGCTCGCTGAAAACAATCATGATTTAACCTCTCAATACTAGTTTAGACAACGATGGACAAGAAGTACAACCCCCAAGCTATTGCCAAGACAATCGACATTGAGGAACTCTATGACCTCGATGTTACTATCGCACGTTTCATTTTGCCACGTCTGATGGTCTTCAAGGAACATTGCGAGCGCACACCGCGATTTAACATGTCACCCGAGGAGTGGGGTGATATTCTGGACAAGATGATTTATGCCTTTGAGCGCATTGCCATGCAGACCGAGGAGGACACCCCCGAGTACAAGGCCTATATCAAGGCCATCTGGAACAACGAGGAGGACTTGGCTGACCTCAAGCGTGCCGCTAAGGCCTCGCTCAAGCCCATCAGCGAGGGTCTCTCACTCTACCACAAGTATTACCGCAGCCTGTGGTGGTAGTCTTTGAATCAGGAATTGGACATTCGGGTAATCCTGATAACAATTTCGTGGCTTGATGTCCGTTATTATAGTAAACTCATGAGTGAAACAATGAAACGGACCACTTTAATCATACTGTTGCTGTTATTCATCGCTCCTGCCGCCCTTCGGGCGCAGCAGGATGAGTCTATCTATCGCCCGCTGGGAATCGGATTCCAGGTGGGTGTGGGCGGTATGTTGCCCACGGGCTCTCTGGCCGATGACTTCAAGGGGTGCGCCCTGTTCACGGGCGGGGTGAATGTTGACTACAACCGCTTGAGGCTCAACATGGACTTCACCTTCGGTCAGCCCTCGTTCAAGAACGTGAATCCCTATGCCGTCTATGATGACCAAGCGCGCAATGTGCAGATGAACGGCACTGCCAGCACATCGCTGTTGGGCGGCACATTCCAGCTGGGCTACACCGTGTTGCGTCACGGCAGACTGTCCGTCACACCGGCAGTGGGAGTGACCTTCAGCCGCCTGTCGTGGGACATCAACCACATCAAGTACGAGCGTGATGATGAGGGAGTTGAAAGACCATTGATCGAAAATGTCACCGATGCCCACGAGAACAATACCGGCTGGACAGCAAGCATCGGTTTTGACATCAAGTTGCACGGCAAGATTGTGGATTTCCCGATGGGAGGCGACGACAGCCAGGGCCACTACACCTCGTCGGTGCGCATCACGCCCTTTGTCACCAATGCCCGGTTTAATCACTTCTCTCCCTCGGTCAAGGGCTGTTGTGTGGGCGTCACTGTCTCTTATGCCGGGCTGTTCCGCATGTTGCGTTAAACCAGATTTGCCAAGAGGCTGAAATGATTGATAGGTATACAGTAAGTGCCAGAGGCTGATGTCCCTGGCACTTGCTGTATTGTCAATTTACTTCATGGGGGTGATGTTGAAGCCGAGGCGCACGCCGTCGTATTGCTTGCTCAGGTCTCCCACGGTCTGGATAGTGCTGTTGCCGCTTAAGGCTGCTGCCGCCTGCAACACTTTCAACAGGTTCTTGCTCTCGAAGGTGAGTCCCAAACCATTGGCCGTGCGGGTGATGTAGGCATTGGTCGAGAAGAGCATCGTCTGCAGTCTGATGGTGCCGGTCGAGGGGTCAAAGGTGTAACTGCCGCTCAAGGGGATACCTTTGAGTTTGGCTGCGAACTGATGGTCCTGGGTGAACTGGAACTGTGTGTTTTGGGAACTGATGCCCAGGCTGTTATAGACGGGCAACAGTTTGTCCTTACAGTTCTCGGCTGCCACTGCTCCACCGGCCTTGGCCAGCAGGTTCTCGCTGGTGAAGGCACAGGCAGGCTCGGTATAGTACCATGAGCCGTAGAGTTCCTGTTCGTTCAACTTGACGCTACCGATCACCAGATCCAGCAGTCCGTCTATCGTGTTCTGTGAGCCCAACGTGCCTAGTACGCCACCCAACACGCCGCCCAGGACATCACCCAGGTTGCCGTTGCCATTCTCGGCTCCGGTGCCTGATCCCATGCCCATGTTGCCCATGTTGTTGAGCATTGTGCAACCACTGCCGAGCAGCAAGGCCGCCGCCACAAGAGTCATGTAAATCTTTTTCATCTTCTTTCTCGATATGTTGAGGTTAATAATTGTTCTGATGTCGCCAAAATTATAAAAAAATAAGAAAGGCTTGGCCAAATTAGGGTGATTTTTTTGGCATCCTGATGAAAATAGGCCTTTTTTTGGACAAGTTTGGTTTTTTTATTACCTTTGCAATGAGCGCTTAACCTTTAAAACTTTGACCAAATTACCACGCTATGATAACGAACTCTGGCTTAAACGAGATGAAAGATGTTATGGCCTACCTTGACAAGGCCCCCTACTGCGTGACGCGCAAGTCGTTGTACAACGCTGCCGAACTGTATGAGGGATTCAAGATAGACCAAGAGGAGAGTTATGCCAACTGCTTTGACGGCAAGGTGTATCAATACTACAAGTTCACGGGTCCCCAGAGGGCTAGCGTGGTGGAGTCGTTGGCACGCAGCCTGCATGACCATGGCATTCACATGGCCTTGAGGGAGTTCATGGAGGAGCATGATCCGCACGCCTGTGTGGGAGTCATGGGAGGACACGCCCTGCCGCGGACCGACAAGGTCTTTAGAGACATCGCTTTCCTGAGCAAGAAACTCACCGAGGACGGTTTCATCATGCTCAGTGGCGGCGGCCCCGGCATGATGGAAGCGACTCACCTGGGCGCTTGGATGGCGGGCCGTCAAGCGGCCGATTTGGACGACGCCTTAGCGATGCTCACTCCATCGCCATCGTTCAAGGATGAGGGCTGGTTGTGCTCGGCTTTCCGTGTCATCAACAAGTATCCCCAAGAGCGCTACGTCAGCCTGGGCATCCCCACATGGCTCTACGGCCACGAGCCGTCAACACCCTTTGCCACCCATATCGCCAAATTCTTTGATAACAGCGTGCGCGAGGACAATATCCTCACCCTTGCCTATGGTGGTCTGATCTACACCCCTGGCAGTGCGGGAACGATGCAGGAAATCTTCCAGGAAGCGGTGCAGAACCACTACCTGTCTCTCGGCTTTGCCAGTCCCATGATATTCCTGGGAAAGCAGTTCTGGACTCAAGAGATGCCTGTATACCCCCTGCTCGAGCAACTCACCCAGTCGGGTAAATACAATAACCTGCTGCTGACGCTCACCGACGATATTGACGAAATCGCCGAGGTTTTGCACAATTTTCAGCATAACTTGACCGCCTCGGCGACCAAAACATCTGACGCCCAAAACAGTATATAGAATTGTCGCACTTGCTCAAGTGAGGCAGAAAAGGCAGTAATAACGCTAAGAAGATGAAATACTACATTGTTGATGCATTCACCAGTGAGCCTTTCGGAGGGAATCCGGCAGGCGTGGTCCTGCTGGGCCAGGACACCCCGTTTCCCGACGAGCGGCTGATGGTGCAGGTAGCAGCCGAATTGCGGTACAGCGAGACCGCCTTTGTGCAGCAGAACGCTCCCCGGGAGTTCACGGTGCGCTATTTCACGCCATGCAGCGAGGTGGACTTGTGCGGCCATGCCACCATCGCCACCTTTGGGGTGCTCAAGCAGGAGGGAATCCTTGTCGGCGACTCGGTGTGCCTGAACCACACGCTCGCCGGAGACCTGAAAGTGAAAGTCGCCCGTCAGGTGATGATGCAGATGGCTCCGCCGCGTGTCATGGAGCAGCCCGTGGATGCCAAGCGGCTGTATAGCGTCATGGCGGGTGAGATGGCCTCGTTGCCTGTAGAAATTATTTCCACAGGCTTGCCCGACATCATCATGCCCGTGGACAGCCTGGATCAGCTTGCGGCTTTGAGGCCCGACATGGAGGCCCTTGCAGCCCTGAGCCGTGAACTGGATGTGGTGGGAGTGCACGCCTTTGCGATGAGCGATGACGGATTCACCGCCCATGTGCGCAACTTCGCCCCCCTCTATGGTGTGCCCGAGGAATCGGCGACAGGAACCGCCAACGCAGCGCTGACGCATTACCTGCTGCGTCGAGGCATCATCCAAGCAGGCGCCGACTGCCGCTTCATGCAGGGCGAAGCGATGGGCCGCCCGTCGGTGGTCGCCACGAGGGTTGACGGCAGCGACATCTGGGTGGGCGGACAGTGCCGCATCATCGCCCACGGCGAACTACTGCTCTGACACCTAAACCCTAATTAGTTCAAAACCATGCATGCGGATGCCCCAAAAAGAATCTTAGCGTCTTCGCGTCTTAGCGTGGGGCAGGGAACGCGGATGCCCCCAAAAGAACCTTCGCGCCTTCGCGTCTTGGCGTGGGGCAGGGAATGCGGATGCAAAAAAAGACCTTCGCGTCTTAGCGTCTTGGCGTGGGGCAAGGAACGCGGATGCCCCAAAAAGAACCTTAGCGTCTTGGCGTCTTCGCATGGGGTTAGTGTGCGGATGCCGGGTTGTGTGATTCGGAAAAATGCACTATTTTTGCAGGCATGAAACGGCTACCATTTGTCATAGTGATGGTTGTTGCGGTGCTCGTGGCGGTGGTCACGGGCTGCGGCGGCACGCCCCGTTATGACGGGCGGCTCACGGCGGCGGACAGCCTGATGCGCCCTAACCCCGACAGCGCCCTGGCCCTGCTCGAGGCACTTCCAGCCGACAGCCTCGCCACGGCTGGCGACAGCGCCTACCGTGACCTGCTGCTCACCCAGGCCCGTTACCGCTGCTATGTCACCGCCACCAGCGACAGCGCCATCAACCGCGCCCTGGCCTATTACCGTGCCCACGATGGCGAGCGCGAGAAACTCACCCGAGCCTACATCTACAAGGGTGCCGTGATGGAGGAACTCGGGCATCCTGACAGCGCCATGTTCTATTATAAGCACGCCGAAGCCACTGTCGCCCCCGACGACTACTTCAACCTGGGCTATGCAAACATGAGAATGGGGGCTTTGTATCGCGATCATTATACGATGGATGGAAAGCACATTGAAAAATATAAAGAAGCACTGAAGTATCTTAATCACACCGACAACGAGCATTATCAGTTGGTGTGTATGATTAACTTGGGTAGTTTGTATTGTTTGAGATCTCCTAAAAATGCTGACTCAATTTTGAACAAGGCTCTGTTGTTAGCTGAACGTCTCAATGACAGTGAGAATTATGTTGGAGCGATACAGAATCTGATTAAGAATGACATAAGCAGAAACAGGTATGTTCATGCCCGAGGATTGATCCAAAAAGTGATGGCGATGGACGAGCCTAAGATTACAATACCTTTTTGCCTTTACTCAGCTCAGACGTATGCTTGTTCGCAAATGCCAGATTCTGCACAATTCTTCATGAGGCTCATTGGAGATGCCCCTATCGGTGATGAAATGGATAAAATTGCCTATATAGAGGCGAAGAGCGATATAGCTTTGGCTCGTGGTGACTCTACAGGATATTTATTATTGAGAAACGAGAGTAAACTTAGATCTGATTCCCTACAATCACTGGGTACATCATTGACTGTTTTGACTGCTGAAGACGAAATTGAACGGCAATCGCATCAGGCAATGCAGTTATCACAACAAGTCTATGCAAATTGGAGCAAAATTTTAACTGCAGCATGTGTCCTGATCATGATATTATGTGTATCATTCTTCATCATTCGCAAGAAAAGGCATGAAAAGCAGATGAAGCAACTCATGGAGATATCTGAATCGCAGTTGAACGAGATGAAGCAGTCTATGGAAAGCCTCCAGAAGCTGAATGTAAAAGAAGGGCGGCTTAAAGATTTGCTCAATTCACACATGAACCTGATACGTGATATGATGGAAGAATGTTATCATCATCCGAACCAAATAGTTGCCCAAAGAATTATTAGTACCATGAGATACCAAAAAAAGAACAAACAAATATGGGAAAAGCTCTATGAGTATATTGATATGGAGTTTAATGGGCTCATAACGAAAACCAAAACTGATTATCCCCAATTGAATGATAAGGATCTTCTCCTCATTGCCATGACTTCGCTCAATTTTTCTTATATTCAGATTGCGCTGGTGTTTGGATATACAAATGCAACAACCATCAGCAGTAAAAAGCAGAGACTAGCCAATAAAATGGAATTAAATGGATCATTGAACGACTATATTGGCCGGTTCAAAAGTCCACATGAAAAGAATCAGTAGCGATGGCTTTATAATGATGAGAACACACGGGATAATCTTGAAAAACAGCAGATAATAATACCTGAAAACAGCCCACAATATGGCTGCATTATTTTTAAATTTTCAATAAGTTGATTTACAGCGCTTTGTAATAATTTTGCATTACGAATAAATTTGGTCTAAAACTATTAATTGTAGTAACTTTGCAAAAATTTGTAATCTATCTTATATTGTGAAAAAGTTTTTGTTTTTTCTTTTTTGTGCTGTGTTTTATTGTAGCTTTATGCAAGCTCAGCACTCACCTATTGTTATTCAAAATGGTGGATCTGTCAATGACCATAACGAGTACTACCCACCAGCCGATATGCCGGAGGTGTACCTGGACTCGGACGAAATGGAGATTCTCGTCGTTGCTGACGGCTTCGCCAGTTACTACGATGTGGACATCGTGTTTGTTCCTACCAACACCCTTGTCATCTCGACCCAGATCAGCGGCTACGGAGACAGCATCGACATCTCGTCGCTGCCTGCCGGTTACTACCGCATCGTGATCACCTCAGAGTACAACAACGTTTATCAAGGCTACTTTTCTATCGAGTGACGGTTTCTGAACAATTATTAACCAACAAAACATAATTCATTATGAAAAAGATTTATTTACTACTGTTTTTGCTTTCGGCAGGATTCGCTTCTGCCAATAACTTCTTCACGATGGGAGTCAACGACACAGTGCGTATTCGTCCCCAATTCCTTGGAGCCTTTGTGAACGTTACAGCGAAGGCCCATTTTGACGGCCGTCTGGATACATGGAATCTGACGGTTTCATATCCCGTTGGGCTACAGCCAGAAGAAGGATTCCAGACGAGAGCTATTGAGCCCGGAACCGATCTGACAATGGTCTACAAGAACTACTATAATCACGACACTCTCTATGTTGCACAGTTGAATGTCAGTTCGGACTTCACCTCCATTTCATCAACCATCCCTGTGATTGGCTACCACGATTATAATAATGACGGCATTATGGATCCCTACGGCACCGTGAAATGGGAATCTGGAGATTATGATGACATGTTCGTGTACAGATTCGGTGTAAACTATACCTTCAGGAACGGATACGTGGCCCTAGACGGCATTTTATCATCCAATAGTGATATGCGTCAAGGTCTGATCAGCCCCAATCCCTACTGGTTTTACAAGCAGGTTTATTTCTATGTGGGTTATATTGTGGGCGACGTGAACGGTGACGAACAATTCAATATCTCAGACGTGAACCTGCTGATCAGTCACCTGAACGCCCCCGACACTTATGTCCTTGACGAGTTCCAGATGGCAGCCGCCGATTGGAATGGTGACGGCGAGGTGAATGTCACCGACAGCATCGACATGATTAATTATATCCTGAACAACTGAAAGATAAACTCTTAGCTGATATGATCATGAAAAGAAAAACAAAGCTCAGTCTCATGATGTGCATAGCTATGGCTTTATCCATGCTGATGTCCGCTCAGGCCGACAACTACTTCACGATGGGCGAGAATAATATGGTAAGAGTGAGTCCATCCGACGGATTTGCGTTGGTGCCCATAATCATGCATACTGACGGGCGTATGAACAATTGGAGAATAAAGTTGACATATCCCGAAGGACTGGAACCGATGGACGTTGAACCAGGCACCGACCTGTCAGTGACCTACAGGAACTACTATAATCGCGATACAGTGTACAATGCGACGCTGAATGTCAGTTCGGACTTCAGTACCATTTCGTCATCCATTCCGGTAATCGGTTATGAAGACTACAACAATGACGGCATTATGGATCCCTATGGCACCGTGAAATGGGAAGCAGGCGACTACAATCACATGTTCGTGTTCAGGTTCAATGTGAGCAGCACTTTCAGGAGGGGTAAAGTGCACCTTGACAGCTATTTCTCATCTGACCCCGATCAGCGTCAGGGTGAAATCAGCCCTAATCCTTTCCATTCCTATACTGAGGTCTATTTCTATGTGGATTTTATTCCGGGCGACTCGAACGATGACGGCGAGGTGAACATCTCCGACGTGATATTGCTGATCAACAGTCTGCTCAGCGGTTCGCAATGCGACTTGGCCCCCGTTTGTGACATGAACGGTGACGGCAAAGTCAACATCACCGACGCCATCGACATAATCAACTTCCTGCTGAACAACTGACCATTCTGATAACTCTGAAGGCAAAGAAACTACGAATTACACGAACCTTACGTAATTTAAGCATCCGCATCCAATCTGTGTTGGGTGCGGATGCCTAGTAAGAAATGTTGTTTCAGTTGTTCAACGTGGTCTAAGTTGTTTGATATAAGGACGCGTCAGCCAATTCTTTAAATTCGCGTAATTCGTAGTTTTTAAAAAGGAGAGCGTCAGCTTTGACTGCGAGCATTTTGACATTGACCGGAGTTGTCGTGTGTTGTACCTTTGCTCAGAGGATATCGAAAATGCTTTTAAGTTTCATTAACGTTTCCGCCCCTCCCTTTTCGTTCCATCGAAAAAAAAGAAATAGTTACCAGACAGGCTGTTACGAAAAAGGCATTAGTTTTCCCGTTCTGCTTTTTGACAGAAATGGAGCTATAGGTTCGTAGTTTTAAAAAAGAATGCGGATGCCAATAAGAAAGTTGTTTTTAGTTGTTTCTTGGTTGTCATAGTTGTTTGATATAAGGACGCGGATGCCCTTCGTGTAATTAGGTATAATCAAAGAAAGGACGCGTCAGCCAATTCTTTAAATTCGCGTAATTCGTAGTTTTTAAAAAGGAGAGCGTCAGTCGAAACAAGATTCGCGATGAAAAAAATGGCCGCTGGCGGCGATAACCAGAAAACTTTTAGTATCTTTGTAGGTTAAAGCAAAAACCTCTAACGACAATGGCTAAACAAGGACTCGTACAGGAACAAACCCAGACGCAGCGTCTGGCGCTGGAACAACAGCGCCTGCTGGGACTCGTGCTGGAGAAGAATGATGCCGAAATGGCCGAGTTTATTGACAACAAGGTGAATGAGAATCAGGCCCTCGAGAAGAAATCAGATGACGATGAATATGAGGCCGACGGTTCCCAGCAGAACAACCGTGAGGCAGCCCCGGACGGGCAGTTGCGCAACGACGATGCCATCTCCGAGAACAGCGGCGACGATGACACGGTGGCGTGGTACCGCTACTTTGCCAACAACCGCAGCCGTGACGATGAGTACTATGCCCCGTCGGCGGTGAGCGAGAAGACGCTGCAGGAGTCGCTGATTGACCAGTTGGGCGAGTTGGAACTTGACGAGACGCAGCAGATTATAGCCCATGCCATTGTCGGCAACCTCGAGGATAACGGCTACCTGAGCCGCAGCGCGAGCCAGATTGCTGATGACGTGACGTTTAACGACGGATATATGGTGGAAGCCCGTCAGGTCGAGGAGATGATTGAGGTGGTCCAGTCGCTGGATCCTCCTGGTATTGCAGCGCGTAGCGTGAAGGAGTGCATCCTGCTCCAGCTTCACCGCAAGCCTCGCAACGAGGATGTGGACCTGGCCATCACGATTGTGGAAAAGTATTTTGACGAGTTCTCGGCCATGCGCTTCGACGTGATAGCCCGCAAGATGGGTATCGACAAGGAACGTATCGAGGACGTCTTCAAGCGCTACATCAGGCGAGGATTGAGTCCTTATCCCGGCAATGCGTTCAGTTCCTTAGGCGACCGCAGCCAGCAGGTGACACCCGACTTTGATGTGGAACTTGACGAGGAGACGAGCCGTCTCACCGTCACCTTGCGCAACAATATCCCGGCATTGCAGATCAGCGAGAGCTATGCCCTGATGAACGAGCGCTACAAGAGTGCTGCCGCCCTGAGTGTGACCGAGGCCAAGGAGAAAAAACTCATTCAGGACGCTTACCAGCGTGCCAGCATGTTCATCGAGGTGCTCAGGCAGCGCCAGGAAACCTTGTTCAACACGATGAGCGCCATTGTCAAGTGCCAGCAAGAGTATTTCATGAGTGGCGACGAAAGGACGCTTAAACCCCTTGGACAACAGCAGATTGCCGATATCATCGGTAAGGACGTTTCGGTCGTTTCCAGAGCTGTGAGTAACAAGTACGTGCAGTTGCCATGGGGTGTGAAGAGCCTGAAATCTTTCTTCAGCGAGGACATTAACGGTGCTTCAAGGCATGAGGTGTATGACGACTTGAAGAAGTTGGTCGATGCCGAGGACAAGTCCCATCCGTTGAGCGACGACGCCTTGTGTGAACAACTCAAGAAACTGGGTTACCAGTTGGAGCGCCGCACGGTGGCCAAGTACCGCACCACTCTCAATATTCCCAGCAGCACCATCCGCCGCAAGATGGCTAAGTAGGTTTTAGGCGTTAGGCTTTATGCTTTAGGTTTTGGGAGGAGTTAACTGATAGCGAACAATTAGGGACCAAGTTTTTAAATGAACAGATATACAGTCAATAAACTGATTGCTGGACTGGCGCATTTCCTGTCCACGGCACTGACCCCATTGCTGATGCCCACCTATGGCGTGTTCCTGGTGTTTTGGGTTTCGGTGCTCTGCCTGTTGCCCTATGGCACACGTGTCACGGTACTGCTCATGTGTATGGGTATCACCTGCATCATACCGCTCATCTTCCTGAGCGTGCTGCGCCATTTCAAGCTGGTGAAGAATCTGCACGTCGATGTGCGTGAACAGCGTTTGATTCCTTACCTGTTCACGTCGTTGTGCTATGGTGTGGCGGCCTATTACCTCTATTTCCACCACTCGCCGCAATGGCTCGTCATGTTCATGGTGGGGTCGGCCCTTGCCGTGCTGGTGATGGCGCTCATCAACCTCAAGTGGAAAATCAGCGCTCACATGGCCGGCATTGGCGGTGTGGTGGGACTCATCTTCCAGATTCATCGGCAGGGGCTTGGCGCGTTTAACCTCTTGTGGATTTTGTGCATCGTCATCCTTGTGGCAGGCTTGCTGGGCTCGGCCAGGATGGTGCTCAAGAAGCACGATATCTGGCAGGTTGTGACGGGTGCCCTTGTGGGTTTCCTGTGCGTGTCATTGACCACGCGCTTCCTGGGGTGAGGATAATCCCCGATAAACTGACAATTAAAAAAAACAGCTATTAATATGCCATTCAATTATATCAGGAGAAAGACAGTGAGTGTGCCCGTTGGCGGCATCGCCATGGGTAGTGACTTTCCCGTGCGTGTTCAGTCGATGACCAACACCGCAACCGACGACATTGAGGCCAGCGCGGCCCAATGCCAGCGCATCGCCTATGCCGGTGCCGACTATGTGCGCCTCACGGCACAGGGCGTCAAGCAGGCCCAAAGCATCGGTGAGATTGCCCAGGTGCTGCGAGAACAGCATTGCAGCATTCCGCTGATCGCCGATATTCATTTCAATCCACAGGCTGCGCTCGCCGCGGCCGAGGTCTGCGAGGGTGTGCGCATCAATCCGGGCAATTTTGTCGACCCGGCACGCTCTTTCAAGCAACTGGAATACACCGAGGAGCAATATCGTGAGGAACTGGGACGCATTCGCGAGGCGTTGCTGCCCTTCATTGCCGTCTGCCGCGAGCATGGCACAGCGGTGAGGCTGGGCGTGAACCACGGATCGCTCAGTGACCGCATCATGAGCCGCTACGGCAACACGGCGGCCGGCATGGTCGAGAGTGTGATGGAGTTCCTGCGTGTTTTTGTCGAGGAGAAATTCCTTGATGTGGTCATCTCGATGAAGGCTTCCAATGTCGTGGTCATGGTCGAGGCGGTGAGACGCCTTGTTGATGCCATGGACCGCGAGGACATGCATTTCCCGTTGCATCTGGGAGTCACCGAAGCCGGTTTCGGCGAGGATGGCCGAGTGAAGAGCGCGGTGGGCATCGGTGCGCTGATGGCCGAGGGCTTGGGCGACACCATCCGCGTGTCGCTCAGTGAGGAACCTGAACTTGAAGTGCCCGTGGCTCGCAAACTGGTGGACTATATCGCCCAGCGACAGGGGCATGACCCGATTGACGGGGATTATTGCGAGGGCTATGACCCGTTGTGCCCCGAACGTCGCCACACGGTTGTGGTGGATGGGCGCATCGGCGGCAATCAGCCTCCCATGGTAATCGCCAGTTACCGCCCTGACCAGTTGGAGGGCGCTGCACTGCAGCCTGATTTGTACTACAGTGCCGACGGACTGATTGACGGCATGCATCGTTTCCTGGTGCCTTTTAATTGCTGGAGGGGCGAACGCAACGTCTATCCGTTGCTCACCCTGGGCGAGTGGGAGCGTTGTCCCGCAACGCCCCTGCGGTTCCTGCAATTGCCGGCTTCCACGCCTGTCAACAGGTTGGAATTCCTGCGTGGGCGAACCGACACGGTGCTGGTGATCACTCCCGTGGGGAAGAACATCCCCGGTGAGGAACAGGCGCTGACCCATGCATTGGACCAGGCTGGCATCAACTGCCCGGTAATCATGCGCAACACCTATACCGACAGTTCTAACGAGTGGCTGCAGGTCAAGGCTGGAGCCGACCTGGGGGCGGTGATGCTCAATCGTCGGGCCGACGGCATCTGGCTGGAGGCTCCTAACTGCTACGATGGCGCCGAGGTGGTGCGTTATGCTTTTGCCATCCTGCAGGCGGCACGCCAGCGCATCAGCAAGACGGAGTTCATCTCTTGCCCGGGTTGCGGCAGGACGATGTTTGACCTGCAAGCGACGGTGCAGCGTGTGCAGCGCGCCACGGTTCACCTCACCCACCTCAAGATCGGTGTGATGGGCTGCATTGTCAACGGACCTGGCGAGATGGCCGATGCCGATTATGGCTATGTGGGGGCTGCGGCTGGGCGCATCAGCCTGTACAAGGGTAAGCAGTGCATCGAGATGAACATCCCCGAGGAGGATGCCATCGACCGGCTTGTTGACCTCATCAAGCAACATGGCGACTGGCGAGACCCTTGATTGTCAACGGTAAAAAGATTAGAGTTTAGTGTTGTGATGAACAAGATACATATTTTTGCTTTCCTGATGGTGATAGCGCTGCTCGCCTCGTGCAGCGGCAACAGTTTCAAGATCGACGGCAATATCATCAACCTTGACGGAGGTGCCGTCAAGATTGTCTTTCAGGGCGATTCGGGCATGGTCGATGAAACGGTAATGCTGGACAAGAAGGGACGTTTCTCTTTCAAGGGCACGTCGGCAGGGCCGGTCATCGTGAGCATCATGAACCTGGGCAACCAGCCTCTGATATCGGTTGTGGCCTGCAATGGCGATCACATCAAGGTGAAAGGTGACGGCAAGGAGCCCTCCTCCATCAAGGTCAAGGGCAATAAGGTCAACGAGGATTGGCAACTCTTCCGCAAGGAGCACGCCGCATTCTACAGCGACCCCAACCCCAGCAGGCTGAATGCCGCCATCGAGAAGTATGTGCGTGAGCACAAGGACGATATGCTGTCCACCGTGCTGCTCATGGCCGATTATAGTGATTACAGCGACCGTGACAAGATGGTCAAGATGATTAAGGGCCTGAATCCCGAGGCTCGTCCCGAGTCGTTGACGAAGGTGTTTCCGGGGGACCCCTTGACTTACAGGAAAAACAACATGCCGCGACTGATGAGCCTCACGCTGTGGAAGCATAGCGGCAGTTTTGAAGAAATCAAACTCACCGACCGTGTGGTCCTTCTCTCCTTGTGGGGCACTCCTCAGCAGGGCCGCGATGTGGTGACGGCCAAGTTGCGTGACATACTTGAGGAGCACAAGGGCATTCAGCTCATCGACATCCTGGCCGAGAGCGACACCCTGCAATGGCGCAACAATATCACCGGGGAAGACTGGCCGCACTATTGGGCACCTGGAGGCCCTATGGAGCAAGGCATTCAGTTGTTGGGCATCACATCTTTGCCATGGTATGCTGTGACCGACAGCACAGGCTTGATCGTTTATTCAGGACCCAGCCTGGACGATGCGGTGAAGAAGGCTAAATGATGAATTGAAAATGAAAACTGATGTCTATAGACTGGTCATGACATTGATGTTCATGACGCTCGTTGTGGCTTCAATGGATGCCGAAGAGGTCGGGGCCCGCTATCAGGGCAGCGCTCCCGCTTTGGACGGAAAAATCTATGTGCTCACCTGCTATGTGACCGAGACAAACTGGACTGATGAGGAAATCGCGTCTTATAGGGCCATGATACACGAAGCCGAGGATTGGCTGGTCGGTCAGGCCAAGGCCTATGGCAGGGACGTTTCGTTCCAGAATGGTTCTTTCGGTATTGAGAAACCGCTGATAATGAATCAAATAGTCAGTGGCAATGGGGTGGGGGATGAACCTGTTGACCTGGTGTCCAAGGTGATGAAAAAGATTGGCTATGCCAACGGGCTTAAATTCGTTGATTGGGTCCAAAACAACACCGACTGCACCGGTTGTCTGGTACTGATTGTCGCCAATAAACCGGGCAGGGGATATTCCATGGCCTATCATGACGACTATAGCAGAGAACTCTATTTCCTCGAGGGAACGATGCTTTATACCTCTTACGAGGAAGATGTGCCCAACTGTGCGGCAGGCATTGCCCACGAGATGTGTCATCTGTTCGGAGCCGAGGACTTGTATGCCACGTTTGTTCAGACCGAGGAGAACGAAGCGCTTGCCCGTGAATTGTTCCCCGATGATATCATGCTAAGGATTGCATATGACATTGACACCCTGAAGATAGACAAACTGACCGCTTGGCTGGTTGGTCTGACTGATGATATGGAGGATTGGTACATGTCATTCTTATACGAGTAATGAATTAACCCACTGTAGTTATGTTAGCGAGAACGATAGGAGCAGCGGTTCATGGCATTGACGCCATCAAGGTCGAGATTGAAGTGACAGTCGATTGGGGATCGGGATTCATGGTCATCGGACTGCCCGACACCGCCGTCAAGGAGAGCGCTGAGCGTGTGCGCTGCGCCATGCAGCAGACGGGATTCAATTTCCCGGGAAAGAGGGTCATGATCAACATGTCGCCGGCCGATATCAAGAAGGAAGGATCGGCCTATGACCTGCCGCTGGCGGTAGGCATCCTTGCCGGAGACGAAAAAATCGACCTCAATCGGTTGGGACGTTATCTGCTCATGGGAGAACTCTCGCTGGACGGCAGTCTGCGGCCCATCAAGGGAGCCTTGCCGATGGCCATCATGGCCCGGGAACTGCATCTCGATGGATTTATTCTGCCGCGGGCCAACGCCATGGAGGCGGCAGTGGTCAATAATCTCAACATCTATGGCGTGGACAACCTGATAGAGGTCGTCCAGTTCCTCAACGGCGAAATCGACCTTGCGAAGACCGAGGTGGACACCCGTGCCGAGTTCGCCAAGGCCCAGGGCGTCTTCCCCTATGACTTCGCCGACGTCAAGGGCCAAGAGAACGTCAAGCGCGCCTTTGAAGTCGCCTGTGCCGGTGGACACAACATCCTGCTCGTGGGTAGCCCAGGTTCAGGTAAGTCAATGATGGCCAAGCGGTTGCCGTCAATCATGCCGCCGCTCACGTTGAGCGAGGCCCTCGAGACCACCAAGATTCACAGCGTGGCAGGAAAACTCCAACAGGGCACCACGCTGATGACTGTGCGCCCCTTCCGCAGCCCGCATCACACCATCTCGCCCGTCGCCCTCGTTGGAGGCGGCAGCTACCCCATGCCCGGCGAAATATCCCTCGCCCATAATGGCGTGCTCTTTCTTGACGAGTTGCCTGAATTCAATCGCTCCGTTTTGGAGGTCATGCGCCAGCCGTTGGAAGACAGGATAATAAGTATCAGTAGGGCGAAATACAGTACCGAATATCCCGCCTCGTTTATGCTTGTGGCATCGATGAATCCCTGCCCATGCGGGTACTACGGCCATCCCAAGAAGAAATGCGTCTGCAACGAGTACCAGCGCACCCATTATATGAGCAAGATTTCGGGCCCGCTGCTCGACCGCATCGACCTGCAGATCGAGGTCCAGCCCGTCGATTTTGACCAGATGTCGTCCAAGGCCCCAGGCGAGCCCTCTGCCGCTATCCGCCAACGCGTCATCGCCGCCAGAATGCTCCAAGAGCGCCGTTTCAAGGACGAACCCGGCATCCACTGCAACGCCCAGATGACCCCGTCCCTGCTCCACAAATACGCCGAGCCCAACGCCGCCGGCCTGGAGAAACTTCGCGACGCCATGGAGCGCATGAACATGAGCGCGAGGGCCTACGACCGCATCCTCAAAGTCGCCCGCACCATCGCCGACCTCGAAGCCTGCGCCGACGTCCTCGACCACCACATCATGGAAGCCATCGCCTACCGCAACCTCGACCGCCCCACCTACCTCGGCAGCAATGTGTAGGATTTTTCACCTTTGTTGAAGACGACCAATCTAAGAATAGTATTGATATTTAATTA
>JAZQJW010000068.1:0-54625 GCA_045541835.1 Sodaliphilus sp. | reverse complement strand
GATGCCTTGTTATAGGGCGACACGCTCATGTCCATGTTGCCCAGGATGAACTGGATGCTGTCGTTCAGGTCGCGCGACGCCTCGTAGGTGATGTGGTACTCGGTGGTCCACACCACACCCTCGTTGGTGTAGAAACGCTTGCGGTCACGCGCACAGTACATCGCGATGGCCAGAACTGCCAGAGCAATCAATATTGCAGTAACGCGTTTCATCGTCTGTTCTCTTTTTTTAAAGGACCTTCAAGGTCGCGATGGATATTAAGGGCTGTAATGACTTCAAGGCAGGTTATTTCATGAACCAGGTGACGTTGACATACCAGGCGCGGTTCTTGGCGACATTGTCGTCGAGCAGCTTGGTGTGGAAGGACTGGCCGATTGAGAAATTGTAACCTGCGCGCAGTTGCAGACGCTCCTTGAGTTCGACACCGGCTCCCATGTCCAGATAGACGTTGACAGGAGGATAGGAGTTCAGTTCCCTGTGGTTGCCGCCCACGAGGAACGAGAATTGCGGGCCTGCATAGATCATCGGCATGATGGTTGTCTCGGCGCCGTTCAGGCGGTTGTATTTAAACTTGAGATGCAGGGGCACATCAATGTAGTGCATCGACACGGTCTCCTTGTCGGCACCCACCGACGACCACATCGTGCGTGAGCCATAGTCCACCTTGCCCTGCTTGAGCGTGTAGAGCAGCGAGCCCTCGACACCGAACCCGACGCCGCTGAAGTTCATCTCGCTGGTGAGGCCCACCTGGGGGCCCCAACCGCGTTGGCAGGGGACGATGTCGGACTGCTTGAAGTGAATTTCATTGATATTGGCGCCGGCGGTGATACCCCAGCGCGAGGTGGTCTGTGCCGTTACGGCAGCCGTTGCGACCAATGTCGCTGCAATCAGTAAAAAGATTTTCTTCATTATTGTTGTTTTAGTTTTTTTTATCTCTATAAACCCCAGCCCCAAAAGTCTAAAGTCTAAAGTCTAACGTCTAAAGTCTAAAGTCTAATGTCTAACGTCTAACATCTAACCTCAAAACAGCCAGGCTGCGCTGATGGTCCAGTAGCGGTCCTTGCCACGGATTTCGTCGCCATTGTAGTCGCGGTTGATGTAGCTCATCGCCTTGGACATGCCGATGCCGTAGGTCGCCGTCAGCCTCAGGTGGTTGAACAGGTCGGCTCCGGCTCCCACGTCCCACGACATGCAGGTCTTGTGGCTCTTATAGTCGTCGGGGGCGTTCTCGTCGAACAGGATCGAGAAAGACGGGCCGGTGTAGACGAGGGGCGCGAAGATGTGGCTCACGTGCGGAATCGGCAGCCTGAAGCGCGCCATCACGGGGATGTCGATGTAGTGGCGCTTGAACACGCGGTTGCCGTCGCTCAACCGGTTGTCGCGGTGAGTGTACATCGCACTGGCTTCAACGCCCAGGCCCACCACGGGGATATTGATGTCGAGCAACAGTCCGCCGGTGTAGCCCACGCGGTTGTCGCTGTCGATGACGTTGCGGTCGAAGCGCAGCTTGCTGACGGTTATGCCGCCGCGCACACCCAACCTCACCTGGGCCGTCGCTGGCAGCACGGTGGCTGCAAGCAGCAGGACGGCAAGCAGAGTTTTATAGCTCATCTTCATTGTCATTCGTTGTTTTAAAACCCCAAAGCTACACATTATTTTTGAAACGAGCCACTTTTTAAGAGATTTTAGTATTGAAATGACAAAACGGTCCAGCACCTGAGTGCTGAACCGCTGTCCGGGTGGGCAGTGAGGGATTCGAACCCCCGACCCTCTGCTTGTAAGGCAGATGCTCTGAACCAACTGCGCTAACTGCCCGTTGCTGTCAAAAGCGATGCAAAGGTACTGCTTTTTTTGAAACCACCAAAAAAAATCGCACTTTTTTTTCAAAAAAAGCAATTTTTTCCGAAAATAGGCCCGATTTCTCGCTGAAAAGTCCTAATTTTACACACTTCAAACAACTAAAAGAACTAATAACAACTGAAACAACTTTATCATTTATATTTTTTGTTGTTCAAGTTGTTCATCGTTGTTCAGGTTGTTTGACCAACTGACCAACTTGGAACTGATATGAAGACAAGTTTCCTTTTTCTTGCCGACGGCTTTGAGGAAGTCGAGGCATTGACGAGTGTGGATGTGATGCGTCGCGCGGGGATGCCCGTGGTGACGGTGTCGATTAACGAGACCCTGGAGGTGACGGGCGCCCATGGCGTGACCGTCATTGCCGACAGCCTGTTCGCCGACTGCGACTTCAGTGACGCCGAGTGGCTCGTGCTGCCTGGTGGAATTCCTGGAGCGCCCAATCTGGCCGCCCATGAGCAGCTGTGCGACTTGCTCGAGGCTCAAGATGACAAGGGCGGAAAAGTGGCTGCCATCTGCGCTTCGCCGGCTGTAGTCCTCGCTCCGCTGGGACTGCTCGCCAGACGTCAGGCCGTCTGCTATCCCGGCATGGAAGAGGCCGTTGAGGGCGTGAACTGGGGCAATGCACCTGTCGCCATCGACGGGAATATCGTCACGGGTAACGGTCCTGCCGCCGCCGCGGCATTCGCGTTGACCCTCGTTGAGCAGAGCATGGGAGCCCCCGTAGCCGATCAGGTGGCCCAGGGTATGCTGCTGGCATGATGATAACTTTTTATTATAATAATGTGGCAAAAAGTTGTCATTTTAGAAATCATTGTGTATATTTGTCGCGTCTTTTGCTAATCCTAATGGCATAAAAACCATTGATTAACCAAACTGGCTTGAATAAATATTTAAGAAAAACCAACTACTGTTTATTAATTATATTTTTATTAACCTAAATCAAAAATTTATGAAGAAATTTTTAGCACTTATGTTTGTATGCGCTGGTCTGACCGCAATGGCCGTGACCCCGCAAGTAAACAATGTTAAGGTGATGCAGGGCAAGCCCAACAAGACTGTTGTCAACAAGGCTGCCATGCCCCAGAACAGAGTGATGTCTCAGCAGCAGACCAACAAGATGATGGCTGATTACAGCAAGAGCCTTCCCGGCTTCTTTGCACAGCACAACTTGACTCCCAACGACAACCAGTTGTTGAAGAAGGCTCCCCGTCGCGTGACCGAGGATGCTCTGCTGGCTTCCAATCCTCTGTTCTCGGCGCTCACCTATGGCTATGACTCACAGGGTGACTCGCTGGCTCTGACCTATCCTGTATTCACCGGTTTCTGGAATATCGATGTTGAGAAGGGTGAGAACGAGAATGAGTACAACTACTATGCTTGGTACACTCAAATTCCCAACGTCGTAACCATCGACTTGGCTAACAACACTGCCGAGATGCAGGCTGGTGTTATGACTGGTTGGCACTGGGCTGACACTACTAGCCAGGGTGCTGGTAATTACGTTATCAACGACACCATCGAGTACCTTCTTCTGCTTGATGCCAAGTCGTTGCTCAATGGCACTGAGGAGGCCAACATCCCGGGTGTTGTTTATGACGACGGTTCAATTCACTTCACTGAGCCCTGGTGCATCTACGCCATCGACTTCGTAACCAAGACCACCCACAACCCCCGCACTGGTGATTCTGTAGAGCAGGATACCGTAGAGGGTCTGGTTACCGACTTCCTTGGTGACACCTGGTTCATGACCCCCAATGGTGTTCACTCTTACACTATCGACGTTGATGGAAATGATGATCCCACCTACTCCAATGATGTTTACATGTTCCAGGATTCCACCACTGCTTATGTTTGGAACCTGTGGAATGCCTTCGGCTTCGGCCATCGCAACAGTGAGATCAACCTCGACGAGGAGAATGGTACCGTAGCATTCCCCGTTCAGCCCATTTCTTATGAGGACATGAGTTCCTACGAGGAACAATACCCCGGCTACACCTTCGGTGACACTTTCTACACCTTAAACTATGATGCTGCAGCTGATGAATTCTCTGAGGATGACATTACGGGTACTGTAACTAACAGCACCATTGAGTGGGGCACGATCTCGTTTGGTAACTATTTCCAGTATAATAACAATACCTATTTCCCCGCCTTCACTTATAACCCCGTTACGAACAACGTCCTGACCTGGAAGAGCGAGTATGACTTCTGGATGCTTGGCAAGACTGCTGATCCCGTGATCTCCAGCGAGGTAGGTGACGAGTTCGTTACCATCAACTGCACCGTTGAGGATGGTGCTGCCTATATTATGGTTGTTGACGGTGTTCAAGCTGAGAGCCCCTACCAGGTTGAGCGTGGCACCGAGGACAAGACCGTGACCGTTATGGCTCTTGCTCAGGCTTATGGCAAGCATGAGAGTGAGATCGTTCAAGTTGAGGTTCTGATCCCCGCTAAGGAGGATGAGTACCTGCGTGGTGACGTTAACAACGACCATGAGGTGAACATCTCTGATGCTATTGCTCTGATCAGCGCCGTTCTGAACGAGTCTTGGGATGATGTCAACATGGACAACGCAGATGTTAACTACAGCGGTTCTGTAGACATCAGCGACGCTATCGCTCTGATCAACTACGTTGCTAACAGTTCGTGGTATGATGAGTAATTAGAGATTGACTCTAAACACAAAAAAAGGCAGGACCCATAACGGGTCCTGTCTTTTTTTGTGGCTTGTGACTTTTGTGCTGGTGGGCAACAGGTTTAACACCTTACCTTTGCCTATCCGTTTTTATTCACTTTAACGTGAGTTCGACGAAAGTATGCTATAGATGTCAATGAGTTAGCCACCTGAGACCTGTAGAGACGCAAAATTTTGCGTCTCTACAGATTAGAAGCATTGAGCATCGGTACTGTAATTTCGTCGAACTTACATTCACTTTAATTGTGGCAAGTAACAACTTGCCCATTGATATCATGAACAAACACAAACTGATGAAAGAAACACGGGTGACACCCGTGGGAATGGTGCCGCTTGCCAATGCCGAGGCGGCACAGTGTGGCATGGCGGCGCTGGCGCGTAACATGCGCGAGTGCGAGGGCGCCATGCAAGTGACCGGCAGCCCCGCGCCGGCAGGGGCCATCGACGAGGGTGACCGCCTGTTGCTGATCGACGGCGACCACCATGTGACCTGCCATGGCCGGGTGGTGAAGATTGATGGTGTGACGGTGGTGACTGTGGCTGACGACATCGTGGGAGCGCATGCCGTCGGCCATCTGGTCGTGATTGTGACGCGTGGCGGCTTTGTCTATCTCTTCCGTCACGATGGAGCGTGGACGGTGCTCGACCCCGAGGATGCCGTGCCACGGCTGACGTTGGGGGCGCGCTGTGTCACCTCGAGCGCCGATATCGCTGCCTATACCTTTGCCGAGCCTTACAGCCAGTGGCGGGCTCCGCTGTCCGACGTGGACACCAGCGCTTTGAGGGCCATCTTGAGGACGGCGTGGAACGTGCTTGCCGATGATGCCGCGGCAATGGGGCATCATGTGGCACCCATGCTGGTGAGATGGGCCGTGCGGCTGCACGACGACAGTTACCTATGGATGAGTGACCCGGTGAGGGTGGGGGACGAGACCCTGGCCAACGCCAACCGCATCACCGCCATCGTGAACACTTCCAACAGCGGTTTCACAGGCACCCAGGCCACCACGATGCCGATGGTGTATTACAGCCTGGACATCGGCGTGACGAGTGGCGTTGCCGCCCAATGGCTGCCGCTGGTCAAGAGCATCGACGTGCTTGCAACGACCGAGGCACGCTTGCTGGCGGCAGGCGGCATGCTGGACTATCGCTGTTTCACGCGCACGACGGGAGGGCGCGAGTATTTGCTTGAGATGGGACTCGCGCGGCGCGGTGCTGCCGATATCGCCGCTCAGTTAGCCGTTTCGCCGTGGCAACTGGTGGCTACCGCTCCTGCCGCTACCGTGATGACCGGTGCCGACTTTGTCGCTCCTGTCGAGGCCGTGACGCTGACCGGTGCCCAGTGTGGTGCCGTGGGGGCGATGACGTCGCTCACTGGCGTGGTGTGCTCGACAACGGCTGGCGGACGCCTGTATTGCTGCACCGGGAGTGGAGACATCGTCGTCAGCATTCCCGGCAACGCCCTTGTCGAGGCTTACCGCCGCAGCGTGCTCGGCACCGTGCCGCTGGCGATGGCTGTGGTGACGCGCCCACTCTACTCGGGTGGCTTCGGGCGCTATCCGGTGTATGTCTTCACCGACGACGGCATCTATGCCGTGCCCCAGGGGGCGACGGGCCGCCTGGGTGAGGCGCGCCTGGTGGATCGGACGGTCATTGCCGCCGATGTGCCGCCGGTTGAGGCGGGGCGCGACGTCTGGCTGGTGACGCGCCATGGACAACTGTGCCGCCTGGGCGGCTCGCAACTCACGGTCTGCCACCATGACGGGAATTACCGCGCGATGGCATGGTCCGACGCCTTTCAGGAACTGTGGCTGCTGCCAGCCGACGGCTTCCCCGTGGTGATGATGCCCAGTGGCAGGATGAGCGTGCGCACCGTGGCGGCAGTTCAACTCTACAGCGACCCGCGCCATGCCGTGGCCGTGAGTGCCACCGGCCAGGTGATGGACCTGGAACGGGAACAGGAGGCGCTGATGCCCGTGGCCTGGAACAGCCATCCCATTGCCATGGAGCCACTGATGGGGCACGTGGTCAAGCGTGTGGTGTGGCACGTGAGCCGAGGCTCCGTCGACCTGACGCTCAAGGTCACAGGGCAGCGCGGCATCATGGCCCATGAGAGCGACGTGAGTCTGATGACGGTGACGGGTGAGGTGAGTCAGCCGCTGGCAACCCCAGCCATCGCGGTGCCCTGCCGCACCCTGCGCCTGCTACTCGACGGAGAGGCCCAGTCAGGCACCCTGCTGCTGCCGACCCACCTCCACACCACCCCCAAAAGACCCTAACGACCCTAACGACCTTAACGACCTTAACGACCCTAAAGTCCTTAACGACTTTAAAGTCCTTAAAGACCTTTCAACAATCAACCATGAAAAACACATTATATAATAATATAGAACAAGTGCTGGCCGAGAACGAGCGGCGCAACGCCGACCGCCTCCAGGCCAGTTATGACCCGCTCACGGGCGTGGGCTGCTGGGGAGACAGGGTGGAGGCGGCGGGATGTCGGGTGCCAAGGGCTGTCATCGACAGTTGCCCCGACTACCTGTCGCTCCCGCTCTTGCAACAGGAGCGCCTGCGCGTGAAGGAGGATTTCGAGTTCTGGTGTGCCCGATGCGTGACCATCAAGAACAAGATGAGCGCGCAGAATGTGCCGCTGGTGCTCAATCGTCCGCAACGCCGGCTGCTGGCCGTGATGGAGGAGCAACGCACGGCGGGAAAGCCTGTGCGTGTCATCCTGCTCAAGGCCCGCCAGTGGGGTGGCTCGACCCTGGTGCAGATGTACATGGCCTGGATGCAGCTGGTGCGGCACAAGGGATGGAACAGCCTCATCTGCGGCCACCTGCATGTGACAAGCAAGGCCATCAAGCGCATGTACAACCTGTTGCTCAGGCATTATCCGCGTGAACTGCTTGATGATGACGAGCCGCCGCGGTTCACCAAGTTGGAGGGGCAACCCAATGTGCAGCAGATTGTCGCTCGCGACTGTCTCGTGATCACGAGCAGCGCGCGCAGCGAGGATGCCGCGCGAGGCTTTGACATCGCGATGGCCCACCTGAGCGAGGTGGCCTTCTGGAAATCCAGCACGATGCACAACCCCGATGACGTGGTGCGCAGCGTGTGCGGCAGTGTTGCCCTCAAGCCCGAGACGGTCGTTGTGCTGGAGTCCACCGCCGATGGCGTCGGCGACTACTTTCACGACGAGTGGCTGCGGGCCGAGATGCAGCGCAGCGACAAGGTGCCGGTGTTCGTGCCATGGCAGGAAATCGACATCTATCGCAAGGCCGTCGATGATGCCGAGGCGTTGTGGAACGGGATGGACGACTATGAGCGCAACCTGTGGAATGATGGCTGCACCCTGGAGCAGATCAATTGGTACCACTACAAGCGGCGCGAGTATCGCGAGCAGTCGCTGATGATGGCTGAGTACCCGACAACGCCGACCGAGGCCTTTGTGGCTTCAGGCAGTTGCCCCTTTGCCAGCGAGCATCTCGACGAGTTGGAGAAAGGCTGCGCCCTGGAACCGGTCTTCACAGGCGACATCAAGGGCGATGGCCCGCGGGGCATCGAGGCCAAGCGCGGCATTCACCTCGTGGCCGAGAAACAGGGCTTGCTGCGCATCTGGGAAATGCCAGAGCGTGGCGGTCCCTCGAGGGTGAAATATATGGTCGTGGTGGACGTGGGCGGCAGGTCGCCCGGCAGTGACTACTCGGTGATTGCCGTGTGGCGTGTGCGCGACGACAGGGGCAAGGACGTCGTCGTGGCGCAATGGCGTGGCCACATTGACCATGATCAGTTGGCATGGAAGTCGATGCAGTTGGCCGTGATGTACAACGATGCCCTGCTCGTCGTCGAGAGCAACACCCTCACCAACGAGGCGGCGCGGGCGGGCGAGAGCGACTACATCCTCACCAATGTGTCGACCGTCTATGGCAACATCTACAAGCGCGAGTCGGGACAACTGGGATTCCACACCAACGTCAAGACCAAGCGTGCCGCCATCGATGCCCTGATTGCCGCACTCAGGGACCGCACCTATGTGGAACGTGACCGTGACGCGGTCAACGAGATGCGTGACTATGAGGACCGCGGCAGGTGCTATGCCGCACGCCCCGGCAAGCACGACGACATCCTGATGACACGTGCCATCGGCTTGCTGTTACTCGACGACAAGCGGATTTTCCCGCGCAACCAGGATCGGCCCGACCCCTCGCTTGCCACCGACTACTGGATGACCAACCCCGTTTGACCGGGTGACAGATGAGATAAGAAAGGGATGCTGCGGCAAATCACATCCGACACAACTTTGAATCGCCCTGCGGGCGGGAAATTAAACAAGAATTAGTAAAAATATAGGTAACGATATAGCAGATGACCCAAAACCCTGCGGGGCTAATGCGAACCTTTAGTTCGGCGAAGCCAATTACACCAATTCATCAAATTTTTGCGAATAGATTTTTATTCTTTCGTGAAATAAGTTTCATTAGCGAAATTCGCATTAAAAAAACCTTCAGGGTCAACTCCTAGATCATTCCCAATAATTTTCTTTTAATTTCCCTCCCGTAGGGCGGTTAATGTAACTGATGGGTCAACTGCTATATCGTTGCACAAAAAAAAAGCCACAGGCTATTGCCCGTGGCTTTTATTGTCGCTTGTGAAGTAATTGCTTACTTGATCACCTTGCAGGTGTTGGTGGTACCATCGTTGTAGGTGGTCACCTTGATGTTAACACCGTCGAAGGGAACTTCGCTCTCCATACCGGCAACGTTGTAGTACTTCACGCTGCTGATGGTCTTCTGAGCCAGGTTGTCAACAACGCTGGTGCTGCCGAACAGAGCAACGCGGGTGTAGAGCTGGAGGCGCTGGGTCTCCATGTTACCACCCTCACCAAAGAAGAAGCGGTACTCATTGGGCTCCCACTTGGGCTCAACCTTCAGGGGCTCAACCAAACCAAACTCCTGGTTGGCGATAATCATGTCAGCGAGACGGGTCTCAGCCTCAGCCTGGTTGTTGTTCTGCAGGAACAGACCAATCAGGGTAGCGTCTTTCTTCAGAGCGCCCTGGTTTTTGTACTTGCTGGCGTTCTTAGCCGAGAAGTGGGTACCATAGGCATTCACGTTGGTGCAAATCAGAGTGTAGATGTCATAGGTGATACCGTCAACAACCTTGGTAAAGTCTTTCTTCTCATATTTGAAGAGAGCGTTGCTGGGGAGACGGTCGCCCTGAGCAAACATCACTTCCTCACCTTCATCATCTTCCATGTTGATCAACTTAATGGTCTGGGGAACATAGAGGTCGCACTGGAATGAGCTGTAAGTAATCTCGTTGTAGAGGTCGCCTGCCGAGTTGTAGGCAATGGGAGGCAGAGCCTGAACCTTCTCGTTCAGATAAATCTCGTCGTCATTGAGATAGAACCAAACGGTTTGGGGAGTACCGGCCTTGAAGCTTACTACGTTGTCGTAGGTCTTCATGTCACCCATGTCGGCATAGTCACCACGTACGAAGAAGTGGTCAGCGGTAGCCTGGCCAGTCATAGCGGGGGAGCCGTCTTCGAGGACTGCCAACTCACCATTTGCTTGATCATCGGCATAAGCAGACATGCTAAACGATGCTAAAGCAGCAAGAAGAAGTAAATTTCTAATCTTCATAATTAAATGAGTTAAATTGTTAGTAATAATGTTAATTAATATTGTTTGTTATTTCTTGTTTTTTGTTCATTGGGTTTAGTGCCTCACATTCCGAATCGGAAAGTAAGGCTCATTGCTCAACAAAATGCTGAAAATGAGAAGTTTGTACGAAAAAACCGTATTTCCTCCCGCTTTTCAGACTACAATATTACGAACTTTTTTTGAACTGGCAAAATTTTTTTGAAAAATCGGCAAAAAAAACTATTAACAACCCCGCCAGACAACGGAAAGCAGCCTGTTGATTGAAGACGCCTTTGCTATGGGTTTCGCACTTGCCGGAACCCTGCAATGATGCCGAAAAAATGAGATGATGATTGGCGGGGGAAAGCAACGGTACCGTTTGCCGCGATTGGCGGCTGACAGGGGGTGAACTGTGGTGGCGACAGGCTCACTTGGGGCGCTTCGGCGGCATGCCGGTGAGTTTGACCAGGCGACGGAATCGCTTGTACCATCCTGGACGGGCGGCAGGACGGAGTTTGGGAATGCGTCCCTCGGGACGGCCGGTGCCAGTGGGTTTCTTGATCATGGTTCTGATGGTTGGGTGTTCTTGTTACGATGGAGGGGGAGGGAGTAACTGAGGCCCAGCGAGAAACCCAGCGAACTCTTGCGCGGGCCGTAACCAGGTATGAACCAGGGCCTTGATCGCTCACTCTTGCCATAGTTGAAAATGCCGTGGTAGCGAATCATCCATCCCATCGACAGGGGGCCGATCAGCCTGACCTTGAGGCCCACACCGGCTTCGCCCCACAAAGCATGGGAATGCTCGCCGCGCATGTCAAAGACCTTGCCCTCGCGCCAGTAACTGTTCACATAGGTGATGTCGGTGACGTCATAGGAGAAAGTGCTGTAGCCCAGCCTGATACCTATCAGCGCCTGGTAGTCGGGGCTGTTCTTGAACGTGAGGTTGTAGTTGGCGCCCACCTTGAAGTAGGGGGAAGGCTTGCCGCGGTAGGTGAAGTTCATGTCGTCGGGCCTGTTCTTGGCCCAGCCCAGACCCACCTCAATCGTGGGCTGGAGACGGTTCCACATGTTGAGCGTGGCGTTCACGTCGGCGCTGGCATAACTCTGCCCCAGTGCCATGAACAGCGGCTCGACAAAATTGACGCCGATGGACAGGTCGGTCAACAGCGGGTAGCGCTTGTAGACACGACGGAGCGAGTCGCGACGGGCCTCGACGATGGCGGCAGCGCTGTCGCCGCTGATGTATTGCTGGATGATTATCTCGTCGGTGCCCTTGGGGGGCGGCTGCACGCGGTTTGTCTCGGGCTTGACAGGCGTGACGTGACGCTTGTCGGGCTCCTGTGCTCCGGCAGCCGTGGCGATGAGTATCGCAATGACCAGGAGCAAGCATCGCCCGGCGGGGAAGATGCTCATGACCGATTCGTTGATATGTCGCTGGGGCTGTCTCATTGGCTGAAGTCGGTAAAATGGATGCGCAGCGACGGGATGCGCGCGTTGGTGATCAAGTTGTTGAGCAGTACTACCGAGTCGATAGCATGGGTGGTGGTGCTCACGTGGTTGATCTTGAAGTTGAACATGGCGCCGCACTCGATGGAGTGGAAATACTCAATCGGCTGATAATCAAAGGTGATGGTGTCATGGAAACAGGCCAGGACGGTGCCGCGGTAGACCCACCGCGTGATGGCGTATCTCGTGGTGGTGGCGCTCACTTGCAGGGGCAGGTAGACCTCGCTCAGCGCGGCCGAGTCGGTGAGCAGGCTGTCGCCCGGCACGCCGATGCCCATGATGGTCAGGCCGCCCACGGTCGTCTGGCTGTTGCCCTCATAGCAGGTCGCCAGCGGCAGGCTGCTGCCGTTGTCGTGACAACTGTCGTCGCTGCACGACGTGACGAGGGTCAACGCCAGCAGCAGGCACATGATGATGTGTGGCAGACGCCTCATTTCTGCTCCAAGTTGATGGTGAGGGGCTCTTCTTTGAAAGTGTGCTCGGTGGCCTTCGGCAACTGGTCAACGCGCGAGCGCTGCGGCAGGGCGGTGGTTGTGGCGGCAGTGTCGGTGTCGTCGGTCTCGTCCCCGATTTCATAGTGGTTGCGGTCGTTGCTGTGACGGATGATGAGTTCTCCCAGGAAACCCGTGAGGAACAGTTGTGTACCCAGCAGCATCGACGTCAAGGCCAGGTAGAAGTAGGGCGAGTCGGTGACAAGGCGGTAACTCTGGCCGGTGTACATGCTGTAGAGTTTGTGGCCGCCCACATAGATGACCGCGATGACACCCAACAGGAACATCAGGCTGCCCAGCAGGCCGAAGAAGTGCATCGGCTTGACGCCGAATTTGGCCTGGAACCATAGGGTCAGCAGGTCGAGGTAGCCGTTGACGAAGCGGTCAAGGCCGAACTTGGTCGTGCCGTACTTGCGGGCGCGGTGCTTGACCTCCTTCTCGCCGATGCGGGTGAAGCCGGCGTTCTTGGCCAGGTAGGGCACATAGCGGTGCATGTCGCCATACACCTCGATGTGCTTGACAACGTCGCGGCGGTAGGCCTTGAGGCCGCAGTTGAAGTCATGCAGGTTGTGGATGCCGCTCACGCGACGCGCGGTGGCATTGAACAGTTTGGTGGGCAACGTCTTGCTCAACGGGTCGTAACGTTTCTTTTTCCAGCCGCTCACCAGGTCGTAGCCGTCCTCGGTGATCATGCGGTAGAGTTCGGGTATCTCGTCGGGACTGTCCTGCAGGTCGGCGTCCATGGTGATGATGACATCGCCCTGTGCCTTGATGAAACCGGTGTTGAGTGCCGGAGACTTGCCGTAGTTGCGGCGGAAGGAAACGCCCTTCAGCCTGGGGTTGCCGGCGTGCAGCGACTTGATGACCTCCCACGAGTTGTCGGTACTGCCATCGTTGATGAACAGCACTTCATAGGTGAAGTTGTTCTCGTCCATGACACGCTCTATCCACTGTGCAAGTTCGGGAAGCGACTCGGCTTCGTTAAACAAGGGTACGACTACTGAAATGTCCATTTCTTTATCTGTGCTGATTGTTGTTAATTGTCTGATTCACTTGGCTATGAGGGTCACTGTTGCTGGCTCCGGCGGCGGTTCTTGATTTGGCGACGGGCTATCACAGCGGTGATGGCGCTCAGCAGCGAGCCGCCGAATGAGATGAACCAGAAGGCGTTGAACACCGCTTCGATGGGCGTGGGCATCAGGTGCTCGTCAATCATCGTCTGCAGCATTTTCACCATGTCGCCGTCACGCCACTCGGGAATCGCCTGATAGGCCTGGATGGCGACTTGCGCCTGCTCGTACATGAAGTTTGGCCTGACGTAGGTCAGCACGAGGTAGACGAACAGGCTGGCCAGCACGGTGCCCAGGATGAACAGCATGATTCCCAGCATCCACAGGCCGGCATGCTCGGTGAAGCCGTCATCCATGATGAACTTGCGCCGCTGGAAATAATAGACCACAAGCGGCGTGCACAGCATGAGGATGATTGAAATCAGATTCAACGGGACGAACCAGTCGGCAAAAATCATCGACATCGCGATGCATGTCAAGTAGAGGCCGAAGGGGACGCCCCACTCGGCTGCCAGTTGATAGATGCTTTTCTTTTCCTCCATAATCCAAACTGCAAAGATAGGAATTATTATTGATACAGCCGACCAAATGCCGCTAAAAATGATTAAACGGGGAATTTTGCCCCCCCCTGGCCGCGGTCTTTATTGTGATGCAGCCCTGTCGGCCCTGCGTCCTATGTAGGGGCGGTGAAGGTGCCGAGAATAGCCTGAAAACGGGCATTTACGGGCTTTTTGGCGAAAAAAGATGAAAAATGGCCAGTCATTCAGATAAAATAGTCTATTTTTGCAAGCGTTAATCGTGTTAAGAATTGCTTGTGATGATGAAAAATTGTCGTGTTTTGGTGGAATTGACCGTTCGGGTTGTTGCGGTGGCGCTCGTGCTGCTGCTCGGCTTGGCGTCTTGCCACCACGACAAGACCTCTTGCCATGGCGACGAGAAACGCTACGCCAGCGTGGACAGCACGATGGCCGCCGTCGCCGATGTCGATTCGTTGGCCGCCATGGCAGCACGAGCCCATGAACAGCACGATGATCTGGCCGAGATGCTCGCCCTCAAGTACCAGGGTCAACTCCTGCACAAGATGGCACGTTTCGACGAGGCCATGCAGGTTCATGCCCGCGGACTCGAGGTCGCCACCTCGATTGCCGACACCCTGGAGATGGCACACGCCCTGAACAACCTGGGCACCGACTACCGCCGCCGTGGAGACCTGAGTGTCGCCAACGGCTACTTCTACCAATCGCTGAAATTGACCGAAGCCTATACCGACCGAGACAGTGACGAGGCCCTCAAGGCGCGCATCACTGCGCTCAACGGCATCGGCAAGATAGAAATCGAGATGTGCAACTATTCGATGGCCGACAGCGTGCTGCGCGAGTCGTTGCGTGGCGAGCAGCGCTTGGACAACTATGTGGGCATGGCTGTCAACTATGCCTTCCTGGGCACCATCAAGCGTGCTATCGGCGAAAACGACTCGGCATGGGTATACTTCCGCAAGTCGATGGAATGCAACCAGTTGGCCGGTCATCAGGTGGGCATGGCGCGATGCCACATGCACTTCGGCAGTCTCCTTGGCGATGAGCGACGTTTCTCTCATGCTCAGGAGGAATACAAAAAGGCCTATGACCTGCTCAAGCAGGAGGGTGACAACTGGCACTACCTGGATGCCTGCCTTGCCCTGGCCAGGGTGAGCATCCTGCTGGGCGAGAAGGAGGAAGCGCGCGGCTATCTCCAGGAAGTGGAGGAACAGGCGCAGCGCATCGGCAGCAAAGAGCATCTGGCCGAAGCCTATGACATCCATTATGAGTTGGCACTGCTCGAGGGCAGCACCCAGACGGCGCTCCAGCACTATGTCCAGAGCAAGGAACTGCACGACAGCATCTATGGCATGGAGCAATACGAGAAGATGAACAGTCAGCGTATCGACTATGAGCGTACCCGCTCCAGTGGCGAGATTGATGTGCTCAACCGCGACATCTCCCACCTGAAGAGGATGCGTACTGTCCAGACCGTTCTGTTGATTCTGCTGGTGCTGATGGCAGGCGCCATCATTGCTGCGTTGATCTACGCCGTGCGTGTGCGCAACCGCTCACAGCGCCTGATGCGACAAATCGAGGAGACACGTTCAATGTTCTTCACCAATGTGGTGCATCAGTTGAGGACGCCCTTGACGGCCATTATGGGCGCCATCGACGGCATCCTGGCCGAGGAGCGCCAGGATGAATCCAATAAAAACTATTCTCAGTATCAGCGCGAGAACGCAGAACTCATTGAGCGTCAAGGTAATAACCTGTTGACGCTCGTCGACCGCATTCTGGAAGTGGGTGGCGTGCGCAGTGCCATCAAGGCGCTTGACTGGCAGCATGGCGATGCCGTGACGCTCATCCGCATGGTGGTCGAGGGCTATCGTGAGCGTTGTGTGGAACGCCACATCGAGTTGACTTTCTCCCCCTGCATGGTCAGCATAGATGTCGACACGGTGCCTCGTTACTTGATTGCTATCGTCAGCAATCTTGTCGAGAACGCTATCAACTACAGCAATGAGCTGGACCGCATCACCGTCACCACCTGTGTGGAGAAGGATATGCTGGTCATCAAGGTCGCCGACACGGGCATGGGAATCAGCAAGGAGGACCTGCCCCATGTCTTTGAACCGTTCTTCCGTGCCGCGGCTGCCGAGCAGATGGTCGAGGGCGTGGGCATCGGTCTGACTGTGGTGCGCGACATGGCGATGGCGATGGGTGGCGTTGTGGACGCCGACAGCATGAAGGGCCACGGGGCGGTGTTCACCGTGAAGTTGCCCTGCAAGCATCGCAGTTCGGGTCTGCTGCAGCGTTTCGACGGGCTCGTGCTGGAGAAGGATACCGTGGCACCGCGTCCCGTCGTCAATACAAGCCTGCCCACAGGTGAGGGCCAGACCAAATCCGACGCCCCCGTGGTGCTCATCGTTGAAGACCACAGGGATGTGGCCCATCTGCTGGGACTCGTGTTGTGTAACGACTACAAGGTGATTTATGCCACCGATGGCGAGCAGGGTTATGCCCAGGCGTGTGACCGGCAGCCCGACCTCATCATCACCGATGTGAAAATGCCGCTCATGGACGGTCTGGAACTGTGCCGGAAGTTGAAGCAGACGCGTCGTCTGTGTCACGTGCCGGTCATTGTGCTCAGTGCACGCAACAGCGAGGCCGACCGTGTGCGTGGCGTCGAAGCCGGTGCCGACGCCTATCTGGTCAAGCCCTTTGTCCCCGAGGAGATGCGCGCTTGGGTGAAGCACCTGCTGGAAAGCAGGGAGATGCTGCGTGAAGTGTTCGCGGCGCCCGCTCCGGGTGCCCAGCTGCCCGACACCAGCGTTGCCATCGAGGACCAGGAATTCCTCGACCGCTTCGCGCTTGAGGTCTACAAGAGTTCGGCCCAGGGCGTCAAACTCGATTTTGACAGCATCGCACGCACCCTCAAGATGGGCGAGAGCCAGATGAGGTTAAAGATTCAGGCTTTGACGGGCAAGAATGTGCTGGCCTATGTGACCTCGTTGCGCATGGACAAGGCTATCAGGCTCTTGCGCAGCGACAGCAACCTGCTCGTCGGTGATATCGCCGAGCAATGCGGCTTCCAGGATGTCGCCTATTTCTCACGTGTCTTCCGTCAGCACTTCGGCATGACTCCCACCCAGGCGCGCAACAGCAACAAGTGATTCCCGAAAATTTCCCGATTTAATTCCTTTACATCAGTGCCCTGTAAGAGTGTACAAGGACAAACGGCCATGCCAAGGCGTGGCCTTACAGCATACTAAAAAACGCTATTTTTACCGGATATTAATGATACCTTTACTGTCCGCCCCATTTTTTTGGGGGAGGCAGTTGGCTGTGTGCTCTATCGCAGGGTGCGCAGGGGCGGCTGGAAGGCGTTGGGGATGAAACGGATGTCAAAGCCGGGGGCTGAGCCGAAAATGATCATCACGTCATATTGCACACTCATCGGCAGGCGGTGGAGTTGGATATAGCCGTTGGCGGCGGCGACCAGGTTGCGTATCTTCTTGGGCGTGATGGACTGCATGGGGTCATAGTGGGCGTCGGCCTTGGCACGGGTCTTGACCTCAACGATGTGAAGCACGTTGACACCTGACTCCTGGGCGACAATGTCGATTTCGAGGTGCCCCATCCGCCAGTTGGTCTCGCGCACGGTATATCCCTTGCCAATGAGGAATTCCATGGCAGCGATTTCGCCTTCTTTGCCGAGTTTATTATGTTGTGCCATAATATATTAAAGCATTATCCTTAAAGTAAAAGGTAAAGGTGTACCCCGTGCGATAATTTAAAATATCACTTTAGGAGTTATAGCGTTAGGCGCTATTTCTTAGGGCCGTGCCCCGCGTTATCACCCCAACGGCTTTGTTGTCGGGCCTGCATCTGGTTTTCGGCGGGATTGTCCTGTGGATGCCAGATTTGGGGGTGATGAAGTTCCTCGGGCATATACTGCTGGCTGACGAAGTGGCCGGCGTAGTCGTGGGCATACATGTAGTCCTTGCCGTAGCCCAATTGTTTCATCAAGCCGGTGGGAGCGTTGCGCAGGTGCAGCGGCACGGGGGCATTGCCCGTTTCGCGCACCAGGGCCAGGGCATCGTCGATGGCGAGGTAAGCACTGTTGCTCTTGGCGCTGGTGGCCAGATAGATGGCACATTCGCTCAAGGGGATGCGGCCCTCGGGCCACCCGATCTTGTTGATGATGTCAAAGGTGGCATTGGCGAGCAGCAGGGCATTGGGATTGGCTAGGCCGATGTCCTCGGCGGCCAGGATGCACAACCGTCGGGCGATGAACTTGGGGTCCTCGCCCCCGGCGATGAGCCTTGCCAGCCAATAGACGGCGGCATCGGGGTCGCTGCCGCGAATGCTCTTGATGAACGCCGAGATGATGTCGTAGTGCATCTCGCCGCCCTTGTCAAAGGCCAGAGGATTCTGTTGCAGCAGTTCGGTGACGATATCGTCGTTGATGACAAGCGGCTCGCCCTCCTGGTGGGCTTGCAGAATCAAATCGAGGATGTTGAGCAACTTGCGGGCATCGCCACCGGCAAAACGCAGCAGCGCCTCGGTCTGCTCGATTTTCACTTCGTGTCCCTGGAACGCCTTGTCGCTCTTGATGGCATGGTCCAGCAGTTGCAGCAGGTCGTCGCGGTCCAGCGGATTGAGGACATAGACCTGGGCGCGTGAGAGTAGGGGACGGATGACCTCGAACGACGGGTTCTCGGTCGTAGCGCCGATGAGCGTGACCGTGCCGCGCTCGACAGCGCCCAGCAGTGAGTCCTGCTGTGACTTGTTGAAGCGGTGAATCTCGTCGATGAACAGGATGGGGCGGCCCTTGGTGAATACGCTGCGGGCATCGGCCTGGCAGCGGTCGAGGACTTCACGCACGTCCTTCACGCCCGATGTCACGGCACTCAGGGTGTAGAAGGGCACCTGAGTCTGTTCGGCGATGATGCGCGCCAAGGTGGTCTTGCCCACACCCGGCGGTCCCCACAGGATGAATGAGGAGATGTTGCCGCTCTCTATCATGCGGCGAATCACGGCACCTTCACCCACAAGGTGGCGCTGCCCGATGTAATCATCGAGCGAGCGGGGGCGCAATCGTTCGGCGAGTGGCTCGTAGCTCATGATTGTTGTCGTTAATTGTTGGTTGTTAAATGATGGCCGGTAAGGTCCTTAGGGTCTTTAAGGTCATTAAAGTCTTTAGGGACTTTAATTCCATTCTACCCACTTGGTGATCACGCGGGCGATTTCTTCCAGCCAGTGCGCGTCGATGTCATCAAACGTCGCCAATTTACGGCTGTCGATGTCCAGCACGCCCACAATGCCGCCTGTGGCGTCATGCAGCGGCACCACAATCTCGCTGCGGGACTCGCTGCTGCAGGCGATGTGGCCAGGGAACTGCTCCACGTCGTCGACCACGATAGTGCGGTTCTCCTGCCATGCCGTGCCGCACACGCCGCGTCCCTGCTTGATGCGGTAACAGGCCACGGGTCCCTGAAATGGCCCCAGGTGCAATTCACCGTCACGGACAAGGTAAAACCCTGTCCACCACCATCCCATTGTCTCATGCATGATGGCTGCGGCATTGGCCAGTTGCCCCATGATGTTGTGCTCGCCCTCAATCAGGCTCTCGACCTGTTTGACGAGCATCTGGTAAGTCTTCTCTTTATCCATACCACAAAATTACAAAACCCCGACCACATATGCAAGCCGGTGCACAAAATCTTGCACCTCGGCTTGTTTCATGTGTTGCTCCATAAAAAAAGTGGAGACGCAATGTCTTGCGTCCCCACAATTCGTTCACATTAAGCTAACAGCTGAATGCTGATAGCTAATGGCTCCAAAATTACTTCACAACCTTGGTAGCGCTGGTGGTACCGTCGGTGTAGGTGGTAACCTGGATGGTCAAGCCCTCGGGCTGAGCCATCTCCTGACCAGCTACGTTGAAGTAGCGTACGCTGGAAACAGTCTTACCGGCGTTGAGCTCGTTAACCTTGGTGTCGGGGAAGTACTCGAGGTAAACGATGTCGCTAGCGTTCTTCACACCGTCGATGGTGTAGTAAACCTGGATACCGATGCGGTGGTTGAACAGAGGCTCATAACCCTCGGCATTGGTGCGATACATGTAGATGAAGTAGTCCTTGAAGTCAACAGCGCTGCTGTAGAGGCTGTAGGGAACCTCGGTGAGCTCCTCGTCAGCGGCCAGGTCGAAGGTGTAGTCCTCGCCAGAGAAGGTGAAGAGCTGGTCGTTGTCGGTGAAGATGCTGTAGCTGATGTACTCGGCATCGAGAGGATTACCGTTAACGTCCTCGGTGGGCAGGGTGAAGTAGAACTTCGAGAAGCCGCTCTCATCACCGCAGTCATACCAATCATCGGCGGTGGGGTTAGCGGGAACAGCGGGAACGAGGTGGAGCTCCTTCATGGTGCTACCGAAGTCAAGCTCAACCATTGACAGGTCATCGCTGTAGTAGCAGAACAGACCGGTGATGCTGGTCGGGGTGATCACGTAACCCTCATCGTCAACGGGAACCTCGGTGGTGCAATCAAGCAGAGTGATTGTGCCAGCCTCGGGATCAAAGGCAAATTGAGCCTCTTCAACATCGTAGTTGATAACCTCGGTTACATAACCTTCCTCGTCAATATCAAGGGTGCCCCAGCCCATGACTGCGCCCCACTCACCTTCGATGCTCTCATAGATGTACTGACCCATGGGAACGGTGATGATGTTGTTCTCGATGGTACCTTCTACCCAAGCACCGGTAGCAACGTTTGCGAAGGGATCCTGAATGTAAACCTTGTTATTCTCGCCCCAAACAACGTTCACCTTGCCGCTGGCGGTGCCGAAGTAGTAGCCATAGTAACTGTCATAGCCAACATACTCACCACCGCGAACGTAGGTCATCATCTCACCCTCGGGCTGATCCATGATCACACCGTGGGGAACATAGTTCTCGGTCCAGGTCAGGACGGTCTTCCAGTCCATGTTGCCGCTCCAGCTGTCGTCGTCGGTCCACTGTGCGGTCAGACCGGTAGCGCAGTAGTTGTTGGGGAATTCGGCGTTCATGTCACCGTCAGAACCAAGCATGGTGATAACGTCACCATCAACCTGATACTCAACAACGGTAGCACGGTCATCATACTCAACGCCGATGTAGGTAGCCAGTTCACCTTCTTCATTATAGTCCTCATAGGTGTAGGTGGTGGCCCATCTCAGGACAACGTCAGCCTGATAAGAATCGCTGTAGTAAACTGACTGGCCCAGGGGAATCGAGATGATGTCACCCTCGATAGTACCCTCTACCCAAGCGCCCTCGGTATAGCCGCTCAGAGGATCCTTCATGTAGACGGTCTGGCCATCCTCAGCATACACGATGTAGCACTTGCCACTCTGTTCAGTAAGTGACAAGCCAAAAATGCTGTTAACCATGCTCTCGCCAGAGCGCTTGTAGGTCTTGAGCTCACCAGCGGGCTGCTCGCTAACGATAGCGTTCATGCGGTTGGTTGACTTCTGCACCATCTTGGTGGTGGGAGCCACAAACTTGTGATTCTTAACGTCAGGACGTACATTCTTAACCTGAACGCCTGCCGTTGCAGTGATAGCAATTGCCAATCCTGCCAAAAGTAAAGTCAATTTCTTCATTTTTAGTTTGATTGTGAATTGATTAATAATATATGAATAAACTCTTAAAAATTAAATTGTCAATGTTGAAGGTCTTTTCTGAAAGACAAATCAAAGGCAAATACCCATTTTAACGCGGCAAATTTAGTTAATTGTTTTCAATCATGCAACAAATTATTGCCTTTTTTTGAAAATATCTTATAAAAAATAATTTTATTGTATTCGGTGGGTGCGGTTTCTGTCTCTTGCCGAACCATGAGAGAAAACGGCGGCCTGATTTACCTGTTGCGCAGCGTCTCCACGATGCGGGCCATCTGGTTGGGGATGCGAATCTGCTGAGGGCACTTCTTCAGGCAGGCTTCGCAGTCGACGCACTGGGTCGCCCATGCCGACACATCGGGCAAGGCCTTGCGCAGACCATCGGCAAACTGCTGTTTGCGAGCCATGTAGTCAGCGGCTTGTTTGTCAGGCAAGGGGAGAATCTTCTGGGCAACGGCCTCGTTGTAATAGGCGAAATTGCCGGGGATATCCACGCCGTAGGGGCATGGCATGCAATAGTGGCAGGTGGTGCAAGGAATGACGGGGAATCCCGCCATCACGTCGGCAATCTCTTCCAGGACCTTGTTCTCGGCCTCGGTGCACGGCTCGAGTGGAGAGAAGGTGTTGACGTTCTCTTCCAGATGGCTCATCTGGTTCATGCCACTCAGCGTGGTGAGGATATTGGGGTGGGAGGCGACCCAGCGGAAGGCCCATGTGGCAGGCGAGTCGTTGGGACGCAGGGCGGTGAGACGCTGATTGAGTTCCTCGTCGATACGCGCCAACGCGCCGCCGCGCAAGGGTTCCATCACTACGGTCTGCACCCCGGCCTTTTCCATCTTGTCATAGAGGTACTCGGCATCGGCATCCTGTTTCCAGCCCGACTTGTTGAGCGAGGCATGTCGCCAGTCGAGGTAGTTCATCTGAATTTGGGCAAAGTCCCAATGGTACTCCGCTTGATGGTCAAGCAGGAAATCAAACGCGCTGACGTCGCCATGGTAGGAGAAGCCCAGGTGGCGGATGCGGCCGGCCTCGCGTTCCTTCAGCAGGAATTCAAGCAGGCCGTTATTGAGGAATCGGGATTTGAGGGCGTCCACGCCTCCGCCGCCGATGCTGTGGAGCAGATAATAATCGATGTAGTCAACCTGCAGACTTGTGAATGAGTTCTCGTACATCTTGCGGGCGTCGTCAAACTGCCACAGGCTTTCCTTCTGGTTTGACATCTTTGTGGCCACGAAATACTCCTCTCGCGGGTGGCGGCTCAAGGCGATGCCCGTCATGGTCTCGCTGCGCCCGCCCTTGTACATCGGAGCGGTGTCGAAATAGTTCACGCCGTGGGCGATGGCATAGTCCACGAGCCGGTTCACCTCTTCCTGATCATCGGGCAACCGCATCATGCCGAAGCCCAACAGCGAGACTTTGTCACCCGAACCATGCTTGACCCGATAGGTCATCTGATTCTGCACATCACCGCCGGCGTTGGTTTGAGGCCTGCGGCTCTCTCCGGCCAACACACTGAGCGGGTTCATTGCCACCAGGGCGGTGCCGAGTCCCAGTTTGTGCAGGAACTGGCGGCGGTTCATATCCGATTTTTGCTTACCCATATTCGTTTCTATTAAAAGTTACGGTCCACGTGGGGGCCTAATTTGCTGGATGCAAAGATATTAAAAAAATACTGTTGGCCGAAAAAAAGTGTCAATTTTTTTTCATGGCCCAGCCAATTGACGCCCGGAGGGTGGCTTCGTGTGTTTTCCCCTGAATGACTGCGTCACAGATGTGGCGCCCTTTGGCCGTTTTTTGACAGAAATGTGAAGGGAAAAGGTGGGTAATCAGAGAAAAAATGTTACTTTTGTGAATCCGTATCCAAATGGCAATTCATGATTGTCATGACGTATTCATGTGAGAATTGCAATCTTTGAATAATATTAATAAAAAATGTGTATCGTTATGGATATTAAAGCAATTAAAATGTTTGACGGCGGTTTCATGCATCAGCAGTTCGCCTTTGGCGGCGAGTCCAAGGAAGGAACCGATGAGCAGATCATCTACCGCAGCAGCCTTCAGAACTTTCTCATCGACACTGGCAGTGAAGTGATTCTTGTGGACACTGGCTTCCAGAACGACATGAAGGCCCCCGAGAAGAAACTGGGTGCGCCCCTTTACATGGGCGAGAAACTCATGGATTTCATGGAGGCTTTCACCAGTATGGGCTACAAGCCGGAGCAGGTGACGAAGATTCTCGTCACCCACAAGCATCCCGATCACACGGGTGCCGTGCAGTATTTTCCCAATGCCAAGGTTTACATCTCGCCCGAGGACGCCGATGCGATGAAATTGCCCGAGGGAGGGAACATCATTCGCGTGCAGTACAAGGATGGCGCCTACAAGAACTTCCCGAGGGCCGAGAAGATAGCCGACGGCATCTGGTTCATCGAGGCCAAAGGACACACCCTTGGCAACAGCATCATCATCGCCGAGAAGGATGACCTCTACTACATGATGCACGGTGATGTGACCTATTGCGACGCCGCCCTCAAGGCCAATAAACTCTCGGTCATCTTCGAGGACATCGACGCCGCCCGACAGACCCTTGACCGCGTGCGTGAATTCATCGGCAACAATCCCACCGTTTACCTCTCCACCCACTGCCCCGAGGGCTACGAGAACCTGGAGATGAAACGGGTGATGACGCTGTGATATGCTCGCTGTGTGAGCAGTTTAGAGTTTAAAGTCTAAAGTAAGAGTTTAGGGTTTAGAGTTTAAAGTAAGGGTTTAGAGGGGGTATTCGTGTGATACTCGCACTATAGGATTTATTTGACTTAGTTATGTCGGCGCCTATGAAGATAATCGACGAGCAACTGATGAATGATTTGGCCGAACAGGCCAAGAAGTCGCCGAGGCTAAGAATGAACTACAATTTCCATCAGAGCCTTCAGGACAAGTGCCACCGTTTCCTCAATGCCCTGGAGCCTGGCACGCAGATTCCTGTGCATCACCATCCCACCAAGGACGAGACCTTTGTGATCCTGAAGGGTAGGGTGAGGGTCATCACCTATAATGACCGGGGCGAAGTCCTGGAGTCTTGCGTCCTGAGTCACGAGGATGGCCTGTACGGTGCCGACATTCCCAAGAATGTCTGGCACAGCATTGAATGCCTGGAGCCCTCGGTGCTCCTGGAATGCAAGGAGGGTCCTTTCGTCGAGCACGAGGTGGACGGCATCCTCGAGATAACCCAGTGATGGGAACGGGCCTCGGCTGGAAACTCAAGCAGGCTTTTTTAAGATAATGAGGTGAAATCCGATGCCGGGTTTCACCTCATTATTAGGTATTGTGCGTCTCTTGGATTGGGAGTAATTTTATACTCCAAAATCAATGAGATGCAACTGATTAGATATTACATACTCGCCTTGGCGGTCTTGGCGGCGCAAATCGCTGATGCCCAGGGATTAATCCATGGAACCGTGCTTGATGCCGAGACCTTGGAACCCATCATTGGCGCCACCATTACCGATGTCAAGCAGGGCAAAGCTGTCACTGTCACCCAGGCAGACGGCACCTTCAGCATACCTAAAAATAATGATGTCCGACTGAGGATTTCCTCTATCGGCTATAAACCCCTTGTGACCACCCCCACCGCCGACGGGCGCTACCTGCTGCAAGCCGAGGTGAGCCAGTTGGGCGAAGTGGTCGTCACGGCGCAGGAAAACCGTGGCTTGACAACGTCGTCAACAATCGAAAAGCACGCGATGGAACACCTGCAGCCCTCGAGTTTTTCCGACCTGCTGGAACTGCTGCCCGGTGGCCGCAGCCATGACCCGTCGCTGAACACCCCCAACAATATTCACATCCGCGAGATAGCCTCTGGCAGCAGCAACTATGCCACCTCGTCGCTCGGCACCAGTTTCATTATCGATGGCGCCCCCATTTCGACCAACGCCAACATGCAGTATCTGGCCGGCGCCTGGGACCTCATGGCTACCACCCGCGACAACACCAATGCCGGTGTGGACATGCGCGGCATCTCGACCGATGACATCGAGCGTGTGGAGATTGTCCGTGGCATCCCTTCGGTGGAATATGGCGACTTGACCAGCGGATTGGTGAAAATCGAGCGCCGTCGCGGCGGGCATGACATGAAGTTCCGCCTGAAAGCCGACATGGGCTCCAAACTTTTCTATGCCGCCAAGGACCTGGAATGGGAGCGGCACAAGTTGGCCCTGAACCTGAGTGCCGATTACCTTGATGCCAAGGCCGACCCGCGCAACCGGTTGGAGAATTACAAGCGTTTGACCTTCTCGACACGACTGCAGAAGCGATGGGAGAACGAGCGTTATCATCTCACCCTATCGACCAATATTGACTTTTCCCGCTCCCTTGACAACGACAAAGAGGATATCGACCAGACCTATAGTGCCGAGGACTCCTACCGCTCAAGTTACAACCGCTATGCCCTGCTGAATGCCCTGCAATTCAAGAGCAAGCGTAATGCGTGGTTCAAGTCGGCCGACTTGACGGTCTCAGCATCACTTGAGAACGACCTGATCAAACGCACGCGCCTGATGCAACTGTCGCGCATGACCGTCGCCCCCTTGTCCAAAGAGGAGGGGGAGAACGATGCCTACATCCTGCCCTTTAAATACATCGGCCATCATGAGGTGGAAGGCCGGCCGGTCAACGCCTTCGTCAAACTGAATGCCCGGTTGAAGATTCCCAACAACATCGTCTCCAACACGTTGCTGATTGGCGCCGATTGGAATCTGGACAAGAACCTGGGGCGCGGTCAGGTGTTCGACCCCTATACCCCTGTCTATACCAGCATGTCATCGCGTCAGCGCTCCCTCAAGGAAATACCCGCCAACCACCGCCTGTCGGCCTACGCTGAAGAAAGCGTGAAATGGCCCACTGCCATCGGCACATTTGAACTGACCGCCGGATTGCGTGCCAGTGCCCTGCTCAACCTGGAGGATGAATATGTCATGAACGGCAGACTCTATTGGGACCCTCGTGCTAATATTGGTTACTCATTGCCCCGATTATCGCTCTTCGGTCAGCCGACCTTTATCCGCATCGCCGCGGGCATCGGTCAGCACACCAAAATGCCCACCATGGAGCAGTTGTTCCCCGACATGCTCTACATCGACTTCATCCAGTTGAACTACTACCACGACAATCCCGACTACCGCCGCATCAACCTGATGACCTATATCGTCAACCCACGCAACACGGCCCTGGAGCCTGCCCGCAACCTCAAGAAAGAGGTGTCGCTGGACATCCACGTCGGTGGCAACAGGATGGCTGTGACCGCCTTCCGCGAGAGGATGACGTCGGGTTTCCGTATGCAGTCCTACTACCAGACGTTTCAATACAAGCAATATGACGCGAGCGGCATCGATGTGGCAAGCCTGACGGGGCAGCCCAACCTGAGTGACCTGCCTTACACCGTCATCAACGAGTTGGGCGGTTACGGCAATTACACCAACGGCAGCATGACGTTGAAGGAAGGCATCGAATACACCATCGAGACCATGCGTTTCCCCGTCATCCTGACCCGCCTGACCATCAACGGCGCCTATTTCCGCACCACATACAACAATTCCATCGTGGACTCCTACCGTCCCAGCCAGGTGATTGATAACCGTCAAATCCAATATGTGGGACTGTATGCCAATGATGACGGCTCGGTGAGAGAGTCGTTCAACACCAATTTCACGCTCGATACCGATGTGCCCCGGCTCAAACTGGGTTTCTCGTTCTCGGCCCAGTGCCTGTGGTTCACCACCTCGCAGCGCAAAGAAGTCAGCAACTACCCCGTCCAGTACATTGCCCCCGACGGCAGCATCCACGACTGGCAGGACAGCGACGCCGATGACCTGTATCTGCGCTGGCTCGTGCGCGACTACACCTCGTCACAGTTTGAGAAAGACCGGGTGCCCTTTGCCATGAACGTGAACATGAAGGTCACCAAGAAACTCTTTGACGACCGCCTGCATGTGGCCATGTTCTGCAACAAGTTGTGGGACTACACCCCCGATTATGACAGCCGCGGCACTACCATCCGTCGTCATGTCACCCCCTATTTCGGACTCGAAATGAACATCAAGTTATGAAACACGTTATCCTATCCATATCCCTGACGCTCCTCGCTGTGCTGTTCACGGCCTGCGCCCCCGTGGAAGACGATATCTTCACCACGGCCCGCATCACCGTCTCCACAACCGATCAGATGTCCATCACACGCGTTCAGGCCCAGGTCAAACTGACCAACATCAACACGCGCCAAGTCGTGACCAGTGCCGACTTTGACGGCGCCAGTGCGACGATTGAACTGCTGCGTGGCGCCTATCAGATCGATATCGAGGGCGTGGCGACTTGCCTGATGCCCGAAGGCGGGACACGCCTGCGCCAATTCCGTTGCCAGAGAGACTATGCCGAGTTCATACAGGACGACATGAACGAGATTACCTTGACCACCATTTTCCTCGACTGACATGAAACGCCTGTTTTTCCTTATACTCATCTTCATGACCATCCAGTCGGCAGCGACGGCTTCCAACGCCGACTCGGCGCTTGTCGAACACACGTCGTTAGCCCGGCTGACGATGCTTGAGGCCGAGCGTAACCCCGCGCTGCACGGGCTGGGTTATCAGACCTCTTTTTCTCAACTGGCCCTGGGGCTTGACCTCATGCGTCAATCCGTGGCCTTCGTTCCCGAGAAAGGCGACGGCTACACCTTGCCCTATCTCAAGGTGAACACCTATCACCACCTGAATGACCGTTCGGCCGTCTGGGGCGAGGCTTCCTTCACCACGGGCCGCCAGCACGACGTCAAGTGGAACTCCACCAGCGACTATGACCTGCTGCAGCCCTACATCCTGGCCGACACGCTGGGCGGCAACACGCGCCATGAGCGGTACGCGATATCGGGCGGATATGCCACACGGCTGGGCCGGTGGCTGTTAGGGGCCGAGATGCTCGTCAGGGCCGAACAGGAATATCGTAGCCGTGACCCGCGCATGAGAGGCATTGTCACCGACCTGACGATGCGCTTGGGCGGCGGCTTTGATGTGGGGGCTTATCGTCTTGGCGCCACGTTCAAGGGCAATATCTACAAGCAGACCAACAGCGTGGTCTTCTACCGTGAGGAGGGTGTCATTCCCGAATATCAGATGACGGGACTGGGGACTGAATACAGCCGTTTCTCGGGCGACAAGCGCAGCCTCTATTACGATGGCAGCGCGGTGGCACTGCTGCTGCATGCCTCGCCCGTCAACAGGAACGGCCTGTATGGTGACTTGTCGCTTGACGAGCATCGCTATCACCGCAAACTCGCCGAGTTCAATTCCATGCCGCTCACCGACCTCTACCTTGAGCATGCCGGAGCGACCCTGGGCTGGAAACATGAGGGCAGCAGCAGGATAGCCGCCTTCGGGCATCTGGACTACACCAGGCGCACGGGCAACGAGCACGTGGGCGGCACCTCCGATGCCCGCTTCTTCCCTGTCATCGCTTGCCTGACCATGTATAAGGGTCATCTGCTGGAGGCCAGCGCCGGAGGGCTTTATGGCAAGAACAATTGGTACGTCGTCATGACGGCGGGCTACCGTGACGAAAGCGAGGAATACGTCTATCCGCACCGCCAGATGGATGCCAGCCACGTTTACGGCAAGTTGCAAGGGCAATGCTTCCTGCGCCCGGGCAAAAAGGTGCTGTTGACCGTGGATGCCCATGCCGCTTACAGTGCCAACGTCAGCGACAAACTGCAGATGCCCTTCGCCAACATGGATGCGGCAGTCACCGGGTTGATAGAGCACAAACACCGGTTCGCTACCGCCAATTATGCCGACTTTGGCGCCACGGTGCGTGCCGACTATGCCTGGAAACAGTCGCGTTACGGCATCTTTGCCCAGTTGGGCGGCGGCATGACCCTGTGCTCAGCCAGCGAGCACCAGTCGCTGTTCCGAAGTTCAATAGGAATCACATTTTAAAAACATATTTTAATCATCATCAAAAAAATCAAACAACAAATGAAAAAGTTAATCTTAAACGGCATCATCTTGATGCTCACCGCAGCCTTGTGTCTAACCTCTTGCAGTAGCGACGACCCCATTCCCGTCATTCCTACCGCAGTGGTCACCCTAGAGGTGCCCGCTAACCTGGAGAATACCTCGCTCAGCAATGCCGTCGCCACGTTGACCAACGTCCAGACGAAGCAGGCCGTCACGGTCGACGGTTCCTTCTTTGTCAAGGATGGCGACAACTACAAGATTGTGCTCGAGAACCTGGAGGCCGGTAACTACAATGTCACCGTCAATGGTCATCTTGACTTCACCCTGAACGGTGTCGCCGGTCAAAAGGACTTTGAGGTGCACTCCGAGAACGTGGCCCTTTCCGAGACTTCACATGACCTGAAGATGACCATTTCCACCTTCACGGCTCAAGGCGGCTTCGTCATCAGTGAGATTTTCTTCACGGGCACAACGACCCCCGAGGGCAAGTCCTACAGCGGTGACCAGTACATCATCATCACCAACAATTCCGACGTCACCCTCTATGCCGACAGCATCGCCGTGCTGGAGTCGGCCTTCCTGACAACCATCAAGGAGGACTATACCCCCGACATCATGTCGACCCACTTCTCGGTACAGGCCTGCTATATGATTCCCGGCGACGGCAAGAGCGTGCCCGTTGAACCCGGTCAGAGCCTCAAACTGGCTGTCAATGCCATCAATCACACGACCGAGCAGCCCAACTCCATCGACCTGAGCGACGCCGACTTCGAGTTCTATGATGAGACCTCCAACCCCAATTTCACCGACCCCGACGGCAGCGCTCCCAACCTGGACAAGTGGTACTGCTACACCGCCACCATCTATCAGTTCCACAGCCGTGGCTTCAACTCGATGGCCATCGCCAAGATGAATACCAGCAAGGAAGACTGGCTGGAGAACTATGTCTATGACGCCACCTATCTGTTCGTCTTTGGCGACTTCTCCAAGGAGATGACCAAGAGCGGTATCTACAAGGTGCCCAACTCGTGGATTCTCGACGGTGTGAACCTGAGTGTTGAGTCGGTGCGCGAGTGGAATGTGCTCGACGCCTCGATTGATGCCGGCTGGACCTACTGCGGCAAGGTTGACCGCGACGACACCCGCTTCAACAAGTCGGTTATCCGCAAGCAGGACGCCAATGGCAAGTACATTGACACCAACAACTCGACCAATGACTTTATTCCCGAAGCACCCGCTTCGCTGCTCAATAAGTGATCTCGATGAGAAAATACATTCTATCGCTCATTGCACTGGTGCTGCTGCCCTTGTGGGCGGCAGCCCAGTTGCCTCAAGACCCTGATGTGCGCAAGGGCACCCTCAAGAACGGCATGACCTACTACATCCGCCACAATGCCAAGGAAGCCGGCCTCGCCGATTTCTACATCGCGCAGCGTGTCGGGTCGATTCTTGAAGAGGCCCGCCAGCGAGGACTGGCGCATTTCCTGGAGCACATGGCCTTTAACGGCACCAAGAATTTTCCCGGCAAGAACGGCAGGCCAGGCATCGTGCCCTGGTGCGAGAGCATCGGCGTGAAATTCGGTGCCAACCTCAATGCCTATACCTCGATTGACCAGACGGTCTATCACATCGGTTCGGCCCCCATCGTTCGCGAGGGCATCATCGATTCCTGCCTGCTGGTGCTCCATGACTGGAGCCACTACCTGCAGCTTGAAGACGAGGAAATCGACAAGGAGCGCGGTGTCATCCACGAGGAGTGGCGCACGCGTCGTGCCGGCATGGCTGTGCAGCGCATGCAGGAGGATGTCATGCCCGTCATCTATCAGGGGACGAAATATGAGGACTGCATGCCCATCGGTTCGATGGACATCGTTGACAATTTCCCCTATCAGGACCTGCGCGACTATTACCAGAAGTGGTATCGTCCCGACCTGCAGGCCATCGTGGTCGTGGGTGATTTTGATGTGGACAAGATGGAGAAGAAGATCAAGAAAATCTTCTCGCCCATCCCCATGCCCAAGAAGGCCGCCGAGCGCGTCTACTATCCCGTGGGCGACAACGACAAGATGATTGTGGCCATCGAGAAGGATGCCGAGCAGCCCATCGTGCTGTGCCATCTCTATCAGAAACGTGAAGCGACGCCCGATAGCGAGAAAAACAGCCTTGCCTACCTGCGTGGCGACTACATCGACAACCTCATCAGCACGATGCTCAACGACCGCTATGCTGAACTGCGCCAGCAGCCGGGCTCGCCCGTGCAGAGCGCCACGGGACGTGCCTCGACGTTCTTCATCAGCCGCACCAAGGAAGCCTTTGCCCTGAGTATCAGTTGCAAGCAGGACAACATCCTGGGCGGCATCATCGCCGCCGTGGGTGTTGCCGAGCAAGCCCGTCAGCACGGCTTCACCCAGAGTGAACTGGACCGTGCCAAGAGCCTCTACCTCAATGCCGCCGAGCGCCGCTACAAGATGCGTGGCGACTATCGCAATTCCCACTACGTCAACGACTGCGTGAACAACTTCCTGTCAGCAGAGCCGCTGGTGTCGCTGGAGTTTGATATGGAAAACACCCGTCGCATGAGCGATGAGGTGACACTCGACGAGGTCAATGCCGCAGTCAGGGAACTGATTACCGACAAGAACCAGGTGGTTGTCATGTATGCCCCCGACAAGCAGGAGGTCGTCCTCCCCAGCGAGGAGCAGATAGAACAGGTCATCCTGGCCGCCCAGCGCCTGAATTATGCACCTTACACCGAGCAGCAGTTGGCCGACCACCTCGTGAGCAATCTGCCGCAGCCCGGCACCATCGTCGGCGAGAAGCCTTATAAGCATGGTTTCACCGAGTTCACGTTGTCCAACGGCATGAAGGTGTATGCCCGCAAGACCGATTTCAATGCCGACGTCGTTTCGCTGGAAATGGAGGGCGAGGGAGGAACCTCACTCTACGGCGACGAGGACATTCCTAATTTCAGTCTCATTTCAAGCAGTGTGAGTGAGGCGGGTGTGGGTGACTTCGACGTCATCACGTTGCACAAGATGCTTACCGGCAAGTCTGTCCGTGTCAGCCCTTCAGTCGGTTCCAAGACTCAGGGCATCGGTGGCACCTCCTCGGTGAAAGACATGAAGACCATGTTTGAACTGGCCTACCTGTACTTCACCTCGCCCCGTCGTGACACTACGGCGTTCAACGAGTTCATCAGCCGCAACCGCTCCTTCTTGACGAACCGCAACGCGTCGCCCAAGGTGGATTACAACGACTCCATACGTGCCATCCTGTACGGAAATCACCCGCGCATGGCGCCCGTCGTGCAATCGACGCTCGACCACGTGAGCTTTGACCGCATCCTGGACATCTACCGCGAACGCTTCAGCGACGCCTCCAATTTCAAGACAGTCATCATCGGTAACTATGATGAGCAGGAGTTGAGGCAGTTGCTGTGCCAGTACCTTGCCGTGCTGCCGTCAACAGGCCGTCACGAGCAGACCAACTATGACAACGTGCCGCAAATCGTGGGCGGGCAGTCGGTACACCGCTTCACCAAGAAGATGGCGACACCGCTGGCCAACGTCAGCATCTACTACACGGCCGACGTGCCCTTTACCGCACAGAGCGATCTGGAACTTGACTTCCTGAAGCGCTGTCTCTCAATCGCCTACACCGACTCGGTGCGCGAGGAGAAAGGTGGCACCTACGGTGTGAGCGTGGACTTTGGACTGGCCAAGGATGAGCGTCCCAACGCCACGTTCAAGATTTCCTACAACGCCGACCCCGACCGTTACGAAGAACTGAACCCGATCATCTATCAGCAGCTGCAGCACATAGCCGATAACGGACCTCTGGAGTCCAGCATGGCCAAGGTCAAGCAATACCTCACCAAGCAGTATGCCCAGATGGCCATCACCAATGATTATTGGAGTTACATCATTTGGCATGAACTGGACGACGAGGTGGACTTTGACCGCGATTACTGCAAGATGGTGGAGAACATGACCGCCGGTGACGTGCAACGCATGGCTCAACGCCTGCTTGCATCGAAACGCTGCATCGAGGTCACCATGCTGTCAGAATAAAGCACTAATAGTCTTTCGCTGGCTACAGGCCATGATGCCCCCATCATTTTTGGGGGCATCATTTGTTATAAATACCAATAAATGAGGATTGCTTATCCTGGTTGTAGGGGCTAATTTTGCGATATTGATAATAGCATCATCATTTATCATGAAAGAGCAGAAGATATATGAGGCCGACGACAAGATGATATCACTCATCGGCGACAATTACAACCTGTTGCAGGCGTTGGGAGCCTTTGGCATCAGTCTGGGCTTTGGTGATAAGACGGTGAGGGAGACCTGCGAGGGCAACGGAGTGGACACCCACACCTTCCTGGCGGTGGTCAATTATGCCATCAACGGCATCGAGGTGGCAGGTGATGACCAGGACATCTCGGTGTCGACCCTGCTCCATTATCTGGATGCCAGTCATGCCTATTTCATCGACTTCCAGTTGCCCTATATCCGTCGCGAACTCGAGGAGTCGCTCAACAAGGAAAGTTCCCTGGCACAACTCATCATCAGGCTCTATGACGAGTATGCCTGCGAGATACGCCGTCACATGCACTATGAGCAGCAGACCCTGTTCCCCTATGTGAAAACGCTGCTCGACGGCCAACTTGCCGGCGATTACAACGTGGAGATGTTCTCCAAGCACCATGATGCCGTCGACCAGCAACTGCATGAACTCAAAATCCTCATCATCAAGTATCTGCCTCAAGACGGATTGCATAACAACCAATTGACTGCCGCGCTGCACGACATCTATGAGAACGAGGTGTGGCTGCACCTGCACGCTATGGTCGAGGATCACATTTTTGTCCCCGCCATACGTCGGTTGGAACGCTTTGTTAAACACGGTGACGTGACCCGCAACATCAACCGAATGGTGTCCAATGAGAAAATACAGCAAACCGAGACCCTCTCCGACCGTGAAAAAGATGTTGTCGTCGCTCTTGTTCAGGGCATGGCGAACAAGGAAATCGCCGACCACCTCGGCATCTCGGTCAACACTGTCATCACACATCGCCGCAACATCGCCCGCAAACTCCAGATTCACAGCCCGGCAGGACTCACCATCTATGCCATCGTGAGCGGTCTGGTGGACCTCAACGCCATCAACCCTTGAGTGCTGTTGAAATTCCTGCACAGGGTGTAAGTGTGAACAATCCTGATATCCAGCCGTTTACATTCCTTATTAAAGGTGCCGAAAATTGACGGCGGCCTCACCATGCCATTGCAGTGAAGCCGCCGTTTAACTTTACTCGTGAGGAGGAACTTACTTTCTCCAGGCTCCGATGATTTCGCCGATATAGACGGTGTGGATGCCTGCCTTGAACCCGTCGTAGAACTGGCGAGGGGTGTCGTTGCGGAAGTCCTTCGCCTCTTGATGGAATGCGGTGATGATTTCACACTCGATGACGGTCTTGGCCTCGGTGTAGTAGGGCGTTCCGCTGGGAGTGTAGGCCACGTGCAGCCCCAGTGCAGCCGCCTTGTCACCGTCGCGACCGCTGTGGCTGCCCATGTATCGCGCCACCTCCTCGTCGTCAAACTCCATGATTGTGAACCTGGGGAAACGCTCCATGAACTCATAGGTGTAACGTGCCGGGGCCACATAGACGCTCACGGTCAGGCGGTTGTAACCCAGGTAATTGCCCAGGCTGCCCCAACCGATGGTCATGGCATTGTGTTCTGTCTCGTCACCCGACAGCAGGATGGGCGCACGGGAAAAGAACGTGAACGCATTGTCGGTGAACTCCTCTTTCAGGTTGATGGTCTTGTAGCCCTCAAGGGACTGGCTCATCATGTTTTGCAACGATAACATGGTCATCATAATGGCAAAAATAATATACTTCTTCATCTTTCAATTCTTTTAATAGTTCTATCCCACAAAGGTATAAAATTCCCAAGACTGCCCAAAGAAAACGCCCGAGAATCACCAAAAATGTCAGCGTGGGGATGTCGGTGCGGAAAAAGCCACGTGTTTGCCGAAAAATTGTTATCTTTGCCCTTCAAGTAATATAATTCCGAGATGATGAACATTGAATGGGAAGACGGATTCACGGTCAAGGTGAGGGTCGATGATGATAACACCGTGGTGATATCGGCCAACAAGGAGGGCTTGCTTTACTTGGCCAGGCAGATGACGGCCTTGGCAGATGAGGCCATCGGGGACCACATCCACTATGACAAGTACAATTCACTCGAGAAGGGCTCCACTGCGATGATTATCGAGAAAATTGACGGATAAATGGGTAAAGAGATATAACTGACGAGGAGATATTAAGATGAAAGAGTTTTTGCGCGATTATTTTGGAGCGGAGGACGGCGCTCGCGCTGTCGAAGATTATTCAGCATTCTGTGACTGGATTCATGACGCGAGAGAGTTTTCAGAGGGCATCACATCAGGTGTTTTTGCCAATGTGGACCTGAAAAAGGCCATGGCCAAGAGAATTGTGAACGACATGATGAATGGAGGCTGGGGTTATGCTCAATCGGGAATCATTGATAAACGGCTTCGCGCTCTTGTGACTTACTACTTCAATGTGGCATTATTCTCTCAAGACCCTGAGATCGCGGCGTCTGCTGCCGATGCCATCAGTCGTTATCGCCATCGCAATCATCAGATGAACATCGATTTAGCCGATAGGGTGATTAAATCAGACCCATCACCTGACGCCATTGTAACCATGCGGCCCGGAGACGATTTTTACCGTGGATATCGCTTGTTCGTCATCAACATGCTGTGTTTCACGTCGAGTTGTTTCCTGATAGGATTAAGGACCGATGGAGGACCTGTGAAGGGGCCGATGAAATACTATAAAGGTTGCCGTCCATTAGGCATCAGAACATCTAAGGATGGACTGGCATGGAATCTGGTGGAATGTGATAATGCTTTGAGTGACGACCATCAGGCCATTCTCAGCAATACACTGGATGGTGACGGCACAATAGAGATTTGCGATTGGATAAATGACGATAAACAGCGGATAATCTTCAGGTGTAACTATTGAAGATACCATATATCAAGTGTGGCGCAACGTCGGCATGGCTGGCGTTGCGCCACGCTTGTTTCCCGCTGTCAGGTGCGACAATATGCCACAGGGGGCCGCTGCTGGATGGTCGTTTCCCATAATTACGCCAGGGGTTGGACAATATGCGCTTTGTTATGAAGAAATAATATTCTTTTTCATTTTTTTAGATTAAGTAGTATAATCTAACTCGGCAAGTATCAGTAAATTTGCGGCGCTTAATATATTATTTAATCAACTTTAATGCGTTTTTTATGGGAAATTCATTACGTGCCCTATTTGTGGGGCTGATGGCGTTTGCCGCTACTGCAGTGTGGGCAAACCCTGGTGATGTCCTGCTCGAAGAGACCTTCGACACGCAGGAAGCATTTGACTCCTGGACCATCGTGGACCAGAACGGTGGCCGCACGTGGGAGTATCTGAATGGCATGGCTGCTTACATGCTCGACTACCAGACCGGACTCCCTGGCGATGACTATTACATTTCGCCGGAGTTTGAACTGGATGCCAACAATGTGTATGAACTCACTTTCTACATGGGCGTGCTGTCCAAGACCGAGAACCTGCGCGTCCTGCTCGGCACAAGCACCGATCCCGCTTCGTTCACCCAGGTGCTCGCCGACTACCCCAGTGTGGTCAAGAGTGACTCGGGCGACAAGACGGTCAAGGTGTATGCTGCCACCAGCGGCAAGTATCGCCTTGCTTTCTATGCCTACAGTGAACCCGAGCAGCACCGCGTCGAGATTGACAACGTGAAACTCATCGAGAAATCGTCCAAGGGTGTTCCCGGCGAGGTGACCAACGTCGTGCTGACGCCTGCCGCCATGGGTGCTACTCAGGCCACGCTGGCCTTCACGGCCCCTGCGGTGACCGCCGCTGGCGAGACCTTGAGCGAACTCACCGCCATCGATGTGTATGTCAATGGTGTGCTCGAGAAGACCTTTGACAATCCGGCTCCCGGTGAGGCCTTGACCTACCTGGACACCGAGGTCGTGAACGGTTTCAACACCTACCGTGTCGTTGCCCGCAATGGCGAGGGCGAGGGTAGTGCTGTCGAGGTGACTGCTTTTGTCGGCATGGATATGCCCGTGGCTCCCACCAATGCGGTGGCCAAACTGAATAACGACATGAGCATCACCGTGACTTGGGACGCTCCGACGCAGTCGGTCAATGGCGGCTATGTTGACTACAGCGCAATCACCTATCGCGTGGAGCGCAACAGCGAGTCGAGTGGCGTGGTTGCCGAGGGCACCAGCGAGACCTCCTACACCGACAATATCCCCGTTACCGAAGGCCAGGTCAACGCCAACTACACCATCACGCCGCTCTATTACGGTAAGGAGGGTGAGGCCGTGCAAAGCAACAGCGTGGTAACCGGCAAACCCCTGGACCTGCCCTACCAAGCATCGTTCGCTTGGGGTGAGCAGGAAAACTGGACCCAGGACGGTGAGGTGCACGACTTTGACTTCTATGCCACTGGCGACATCTATGACGACTGGACGGGTGAACCGCTCATCGAGGCTCCTGACTATGACGGCGGTTTCCTCGTTGCCGAGAGCCAGTATGCCGACTATGACACCCACAGCCGCATCGTTTCGCCCATGCTGAATCTCAACAGCGTGAATGTGCCCACCATGAAGTTCATGTTCCACTATGGCCGCAGCGCGTGGTATGACCCCGAGTGGGATGGCGAAATCGACGACAACATCCAGGTGCAAGTCTCCTATGACGGCGGCGAGTGGCAGGATGTCGAGAACGCCCAGTTCTTCCTCAACGAGATGACCGACCAGTGGGTGGAGTGTGAAGTGATTCTGCCCAAGAATGTTGATGCCAACTTCGCCAACATCGGTCTGCTGGCATCGGCATTGAGCGACCAGATGGGCGCCCGTCGTGACTTGTATGTGGACAACATCCGCATCGGTGAGGCCAGCGTTGAGAATGACCTCGCTGTTACCGCTTTCACCATCGACCCGAAGCGTGTCAACGTGGGTGAGAACTTCGTGATGAAATATGACATCACGAACCGCGGCTCACAGGATGCTCAGGACTTCACCGTGAACATCTATCGTGACGGCGAACTCTATCAGAGCATCACCGAGCAAACTCTTGCCGCCGGTGCAACGACGACTGGTACCGCCACCTGCACTGCTACCGCAGCCGATGCCGAACTCGAGGCCATCAACTGGCAGGTCGAGGTGGTTTGGACCGACGACATGATGCCCGAGAACAACAAGAGCGCCATCATCGCCACCTCGGTTCGTCCCAATGAATTGCCCGCACCCGAGTATCTCTCGGCAAGCACCAACGAGGGCAAGGTGATCCTGATGTGGGACGCTTGCGAGTCGGTTGAATCGGCACAGGGCGAGATGGAGTATGTGACCAATGACTTTGAGTCTTATCGTGCCTTTGCCATTGACGGCATCGGCGATTGGACCCTCTATGACGGCGATCAGGCCACGACGCTTGTGACCCCACGCATCCCCGTGACCTATGAGAACCAGGGCGCTCCCATGGCCTTCCAGGTGTTCAACACGACCCTGACCCAGACCTGGGTGGAGGACAACATGGATTATGCCTTCAAGCCTTATAGCGGAGAGCAGTACATGGCTGCTCCCAGTGTGGACTACCCCTACGAGAACGATGACTGGCTGATCACGCCGCGCCTTGACGGCCGCGCTCAGACCATCAAGTTCTGGGCCAAGGCTGCCACCTTTGACTCGGAGTGGATTAACGTCTACACCTCGACGACCGACAATCACCACGACAGTTTCGTGAAACTGAACGACGAGGAGCGCATCTACGTCGGTGACGGCTGGCGCGAATACTCGTTCGACGTGCCCGAGGGTACCACCTACTTCGCCGTGCGTTGCATCCGCCGCAGCGTGATGCTGATGGTAGACGACTTCACCTTCGCTCCCGCCACCACGAACGAGGCACTCCGCACCTTGACGGGCTACAACGTCTATTGTGACGGCGAGGTGATTGCCTTCGTTCCCGCTCCCGAGACGAGTTACACATGTGAGAATGCTGCGAGCGATGCCACCTACTACGTGACCGCCGTTTACGAGCAGGGCGAGAGCCTGCCCAGCAACGAGGTGAACGTCCAACTGACCGCCATCGATGAAATCATGGCCGGTATGCCTGCCGATGCACGCATCTATGACGTGCAGGGCCGCCAGCACAGTGAACTGCAGCAGGGTATCAACATCATCCGCTACAGCAACGGCACAGTACGCAAAGTCCTCGTGAAGTAACCCTTCACAATACCTGTCTAAAGTAAACGGGCTCGGCTTAAAACCGGGTCCGTTTATTATTGATCATGAGGGTGTGTCATAATTGCCTCTCGGTATTATAACCGTGCGTTAGCGCGGTTAAGTGTGCGGCAATATGCCTCAGGGTCAACTGCTATATCGTTACCTTATTTATTCTTGGCGGCTTGCACCCAGACGGGTTCGGCATCCATGACGGGTTTGTTGACCGCCATCACGCCCGAGAGGTTGTGCGGCACGTAGGGCTCTTCCAGGTAGCGGATGTCCTCGGCGGTCAGACGGATGTCGAGCGCGCGGACTGCGCCCTCGATGTGGTGGAGTTTAGTGGCTCCCACGATGGGCGACTCCACCTTGGTCAGCAGCCAGGCCAGCGCAATCTGCGTCATCTCCACGCCGTAGCGGTCGGCGAGTTCCACGACGCGCTCCACGATGCGGTTGTCCTGCTCGGCCGTGGCGTCATACTTGAAGTGCATGAAGGCGTCTTTCTCCTGACGCGGGGACGTCTCGCCTGGACGCTTGGCCAGTTTGCCTGACGCCAGAGCGCTGTAAGGTGTCTGTGCGATGTTTTCCTCGCGGCACAGCGGCTGCATCTCGCGTTCCTCCTCGCGCATGATCAGGTTGTAGTGGTTCTGCACGCTGATGAACTTTGCCCAGCCGTTTTTCTCGGCCAATGCGTTCACCTTGGCCAACTGATAGGCATAGGCGTTGGCGATGCCGATGTAGCGGACCTTGCCCGTGCTGACGGCCTCGTTCATGCCCTCCAGGATTTCCTCGGCAGGTGTCTTGTAGTCCCAGATGTGGTAGATGTACAGGTCAACATAGTCCATGCCCAGGTGCTGCAGGCTGGAGTCAATGTTGTTCAGCACGTGCTGGCGGCCATCGATGCCGGTGGCAATCTCCTCGTCGGTACGCGGCAGGAATTTGGTCGCCACAACCACGTCTTCGCGCCGTGCCATGTCGCGCAAAGCCCGTCCCACATACTGTTCGGACGTACCCAACTGATAGGCGATAGCGGTATCAAAGAAGTTCACGCCCAGGTCAAGGCTGCGGCGGATGATTTCGCGTGTCGGCTCCTCGCCGATGGTCCATGCGTGCTGGCCGATGGTCGGGTCGCCGAAGCCCATGCAGCCTAAACAGATACGCGAAACGCGCAAGTCAGAATTTCCCAGTTTTACGTATTCCATAACCCAATTTTTTTATTGTTTCCAGGACACAAAGATACAAAAACTTACTGTTGTTAGTATTGAAGAAAATGAAAAAAGTGGCGGTTTGGTGAACCGCCTATGTCGTTTTTTTGATTACCTTTGGAGCAGGTAATCAATTAAATAATGACATGAAAAGGATATTGACATGGATGCTGGCGCTTGCCGTGGTGGCTGGTGCGGGCGCTAAGACCAAGGCGGTGAAAACGCAGCCGCAACTGAGATTTGATCCGTCAATAGGCGAAACAAGGACGTTGACGATGCCCGATGGCCAGGAGGTGAACTACACCGCCTATGAGGGCATGTTCTTCGTGACCAACGTGGAGGATTCCGCCTATCAGACCATCAACGTGTATGTGCCCGACGGGGCGACGCAGCAGACCCCGATACTGCTGCGCACCTATGTGGGCGGCTATATGGCGGCGCCCGCCCAGCAGCCCAAGGCGAGCGATGCCACAGGCAGAGCCTTGAAGGAGGGCTATGTGGTGGCCATTCCCGGCAGCCGTGGCCGCAACTCGACGGTGGTCGCCACTAAAACCGACAAAAAGGCCGGCATCAAGAAGGGACAGACCATCTACACGGGCCGTGCCCCTGCCGCCATCCTGGACCTGAAAGCCGCCATCCGCTACCTGCGCCAGTTTGACGACGTGATGCCCGGTGACGCCGAGAGGATTATCACCGACGGCACCAGCGCCGGTGGCGCGATGTCGAGTCTGATGGGTGCCACGGGCAACAATCCCGCCTACGAGCCGCTGCTTCGCGCCATGGGTGCCGCTCAGCAGCGCGATGACGTGTTCGCCTCGGTGTGCTATTGCCCGATTATCGACCTGGACCATGCCGACATGGCCTACGAGTGGCTCTATAATGGCACCGACAGCCGCCAGCAGGGCGACCCGGCCGTGCTCGCCGTGAGCGATGAACTCAAAGCGCAGTTCCCCGCCTATCTGGCAAACCTGAACCTGCATACGCCCGACGGCACACTGCTCACCGCCGACAACTACTTGGATTACATCAAGTGTGAACTCATCCGTGCGGCACAAATCGCCAAGAATGCCGGTGCCGACATCCCCGACAGTCTCGGCTTCACGTTCAGCAAGGAGGACATGGGCGGAATGCCACCTCTCAACGGCGGCGTGAAGAGTGTATCTAAACAAGAGTTAGCCAATCAGATGCATTTGTCTGAAAATGAACTTGACAAGATGATGTCACGAGATATTCAAGTCCGTCCGCCCGTGAGGTTGCATCTCCAGCCGGGTGATTACATCATCGACCTGGACATGCCAACTTACCTTAATTATGTCGTTTCCACGCAGCCGCTGAAGACGGCCCCGGCCTTTGACACACAAGGTGTGGCGGGTGGCCGTGCCTCGGGCGAGAACGAGGAGTTTGGCGACAAGAGCGGAAGCAGCGTCAACTTCACCGATTACAGTGCTGCCAAGACCGGCACGACGGTGACCGAAGAAAACCGTGAAAACGTGCGTCTGCTGAACCCGATGAACTTCATCGGCGACGGCGTGACCGACGTGGCACCCCACTGGTATATCCGCCACGGTGCCCGCGACCGTGATACTTCATTCCCTGTGCCCGTCAATCTTGCCCTCAAACTCCAAAATGCGGGTAAAGATGTTAACTTCCTGCTGGCATGGAACCGTCCTCACAGCGGCGACTACGCCCTCGACGAACTCTTCGAGTGGATAGGCGGCATCGTGAACGGCAAATAGCCTATCTGGACCGTTGCTTCAGATAGGCACTGGGTGAAACACCGTAGAATTTCTTGAACATGCGGGTAAAGTGTTGCGGATAGTCGAATCCGAGTTGTTCGGCTGTCTGGGTGATGCTTTCGCCTCCGATGAGCAGTTTCTGCGCCCGTTGCATGACGAAACGACGGATGGCATTGCTGGCAGTGTCGTCGGTCATCTGATGAATCAGGTCGCCGAAGTAATTGGGCGACAGAAACAATTCCTGGGCGCAGTACTTTACTGTGGGCAGTCCATGATTGCGATAGATGCCCTCGGCATAATACCTGTTCAGCAGATTCTCGAACCGTGTCAACAGGTCGTTGGTCTTAGCCGTTTGCAATGAGAGTTGCTTGGCGTAGAAACGGGCCACATGTTCAAGCACCAGTTCGATATAAGATACGATGATGTGCTGCTGGTGTTCATCATCATAGCCGCTCAGTTCATTTCTTAAGGCTTCTAACAGGGTAACGATAATCTGTCGCTGGCCTTCATCCATGAGCAGGGCCTCGTTGGTGTTATAGGAGAAAAAACTGTAGACATGCATCCGCCTCTCCAGGTCGGTACCATGTATCAGTATGGGGTCAAACAACAGTGCCCATCCCTTGGTCTGAATTTCCTCTCCGATGTCTGCCTTGCCGCCTATCTGACCAGGCGAGACGCACATCAGGGCATGGCGGTGCAGGTCATAGGTCGTGAGGCCATAGGTCAGTTCCTCCAATGTCTCGTCGGCAATGAATAGCCCATAGACATCGTAGTTGTTCAACGAGTGCCTGCAATGCTCCAACTCGTCGTAGTGGATGACCGAGACAAGCGGATGCAGCACCGGAGCACCGATGTACTTGGCATAGTCGTTGACGTTATGTACCTTAAAGATTTTCTCCATCTCAGGTGCAAAAATAATGCTTATTTTTGAAAATCGGTAAAAAAGGTTGATTTATCAGTAATTCGATTTGGCCCTGCGATTGGATTTCGTCATACCTTTGCATCGAGAAAACAAACAATCATTTTAATCAAGAAACACTATGATGAAGGAGACAAAGATTGCGTTGGGTACCTGGGCTTGGGGCGCAGGCGCTTTTGGCGGAGATGCCGTGTTCGGTTCCAACACCGATGTTGAGAATCTGAAACCCGTGTTCGAGGCTGCGACGAAGGCCGGCCTGAACCTGTGGGACACCGCCACGGTTTACGGAATGGGTGAATCGGAACGCATCCTCGGCACGCTTGCCAAGGGGGTGAATCGTGACGATTTGGCGATTTCAACCAAGTTCACACCTCAACTTGCCGAGATTTATGACAACAGCGTCGAGAAGATGGCCGATGCTTCCATCGAGCGCATGGACTGCGGTCACATCGACATCTACTGGATTCACAATCCGATGGATGTGGAGCGCTGGACACCGGGTCTGATTCCCCTGTTGCAGAGTGGTAAGGTGAAACGCGTGGGCGTGTCCAACCATAACATCCAGGAGATTGAGCGTGCCAACGTAATCCTGGGCGAAGCAGGCTTCAAGGTATCGGCTGTACAAAATCACTTCTCGCTGCTGTACCGCTCCAGCGAGAAAGGTGGCGTGCTCGACTACTGCAAGAAGAACGGCATCGAATTCTGGGCCTACATGGTGCTGGAGCAAGGTGCGCTCAGCGGCAAGTACAACAAGGAGAACCCGCTGCCCGAGGAGAGTGACCGCGGCAAGAAGTATAACCCCGTGCTGCCCCAGTTGGAGGCCCTGACAAATGAGATGACCGCCATCGGTCAGAAGTATGGCGCATCGTGCTCGCAGATAGGCATCGCCTGGGCTATCGCTAAGGGTACGCTGCCCCTCATCGGAGCGACCAAGGAGCGCCACGTCATTGAGGCCGCCGAAGCCGCAAAGATTCAGTTGACAGACGAAGAGGTGGCAAGACTGGAGAAACTTGCCGATGCCACTGGCATCGATACCCGCGGTGGCTGGGAGCACAGTATGGAATGATATGAGAATCAAAGTCACGTTTCTATACATGGCTATGGCACTCAGTGCTTTGGCTCAGGGAGTGATGGATGTGCACAGCCACATCATCACTCCTGGCTTTGTCTCGGCCCTGGAGGCCGAAGGCAGGCTCATGGAGGAGGGTTTTCCGCTGCCGCAGTATGCCGTGGAGAACCATCTGCGCTGGATGAACGAGGCGGGTGTCGAGACCTCGGTGCTGACGCTGGCGGCCCCTCAGCCGATTTCGGCTGAGGTGGTGAGGGCGACCAACGAAGAGGCTGCCCGCATCAAGCGCGAGCATCCGGGCCGTTTCATGTTTTGCGCCGCATTGCCGCTGCCCGATGTGGATGCGGCCATCCGTGAGGTGGCCTATGCGCTCGACACACTGGGTGCCGACGGCATCAAGTTGGCGACAAACGTGCAGGGGCAATACCTGGGTGCTCCGGAACTGGACACGCTCTTTGCCGTGCTCAACAAGCGGCACGCCGTCATTATCCTGCATCCTCACCGTCCTGACCCCGTCAACAGCGAGGTGATGGCGCAGACGCCGCTCGCCATGCAGGAATACCTGTCCGAGACGACGCGTGCCGTCTGCAACATGATCAGCCGCAATGTGCTGGCCCGCTATCCCAATGTGAAGGTTGTCGTTCCCCATTGCGGAGCCTACCTGCCGCTGGCCGTGCCGCGCATGAAGTCGCTCACCCCCGTCATGCTGGCCAACCAGATGGTGGGCGATATCGACTGGGAAGCCAACCTCGCCGCGCTCTACTATGACCTGGCGGGAGCCCATTCGCCCGAGACCATCCGCATGATGCTCACCATCACCACGCCCGACCATCTGCTGTATGGCTCCGACTATCCCTACGTCGCCCCACAGGTGCTCACGCAGGGCCTCAAGAGGATGAAGCAGTACCTCACCAACGAGCCCGACCTGGCACCCTTCAAGGAGATGTTCCTGCACAAGAATGCCTCTTGGCTGTTCCATCAGGTAGGGGAGAAACCATCAGCTACAGCAGCTGATGAAAAGATGATTGTCCGTATCGCCGAAATCGAGGTGTATCCCGAGTACCTGAAAGAGTATCTGGCGTTTGCCAACGAGGTGGACCGCCTCAGCGTGGAGCGTGAGCCCGGTGTCATCTGCCTGTTCCCGATGCAGGCCGCCGAGGATTCCACGCAGATACGTATCCTCGAAATCTACGCCTCGGATGCCGCCTACCAGGCGCACCTCAAGACCGACCATTTCCAGCGCTACAAGCAGGGCACGTTGCACATGGTGAAGTCGTTGAACCTCCCCTCCATGCGCCCCCTCGACCCCGAGACAATGAAACTGATTTTCAAGAAGAAATATTGATAAATTAAATGATTTTAGTACTATGAAACGAGTTGTTGTTATCTCTACCAGCCTGCGCCCCGGCTCTAACAGCCACGCGATGGCTGAGCAGTTTGCAGCGGGTGCCGAAGCCGCTGGCCATGCAGTGGAACTGATCTCGCTGCGCGGAAAAGAAATCAAGTTCTGCATCGGTTGCCTGTCGTGCCAAAAGACTGGCGCCTGTGTTTTCAAGGACGATGTGCCGGCCATCATGGACAGCGTGCTCAATGCCGACGTGGTGTGCTGGGCAACGCCGATTTACTACTACGAGATGTCAGGACAGATGAAGACGCTCATCGACCGCATGAACGCCATGTACCCCAAGGATTACCGTTTTCGCGACATCTACCTGCTGACCACGGCCGCTGAGGGCGAGGAGTTCGTTCCGCAGCGCACCGAGGGCGGCCTGCAGGGCTGGATTGACTGCTATGGGAAATCCGCGTTGAAGGGGCACTTGTTCTGCGGCGGTGTCAACAATGCACGTGACATCACCGGCAACGCCAAGTTGCAGGAGGCCTTCGAGATGGGCAAAAACTGTTGACGATAAAAAGAAAACCTTCAGTCAAAGACTGCGTGGGCAGCGACGTCAGGCGTGACGCCAGGCTCATGACCTGCCGTGCGGCACCGAGAACAACAAGAGGGTGTTGCAAAACTCATGTCACTGATGAGTAATCGCGCTACGGGCGAGAAATCAAGCAAAATTACTGTTAATTGGTAAATCTGCGGCGCTGCACCCCAAAAATTACTCCTTTCAGCCTCCTTTGGCATGCGTTTTGCAGAAAATATCACTATATTTGTGGCGCATGAAACGAAGGCTAACACATAACGGCGTTACCCGCAAGCAACGATTGTTTGCGTGGATGATACTGTCGGTATATGTTCCGATGGTGTTGCTTGCTTCGCTTCATGTGCATGCTCCCAACGAGTTCTCCAAGGATATTGACTGTTACCAGTGCCATACTGCCGTCCACCATTCGGGCCACATCACCGCGAGCAGCCATCACGTTGATGATTGCTTGTCTTGTCGCTTCCTCAGCACCCAGTTAGATGTCCCCCGCACGGTAGCCACCCTGGTGGTGAAGCCTCTTGCAGTCCATTTGGAGTGTTTCCTGGCCATCAGTCCTGTCGTCAGGGCTGTGGCACACCCCTCGTTGCGTGCTCCACCAAGCATTCTGTGATGCAGATACATTAGAGTATGCCAGATGGTCTGATACAGATTATCCGGCTCTGTTACCATCCCGTTTAATTGTTAAAACAATCACAGAATGAAATCATATCTTTCGATTCTGCTGCTGGCGTGCGCAGGCACGATGGCGGCTCAAGATGCGGTCGTGCTCGACTCGACCGACGTGTTCTTTCGCCACATAGAACTCAAACAAGTGGTTGTCACCGGTCCTACCGGTGCGGTAAAGATGCAGGACATGTCGATGCCTGCAGGGGTTCTTGACCATAACAGCCTGCGCCTAACACCGGCTGCCAACATTGTCGATGCGGTGGCCAAACTGCCTGGTGTGTCGCAGGTGAGCACCGGCAGTGGCATCTCCAAACCCGTCATCCGCGGATTGGGATACAACCGTGTGGTCGTCGTTGCCGACGGTGTGCGCCAGGAGGGACAACAATGGGGCGACGAGCACGGTGTGGAGATTGACGGCAACGCCGTGAGTTCGGTCGAGGTGCTCAAGGGACCTGCGAGCCTGCTCTACGGCTCGGATGCCCTGGCTGGAGTTCTCAAACTCAACACCGATCCCGTGGTGCCGCTGGGCAAGATGCGTCTGAATGTGAACACCGAATACCATTCCAACAATGGCCTCTTGAACTACTCGTTCAACTACGGCGGCAACAAGCAGGGTTTGTCATGGAACATCCGCTATGGCGACAAGTTCGCTCATGCCTACAAGACCCCTGGTGACGGCTATGTGCCCAACACCCAGTTCCGCGAGCGTGCCCTCTCGGGTATGTTGGGTGTCAACAAGTCCTGGGGCCACACGCGCCTGATGGGCTCCTATTTCCATCTCACACCCAGCATTGCCGAGGGTGAGCGTGACCCGCTGACAGGCAAACTTGTGCAACCTTATGCCGACACCAAGACCTATCATCATGGCCTGCCATATCAGCAGGTGTATCACTACAAGACCGTGCTTGACAATGCCTTCTATGTGGGTGGTGGCCGTCTCATTGCTGTGCTGGCTTACCAGCAAAACCGCCGTCAGGAATTTGAGGAGCCCGATGAATACGGACTTTACCTCAAACTGCACACGGTCAACTACAACGTTCACTACGTCACGCGGCGCCTGGGCGAAGACTGGCGCATCACCAGCGGCGTGAGCGGCATGTGGCAACGCTCGCTCAACAAGGGCGACGAATTCCTGATTCCCGACTACAGCCTGCTGGACTTCGGTGCCTTTGTCACCACGACTGCCAACGTCGGCCGTTGGGCCTTGAACGGCGGTCTGCGCTTCGATAACCGCCACCTCGACAGCCGCGAACTGATGGATGACGGTGACTTGCGTTTCCCGGCCTTCAAGCGCAACTTCAGCGGCTTCACTGCCAGCGTGGGCGCCGTGTGGCATGCCACCGAGTATCTGGACCTCAGAGCCAATGCAGCCCGTGGATTCCGCGCCCCCAACATCAGCGAGTTGGCCAGCAACGGTGTGCACGAGGGCTCGTTGCGCTACGAGGTGGGCAACCGTGTCCTCAAGCCCGAGTTCAGCCTCCAGTTTGACCTGGGTGCGGAATTGACCACGTCATGGCTGGATGCACAGTTGTCGTTGTTCAGTAACCGAATCGACAACTACATCTTCATCCACCGCACGAGCGAGGTCATCGACGATGAGTTCATGACCTATCGCTACGACAGTGGCGACGCCCAACTGCTGGGCGGTGAACTCGCGTTGGATATCCATCCCTGGCACTTCCTGCACCTGGGCACCAGTTTCTCTCTTGTCAATGCCGTGCAATTGCACCAGCCCGAGGAAACCAAGTACCTGCCGTTCACCCCGGCACCGCGTTGGCAGAGCGATATCAAGTGGGAAATCCTGCATGACGGACGTGTGTTGAACAACGCCTTCGTCTCGCTGGGCGTGGACTATAATTTCAAGCAGAACCATTACTACCGCGCCGACAACACCGAGACCGCCACGCCGGCCTATTGTCTGCTGAATGCCGCTATTGGCACCGACATCATGGTCAAGGGACAGCGTGTAGCCTGCTTGAGCCTGATGGGCACCAACCTCACCAACAAAGCCTATCAGAGCCACCTGAGCCGCCTCAAGTATGCCGATGTCAATCCCGTCACCGGCCGCCAGGGTGTTCTGAACATGGGCCGCAACATCATTGTCAAACTCACCGTCCCCCTCGAGTTCTGATTATGCAGTCTGCCTGGATATCAGGAGTGAAGCGAGCCCCATTAGTTGACAAGACTATTGGGGCTCACTTTACATGTTGGGGCACTCTTCTTCCCCGTCGGTGACGACCTGTTCACCGTCCTTGAGTTCGCGGGCATCGTAATTGATTTTCTCAAAGCCCTTGATGATGTTCTCGACGGTGGTCTTGTCGGCATCATAGGTGATGGTGACCGTCTGATGCTCAACATCGGTGACTATTTTCTTGACACCCTTCTCAAAGCGGATGTTCTCCTTGATGCGCTTCTCGCAACCCTCGCAGTGCATCTGCGGAACGGTGGTGAGCACAACGGTCTTGATGTCCTTGGCAGTGGCCATGGTCAAGGTCAGCAACATGGCGGCTAACAGAATTAATTTCTTCATATTATCACTTGATTAAAATTGTTTAAAATCTTACAACTGGAAACTGGTGACTAGGGACTAGAAACTATCAACTATCGAAACAAATTGATGCGGATTCCCAAATAGGCCATCGCACCGCTCACGGGACCCCATATCATCGTGGGGTCGAACAACTGGCTCCAGGGCTGGTCGGCAGCGATGATGGGGTTGGGCTGGCGGTAGTTGGTCAGGTTCTCACCGCCCAAATAGACCGAGAAATGCCTGAACCAACGGGTGATTTGGGCATTGAGTTGGCAATGGGCAGGAAAGCGCGGGTCCCATGACAACTGAGTGGGGTTGTCGATATAATAGGGATCGGGCATGCGGCCGCTCCCGTTTAGTTGCAGCGTGATGTCAAACTCCCATAGCCCCAGCGGCGTCTTGTAGGACGCTGCCACCAGGCCCTTGCAGCGCGGCGTGAGAGGCTTCTCGCGCAGTTTGCCTCCATAGGTCGTCTTGACGTCATTGTGACGATAGGCGACGGTCAATTCCAGCCCTTCGACGACGGGATAGGACACATCCACCTGCCAGGTGTGGGAACGGGACTTACCGTCCAAGTCGTGGATATTGACGATTAATGGGTCACTGTCCATGTCGATGACCATCTGGTTGTTGAACCGGGTGTAATGGTACTCGGCATTGATTCTCAAGGGTTTACCCCACAGTGGAATGTCCCATGCGGTGGTGATACCGTAGTTCCACGCACTCTCTTGCTTCAGGTCATGAAAGACCAACCGGCGTCCGCTGGCCAGCATGTAGTGGTTCTCGGCCAGGGCATGTGCCGTGCGGTAGCCCTTGCCTGTCGACAGACGCATGGTGAGGAACTGCGCCGGATGCAGGCGCAGGTGCAAGCGAGGCGTGACAAACGTGCCGTGCAGGCTGCTGTGGTCCACACGCACCCCGGCCATCAGGGTCATCACGTCGCTGGTGGGCGTGAACGTGTATTGGCCGTAGGCACCCGTGACGGTCTCCTTCTCCACCAGATGGGTCAAGGGCCCGTCGGCAACGTGGCTCAGGCGGTATTCCTGCGACAGGTTGTCGTGGTTGAGGCTCAAGCCCAGTGACAGGGTGTGCGGCTCGGAAAAACGGGTCTCGAACATGAGTTGCGCATGGGCATTCGTCTCGTTGACGTCATATCGCTTGTAGCCATAAGCGCCGTCCAGGTCGTGATTGGCCACCGAGGCCATCAGCGCGATATTGGTGCCACGCTCGGCATTGAGCACGACAGCGTGCTTCATGTAGCCTTGATAGCGGCGCGTCTTCAGGTCGATGGCAAAGAGTTCTGCTTCCTGGTGATGGGCCTGGGTCTGGCCGCTGTGGCGCTTCTCGTTAATCATGGCCACACCGCCGTGGAAGATGTAGCGGTCGCCCAGCCAGTCCCAGCGGCTCTGCAGGTTGACCTGCCGCACATTGGGCTGGTCCAGAAAGTGGTCATGGTTATGGTCCATGTCGGCCAGATTGTCCTCGTAGTGTGCCAGCACATTGGCATTGAGGCGAGGCGTCAAGTGCAGGTTGCCGTCGGCGTTGGCCTCGATGCGGCCGTCGCTGTTGCCGTACAGGTTGAGCGTCACGCCCTGTTCATCCTCGGGTTTGAGATATTCCACGTCAATCTGGCCCGTGATGCCCTCATAGCCGTTACGCACGCCCGAGGCGCCCTTCGACACCTGGATGCTCTTCATCCACGGCCCCGGCACATAGCCCAGGGCGAAGGGTAGGGCAGCGCCACGCCAATCGGGCAGGTTCTCGGCAAGCATCTGCACATAGGTGCCGCTCAGTCCCAGCAACTTGATCTGCTTGGCACCCGTTGCGGCATCACTGTAGTTGACGTCCACCGACGGGTTGGTGGTGAAACTTTCGCCCAGGTTGCAGCAAGCCGCCTTGAACAGTTCAGCCTTGTTGATGCGCATCCTGTTCTCGGCACCGGCCATACGGCTCATGCCGGGCCGCCGCGAGGTCACCGTGACCTCGCCGATCGCCTGCATGGGAATTGAGTCCACCTGCTGGCTCACCGAAGTCGTGTCGGCGTTGTTGGCGACAACGCGTACCTGACCAGCAGCCTGCAATAAAACTACAGCCATGCCCAACACTGCTATGAACCGATGAAACGTCATGCCCATTTAAGAGTCAAATTATTGCGACAAAATTACTACTAATTTGCAAAATAACGACACTGCCCTCTAAGAATTACCCCTTTTCAGCCACTTCAAGCGTGCGTTTTGCTGAATAATCGCTATCTTTGCAGAAGTGAAAAAAGTGTATTTTTTAATGATGAAAAAGATAAAGATTCATGTGTTGCGCACTGGTGAGGTGCGTGTGTCGCCCTATCTCCCCTTTGGCGGAGACGATTGCAGCATCATCAAGGCTTCGGGTGTCACAACGCCCAAGAGCAAATGGATTTGGCTGCCGGTGTTCAGTTTCCTTATTGAGCATCCCAAGGGAAAAATCCTCTTCGACACGGGATGGCATCGCGAAATGTCGCCCGAAGGCGTGTTTGACAAGAAGGCCCAGATTCGTTCTCTGGGTTCGTTCTTGCTCTATCAGATTAACCAGGGACGCATCGCCCCTGGCGAAGCCATCAACGAGCACCTGGAGCGTATGGGGATCAGTCCGTCGGAACTGGACTATGTACTTATCTCGCATCTTGACTGTGACCATGCCAACGGTTTGAAACAGGTGGCCGAGGCCAAGCACATCCTCGTTTCTCGGGCCGAGATGGAAGGTACCACTCGCAAGAATTTCCAGATACGCATCCGCTTCCAGCGGCGCTGGTGGGAAGGCGTGGACCTGCAGACGTTTGACTGGAACGGCACGGAAGGACCGGTGGGCAAATCCTATGACGTGCTGGGCGACGGCAGCCTGGTCATGGTGAACATTCCCGGTCACAGCGAGGGCCTGTGCGCCTTGAAAATCAAGAACGACGAGGGCAAATATGTCCTGCTGTTCGCCGATGGCGGTTATGCCACCAAATCGTGGCGCGACATGATCACCTCGGGCATCACGCTGGACAAGAAGTTGCAACGCGAGTCGCTGCAATGGATTCGCGAGCAGAGCTTGTCGCCCGACTGTGTCGCCTCCCTGGCCACGCACGACACCGAGGTCGAGCCGCACGTCATTGAACTGTAAATCCTCCTTACCGCCACATGATTACCGTCAGGGAATACAGGAAGCAGGACATGGCCGCGGCCATGGAGATCTGGAACGAGGTGGTGCGTGAGGGCGTGGCATTCCCGCAGGTCGAGGAACTGACCGGGCAGGAGGCTCACGGCTTCTTCAGCAGCCAGTCCTATAACGGCGTAGCCGAGGATAGCGAGACGGGCGAGGTGGTCGGTCTCTACATCCTGCACCCCAACAACGTGGGCCGTTGCGGCCACATCGCCAACACCAGTTACGCCGTCAAATCGGACCGTCGCGGCTTGCACATCGGCGAACTGCTCGTGAAGGATTCGCTGGTCATGGCTGCACGATTGGGATTCCGACTCATGCAGTTCAACGCTGTCGTGGCTGCCAACGTCCACGCCCTGCACCTCTATGAGCGTCTGGGCTTTACGCGACTGGGCCGCATTCCCCGGGGGTTCCTCATGAAGGACGGCCACTACGAGGACATCATCCTCTTCTACATTGAACTGTAATTTATGCCAACTTGAATCACTTTATAATACTGATTTATGAAACACCTTGCCACATTACTTGCATTGACAGCCCTGCTGCTGTGCTCATGCCATCACAGCGACTCAACGGGCACCATCACGGCCCAGATGGCACTCGAGGGAGTGAACAACTACTGCCACAGCGAATATGATTGGAGCGCCGCCAAGGATAACCCCTCGATGATGTCTGTCACGATGGGCGAAGAGACCGAGACGGAGTATCAAGTGATTTTCCGCAGTTACACGGGTGCCCTCGTGCACTTCTATGTCGATAAGGCAACGGGCACGACACGCCTGGTCGAGACGGTCCCGGCCCTTGATGTTGATAGCGCCGCCGGCACCATCAACCTGCTGGATTACATCGAGAAGAACCGATAAAGACAAACCGCAGTTTATGGAAACAGGAATCAGAATGACACCCCTCGCCGAGGAGCGCGTCATCGCGTTTAAGGAGGAAATGCAGGAGGCCTTTGAGCGCGGCTTTCAGGGGCATGTTAAAGAAGACGGCGACAACCAGTGGCAAGTGCTGCCCGACGGGGACTTCTACCAGTCCTTGCGGGCCGAGGGCGCCGAGGCCTATGAGGCTGTTGATGCCGACGGGCAGCGTGTGGGCGGCGCCATCATCTGTATAGATGGGGCGAACCGTCATGGGGAACTGTCGTTCCTCTACGTGAAGCCGGGCGTGCAGGGCAAGGGCATCGGCCAAGCCATCTGGAAGGCCATCGAGGCGATGCACCCCGAGGTTGAGGTGTGGGAGACCTGCACCCCCTATTTCGACCGCCGCAACATCCATTTCTATATCAACTGCTGCGGCTTCCATGCCATCGAGTTCTTCAATGCCCACCACCGTGACCCGAACATGCCCGAGCAGTTCGACCCCAGCGACGGCCTGTTCGTGTTCGAGAAACGAGTGAAACACCAGTGACAGAACATCAAACTCACTTCACCATGACAGAATTCAGACCCATGCGCCGTCATCGGCAGCAGTTATCCAGAGAAGAATGTGAAAGCATCCTAGGCCGTTGCACATCGGGCGTGCTCGCGCTCACTGGCGACGGCGGCTACCCGTACGCCGTGCCCCTAAGCTACGTCTATGCCGACGGGGCCATCATCTTCCATTCGGC
>JAZQJW010000067.1:0-40247 GCA_045541835.1 Sodaliphilus sp. | reverse complement strand
GCTCTGCCAATACCTGACAAGATATAGTTCATATCATCGCCGGATGTCTGCCTGTGCATTCCGATGCTCCCGCCCGAATGGATTGTTGTGGGAATGATACGGTATTTTTCATCGTTGTACATCCGCACGGTCATCAACCCTGTTCCCCCGTTCATACCAGGGAATGCTAGTTCTTCTATCTTGTTAAAATCAATAATCATAAGTTCCAATAAATTCCGATTTATCTTTCAGTAAACACAGACAAAGGTAGCGATTTTATCGCATATACACTCATTTTCTCTTAGATTTCGGTGATTTGGATAATGCGTTCTCGCTCGGCAATGCTCATGCAAGCCTGGCATTGCGCTCACTTAATCACGATTTTATTGTTCATGAGGCGCATCCGAACCAAAGCCATCGGCGCCAGGGACGGGCACTTTCTTATTTAAAATAAGAATATAATAAATGATTGAATTAAGAAAAAGATTAATTTTGCATTGCAACTAATAGCGAAGACTTTAATACTTCATCATAATACTTATTTAGAAGATTATGACGAAAAATATTCACAATCATAGCAGCCAAAACCGTTCGTTTCAATTCAAACCTGTTATTGCCATTCTTGTTTTGATGGTTATCGTTGTAGCATGCAACAACAAACCACTCCATCTGCAATTTAATCAAGAGCAGCAGCCGAACACAAGGATAATTATGGATAAGATTCAGGGTATGGATGCTCCGAAGATGATGCTTGATGAAGATGGTGTATTCTCGCTTGAAGAATGCCCCACTTCACTTGATGGCTTTGAAATGATTGTGCACAATCCAGATGAGTATCCAATCAGGACGATTGATCTGAATAAGGATGGCCAGATAATTTATACCTGGCATTTTGATGATTCCACTAAATTTGATGGAGATGAATGGCAATTCCTCGATGCTAATTTTGACGGATATGTCGATATTCATTTCGGACGTACGTCAGGTCGCAATTACACCGCCCTTTACCTGTGGGACGCAAATAACCAGATCTTTGTGAGAGCCACAGATGATGGAAATATCATCTTCAATGGCTTTTATTACTTCCAACCAAGCACCAAGTTGGTTTTCACTGATTTATCCGGTTCTGCTTTTTCAGGAATCACTAGAAGAATGTCATGGAATGGTAATAATCTCTTAACCGAAGAAGAATTGCGATACCAAATGCTCAAATCTCGTTTTGACGATGATCAGCCAGCGCACTATGTGGTCAAAGAGCCCTACGATGGGAAAATCATATTCAGCACCAACGATGTCTCTAAACTACCGGAGCGATGGAAAAAATGGGCTTACGTTCCCTCGGAGGAGGAAAAAATCCAAAATTCGAAAATAGATGCTGAATTCCTGGCAGAATAAGTTTTTTCAAAACATAATTTATGACGAGTAAAGGATCATGCTTCCGCTCGTCATTTCATTTTATTTTCAAAATACATAAAATCACAATGGCAAGCGTAGCGAGGATGGCTCATGGACACTGTTGAATAAACGGCTGGGGTTGGGGGCTACAATGCCCCCCTTTTTTGTGATATAACAGGGGTTTCTACAATTATAACGAAACGGCGAACGCTCACAGATCGTTAAATCACAGGGATTTAACGACTTTTTACAACTCTTGAGATACCGTCAGAAAATTCCACCTAGATTATGCGTCCGAATATTGAGGCCCTGATTTTCAGCGATTTTTTAGATATATATGAATGCCCCCATGGCGTGCTCCTTCAGGCCATGACATTTTTTCATCTGTTGGCTAAAGAAAACATATTATATGCGCTTGCTTGCAGAAAAAATGTTACTTTGCACTACTAAACTTAATAAACATATGAAAAGGACATCTCTACTATTCATCTGCGTGCTGGCTGCATTGATGATGACGGCCACGCAATTCTCACAGGAGCAGGCAAAACATATCGCTGAACAGTTTGTGAAACAAAAGGTCGGCAAGAATGCCTCAATCAGGGAAATTAAATCGCTGCCCATCAATCAAGCAAGGTTTTCTGCAGCGAGCAACGACGGCGAGGTGGCAGCCTATGCCGTAAACCTGGACAATAATGATGGCTTTGTGCTGGTCGTTGGTAATGACCAGAGCAACGACATCCTCGGCTATTGCGACCACGGAACTTTCAATGAGCAGCAGATGCCGCCCAACATGCGCTCGTGGCTTGAAAGTTACATGGCAAGCGCCGCTGCCGTTAAGGATGTGAACACCTCTCACGCCCTTCGCTCGGCACCGGGTGTCCCGACCAAGACCCCCATCGCGCCTTTGCTTAACTGCCAGTGGAACCAAGACGCGCCCTACAATGACCAGTGCCCGGTGATTGACGACATGCATTGTGCCACAGGTTGCACCAACACGGCAATGGCCCAGGTGATGTTCTGTCACAAGTGGCCCGCGGGTACCACAGCCGCAATCCCCGGCTATACACCCGACAACAGTGGAGGCACCCACTATCCCACACTGCCGGCCCTTGAGCCCACAACCTTTGACTGGAACAAGATGTATCCCACCTACAATAATGGCGAAGACGGCACCGAAGTGGCCCATTTGTTTAAATATCTGGGCACGGCATCACTCACCAATTATGGTAAAGAGAGTGGCGCAACGGGCTATAATGCACTGCTGGGCATCATCAAGTATTTTGATTACGATGCCAGCGCAATCACGGTGTGGCGTCGCCAGCGCGACTACAACCAGTGGATTGACATGCTCTATGCCGAACTCCAGGCCAAGCGCCCGGTGATGTTCAGCGGCACCACGCCCGATGGAGCACACTCGTTTGTCGTTGATGGATATGTCGAGGATGACTACTTCCATGTGAACTGGGGATGGGGCGGCTATAGCGACGGCTATTACAAAGTCCTGCTCATGGACCCTAGCGAGCAGGGCATCGGTGGCAGCCTGAGCAACGACAACTACTCCATGGACCAGGTAGCATTCTTTGGTGTCAAGCCCAATGAAGGCGGAACGGCAACGCCTCCCAGGCTGACGGTGCTGAACAATTGGCTGCTCTGTGATGCTCAAGGCAATTACACCTATGACATCCAGGGCTGTGAAAGCACCAGCCACTTCTTTGAGAATGAAGGCTACCTTGTCTATGCGGTGATAGACTGCCATTCTTTTAATCCAGTAACAGACGAGTTTGAGCTCGGATGCCGGCTTGTGAAAGATGACGGCAGTGTGACAAGGGATTATCCGTGGGACGTTTCGGTCAATTTCATTCCCAACACCAGAAGTGATGACCTTAAAAAGGACATGCACATCAATCCTGTTGCCGATCCCGGATTGACCGACGGAGACTACAAGATGTATTTCATCAGCAAGCTGAAGACCTCCGACACGTGGCAAGTGGATGAGGGCAGTGACAATCATTATATTCAGATTCATCTGGACCACGCCAACGACAAGCTCACAGCCAAGGCCGTGACCAACGATGCACAACTGAGTGTCGAGCAGGTGAAAGTCGGAACCCCGACGCCCACGGTGGGTAAACCTTGCGAAATGATGGTCACTGTTAAGAATGATGGCCCCGTTGCCTATCATGGTGACTTGGGCATCAGCCAAGATGAAGGATGGCTGGATGCCATAGGCTGTGATGTGGAGCCGGGACAAAGCATCGACGTCGGCCTCTCGTTCAAGCCCAAGAAGGCCGGTAACATGAAGTACTATGTACAAGACAACCGAAACTTTGTTCTGTACACTGGAACCTTGTCTGTCGCCGAAACCAACCAAAACAGCAACTGTGACCTCACCATCACTCACCGGGTCACCAATGCCGAGGGCACCGAGATTCCCGCTCTCAGGGCAAAGCTTGACCTTACGGTCACCAACAACAGCGACCATGATTACTATGGTGGAATCTACGTCTACTGCTTCAAGTACATCGGCGACGAGGGCAATATGGTGCAAGAAGCCTCGACCGAGACGATTCCGGCCCACCAGACTGTGGTGCTGCACCGCGAGTCGCCCGAACTCGCTGAAGGCGAAACCTACCGCTTCTCTACCATGTATATCAGAAAAGGAGCCCAGATAGAACAAGACATTCCCGAGGTTTACTACACAACGGTGCCTTTCTACTACACCTACGATGCCGACGGCAAGGAAAGCACCAAACGCGCAACGGCCGTTTTGCAGCCCGACGCATCGGAGTGTGCTATCGACCTGACGGTAGCTCCCGAGGTGACAAGCGTCATCACCAGTGCAAATCCCAACCTGATCATCATTGCCTCCGAAGATAGCCCCTTCACCGGTGACAACATCGTCAAGAACGAGCAGGCCCAGAACATCAAACTCATCGACGGGTATCCATTCTTCGCACCGTTCGTCCTCAAGGCTCAACACGTCAGTTACACACTGACGCCCGAGCGATACTTCGACATCAAGGAGGAAAAGGGATGGACCACCTTGAACCTCCCATTTGCCGCGACAAGTTGCCAGGCAACAATCAACGGAGTTGTCACGCCGCTCCGATGGTACACCGACAACACCGATGGCGAACTGATGGTCGCTACCTATAAGTATGAAAACGGCAGCGAGTTGATATTCGGTTTTCCCGAAACCACGTTGAGTGCCAACAATCCTTATCTGCTGGGAGTTCCGTCCACATTGAATGACGGCTCGCTCGTTAACGTCCCCATCACATTCAGCGCCGACAATGTGGAAGTGGCTAACGGCAACTCGGTCATCACGGGACTGGACTATAAGATGAGAGGCACCCTGGCGCCCATCAGGGACGTGAAGGACATTTATGTCCTCAATGACAATGGATCGGCCTTCGTGCGCAGCACCCACTCGGTGAGCCCCTTCCACGCCTTCTGTGTGCCAATAGGCTCACTGAATCCCGCCGACCGGTTGACGATTACACTCACCTTTAATACAGATACCCCGACAGGCATCAACGGGATTCTTGACAACACGACAAACGACCTGCAGGGTCCTTACTACAACCTCAACGGCCAGCGTGTGTCAAGGCCTGGCAAGGGCATCTACATTGTCAATGGAAAGAAGATTCTATTTAAGTAATCGACAGCAACAATATAATGTTTTTAAGAAATGCGCCGCGATTTGTTCGTGGCGCATTTCTCTTGAGACCCGAATCTGTCATCAGACCGATTGAAGGCCACCATCTAATCCCTGCATGGCAAACCCTTGCATCCATCGCACAAATGAATTATCTTTGCACCAATCTATGGAGTGTGAAGAATCTCTGCTGAGATGCTGTAACAGCAAATCCGTTTTTTAGCGGTTACAACTCAAACTCAAAACTGACAAATATATAAGCACAATGATGAAATCATTCAAAACCCTCTTGATAGCGACGTTTGCCATCCTGGCGACATGCGTTCCATGTGCAGCCCAGTCTGCCGATGCCATCACCATGGCGAGTCCCGACGGGAAATTGGTCATGAAGTTCACCTTGCCCGACGGTGTCCCCACCTATTCGCTGGACTACTGTGGCCAGGCGGTCATCCGGCCTTCACGCTTGGGCTTCAAACTCAAGGGCGGTCGGCAGTTAACCCATGGCTTTGTCCTTATCGGCCAGCAGAGTTCAACGTTCGACGAGACGTGGGAACCGGTGTGGGGTGAGGAGGCCTCCATCCGCAACCATTACAATGAGTTGCTGGTGAAACTGCAACAACCACCTGCCCAGGAAGGCGAAAAACCTGTTGCCATGCACCTGCGCTTCCGCTTGTATGATGACGGCATGGGCTTCCGCTACGAGTTCCCGATGGAGAATGCCTTGACCTATTTCATGATCCAGGAAGAACTGACGCAGTTTGCGCTAACGGGCGACCACATCGCCTGGTGGATTCCCGGCGACTATTCCACCCAGGAATTCAGGCCCACCCGTTCCCGGCTGTCGCAGGTGCGGGAACTGACCCCGAAGGCTCGCACGGGCTGCGGATGGCCCAACACGGCGTTCTCGCCGACAGGTGTCCAGACCGCCTTGCAGATGAAGACCGACCAAGGGCTCTACATCAACATCCACGAGGCCGCAGTGCTGGACTATCCCACGACCAACCTTGACCTGGACGACGAGAACTTTGTGCTGCGCACCTGGCTCACCCCCGATGCCGAGGGCGTGAAGGGCCGCATGCAGGCGCCCTGCAAGACACCATGGCGCACGGTCATGGTTTGCCGTAGCGCCACCGATGTCCTGGCGTCACGACTCATCTTGAACCTCAATGAGCCTTGCGCCATCAAGGACGTGTCATGGATCCATCCCACAAAATATATGGGAGTGTGGTGGGAGATGATCAGCGGCAAGAGCCAGTGGTCCTACACCAACGACTACCCCTCGGTGCAACTGGGCAAGACCGATTATGCCCACTCCACCCCTCACGGCAAGCACGGAGCCAACAACGAGAACGTGCGCCGCTACATTGACTTTGCCGCCGACAACGGTTTTGATGCCTTGCTCATCGAGGGATGGAACGAAGGATGGGAAGACTGGTACGGCAAGCAGAAGGACTTTGTCTTTGACTTCATCACCCCCTACCCCGACTTTGACCTGCCTGCCCTCAACGCCTATGCCCACCAGAAGGGCATCCGCCTCATCATGCACCACGAGAGTTCCTCGTCAACGGTCAACTATGAGCGATGGATGGAGAAAGCCTACAACCTGATGAACCAATATGGCTACGATGCCGTCAAGAGCGGCTACGTGGGCAAGATTATCCCCTATGGCGAGTACCACTACAGCCAGCCGCTCATCAACCACTACCACTATGCCATCACCGAGGCCGCCAAGCATCACATCATGGTCAATGCCCACGAGGCCGTGCGCCCCACGGGACTGTGCCGCACCTGGCCCAACATGATCGGCAACGAGAGCGCAATGGGCAACGAGTTCCGCCAAGGCATCAACCCGGGACAGACCGCCGTCTATCCCTTCACCCGCCTGCAGGGCGGGCCGATGGACTTCACCCCCGGCATCTTTGAGATGGACCTGGAGAAAGTCAGCGGCTGGGCCGACAAGATGCGTCACACCATCTGCAACCAGTTGGGACTCTATGTCACCTTCTACTCACCGCTGCAGATGGCCGCCGACCTGCCCGAGAACTATGCCCGCTTCATGGACGCCTTCCAGTTCATCAAGGACGTTGCGGTGGACTGGGACAAGAGCATCTATCTCATGGCCGAGCCCGGAGAATACATGGTTACGGCACGCCACCCCAAACTGTCCACCGTCAACAAAGCCGCAGAGGGGGTCGCCCAACTGCCCGATGGCAAGAAAGACATGGTGAGCGGAGCCGCCAAGTTCATCTATGCCCTGCCCGAGGGTGCCACCGCAGCCGACCTCAACGGCGCCAAGGCTCATGACGTGTGGTATGTGGGTGGCATCAATGGTGAGGAGGCCCGTGTAGTTTCCTTCAAACTCGATTTCCTGAAACCCGGTGTCAAGTATGAGGCCACCATTTATGCCGATGCCAAGGACGCAGACTACGAGACCAACCCTCAGGCCTACACCATCACCCGCAAGAAGGTGACCGCCAAGACTGTCATGAAACTGCGCATGGCCCGTTCCGGAGGCTTCGGCATCACCATCCGCGAGATGTAACCACCCGTTTGCTGGAGGAACGCGTCATTCTGGAGCAAGCGAAAAAACAAAGCGAGGCCGACACCTCTTCGGTGTCAGTCTCGCCTTGTTCTGTTGCAATGATATAGAAATTGGCCCAAAACCCTGCGGGGCTAATGCTAATTACACGAATTTATCTAATTTTAATGATGTGATTCTTTATTATTGTAATTCGTCTAGTTAGAGAAATTAGCATTGAAAAAAATCAATGGGTCAACTGCTATGTCGTTACCTTTTTCTTTTTGCAGACTCGCTGTCGGGTTGATGATGCCGTCAATCTTCTTTGTCGTAGAACACCTCAAAGTGCCAGCCGCCGTAAGTGAAAGTGTCGGGATTGTCCGGGATATTCTGCGGGGTCGGGAAATCTATCTGATGACCGGCAAACATATCGACCTGAGGGAATGCCAACATGCCATTGTAGCGGTAAGGCACATTGCCGTCATCCGGATAACGATAACGGCACACTTCGCCCTTCGTGAGATTGTCGACCTCGATAATGCGGCCCTTGTCATCGCGGGTGATCTTGGCTTGCAATCCCTCTTCTTCAAAATCCTCAATGATGATTTTTGTCACTCGACCGTTCTGCTCCCTTTTGACGTCGTATCGGGTGGTAGTGACCGGAGGGTTACCATTAGCGTCTGGATCGCTCCAATAGTCGATAAACACCGTTTCCACATAGGTGGGCAAACCTTCGGAGTCAAAGAATGCAGTCCACGAATAGGCGCCCTCAATCGTTTCGCCCTGACCGTAGGAGACAAGATTCCCCGCGAGGTTGAACTCATAACTACAATAGTCGAAGATCTGGTCGTTATCGGTATACGCGCCAAAAGAGTACTTCACGCCATCTTTCAGCCCTAAGGTCTTCACATAGTTCGGCAATTCCACTTGTTGGGCGATAGCCACCACCGGCATCGAAACCAACTGCAATGCCGCCATAACAGTCATGATGAATGTCCTTTTCATAATCATAGATGGTTATTCTTTAGTTATTTTTTGCCATGAAATACACGTTAATCCCGCAACTTCGCCACTAAAAAATGTGCTGCGCACGGGCAATGAAGAAAAATCAGTTCAACTCCGTGTGCGTGAGCGCGGTTATGTGGGCGGCATGATTCGCATTGGCCGCCCTGTCAAGAGCAGTTGGTTAATGGGTTACCACAGAGCCATTCAACCTCAATCCAGCCGACGATTTCGGTGTTGTCCAACTTGACTTTCACCCAGTCTCCCGATATGTCCATTGGCCTGAGAATCACTTCCTCGTTAAAGACAGCAACGACGTTGGCATCTTCATCAGGAGCGGCACGCAAATAAACATCCTCGCCGCCATAATTCCTTGTGCCCACGGCAATGACAGAATAATGAATCCAATATTCACCAGTGCTTGAACCCTCAAGCGACGTGTCCTCGTCATCGTTTGCCGGATTCCAGAACGACTCTATTCTCCACCAACCGTTGCGCGGTGTGGTGAGGTCAAAAGTGTAGGGCTCATCTGCCGACAGGGACATGACCACTTTGCCCTTGGGACGGTCGCGGACATTAGACACATCATCGTTATCCCACAAAAAAGCCGTAAATGTGTTTTGGGCGCCGGCAGCCAGCGCCGTTGCCAACAACAGGGTAAAAAATAGAACCTTTTTCATCTTACAATAGTTTTAAAGCGTTAATTCATCCACAAATATAGACACAAATTCCTTTTACACCAATAATCGGCGAGAAAAATGCTAAAAAAACCGCGAATTCATTACCATTTGATGTCATTTTTAAAGAATTCATCGCCCGTGGAGGATGCTCGCCACCCCGCGGTCTACAGCGACTTGATGTCTCCGGAGGTTTCGGGCATCAGGTAACGGGTGCCGGTATCCTTGCTGATCTGTTCACGGAACTGCTGGTCATAGCCTGGAGTGGTATAGCGACCCGGAACGACGGTGCCGTTCTCTGACGGCTTCATGATCTGGTCGTTGTGCTTCACGGCGATGAGGCGGAAGAGTTTGTCCCAACGCTGCATCATCCGGGCGGTGTAGTCGGCGCTCTTGCTGGTGAGGTAACTCACGCGCTCACGCTTGGTGAGAGGCGCTACGTCTTGCAATACCTGCGCCTGATCGGCAGCGTAGAAGTCCTCCAACTCCTGCTGCGCCTCACGCAGGTCGCCTATCATGACGCTATAGCGCGGATAAATCATGTTAGCCACCAGATTGTTCAACCAGAAAGCGCTGTGCTCGCTGAACTCGTTGCTCACGTTGTTCTCACGGCGGAAGGCCTCGGGCACCTCATTAACGCAGCAATACACAGGCACATAGGCTATCATGTTGGCATCGTCGCAGTTGAAGTACATGATGCCTCCCACGTCGTCTGGGAGCCAACCGCGAAGTTGTGACACCAGCGTGAAGCCCGACTGTGGGGTGCCGATGGCGCGCTCACGGAAATAGTTCTTTCCGTCAACTTCCCAGTTCATGGGCAGCGGACGGTAAGGTGAACTCCAAGGGCCGGCACTCATGTCGGCCGTCATGTCAAGCGGAGTGCCCTCGAAATGGTCGCGCATGTCATTCATGATGTCACGCACCGACACCTTCCTGTCGGGCTTGATGTAGAGCGGCAGATGGTCGCAAACGTCAAACTCGCCGTTGATGTAGGGCAGGTACTTGTCCATCTCGGCATGGTCGTAGTGGTGGCGGAAGAAACTCCACACACGGGCATCGGCATAGCGCACCTTGGCAAAGGAGACAGGGCAATAGGCATCGCGGAAACTGAAGTCCTCATCCTTGCCGCTGAAATAGCCTTTCTCGCGTGCAAAGGAAATCACGTCCTTGGAATACAGACAGTTCTTGGGGTCCTTCAACGGGAATTGGCGTATGCGGGAGAGATTGGCATGGGCACAAATGCAGTCGTCAGGGACGCGAACGGCGACCCACACGGCACCTTTTACACCCGGTCCCTTACCCATGATTTCAAGAATCCAGGCCTCGTTCTTGTCGCACACGGTGATTGTCTCGCCCGTGCTGCAGTAACCATACTCCTGCACGAGGCCGGTCATGATGATGATCGCCTCACGTGCCGTGGCAGCACGCTCCAGTCCCAGGTGCATCATGGTGAAATAGTCGAGCAGTCCATCAGGGTTCTGCAACTCCAGCCGGCCATCGAAGGTCGTTTCCACGATGCTCACCTGCTTCTCATTGATGAAGCCGATGACGTCATAGGTGTACTCCACTTGAGGCACATAGCCCCTCACGGCACCCCTGCCCCACTCACGGATGGCGATTTTCTCGTCCTTCTCATGCCTGCCGCCCGGAGTGCGCGACAGCGAGCCGGCGAAGCCATAGCCGTCACAATTATAGGTACATATCACCGAGCCATCGGCCGAGGCAGCCTTGCCAACAATGAGGTTGGTACATGCCCTTGACGGAGCGACGGCCACCGCCAACATCGCCACGAGGAAAGTGAGAAATCGTTTCGTTTTCATATTATACATATTTTTTGAGTAAACCCGAGACGCCATGAAGCTTGATTCAACGGAATAGGCGCCACCAAAATCATTCAAATGACCTTTTGTCATTTTTCTATAGGGGCAAAGGTAACGATTTTTTCACTAAACACTTCATTTTCTTCTGAATTTGACTAAAATTGGCGGCACCTTGGCAAATCGAGCACGCCTGTTGGCATTCGGCTTGCACAGGTTTAAATGCCTTTTGTTTATGAAACATCTAAAAAATCCTACACATCAGAAAAAGATTTTCTTCATTCTTGTTAGATTCAAAACATAATTGTATTTTTGCTACTGGAAAAATCATCACTCCCATTATGAGAACTATCAAAATAATTACAACTGTTTGTTTACTGTGTTTTGTAACATTGTCGGTTCAATCTCAGGTTCCCGCCAAGCCTGAGCCCCCAAAACTTGTGAATGACTTTGCAGGGATCTTGGGGGACACTCAAGAGATGGAAGACTCTCTACATAGAATAGCCATGCATACGGGCAACCAGATTTGCGTGGTGACAATGAATGACTTGGGGGACATGTCCCCAGGCATGATGGCGAATGCCATCGGCAGTGAATGGGGTGCGGGCAACGCTGAAAAAGATAATGGCGTTATCATCCTGATTAAGCCCAAGACTCAAGACAGTAATGGACAGGTTTTCATTGCCCCTGGCTTAGGTCTGGAAAGCGTGATGAGCGATGACAGGTGCACAGGCATCGCCAATGATTACATGATTCCCCATTTCAAGGAGAACGACTACTCTGGCGGAGCCTGGGCAGGAATCGGCGAAGTGTACAAACTTGCAATACAAAAGTATAACACGCCTGAACCCGTTGAAAACGAAAACGAAGATAAGAGCACTAATTGGATTAACATCCTGCTGATATCTATAATTGGTATCATTTTTGGCGGCGGTGGTTATGCTCTAGTCAAGCGCAACAGAAATCGACGGGAGTAATGACAATGGCAGAAATGATAACGGTGCTTGACGAGGTTCGTCAAGCACCGTGTTTTTCTTAACGGGTCCACTCCCATGTCAAAAACAGTAAGAATAGTTTCTTCTTATCGTTTTATCTTAAATGATTTAGATTTAACTTCTTATCTCAATTATCGTGGTAAGACACATCAAACTCCCATATTCCATAAGTGAAGTTCGTGGGATTATCCGGTATATTTTGCTGAGACGGGAATTCAATTCGATATCCCTCAACCATATCAACCTGGGGGAATGCCATCGTACCGTCGTAGTGGTATGGGACATTGGTATTATCTGGATAACGGTAACGAGATGCCTCGCCTTTGGAAACATTATCAACTTCGATAATGCGGCCTTTGTCATCGCGAGTGACATTCACTTGTCTCTCTCCGCCGTTTGCATCTTCAATGAAAAGTTTCACAACCGGCCCGTTCTGCTCTTTTCTGATGTTGTAACGGTTGTTAGTGACCGGCGGGTTGCCATCAGCATCTGGTTCAGTCCAATAATCAATAAACTCGGTTTCTAAATGGGTGGGTAAACCATCGGAGCCAAAGTGGGCAGTCCGAGAATAAGCACCTTCAATCATTTCTGCCTCACTGTAAGAGACGAGATTCCCCGAACTGCCAAACTCATATGTGCAATAGTCGCAGCAGATACTAAAATCCTCGGTAAACACGCCAATGCACTTCACGTTATTCTTTAACCCAAGAACTTTCACATAATTGGGTAATTCCACTTGTTGGGCTTTAGTTATTGCTGGCAATGAGATAAGCAGCAACACGCCTATGGCAATTATACGATTCTTTCTATTCATCATTTACACCTATTAAATCAACATTTTAAATCAATATTGCAAAGATAGTTATTTTCTCGCTAAATATTACATTATTTTCATGTTTTATCAATTTTAAGTGATAACTTGTTGCAAATAATTTGAGTTTTTTGCTTTCAATTGTGAGAAATTAGACCATTAAATATTGTTAATTCAGTTTATTTTACTATTTTTGCCAAGTCGGTCGGGGCTTTTGCTTATAAAAAAAGCGACACTATGTAAGCGAGGTCCCTTTGGCTCGGCAATGTTCTTGGCAAGCGCGTTGCCAAGGTTTTATTCGATTTGTTTAACGATAGTGTTGCGCCTGTTTTTGCCTTATGGAATGGTATGTGAAATGCTTGAAGCAGTATGCAGACTTTTTTCGGGTCGCGCCCGCAGAAAAGAGTACTGGATGTTTGTCTTGTTCAATCTTCTCATCATGATAGTTCTTAAGGTTCTTGATGCTCTGATAGGGACATTAAGCGATGAGATGAGATTCGGTGTGTTGAGTGGCATTTACACCCTGGGTGTGATGATTCCCTCTCTTGCCGTCAGCGTTCGCCGCCTGCATGACATCGGCCGCAGCGGATGGTACTATCTGATCGGCCTCATCCCTATTGTTGGTGGCATCATCCTGCTGGTATGGTTCTGCAAAGAGGGTGACCGCTGCAGCAATGACTGGGGAGAAGACCCCAAACTGGGCGAACCCTAAACCTGATTCGTATCAACAGGTTTTCCCGCTGTGAGTCTTTCTTGCCATAAATGTGTCGGGCAAAAGTTTGCCCACGTGGGCACTGTGCGAGAAAGCGCCACCCTTGCAGCGATAAAGAAATCACATGCGGTTGATTCATGACAGACGTGGAGTCGGTATGCCATGAATCAACCGCTTTTATTTTGCCATGCAAATCCTTAGAGATACGGTTTTATTTAGTATTTTTGCCGAAAAAGCCATGAGGACTATGAAGAAGATTGTTATTGCATTACTGCTGTTAGGGTGCTCGGTTAGCGCCCTGGCAGGCGAAGAGATCACTTTCAAGACGGTGCTGGAGAACGGCATCACCCCGATGAAAAACCAGAACCGCAGCGGCACATGCTGGGACTATGCGACGATAGGCTTTATCGAGGCCGAGTTGCTGCGCACCACGGGCAAGGTGTATGACTTGAGCGAGATGTTTGTCGCCAACAAGGACTATGTGGACTGTGCCGAATACCACGTGAGGATGCACGGCAACAGCCGCTTTTCGGAGGGCGGCTCGGCCGACGACGTGTTTGAGGTGATTGACCGCCACGGCATCTGTCCCGAAGAGGCGATGGCGCGTCCCGGCGCGATGATCGGCGACACGCTGGCCAACTTCACCGAGTTCTTTGCCACCCTGGAGCCCTATGTCGAGTCCATCGCCAAGGGCAACAGCACCAGGCTGACCACGCAGTGGAAGGTGGGCCTACAGGGCATCCTGGACGCCTATCTGGGCACTTGTCCTGAAAAGTTCACCCACGAGGGCAAGCAATACACCCCCAAGTCGTTCGCCCAGGCCTTGGGAATAGACAAGAACAACTATGTGAGCATCACCAGCTTCACCCACCACCCCTTCTATGAGCAGTTTGTCATCGAGGCGCCTTACAAGTGGCGTCCGCGCCCCAGCTGGAACGTCACCCTTGACGAGCTGATGACCACCATCGACAATGCCCTGAAGCAGGGTTACACCGTGTGCTGGGGCGGTGACGTGAGCGAGGATGGCTTCACTCGCACGGGAATGGGCATCGCAGCCGACATCGACCACGCGCCCGACCTGACGGGCAGCGACGCCGCACGCTGGCTCAAGCTCAGCAAGCAGGAAAAAGCCGAGTCGCTGAAAAAACTTGGTGCCGAGACGCCCGAACTTGTTCCCAGCCAAGAACTGCGGCAAGAGCGCTTTGACAACTGGCAGTCAACCTATGACCACGTGATGCTCATCTACGGCATCGCACGAGACCAGAACGGCCGCGAGTACTACATGGTGAAGAATTCATGGGGCAACACGGGCGACTACGACGGCATCTGGTACATGTCGAAGGCCTACATCGCCTTGAACACGACCTACATCTTCCTGAACAAAGCCGCCGTGGGCAAGGACCTGCGCAAGAAACTGGGGTTTTGAGCGGAATCTAAACCCGTGAGCCACGGCTCTCGATGCCTTGGTTCTTGATATTTTTGTCACTAATGTGGGTATAATTCGAAAAATACGACTAAATTTGTGACACAATTTATCATTGCATGAGTGATTTCTACAAGACAGTGAAGGGCGTCTCGCAGGGTATCTACCGCGAGAAGATGTCGCGATTCCTGGCGTTTGCCGAGCCTGTGTCGAGCGCCGAGGAAGCCCGCGCCGTCATCAAACGTTACGCCAACGAGTACCATGACGCGCGGCATTGCTGCTGGGCCTACATGATCGGCACCGAGCGCAACGAGTACCTGAGCAGCGACAACGGCGAGCCCAGCGGAACGGCCGGCAAGCCCATCCTGGGGCAAATCAACTCGTTTGAACTGACCAACATCGTCATCGTTGTCATCCGCTACTTCGGCGGCATCAAACTGGGCACGTCGGGACTCATCGTCGCCTATCGGGAAGCCGCCAAACTGGCCATCGAGGCTGGCGAAATCCTCGAGTGCCACGAGCAGGAACGGCTGTCGTTCACCTTTCCTTACCTGAGCATGAATGATGTGATGAAGGTGGTCAAGAAGAGCGACCTGAAGGTGATTGAGCAGGCCTTTGACAACGTGTGCGCGATGACCATCGAGGCCGATGCCGACAAGGTGCCGGGACTGCGTGAGCAGTTCGCCGCCATCGACGGCACCAGCATCATATCTTAACTACGAATTACGCAAATTAAACGAATATAACTCATCGAGTTTCAATTAGTTAAGTTAGCTTAATTCATAATCATTGAATGCGGATGCCAAATCAGTGAATTTGACTTCGTCGAGCTAAAGGTTCGCGTAATTTGCAGTTTCTTATCGTTCCTGCCAGAGGAAACGGGCACGGACGTGGTCGTTGCCTTCATCGTCGGTGATGGCCAAGTGGGAGTCCACGGGGTCGGTGTCGTCGATGACGAACTGGCAGGTCTCACCATAGTGGGTCTCCTTGATGAAGGAAATCTCCATGCGACGGATGAAGTAGTGATCGTAGCAATCCATGTCGAAGAGGTTCATCAGGTGAGAGAGGTAACGCACGGTGTTGACATGGCGGTTGAAGTCGCAGTCCATGTAGCCGAAGGTGTAGTCCACGGCATGACCTTCCTCGATGGGGCGCAGACGGCTCATCGGCTCGATGGGGCACGGCAGGTCAGACACCTTGTCGCTGATGTAGCCCAACTGCGAGATATCCACACTGGCACGGGTGCTCATGTCAATGACCATCCAGATGGTGCGCACATAGCCCAACGGATTGCCATTGGCATCGTCGAGGCGCATGTTGCGCTGCGAGAAGTGGCGATTGTAATCCTCAATCCACGTGGTGAGGGTGTAGTTCTCGTTGATTTTGGGATAAGCCTTCAGCTCGATGGTCACTCGGGACAAGACCCACACCTGGTTGTCCTGAATGAGGCGCGCATAGCCGGCGCCCCACGAGTTGGCATGGAACGTGGCCACCTCGATGATGCGGGTCATCAACAACGTCAAGGGCATCTCGCCCTGGGGATTGCACTCGCCGGCAGCGAGGTAATAGGTCTTGGAATATTGTTTAAGATCAGAGTTCATTGGTTCGCTTGATTAAATAGTTGTCTAATATCACTAACGCCGCCATCGCCTCAACGATGGGCAGGGCGCGCGGCAACACATAGGCGTCGTGACGGCCACGGGGCTGCAGCGTCACGGGATTACCGTCGCGGTCGATGGTGGGCACGGGACGCATGAGCGTGGGTACGGGCTTGAAGGCCATGCGCATCACGATGTCCGCACCGTTGCTGATGCCGCCCTGGATGCCGCCCGAGTGGTTGGTCTTGCTGCCGATGGTGCCGTCAGCGCGCTTTTCAAACAGGTCCATCACCTCGCTGCCGCGCTTGCCGGCCAACTCAAAGCCATCACCATATTCAAAGCCGTGAACCGACGGGATGCTCATCATTGCCGCTGCCAGCCGGGCATGGAGTTTGCCGAATACCGGTTCACCAAGGCCTGCCGGCACGCCCTTGACGACGCACTCGATGATGCCGCCCAGGGTGTCGCCCTCGGCAATCGCCTGTTCCAATTCATCAGCATCCACCGGCAAAGCCGCAGCCTCCAACGTGATACCCAGGCGATTCAGCACCTGAATCGCCAAGCCGCCAGCGACCACCCGGGCCACTGTCTCGCGTGCCGAGGCTCGGCCGCCGCCGCGCGGGTCCCGAATGCCGTACTTCGCTTCCCAGGCATAGTCGGCGTGGTTGGGGCGATAACACCGGGCTATATCCTCATAGTCGGCACTGTGGGCATCGGTGTTGCGGATGATGAAACCGATGGGTGTGCCCAGGGTCTTGCCCTGCCAGATGCCCGAGAGCACCTCTACCCTGTCCTGCTCCGCACGGCTGCTGCTGCCTGCGGTCTGTCCCGCACGACGGCGGTCCACAAAGCGCTGCAACTCATCGAGGTCGATGTCCACACCGGCAGGCATGCCGTCGAGCACGCCCCCCATGGCAGACCCGTGTGACTCACCAAAGGTGGTGAGCGTCAATATCTTGCCTATTGTATTCATTCGGTCTTCGCGGCTATCAGGTCAACGGTCTCGGCGCCCACAAACTCTACCAGAGCCTGTGGGTCTATCTTGAACTGCAGCCCTCGTACGCCGGCACTCACGTAGATGTAGTCATACAGGATGCAGGTCTCGTCAATATAGGTGGGAAAAGGCTTTTTCATGCCCACAGGCGAGCATCCGCCACGAATGTAACCCGTGGTCGTCAGCAGTTCCTTCATGGGAATGAGGTCCACCTTCTTGTTTCCCGACACTTTGGCAGCCTTTTTCAGGTCCACCTCCTCGGCGCCAGGGATGACGCAGACCAGATGCCCCGTCTTGTCGCCCTGCAGGATGAGCGTCTTGAACACTTGATCGATATTCTCGCCCAACTGGTCGGCGATGTGCTGAGCCCCCAAGTCGGTCTCGTCCACCTCGTAGGGGATGAGTTCATAGCGTACAGCTGCGGCATCCAACAGGCGGGCTGCATTGGTTTTGGTGATTTTTTTCATCGTTTTTTGTCTTAATGGCGCAAAGTTACTACTTTTGCACGACAAATAAAAATCATTTTACACAGAATAGACCAAATGAAAAAACTCATTTTCACCTTTATCATCGCCATCGCCGCATGGTGCTGTGTCCAGGCACAATCGTCGCCTGCTCCCGAGAAATATGCCGAATTGCTTGACCAGATCGGGCAACTCGACCAGACAAGAGCCGAATTCCTGATGCAAGCCACCATGGAAACCCTCGTCGACAATCCGAAGGGCTATCGCCAGATGATGGAACTCGCCGAGAAACGCTTCAGCGACCCCGCCGACCCCATTCACAACGAGGGGCTGTATATGCTCGTGCTCAAGCACGCCACCGAGAAATATGTGCTCAGCGGAGCCGAGATAGAGAGACAGCGTCTGCTGCTCGAGGGCGCCAAGAAGAACATGATTGGCTCCACCGCCGTCGACTTTGATTATGTCACCCCGGGTGACAAGACCGTCCACCACCTCAAGGACCTGAAGGCCGACTATATCCTCGTCTTTTTCAACAATCCTGACTGCGAGTCATGTGAACTCGTCAAGGAGCGCCTGTCCCAGAATGAGTTAATCAACCAACTTGTCAAGGACAAGAAACTCATCGTGCTCGGCATCTACCCCTATGATGACCAGAAGTTGTGGAAGAAGGCCAAGTATCCCAAAATGATGATCAACGGCTGGAACCAGAGCCGACAGATTGAGTATAACGAACTGTATGACCTGCCCACCCTGCCCTGCTTCTACCTGCTGGACAAGGACTACACGGTGCTCGTCAAGAACGAGGGCAGCCTCAACAAGGTGGAAGCCAAGCTCAAGAGCCTGACATCTCCGCAAGAGGCAGCCCCCACCGTCCAGGGCGCCGCGCCCAAAGCTGTAGACCCGCAACAGAAGGCCGAGATGCAGAAGGCGCTCAGCAAGAAGGTCGATGCCCAGAAGCCCAAAGGAGCCCAGCAGCAGCAACAGCCAGGACAGGCACAGGCCGATCAACCAAGGGTGAAACCCACCTTCGCCCCTGCCCCTGCCGACGATCCGAACGCCATCACCAGCGAGCAGGTGCTCAACCTCGTGCTCAACAACCAGAGCCGGGAACTCTATGACCTGTTGTCGGACAAAGTCAAGTCACAAGTTCAGCCCGCCATGCTGGAGAACATCCTGACCCAGGTCGAGTCAAGAGCGGGCAAATACCAGAGCCATGAGCCATGGGAAATCCAAGAAGCCCAAGGCATGAAGGCCTATATCTCGATGCTCTCCTTCGAGAACGTCCGCCTGGGCCTGATCATCCTCTATGACGAGGCAGGCAAGGTGACCGGTTTCAACTTCGCCCCCGCCCAAGCGCTCGGCAGGGAGTGAGCGCAGAGAACAACATTTAATGAGCCAGTGGCTCGCCATACAAGAACACGCAACTCAACGGATTCCGAGAGTTGCGTGTTCTGTTTGACATGCATGCCACAGCGTGTAGCGCCGGGGTTCTCACCGTGTCATGCGCTTGAGGATGTTGTAACTGGGCAGGACGCCGAGTTCGCCGGCCTTGCTCAAGTCGCCCACGCCCTGCGCCTTGTTGCCCATGCGCAGGTACATCAAGCCTCGGTTGTAATAGGCCTCTGCCAAGTCGGGCTTGAGTTCGATGGCGGTGCTGTAGCAACTGATGGCACTGGTGAAGTCCCCCTGCAGCATGTAGAGGCAGCCCCGGTTGTAATGGGCATACACATTATTGGGCGACAACTTGATGACCTGATCCAGGTCGCTCATCATCATGTCGAGGTGAGTGACGTCCTGCCGTATTCGCAGCATGGCTTGGGAACGGGCATCGGCCACGCCCGTCGGCGGCGGCGGTCCGCCCGATTCAGCGTCGCGCGCCTGGTCCAGGCGGTAACGGATGTAGCGCGCGTCGGCACGCAGGATGTAGGCCAGGGTGAAATCGGGGCTCATCGAGATGGCGCTGTCGGCATCGGCGATGGCGGCGTCGCAGTTCTTGACCATCAGGTACTCCATCCCCCTGGCGAAGTAATCCACCGAACGGGGCTTGGCGCCAGCCAGCAGGCTGTTATAGTAGTCGATGGCCTGGAAATGGCGCTGGATGTCGTCCTCGCTCAACGGCGTCTCGCCGTTGACCAGCGTCAGCTTCCCCGGCAGCAGACGTGAGTCGTTGATGTCGCCAATCTCACGGATGTAACGGGTCTTGCCGTTCAGCTCATCGTCCTGCCCGTGATAGGAGAGCATGAACATGGGCAAGGGCTCGACCTCGATGTTGTCGTTCTGGACGTGACCACGCTGGCGGTTAGCATACTCGGGCTTGACGGGATCGGTGTCGGTGACCGTGAGCAGGGTGTTGAAGCGGTTCATAATGTCCTCAGCGGTCTCGGGCTCGTCCTCTCCGCTCAAGGCACGCTGCTCGGCCTTCTTGATGGCTGCGGTCGCCTCGATTTCGGCAGGGTCGAAGGTGGACACGTGCGTCTTGTTGCGGCGGAAAATCGCCATCGCCTTCTCATAGTCGGCCTCACTGCCCCTGTTGTCGCCCATGCGGCGCTTTGCCTCGCCGCGCGCCATGTAGCCCGCCTCGAAGTTGGGGTACTTCTTCAAGATGGCGGTGAAATCGGCCACCGCCTCGCGGTACTGGCGCGTCCGCATGTGCAAAAGTGCCCGGTTGTACAGCGCCATGAAGTTTGACGGGTTGTTCTTGAGCACGAAGGAGAAGTCGCTGATGGCCTTGTTGTTGTCCCCCACCTCGGCACGCAGCAGTCCGCGGTTGAAATGCGCCTCCTGGCTGGCGGGATCGAGGACGATGGCATAGTCATAGTCGGCCATCGCCCCGAAGTAGTCGTCGAGGTTGTATTTCATGTAGGCACGGTTGATGAAATAGCCCGCGTAACGGGGCTCCAGCATGATGGCGCTGTCCATATCGGCAAGAGCGCTCTCAAAGTCGTGGAGCGAGCGCGTGGCGATCTCGGCCCGCATGACATAGGCACTGGCGTTCTTCTTGCTCAAGGCGATGCCGCGGTTCAGGTTGTCCAGGGCGGCGGTCGTGTCCTGGCGCGCCAGGTTCATCTGCGCCAGGCCGATGTAGGCGCGGTCGTTGCGACGGTCGAGCGAGAGCAGGCGTTCAAAGGTCTGCTGCGCCTCGTCATAGTTCTTGAGCGCCGTCTGGCACACAGCGCGGTTGATGAGCAGGTTCTTGTCCTCGGGCATGAGGTTCAAGCCCGCGTCATAGTCCTCGACAGCGCCGGCATAGTTGCCCAGGTTTTGACGCGACACGCCGCGCACCTGGTAGGCATCGACGATGAACGGGTTGCGCTCAATCGCCATCCCAGCGTCCTGCTCGGCACCCTGATAGTCCTCAAGACTGATCTTGGCCACCGAGCGGTAGAAATAGGGCTCAGCCAGGAAAGGCTTTGCCTTGATTGCTTGATTAAAGTATTGGATGGCAAGGATATAATCCTCAAAATAGAGGGCGTTGCGTCCGATGTTCACCACCTGCTCGGTGTTGATCTGGGCCTGCGCACCAAAGGCTGCTGCCAGCAGAGCCACCAGCAGCGCCATTCGGCGATATATCGTCAGCAGTTTCTTCATTATCGCGATATTATAACGACAAAAGTAGAAGAAAAAACATGTAACAACAACGAATTAAGTAAAATTAATCCTAATTAAGGTTTATCCGCTATTGCTGCAGTGACATCATCGGCAGTAATCGTTGCTAATTGTGGCTTGTCATTCTCGGACTGTTCTGCAAGCCGCACCGCTTGCGCCTTAATTGTGCGTTCAAAGAGGTTGCGGACATAACGCGCATTCCCGAAGTCCTTCCCCTTGTTTGCAATACATTGTTCAAGATGTTGCGTCAAAATCTGCTCTCCTTGCTCTTGCATTACAAAGTCATACTTCTTTAACATCCCAAGGAAGATCTGTTTCAATTCATCAGCGGTATAATCCTCGAAATGGATATAGCGGTTGAAGCGCGAACGCAGTCCCGGGTTGGAATCAATGAACTGCTGCATCTCGTCCTCATATCCTGCAAGAATCACTACTAGACGATCACGATTATCTTCCATGCGTTTCACCAAAGTGGCAATAGCCTCCTTGCCAAAGTCTTCATTCCCTGCTCCGACCAGCGAATAGGCTTCATCTATAAACAGTACTCCATCAAGGGCACTGTCAATGACTTTATTGGTCTTTACTGCCGTTTGACCAACGTATTCAGCAACAAGGCCCGAACGGTCAGTTTCGACAAGATGACCTTTCTGCAAAATGCCTAATTCTTTGTATATTCCGGCAACAATACGTGCGACGGTGGTTTTACCAGTACCAGGATTGCCCGTGAAGACACAATGATAGGAAATTGGCGGGGTCTTCATTCCTGCTTCTTCACGACGACGGTTGACCTCAATAAAATTCTTCATTGCTGTCACCTCTTTCTTTACCTGCTGCAAGCCTATCAAAGCATTCAAATCTTCAATGGTTGCCGGAGGTTCTGCCTTCAATTCTGTTTCGGCTATACTATCTTGATTTTCAGATTCTTCATCATCATCCTTAGCGCGTTGAATCAATTCATTCAGGAATGATTTTGCAATATCACTATTTCCAGATATATCTATGATTGTACTGGCCAACTGATACAGGGCATTACGCATTTTCTTCAGATAGCGTTTTTCCTGACGGGAAAATACAATAATCAATACAAGTGAGAATTCATCGAACCCTTTAGCTGAAATATTTACGTCTTTTTGATTCTTATAAATCTCAAGCATTTCCTCATAATTATCGCGAATTGCAGCTGTAAATCCATCATCATTCCTGATTAGGTCCTTAAAAGCCTTATAATTATTATCATTATCTTCATTCAAAGTCTTGACGATGGCAAGAAGAAGTTGTCCTTCGGGTTCATATAGATTAATCTCAACATCATAGCCCAAATGTTCATAGATATATTTTATATCTTTTGCCAGCAAGAACTTAAGTGACGAAAAAAATTCATCAATCCCATATTCGCCTTGAATGGTATGCTTATCGTTTGCACGATTTAACACAAATTGACGCATCTCACTGTTAGCACTCATGAGATGGCATAATTTCAACAATTCTTTAACAGCAGCCTTAATATCACGAAACTCATCTACATCAACTTGTATTTCATAGTCTGTATGTTCTGTATCTCCAAAAATGTCATCGTCGTCCAAGTCATCATCCAAATCATCATCATCGTCCAAGTCATCGTCGTCCAAGTTAATGTCTTCACCGTCTCCTTCATCAGTCACAAAAGACGACAGTATTTTATTATCTACCGTTTTAGGCTTGATGCTTTCGTCAATTTGAGACGACGTATCAGAGAGGACTACATTTTCTAACAAATTTATTATTATACCTATAACAATTGGGACACATAATATGATAAACCATTCCCAATTACCTTCTTCTATACCAGTCGCAAAAGCGCCAATAAGGAGTAGAAGAAAAAACCATCCCCAACATCCACATCCACCGCCAGTATCAGATAAACCCATATATTAATCTCTACAAATAGAAACGAATAATTCAATTATTTAACAAAAGCATAGCAAAATTAATCAATAGTATCCAACTCACCAAATCAAAGGAGAAAAAAGCCTTTAAAAACAACAAAAGAAGATGCCATGTGCCTCGTTTTTTCACATTTAATCGCATAAAGTCTTAAAAACGTCTAAAGGATTTGGCATTTCGTTCAACTTGTACTACTTTTGAAGTTTGAAACCAATAAAACGGAAACGACAAAATGAGAAAATATATCGTTTTGAGCCTCTTGATTGCCATGCTGGTGGCGCCCGCCACGATGGATGCGCACAAGAAGAAAGACAAGAAACTGGAGAAGCATCGCGTGACCGTCGAGAACGTCGTCTCGGACGTCGACCAACCGATGCGCGAAGTCACCATTACCGATCCCGCCAAGCAACTGTACGGTGAATGGGACATCGTGAGCCTGCGCAAGAAGGCTGTCATCACCCTGGAACGGGCTTACCTATACCTGGATTTTGCCGGAGGCAACAAGGTGTATGGCAACAACGGCTGCAACACCATTAACGGCACGTTCCAGCTGAAGGGCAACAACCTGAAATTCGGCGACTTCATCACCAGCACTGAATCATGCCAAAACGTGACCCACGAGAGGACCATCATGAGCGCCCTGAGCGATGTCCGCCGCTACAAGCTGGAGACACAATACAACGCCCAGTACCTGAGCCTGATCAACTCCAAGGGCGCCGTCATCATGGTGCTGAAGCGCCACAACCTTGACGCGATGAATGGCGCTTGGCTCGTCAAGGAAATCAACAGCGAGAATGTCAGCGAGATGAACATGCGCGTTGTCGTTGACGCCGTGATGCAGACCATCCATGGCGACACCGGGTGCAACATCATCAACGGCATCATCACCCTTGACCCGACCAAGGACATGGCCATCCAGTTCGAGGATCTACACTCCAGTGAGTACATGTGTGAAGACATTGAGAACGAGACCGCCCTGCTGTTGGCCCTGGAGAGCACCGAGTCGTGCAAGCGCATCAACCAAAACGAGATGGCACTGCTCGACAACAAGGGGAGCATCGTCATCGTGCTTCAACGCCTCAACCTGCGCAAGAATTAGCACACACAGCGGTTACCAAATCAAACAGCAACCGGACAATCTTGACAGGCATTGTTGCCATCAGGTCGTCCGGTTGCTGCTTTGCGAATCCCGTTAATCACCTTAGTGATTCAGGCGCTTGACGGTGGTGCGGGTGCCGTCGCTGTGGGTGGTGACCACGATGTTCACACCTTCCTGCGGAGTCTCGCTGACCACACCAGCCGGGCTGACATACTTCCTGTCGACGACCTGTTTGTCGGTCATCGTCTCGTCGATGCCGGCGCACTCGATGACAGCGAGGGGGTGCAGGGTGTAGTTGGTGTAATAGTCCTCGTCGGTGGAATGGATGCGACGAATCGTGGCATTCTCATCCCAAGGCTCGTCGAGCGTGAAGACACACAAGAGGCCATAGCTGAAGCCTTCCTTCTGCGCCATCTCGGCCTCAAGTGCGGGGGCATAGTCAAAGGCCAGTTTCACCATCACGGTATCCTGCTCGCTGCACAGACAGGGCGTGCCGTCCTGATAGTGGAAGTAGCCGTCGGCACGTCCCACCTCGTTACCCAGGGCGGTGATGTAATCCTCACACAGGTTGTAGCGGAACAGCGACAACTCGGGCAATTCAGACATCTCAAGAGGTGCCGGCTCACCGTTGAGCACGAGTCGGGGATTGGTCAGGCGGTCGGCCAGGATGCCCTTGACAGAGCCTGGTTCAATGACCTGAATGTCGGCAAATCGGTTAAACAGTTCCTCGTTATCGCCGCAGTCCAGTGCAATCCAGTCAGGATACCAGGCCATCCATTCGGCATAGCCCCATTCGGCATAAATGTCATAATAGATTTCATCGACATTGTCGGTCACAAAGACGAGTTTGTGCTCATCGGCATCCACAGCAGCAGCGACATAGAGCGTGTCGTTGAGTTTATACTGCTGGCCGTCTTCTCCGGCATAGACCACCTTCCACAGGCGCGTGCCAGGATCGGCGGTAATGGCAATCGGATACAATTCAACCTTGCCGTTATAGAGCGTCAGCATGCCTTCAATGCCATACAATTCGGTGTCATCGGCCTCGGGATAATCGATGCCGAACTTGTTGAAACCCGCCATCGATGACTCAATCGAGTTGCCGTCCTCATCAGTCTCGGTGCAACTGATCGTGAAGTTGCCGCGCTCGTCAATCGCACTCAAGTGCACGCCATCGAGATAAACCTTATAGTTCTCCCAGCCGGCTTCAGGATTGCTGATAAAATACAAGAAACCCGTTACGTCAAACGGAGTATAGAAGTCCTCGTCAAGAATCGTTTTGGGATTGGCGAAATGGGCCGGCTCGCCCACTTCGAGCAGTCCCTTATAGGTCTTCTTCACACCAGTCCAGCCAGCGGGGATGACGGCACCCATCTGGTATTGCTTGCCCGTGTCGCCGTAGATGAGTCCGGCAAAAGCCTCTCCCTCGGCATCGAGCTGCATCACCCACAGATACTCGTTCCACTGGTAGTTGACATACACGTCGGTAGTGAACTGGAAGGCGGTGCCGTCGTCCAGCGCCGACAGGTGATTGAGCGAGTCAAGCTTGGTGATGTTGGGGTCGACGGGATCCTCGGGGTCGGGGTCAACAGGGCCGTCACCGCTGGTGGTCACCACGATGCTCGACACCTGGGCGTTCTTGGAGCCATAGTGGGTGAAGGTCACCGACGAGGCGTTACCCGTCCACGTGCCCACAGCGCCAGCGACATTGTAATCGCCGACGTCGGCCAACAGGTCGAAGTTAGACGTGTTGGCGGCATTGACAGTGACACCAGTGATACTGCCCTCGGCCACACTCAGGGTGATGGTGCCGTCAACATAGATGCGAAGCGCGTAGCTGCCCTGGGAATTCCAGATGCGAGTCTGGGTAGCGCCATCGGTAGCCGACAGCGTCACGCCATCCACGGTCACAGGGCCTGCCTGTGACAGGTTGGTTCCGGCACTCTGGGCAGGCACGGCATAGCCCATGGCGGTAATTCCCTCGGCTGTCGAGAAGTCAAAGGTCACTTCGGCAGCCTGTAATACAGAAAAGGCCCAAAAGGCCATTAAGAGAATTGAGTAAATACGATTCATTTTGCACATTAATAATTTCTGGCACAAAATTACTGCCAATAACTGTAACAAGTGCTACAATGAACCGAAAAAAGTTATCAACAAGCCTCCCTTTTTTCCGTTACTTGGTGAACAGGATTCCCTCGCCACCAAGGTAGATGGTCTTATCGGAATTGAACGTGAGAGAAAAACGATTGATCATCAGCATCGCATTACCGTTATCGGTTATCAGCGGCTCAACTTCGCCCTTGGCGTTTCGACTCTTGTCACGCTCAATGAACTGGCTCACTTTGACCTCAAAGCGGTATTCTGGATTATCTCCAGGAAGGGTGGCCACATCAGCCCCACGAACACGTGACGGACTGATGGCAATGAGTACCTTGTCGCCATTATCCTTGAGTTCGCCTACCGTCATATCCTCATTGAAGTTCACATAGTACATGCGAGAATAACCCTGCGGTATCGAGACGTCTATAATCAAGTCCTCATTATAATAAACGCTGCTTGAAGCCACTTCATCGTCTGGGTGGTTCTGCTCGGCAAACGTTCCGGTCACGGCGTCCTTGGCCAGCAGGTCACGGGTGCTGGCGAAACCGAAATCCCGCTGCAGATATTGGAGCTTGGCATCAATGGATGCCGCCACCTTGGGGTCAACGCTGTCGAGCCACTTGGCATACCGGTCTCCCGAGAGGGGCAGCTGCTTGATGCCTGCAGCGGCAAAAGCCTCGCGGGCCTCACCCAGGAGCTGACGCTGGGTGATGTTGGGTATGGACTGAGGTCCCACCGAGATAAGGAACAACACGACAGCAAACGAAGCGGGAATCCACCAGATGCGCTTGTTGCGCATGATGAGCAACCCGATACACACCACATAGCACCAGATGTTGAACACCAGCAGATAGAGGCGGCTCACCGTGATACCGTAATCGCTCAAGCGACGGCCGATGGCAACCGACATCAGCGCCAGCAGGGGAATCATCACAAGCAGCAACCAGCGGGTCACTTTCCTGAAAACCGTATTGCCTTGCTCGTACTGCAAGGGATAAGTGAGATAGAGAATTACCACCAAGCCCAGCATACAGGCGGCCACAAGATAACTTACCCACCCCACTGGCAGTTGCCACGATAACAGAATCTTGGTCGCATAGATGTAGAGCGTCACCATGTATAACAGCAGCAGCGGGATGAACAGGTATTGCGACACACCCTTGAGAAATCCGGAATAGGGCTGGACCTCACACACGCGCTTTTCCTCACCGGCGGGGATGAGATTCATGAACAGCAGCGGCGCCAGCAATACCATGCACACCGTAGGAATGTCGGCAAAAACGTTGTCCGAGACAGGGATGCCGAAGAGCCAATTCAGCGATTGGGCGAACAGGATGAGGCCCAATGTGAGCACACCGCCCACGACCATTCCGGCGATGATTGCCACTACTGTCTGCTGTGAGAAGTACCAGAACGGCACGTCATCGCCCTTGCGGTAGAAGGACAGCAGGAACACCGACAGCGCCATCGTCACCACGGTAGCGCTCACGGCGATGAACTGCGGCAACGAGAAGCGGTCGAACTGGGCCAGATAGATAGAGATACCCAGCCAGGCGGCATGGGCAAGCACCTGGGTGAGCACCGCCGTCCACCGGCGCTTGAAGTCCTCGGTGAGCAGTTGCAGCGACACAGCCAGCAACGCACCCGTAGCAGGATAGAAGATGTAGAAGAACTGCCACTTTTCACTCACCTTTCCCCCATGAATGAGGAACAGCAAGAAGCACGTGAGAAAGACCTGCAGCACCACCGCCACGGGAAAGCGGCGAACACTGCGTCCAAACTGTTTCAACCATTCCGAAAAGGAGAATCTCTTGAGCCTGTTCATAGTGCCTGGAGTATAAGATAATAGTTTACCTATAAAACGGGAACATGGGGGCAAAATTGTCATTGACTCCATTAAAATCGCTCATCGGCACATCCCCCAAGAGCAGCCGTCATCGGCCCTGCCCAATTTGCCATTTCGTTGTATTTATCGCAGACCGACTCAATCAATGAAAAAATACATGAAGCAAAAGTGTCAAAAAATTTGCACAGATTGAGAACTTGTAGTACATTTGTGCCCTCTAAAAACAGTATGGCGGCTTGTCGCTCGTTAACATCACATGGTTGCGAGAGGAAAGTCCGGGCAACACAGAGCGTCACATTTCTTAACGGGAAACTGCGGGTGACCGTAGGGTTAAGGTGACAGAAAATGACCGCCGCGCAAGCGGTAAGGGTGAAAAGGCGGGGTAAGAGCCCACCGGGCACTGTGGTGACACAGTGTGCCGCACCACCTGTGAGTTGCAAGTTCATGTATACCGGCATCTAAGGGCTGCTCGTCCATTGCCGGGGGGTAGAACGCTATACCGGTGCAGCAATGCACAGGACAGATAAATGACAGGCACCTGCCTCGGCAGGCACATAACCCGGCTTATAGCCATACTGTCTTTTAGATTTTTTGATTGTCACGTGAGTGACAGAGTCAACTTATATAGACCAATTACTATTATGGCTCGAAAAGAAGAATTAATGCGCATGTGGGAGCGCACCACAAACTACTTGTACAACCAGCGTCCAGCCTTTGAACGCCAGGGCGCTAAAGGCTATAAGCCGGGACTCGAGACCAGCCTGGCACTCGACAAGCTTTACAAGGAACCCCACCGCCACTACCGCATCATCCATATCGCCGGCACCAATGGCAAGGGCTCTACCGCCCATTTGTTAGCGTCATGCCTGCAACGATGTGGCTACCGTGTGGGACTTTTCACTTCTCCCCACTTGATTGATTTCAGGGAACGTATTCGCGTGAACGGCCGTAAAATCAGCCGCAACTATGTGATGCAATGGGTCACCGAATACCAAAAAAAGGACATCGGCAACTTCGTGCCTTCGTTCTTTGAGTTGACATCTACCATGGCCTTTGATTACTTCGCATGGCGCAACGTCAATGTTGCCGTCATCGAGACAGGCCTGGGCGGACGGCTTGACAGCACCAATATCATCACTCCGGACCTCAGCATCATCACCAACATCGGGCTGGAGCACCAGCAGTTCCTGGGCGACACCCTTGAAGAAATCGCCCTCGAGAAGGCCGGTATCATCAAGCACGGGCAACCTGTCGTCGTCGGCCACGCCGATGGTGTAGTCAGGGAGGTTCTCGACACCTATGCCAAACGCATGTATTCCGAGATTCGATTTGCACAAGACAAGCCCGAGGTCATCGACGCCCACCACGTCGATGGCATGCTGCAACTCAACACCAACAACTACGGCATTATCAACTGCGAACTGACCGGCAATTATCAGGTCGAGAACGCCAACACTGTGTTGACGGCACTCAATCTGCTCAAACGCCTCAAGTACCGCATCAAGAATGAAGCCGTGAGAGAAGGATTTGCCTCGGTAATCGAGAACACCGGGCTGATGGGGCGCTGGATGAAGGTCGGTGACGACCCTCGCGTGATCTGCGATTCAGCACACAATCCGGCCGGCTTTGAAATGGCCATGAAGCAACTCAAAGGTGAACAACGCGAGAAACTGCACATGATTCTCGGTTTCATGGCCGACAAGGACGTGACGTCGATGCTCAACCTGCTACCCCCCGACGCAACTTTCTACTTCACCCAGGCTCAGACATCACGCAGCATGACCGCCGCCAAACTCAAGAAGGCTGCAGCGAAGTGCGGACTGACAGGCGCTACATATAATAATGTTAGCGACGCCTTGAATGCCGCCCGCATGGCTGCCGGCAAGAAGGACCTCATCTATGTGGGTGGGAGCATGTATGTGCTGGCTGAGTTGCTCCAATCATTGGGGTATGGTGACCAACCGGATTAACGGTTCTCCATCCGTCCTCTCCAGCCTAACGGTTCCAGCCTTGTGTTTCGCACCTTGACTGGGACCGCTGTGTTATTACTGCATCCCGTGGCAGAACCATGACAAATTGTCTTAAATTGGCGGCTCATGATTAAGCCTAGTGTAAAACAATATAAAAAGGAGGCGAATTGCTATTAATTATCTTTAAAAACAACGGCTCAACTATTGCAGTTGTCAATTTTAGTTGTACTTTTGGCACAGCATTTGAAAAGTTAAATTTAACATTTGAGAAAATTAAAAACTACAATAAATTAACATTAGAAGACACATGAAAAGGAATTTCAAATTAGCAATCATGCTCGTGGTTGCCTCGATTATGGGATCGGCGGTAACCATGATGGCAACAAGTGAGTTGCAGAAGAAAGGTGTCATCACCGACACCTATGTGTTGAACAAGGAAAGTAACGCCACCAACGACGGCTTCGTCCAGACCTCGTCACGCCCCATCGACATGAGCCGCGATTTCACCGATGTGGCCGAAAGCACCATCAACTGCGTGGTAAGCATCAAGAATTACGGCACCCCGCAACAGAACTTCTACCAGGGCGACTACTTCGACCCGTTTGAATTCTTCTTCGGCCCTGGCTTTGGTAGTGGTGGGAACGGACAGCGCCAGCGCAAACAACAGCAGAAGAACGAGCCGCAACTCACAGGCTCGGGTTCGGGTGTGATTATCAGCCCCGACGGATATATCGTGACCAACAACCACGTCATTGCTAACGCCGAAAAGCTTGAGGTGACCACGAACGACAACCGTCAGTTCAACGCCACCGTCATCGGCACTGACGAGAAGACCGACATTGCGCTCATCAAAATCAACGCCAAGGATCTGCACGCCATCACCTTCGGCAATAGCGACGCCGTCAAGGTGGGCCAGTGGTGTGTGGCCGTGGGCAATCCCTTCGGCTTCAACTCGACTGTCACCGCCGGCATCATCAGCGCCAAGGCCCGTGGCTTGAGCGAGAGCAGCGGCAACAACAACGGCATCAAAGCCTTCATCCAGCATGACGCAGCCGTCAATCCCGGCAACTCGGGTGGCGCATTGGTCAACACCGCTGGCGAGCTCATCGGCATCAACACCATGATTTACTCCCAGACAGGCAACTACAGCGGATGCTCGTTCGCCGTGCCCAGCAACACCGTCAAGAAGGTCATCACCGACATCAAGCAGTACGGTACCGTGCAACGCGCTGTGCTGGGAATCCAGTACACCGAGTTGTCCGCTGAGAAGGCCAAGGAGGAGGACATCACCGCCACTACCGAGGGCATCTATGTCGCCAGGGTTACCGACCGTGGTGCAGCCAAGGAAGCCGGCCTGCAAGAGGGTGACGTCATCGTCAAGCTCAACGGTGCCCGCGTCAAGGACAGCGGTGAGATGCAGGAAGAGATGAACAAGCTGCGTCCCGGCGACAAGGCTGAGGTGGAATACTACCGTGACAATAAGCTGCGCCGCACCACCGTCACCTTCAAGAACGACCAGGGCAGCACCAAGATGACCAAGCAGAGCGACGTCATGTCACTGGGTTGCGCATTCACCGAGCTCAGCAAGGACGAGAAGCAGGACCTTGCCATCTCCAAGGGCTTGAAAGTCGTCGGCGTGAAGGCTGGTAAATTCAAGAACGCCGGCATCCGTGATGGTTTCATCATCACCGACATCAACAACTTCCCCGTTGACTCGCGCGACGACGTGGAGAGCATCTACAACCAGATCATGCGCAGCAGCGACAGCGACAAGGTGATGTTCATCACCGGCTTCTACCCCACCGGCAAGAAGGTTTATTATGCTGTCGATTTGAGCGACGAGGACGACGAATAGTCATACCAATAAACCACACACACCCTCAAGAGGAGGGGCGGCTGTTGAATCCGCCCCTCCTCTTTTTCACCACAAGCCTGGAAAGAAATCGCGGACTGCAAAATCAGGGCATCTTCATGTTCCCCAAAGCGCCGTCCAATCCCAAAACATCAGATTATACAAAATTTATACATATATAATATCATTCTACCACCTACACAATATAGTGATTTTCACGTTTTTTCACAAAAATAATAACCGAAAAAGGTGAGATTTCCAAAAATAATCATTATCTTTGCAGCGAATATTAACCCCAAAATCTTGAAACTATATGAGAGGAGGACCTAGACCCGGAGCAGGAAGACCCAAAATTTATGGGAAGCGAGTGCAATTATCAATCCTGATAAGCGAAGAGACCAAGGATAAGTTGAAACAACTGGCTGCCGCCAAGGAGAAACCGCTGGCAGGCATCGTTGAACAGCTCATCATCAACGAGCATAAGGGGATGACAATGTAACACCAACATTACCATCCCTACCTTATTGACCCGACACCGCACATGCCTGGCATGGAGTGGAAATCTCACATATGCCACAAAGAAACGCAAGGCGACAAATTGGCACAATTTTTGCTGTGAATAGTCTCAGGAGGATTCACAAACACACCTTGTCGCAAAATTCAAGGCGTTTTTCTTGTTTTTTTGATTTTTTCCTTGCATAATTACAGAAATTGTTGTACCTTTGCACGCTTAAACTCTACTTTAGTTAGATGAGACAACTTAAAATTACAAAATCCATTACTAACCGCGAGAGCGCGTCCCTCGACAAATATCTTCAGGAAATCGGCCGTAAGGAACTCATTACGGTCGACGAGGAGGTCGAGTTGGCACAGCGCATCCGTCAAGGCGACCAGGCGGCACTTGACAAGCTTGTCAATGCTAACCTGCGTTTTGTCGTTTCTGTCGCAAAGCAGTATCAGAACCAGGGATTGAGTCTCCCCGACTTGATCGACGAGGGCAATCTGGGCCTCATCAAGGCAGCGCAGAAATTCGACGAGACGCGTGGCTTCAAGTTCATCTCCTATGCCGTGTGGTGGATCCGTCAATCCATCCTTCAAGCCCTTGCCGAACAATCTCGCATCGTCAGGCTCCCGCTCAACCAGGTAGGCTCGATCAACAAGATCAGTAAGGCCCAGTCCCGTTTTGAGCAAGAGCATGAGCGTCGTCCTTCGGCCGAGGAGTTGGCTGAACGCCTCGACATCCCCGTCGACAAGATCAGCGACACGATGAAGGTATCGGGCCGTCACGTCTCGGTTGACGCTCCCTTTGTCGAGGGTGAGGACAACAGTCTGCTGGACGTGCTGCCCAATAACGATTCCCCGATGGCCGATTCGACCTTGAATCAGGAGTCGCTGGCCAAAGAGGTGAACCGTGCGCTGGACCAGCTCAGTCCGCGTGAGAGGGACATCCTCAAGATGTTCTTCGGTATCGGCTGTCAGGAAATGACGCTAGAGGAGATTGGCGCCAAGTTTGACCTGACGCGCGAGCGCGTGCGCCAGATCAAGGAGAAGGCCATCCGTCGCCTGAAAGGCCAGAAGAGCAAGTTGCTCAAGGCCTATTTGGGTTAACCAAGTTTTTTTCATGCTAGCAAAAGGATTCAGGCTGCCTCACAAGGGCAGCCTTTTTTTATTGCAAAAACAACACATTTCTGTCATCTTGACCACAATTTAGGCGAAAAAGGAGTAATTTTTTGCCTAATTCAAAAATAAGTTATACTTTTACACCTTGTTTTATTAGCGGCAATATCAATTTATTAATTAAACAGATAGCAAAAAAACTATGAAAAAGATTTTAACTTTAGCATGCGTGCTTATGCTCGGCATGGGCATTGGACAGGCACAAGTTCATCAAGGCGAGACCGCCGCTGGACTTAATCTGGTGTATGGCACCGAGATTGACAACCTGGGCATTGGCGCCAAGTTCCGGTATGGCATCATTGACCAGCTGCGTGGTGAGGTGAGTTTCAACTACTTCTTTGAGAAACACCACACGTCCTGGTGGGATGTGAACATCAATGCTCACTACCTGGTGGGCCTCTGGAATGAGCAGCTGTACATCTATCCTATCGCAGGTCTGAACTACACCATGGTAGACTTCAAGGGCGAACTGAATCCAAAGGGCGAGGAGAACCACGTCGGTTTGAATCTTGGTGCCGGCGTTGAATATGAATTCACCGATCACATCAGTGCAAACTTTGAGTTCCGCCACACCATTATCCGCAAAGTGGATCAAGGCGTGTTCGGCCTGGGCATCAACTACAAGTTCTAAACCAGACCTGACAATTACAACCACAAAATAGGAGCAGGGCCTGCCTTCGTGCAAGGTCCTGCTCCTGTTTTTTTAATTATTCTATCGCTCACTGGAGGACATATCACTCCGTGGGCTGCAGATTGTCGAAGGTATCGGACATGAATGAGGAGAAAGCATCATCATCGTCCTCGTTGCCGAAGGAATCGCTCACCTTGATGGCGCAAAGCGATCGCATCAGCTCAAGCGCGGCATTGGCATCAGGGTCGCTGGTGTAGAAATAACCTTCACCATCGAATACATTTTTCAGGGTGAAATCAAAATATCCATTCACGCTGTCGTTGTGATTCTGGGCGAAGGCGCCGATCAAGGCGTCTTCAAAACTATTTCGCAACGGCTCAATCTCATAGGCATACCCCTCGGTCTGTTCGTAATCGAGCATCTTGAGGTAGAGGATGCCGCTATTCACGCCGATGCGTATCATCTTGTTCTCATACTGGTAGATGTATTCCCCGTCATAGATTTCGGGTGCCTGCCCCATCGAGTTGGCAAACGAACTGATCTGGTCAACCACACCATCGGGGTCGGTTGAGCGAATCGCAATCACCATGTTCCACTCACCCTCAAGGTGCGGGTCACGAGCAAGACCGATGCAAACCGGGCCATCCACAGTCGACAGGATGTTGGCCAGGTCGATGCGACCGATATAGGGCAGCTTGCCGAACATCTCCAGCAACTGCTGAATCTGTTGCAACTTGACGAATTTCTCACCCTTGACACTCATCATGAAGATATAGTCCATCGAGTTGGGAATCGCCGAGAGGACATCACTGTCGGGTTCGCCCAGGGTGGAATGGAGCAGAGTGGCATACTCGCTGTCGTCGTCGGCTATGATTTTTGTAAACATCCTGACCTTCTTCTCATCAAGGTCGACATTGCAGGTCACAGCATCGATATCGCTCTCGGTGAAAATGCCGATGAGCGGCATCTTCTGCGACAACTCCCGATAGACCTCGCTCTTGCCGAGGATGCCCTTGAGGCCCTTGCCTTGAATCCACGCATTAATCTCGGTAGTCTTTTTGTGGAGCGCTTCGGTCGCGTCTTCGTTGTCGGCAATGCTTGCCGCATTTTTGGAGAGGATGAGTTTAGCGGCCTTGGCAACCTTGTTCACGTCCATCGGCTTGTTAACCGTGCCGATGAGCAGCACATTGTCATTGACGACATACAGGTTGTCCTTGACATACATGCAATTCAGTCCCTCCACTGTCTGAAAGTCGCCACCCACACGCATGGCTAGCGTCTTGCGTGCTTTTTCGGGATCGTCGAGCGAGGCGACAAGCACGCGTGCGAAGGTCTTCTCGGTAAAAAAGATATAGGCCTTGTCACTAGTGTTGATACCCATCTGGGGAAGGTCGCACAACATGATGCAAAACGGGGAAGTATCGTTGTTGTCGATTGCCTGCTGCAGGCTCTGCGGCAACGCAATATTGTCATCTTCCTTCATCCCAGTCACCTCAAGGATATGGGGTACGTCAAAGCTTACCACGCCCGTTGCGTCGGCGGGAATCATTTTTTCAAGATTGTCGCTAGCACAGCCTGTTAACACCAGCAGGGTCAAAGCTACCGACATTTTTTTCAGCCATCTCATGACCATGAAATATTGGGTTTATTATAGATTAAACATATCGTTTGTGGCTTCCTTCCACAATAATTGGCACAAAGTTACGACAAGTTTACGACAATGCGACCAAATCTTTCACCTTCTTTATCAACAATTTTCACTATAATTGATAGTATCTGATATTTTTTTGGTAATAAAGGGGTAAGATTCAAAAAAAAGCACTAAATTTGAGCATTCAAAATGACCATTGAAAGAAGAGTATAACCAAACTAATGAAGAACTAAAATGAACGACATTTCTGAAATACTGCGTGAACTTCTTGACCGCTACAGCAACACACCTGAACTTGATCAGGAATTTGAAAGGATGCGGCGCGAAGTGGAAGGATTTGAAGATGAATATGCCGTTTGGTGTGACGAGAACGGCTACAGCGTCAAGGACGGCTACCGCGACTTCATTGACGAGATAATCGAGTCACAAGACTCTTACTGGGACAATTACCAGGAGTTTGGAAACAATATATAATCCACCTATCCAGTTTAATATCATAACAACAACACTATCATCTAATAATCATTCCAGACACTAAATAATAAATGTATCCGTCTAAAAGAAACCGCAGTTTTGCTGCTGAATGGGACCCACAAGACGGTGTTCTGATTGCTTGGCCCCATGTCGGCACCGACTGGGCATACATGCTCGACGAGGTGACCGCATGCTACGTGGAGATTGCCCGAGCCATTCTGCAAGACGACGAGCGCCTCGTCATTGTCGCCCCCGACGCCGACGACGTGCGCTCGGCACTGGGCAATGACATCGACTGGCAACGCATCGACATCGTCGAGTTGCCCACCAATGACACATGGGTGCGCGATTATGGCCCCATCACCGTGTGGCGCGACGGAGGAATGGCGCTCACCGATTTCACATTCAACGCTTGGGGTATGAAGTTTGCCGCCGATTGCGACAATCAGGTCACCTCACGTCTCAACGAGCGAGGTTTGCTGCAGATGCCGCTCATCGGCTGCCGTGACCTCGTGCTTGAGGGAGGTTCCATCGAGACCGACGGCAACGGCACCGTGATGACCACCACCTGTTGCCTGACCGCGCCCAACCGCAACGACTCCCTGACGCGTGAACAACTGGAGGAAATCCTGCTTGAACGCTTGGGATGCATGAAGATGCTGTGGCTTGACCACGGCGAACTCGTGGGCGACGACACCGACGGCCACATTGACACGCTGGCGCGTTTCGCCCCCGGCAACGTCATCATCTACACTGGGTGTGACGACCCGACTGACGAACATTTCGGGTCCTTGATGAAAATGGAAGAGGAACTGAAAGGGTTCACCAACACACAGGGCGAGCACTACCACCTGATTAAGCTGCCGTTACCCGATGCCATGTTTGACGAGATCTCGCGCTTACCGGCCACCTACGCCAATTTCCTGGTCACCAACCATCAAGTGCTGGTACCCCTTTATGGCCAGCCCGAGAAAGATCTCAAGGCTTGCCAACTCATTGGTGAGGCCTTCCCTGGCCGCAAGGTCGTCGGCATCGACTGCAGGGCTCTCGTCTGCCAGCACGGCTCGCTGCACTGCGCCACCATGCAACTGCCCAAAGGGGCCCTCACTAAACACTAATCTTTAAACGCTATTCATGATGAAAGTCGGAATCATACAACAACGCAATAGCAGTGACGTCAAGGCCAACCGCCAGTCACTGATCGAGAAAATCAAGAAAGTTACCACGATGGGCGCTCAACTGGTCGTGCTGCCAGAACTGCATGACTCTCTCTACTTCTGCCAGGTGGAAAGTGTGGACAACTTCGACCTCGCTGTGGACATTCCCGGTGCAGTGACCGAGGAATATGCCGCCGTGGCAAGGGAGTGCCACATCGTGCTCGTCACCTCGCTGTTCGAGAAGCGGGCAACGGGGCTGTATCACAACACCGCGGTGGTCTTTGACACCGACGGCAGCGTGGCCGGACAGTATCGCAAGATGCACATCCCCGACGACCCCGCCTACTACGAGAAATTCTATTTCACACCAGGCGACCAGGGTTTCATCCCCATCGAGACTTCGCTGGGCAAACTGGGTGTGATGGTATGCTGGGACCAGTGGTACCCCGAGGGCGCGCGACTGATGGCCATGCGCGGCGCCCAACTGCTCATCTACCCCACGGCCATCGGCTATGAGAGCAGTGACACGCCCGAGGAACAAGAACGGCAGCGCGAGGCCTGGACGACGGTCCAGCGCGGACATGCCGTTGCCAACGGCCTTCCCGTCGTCACCGTCAACCGCGTGGGGCATGAGCCTGACCCGTCAGGTCAAACCCGTGGCATCCAGTTCTGGGGAAGCAGTTTTGTCGCCGGTCCTCAAGGCGAGCTCATCTACCGTGCGCCCCACGACAGCGAGGACCTGCTGGTCGTTGACATCGACATGGAGCGCAGCGAGCAGGTGCGCCGCTGGTGGCCCTTCCTGCGCGACAGGCGCATCGAGTGCTACGGCGACCTCGACAAGCGCTTCCTGGATTGAATCTGGGCTGACGAATCCTGAAGCCTCATTTAACTGCGGCACTCAATTCTTAGAACTACAAAATTACGCTGGTTATCTCGATATCGTGATAACCAGCGTAATTCGTTGTCTGCGATTCTTGCAGGCGGTTAAGCCTGGCCTTCATTATTCTCGTCCTTGGCACCGCCGAAAGCGTCCTTCAGGAAGTCCTCAACCTTGTCAACCATGCCATCGACAGCAGTGCCGGCATCATTAAGGGCATCCTTGGCTTTGTCAAGAACGCTCTCCTCGCCCTCCTTAGCCTCGAAGGCGTCCTTGGCTTTCTGACCCAGGTCCTGCGCCATCTCGTTAGCGGCAGTTGCGCCTTTCTCCACAAAGTCCTTGGCCTTATCCATCATCTCGCCGGCGGCAGTGGCACCCTCGCCGAACATCTCTTTGGCCTTGTCCAGCAGACTGGGTTCACCCTCCTTGGTCTCGAACATAGCTTTAGCTTTCTCCAGGAAGTCCTGGCTCATCTCACCAGCGGCTGTTGTGCCCTTGTCTAACATTTCCTTCAGTTGGTCCAGAATGCCGGCCTCACCCTCCTTGCCGTCAAACAAATCCTTGGCTTTTTCAAAGATGCTGGGTTCGCCTTCCTTGCCTTCAAACAGACCCTTGAGCTGGTCGAAAACATTGCCATCGCCCTTGGTGGCGTTATCAAGCATACCTTTCAACTCATCAAAGAGGTTACCACCCTCGTTCTTCACTTCCTCGGCTGCCTGTTCGGCATTCTTCATTTCCTCATCCATAATATCCTGTATTAATTGATTATTCGCCTACTCCCTTTCTAGCGTTTCGGCATTTCTCTGCCCCCAAAGTTACACATTTATTTATTATGAGCAACAATTTCGTGGCAAAAATGTTATTGGCAATTATCAATTGGTTATGACCTGTAGGCATTCATCCCATGAGCAAACGAAAGGACCGGGGCAGGTTGTGCCTCGGTCCTTGCTGAGTTTTTTATCGAACGACAAAGCGATGGATTATGCCTCGTCCTTCTTAACGATGCGACGCTCCTTGATGCGAGCCTTCTTACCGGTGAGACCACGCAGGTAATACAGCTTGGCGCGACGAACCTTACCATGCTTGTTGATGGTAATGCTGTCGATAAACGGAGACTCGAGCGGGAAAATACGCTCTACACCGATGTTGTCACTAATCTTGCGAACGGTGAAACGCTTCTTCTCACCCTCGCCAGTGATCTTAATCACCACACCACGGTACTGCTGGATACGCTCCTTGTTACCCTCCTTGATGCGGTATGCTACCGTGATTGTGTCACCCGGGAAAAACTGCGGGTGCTGCTTGTTTGTAGCAAATGCTTGTTCAGCAACTTTAATCAAG
>JAZQJW010000066.1:0-9693 GCA_045541835.1 Sodaliphilus sp. | reverse complement strand
CATGGCTACGATCCGACTTAACTCATAAGCGATCTCCTCGCTGGGGAGTTTGCCAGGAGCAACGGCATAAGCCTCAACGCGGTACTTGCCCTCGCCGGTGAAACTCAAAGTCGGATCGTAGCCATGTCGTTCTGTGAGCCAAGGAGTTGCCTTAATAATTGTCTTCCTAAGACCGCTTGGCCCCCCGACTTCCGACGGCACCGTAACCGAGTGGGCTGAGTACACCGAGATGCTGAGTTTCACTGGCGAGGGCAAGTACCGCGTTGAGGCTTATGCCGTAGCTCCCGGCAAACTCCCCAGCGAGGAGATCGCTTATGAGTTCGTGCTGAGCAAGATGACCGGTGTTATGGAGGTTGTTGGTGACAAGCAGGTTGCTGGCGTACGCTACTTCAACCTGGCCGGTCAGGAGATGACCGAGGCCAATGGTCTGACCATCGTCGTTACCACCTACACCGACGGCACCACCAGCGCTGTTAAGGTGATGAAGTAATCATTTAGGCTTTAGGCTTTAGGCCTATTGCAAACGAATTGTAGAGACGCAAAATCTTGCGTCTCTACTTTTTATGATAGGGTGGTCTTCCTGCCGTTTATGGGCTGATTCTTGCAAATCTGGTTTTTTTGAACTACCTTTGGCAGCTCATTTGATACCATTATTTTATATTATAACATTAACTACTATTGAATCATGTACAATCGATTGAAAACCGCGTTTGTCGCGCTGGTCGTGATGTGCTGCGTTGTGGCAGTCGGTCACGCCGACAATTTAACCGTGTTTGACGGGGCGCAGGTGTCGCCTTACGTGCCGCTGCCCACGGCAAACTATAACGTGCCGGGCACCAGGGGACAAGTGATTTATCCTGCCAGTGAACTCACGGCGATGGTGGGACAACCCATCACGGCCATCACGCTCTATGTGAACAATGAGGGCTGTAAAATGGACGGCGGCGCCTTGAGGGTGTCGATGGGCGAGGTGGAAGAGCCTGTCTTCAGCAGCACGTCATTCTATTCTGGACTGACCGCTGTCGCCGTTGCCGAGATGAGGTCGGGTCTGGAAGAGATAGACATTGACTTTGACACGCCCTATATCTATGGCGGCGGTAACCTTGTCATCGACTTCTATGTCCAGGTTGCAGGAACGTCAGGGGCTTACAACTTCACCTATTTCTATGGCCTCTTCCAACAGGGCCACACCTCCATGACCACTGGTGATGAGGGTAATGAATACCGCGAGTTCATCCCCAAGACGACCTTTGAGTATGGCGAGACGCCGGCCTATTCGGCCAAGACGTCTCCTCGCCACGTGACATTCAACACGATTCACTCGGGCGAGACTGATGAGAGTGTGATTTATCTGAAGAACAACGGTTTGAATGCCTTTACCGCGACGGTGTCGACCGATGCGCCTTTCAGCGCCAGCATGCCTTCGGGTGGTGTGTTGGAGCCGGGAACGACCCAAGAGATTGTTGTGGCCTTTGAGCCTGTGACGGCTGGCACATTCGATGGCGTGCTCCGCATCGACTGCGGCCTGGCAGGCGTTCTTGAGGTGCCCCTGAGTGGCACGGCGCTTGAGAGCGGCACCGACTTCACCGTGTGTGACGGCACGAGCGTGAATGCCAAGTTGCCCTTCAACGGTGTGTACTTCAGCGACGCCGGCACCTATGGCCAGATGATTTATCCTGCCGACATGCTTGCCGATATCGCCGGCAGCAAGATTGTGGCGCTCTCGTTCTACACCAACAAGCCCACTGTCCTCAAGGACGGAACCGTGCAGATATCCCTCAAGGAGACTGACCAGAGCGAGTTCACCTCCAAGGTGGCCGTCGCCGACATGACACCCGTTGCTTCCATGCCGTTGGCCAAGGGGCTTGAGGTCATCACCTTCTACTTTGATACACCTTATAAATATATGGGCGGCAACCTGGCTGTTGAGGCTCGCGTTGTGGACTCCAATGGCAATTACGGCACCACTCAGTTCTATGGCGAGGTGACGGACTATAACGCCGGCCTGTCGGTGACCCATTCACAGTGGTCGGGTGACAATGCCGAGTTGATTAAGTTCCTTCCCAAGGTCACCTTCACCTGCCAGGCCGATGCCGCGCTTCCCGGTGACGTGAACAATGACGGTGAGGTGAATATCTCTGACGTCATCACGCTCATCAGTGCTGTGGTGAATGACGATTACACTGAGGTGAACTTGGTCAATGCTGACCTGGACAATAACAATGAGGTGAATATCTCGGATGTGATTGACCTGATTAACAAGGTGCTCAATAACAATTGATCATCCGTCAGGATGAACGCCATGCTTGCAGGCAGGCTTTCCCGTGTTGTGGATGGCCTGCCTGTTCTGTCAGTTCGGGGCAATTGTGATGGCGGCGAACGGGATTGTCACGAGGCGCTAAACGTCTAATAGATAAATTTTTACAATTACGTTTGCGGGAAAAGTTTTCCAAAAGTTTTTACAATCATCTGAATATTAGGTAATTAAATTTTTACTCAGTCCAAAAAGTTTTCCAAAACGAAAATTTTTTGAAATTTTTATCAAAAATCGTTTGCTGTTTCAACGGGCGATATTAACTTTGCAGACGCAAAACCGGTTTAGCCGGTTTTTCTTTCGATAGCAATGGTTTTTTGATAATTTTTTTGACCTTCAGGATATGATTCAGACCGTACTTAAACGTGATGGCCGCGTCGTCGGCTATAATGAGGAAAAAATAAAGGCCGCCATCCGCAAGGCGATGATTGCCACCGAGGAAGGCGAGGACGAGAGCCTGATACAGTGCATTGCCGACCGCATCGGCCAGCGTGGCCGCAGCCAGATGAGTGTCGAGGACATTCAGGACCAGGTGGAACTGGAGCTGATGAAGAGTCCGCGCAAGGAAGTCGCCCGCTGCTATATCAATTACCGTCATGCGCGCAGCGTGGCCCGCAAGGCCAAGACGCGCGACATGTTCCTGGAAATCATCAATGCCAAGAATAACGATATCACGCGCGAGAACGCCAACATGAATGCCGACACCCCTGCCGGCATGATGATGAAGTTCGCCAGCGAGACCACCAAGCCCTTTGTCGATGACTACCTGCTCAGCGAGGAGGCCCGTGAGGCTGTGCGTGGCAATTACCTGCACATCCACGACAAGGACTATTATCCCACCAAGAGCCTGACCTGTGTGCAGCACCCGCTTGACAAGGTGCTCGAGCAGGGCTACATGGCTGGACATGGTGAGTCGCGTCCGGCCAAGCGCATCGAGACGGCTGGCGTCATCGCCTGCATCACCATGGAGACCGCCCAGAACGAGATGCACGGTGGACAGGCCATCCCGGCGTTTGACTTTTATCTGGCACCCTACGTGCGCCGCTCGTTCATCGAGGAGGTGAAGAACCTGGAGGCTCTGATGGGCCAGGACTACAGCCGCCTCTATGACGTGAAACTGGACGATTACACCGAGCGCGAACTGGATTTCCTGCAGGGGGATGAGCGCATCCTGCAACATGCCATCAACAAGACAGTGCGCCGCGTTCACCAGGCGATGGAGGCCTTCATCCACAACATGAACACGATCCACTCGCGTGGCGGCAACCAGGTGGTGTTCAGTTCCATTAACTATGGCACCGACACCAGCGCCGAGGGACGCTGCATCATCCGCGAACTGTTGAACTCGACCTACGAGGGCGTGGGCAACGGCTCCACCGCCATCTTCCCCATCCAGATCTGGAAGAAGAAGACGGGCGTGAGTTACAAGCCCGGCGACCCCAACTACGACCTTTACCAACTCGCCTGCAAGGTGACCGCACGCCGTTTCTTCCCCAACTTCGTCAACCTGGACGCCACCTATAACTATCATGAGGAGTGGCGCGCCGATGACCCCCTGCGCTATCGTCACGAGGTGGCCACGATGGGCTGCCGCACCCGCGTGTTCGAGAACCGCTTCGGCGAGAAGACGTCAATCGGACGCGGAAACCTGTCGTTCTCGACCATCAACATCGTCAAACTCGCTATCGAGTGCATGAATGTCAAGGACAAGCAGGAGCGCATCGACCGCTTCTTTGCCAAGCTCGACCAGATGCTGGAAATCACGGCACGTCAGCTCGACGAGCGTTATCAGTACCAGAAGACGGCGATGGCCAAGCAGTTCCCCCTGCTCATGTCGCAGCTCTGGAACGGTGCCAGTGAACTCGGCCCCAACGACAAGGTGGAGAGCGTCATCAACCAGGGCACCCTGGGTATCGGCTTCATCGGCCTTGCCGAGTGTCTGATAGCCCTCGTCGGCCATCATCACGGCGAGAGCGACGAGGCACAGCAATTGGGCCTGAAGATTGTCACCTACATGCGTGACCGCGTCAACGAGTTCAGCGAGCGCTACCAGCACAACTACAGCGTGCTTGCCACGCCGGCCGAGGGCCTTGCCGGCAAGTTCACTCGTCGAGACCGCAAGGACTTCGGCGAGATTCCCGGCGTGACCGACAAGATCTATTACACCAACAGTAACCACGTGCCCGACTATTACAAGTGCTCGCCCAAGCACAAGGCCGAGGTCGAGGCGCCCTACCACGAGTTGACTCGCGGCGGCCACATCTTCTATGTCGAGATTGACGGCGACGCCACCCACAACCCCGAGGCCATTGCCAATGTCGTGGACCTGATGGACAAGTACAACATGGGCTACTGCTCGGTGAACCACAACCGCAACCGCTGCATGGACTGCGGCTATGAGGACGCCACCGACGACCTCCACGAGTGCCCCGAGTGCCACAGCCACAACATCGACCGCCTGCAGCGCATCACCGGCTACCTCGTCGGCACCACCGACCGCTGGAACAGCGGCAAACTCGCCGAACTCAAGGACCGCGTCGTCCACAAGTGATAAACAACCCTCCCGCGCGAGACAAGGCTGCTGCTCGCGCAAGCAGCAGCCCCGTCCCGTGTGCCGTGGCATCGGCCCCAGGGCCTCCATCCTCCCCGCGCGAGAAGCAGCAATCCCGTCCCGTGTGCCGTGGCATCGCCACGGCCCCAAGATAGATAACCCAATGAGAGTTTTACACATAGTCGAGGGCACCAGCGTCGACGGTCCGGGCCTGCGCACGTCAATCTACTTGGCGGGCTGCAATCATCGTTGCCCCGGTTGTCACAATCCCGCCTCTTGGGATTTCAAGGGTGGGGAAGAGCGCACCCTCGACGAGTTGATGCAGGTCATCAGTTACAACGAGGCCCCCGTCACCCTGAGCGGCGGCGACCCCCTGCTGCAACCGGGCGAAACACGAGCCCTCATCCACCGCATCAAGCAGGAACTGGGCTACAACGTCTGGTGCTTCACCGGTTTCACCTGGGAGGAGATAGAAAAAGACCCCGCCCTTCTCGATGTCGTGCGCGAGCTCGACGTCCTCGTCGACGGCCCCTTCATCCAGGCCGAGCGGGACATCAGCCTGCGCTTCCGTGGCAGCCGCAATCAGCGCCTCATCGACGTCCAGCGCACTCTTGCAACTGGTCAAGTGACTCTGTGGCTGTGAATAAAAACATTAAAAATCTTGTCAGCCCCGAAAATCCTTATTACCTTTGCGACGAAAAATTGAACGTGTTGAGGTTCCCTGCCTCTTTGTGGAGGCTTGGGATCAAAAGGGAATCAGGTGAGAATCCTGGACAGTACCCGCTGCTGTAACTCCCTGACAAAACGTCGCGCGGCACGCACGCCACTGGTTGCATACACTCAAGGGTCTGCATCATCACCGGGAAGGCGCCGCGGCGACGGGGGAGGAGTCAGAAGACCTGCCTTCACACTGCCAACCGGTGTTGGTTCACGCGGCATTTGAACCCTGGCGAAGTGAGATGATGCAGAGCAATCTGTGCCTTTTCCTGAAATCTTCAACGACCTTCGGTCCGCTTGTCTTGTCGCTTGATTCACAACACGATGTGAAACTAATAAACACGATGTGACATGAAGAAATCGTTACTTCTCGCAATGGCTATGACGGCTGTGTTGACGGCAAGCGCCGACAACTCGCCCTATATTGCCCATGTGTATGACTACCTGCCTGCTCCGGGCCAGTTTGTGAATGTGTTCCCCGCTTACAAGCCAGGATACACCCAGGACAGCATCAATGCTCAACTCGAGAACTCGCTGTGCGGTGGCGTGAATGGCTCCGTCAGCCTGGGCAGTTATGGCGGCTACATCATCTTCGGCTTTGACCATCCCGTGATCAACAAGCATGGCTATGACGTGAAAATCTACGGCAATGCCATGCAGAGTAACGCCGTCCCCGATCAGGCCGGTGGCAGTTGTGAGCCCGGCATTATCATGGTGGGCGTTGACATGGACGGCGATGGCGTGCCGAGTGCTGCCGACCGCTGGTATGAGATCAAGGGTAGCGATTATGATCGCTGTCAGCATGGCTTTGAGGTGACTTACTACAAGCCCGACGAGAACAAGGAGCGCGTGCCCCATGACCGCTGGCGCTTTATCACCGACATCGAGTATGTCCACTGGACCAGTAATGATGCCGAGGCACCCGAAGGCTACGTGTGGCGCAACACGTTCCACACCCAGCCCTACTGGCCCCTGTGGCGAGAGGATACGGTGCTGACTTTCAGAGGCACCAAGCTGCCCAACAGCTCCGTTGACATGAGTGGCGGCAACGGCAACAACTGGTTCCAGCCTTTCTTCGGTGAGGGCTATGTTGACAACCTGCCCAATGGCCCGGAGCCTGGTTTCATGATTGACTGGGCCGTTGACGAGGATGGTAATCCCGTTCCCCTGGACCACATCGACTTCATCAAGGTGTATAGCGGACAGCTGGACTACTGCGGCTGGCTGGGCGAGGTGTCAACCGAGGTGTGTGGCGCCGAGGACCTGCATCCTGATGCCGAAGCCGATGAGCCCGGACCGGGTCCCGGCGATTTCACGTTCACTAACGGCATCATCTTTGTCAACGAGGACCGTTACGGCCCCAACCAGGGTTCCCTCAACTACTATAATTATGACTATGACGAGATGGAGTACAATGTGTATTCCATCATGAATCCTGAGACTAAGTTGGGTGTTACCACCCAGTTCGGCCAATTGTACGGCAACAAACTCTTCCTTGTGAGCAAGCAGGCCAATGCCAATGAGGCATCGGGCAGCACATTGGGCTCCCGTCTGGCGGTGCTTGACGCGACGACCCTCAAGCAGCAGGGCAGCATCCTGCGCTTCAGCAACTCGCCCGACAGCATCTATGACGGACGCGCTTACTGCGCCGTCTCGCCGAGCAAGGGTTATGTCTCGACCAGCGGCGGCATCTTTGTGATCGACGTGCAGGGCATGTGCGTCACGGGTGCCATCGACGGCACGCTGTCCAGTGCCAAGGGGGACTATAACAGTCTCTACCGCGACCAGTGCGGCGACATGGTGCGCTTCGGCCAGTATGTGTTTGCCGTTCAGCAGGGTAGGGGACTCCACGTGATCGATCCTGCCACCGATGCCATCGTGACCACGCTGCCTTTCCCCAATATCGTCACCGTGTTCGTGACGGCGGGCGGCAATTTATATGTCGCCAATAACAGCCGCGAGGTTTACGATATGGGCGGCGGACCCTATGAGGCCAACTTCACCCGCATCAATCCGGTTACCTTCGAGGTTGAGGATGTGCATGAGCTTGGAGAGACCCATGGCGCTGTCAGCTCGTGGGGCGCATGGCGTGCTTGCATGGTCTGTGTGGATCCTCATGCCGAGCGCGTGTACTATGGCTATAATGAGTATCAGAACTACATCAGCAGCTATGACTTCACGACGCGTGAGTTTACCGACGCGCTCATCACCCTGCCCGAGGGCGTGGAAATCAACTGGGACGGCTCCAGGGAGCTTCAAGGACTCTACTCCTCGGCCATCAGCTTCGACCCCTACACGGGCGACATGGTTGTGCAGACCGTCGAGGCGGCTCCGATGTCTTACCAGAACTTCAACCACAACTGGGTGCTGTTCTATGATGCCAACACGCTGGAACTCAAGCGCCAGATTCGCTTGCAGGACGCTTACTGGTTCCCTGCCATGGCGGTTTATCCCGACGTGTGCGCTCCATCGGTGACCATCAGCGACAGGCAGTTGCCGAGGGGCCAGAACGAGAACATCAGCCTGCTCACTGCAGTGGCCGATGACGACAACCTGGCGGCCCTGGCAGTGGCCACGGCAGCGTGTGCCGACCCCTCGGTGGCACGGGCTTGGGTGAGCGGTACAGACCTTCATCTCGAGGCTGTGGCGCCTGGCAGGACAACCGTCACGGTCACTGTCGACAGCAACGGCAAACTGACGACCACATCATTCGCCGTGACGGTGAACCATGCGTCGATTCCCGGCGATGTGAATATGGACGGTGAGGTGACTATCTCTGACGTGACCAAACTCATTACAATCTTGCTGGGCTCGGTACTCGCCGACTATGACCCGGTAGCAGCCGATTTCAATGGTGACGGAGAAATCACTATCAGTGATGCCATATTGCTGATTAATAAGATATTAAATGAGGCTTAAGTTTAGTAATATAGATTTATCATAACATCTGTTTAACCATTTTAATACTTTGTTTGACAACATGAAGAAGATTTTTACTTTAGCAGCATGTGCTCTGATGGCTTCTGCCGCATGGGCTGGTGTGATTACCCTTGACTTGAACAAGCCGCTGAATCCCACTTCGCTGGAATTCAACGAACTCGGCATTTGGACCAATTGCTACGACGATGTGAATTACACATGGCTGGAGTTTGGCGATGAAAACGGCGAGTTTATGCTCTCGCACCTCATCGATGGCGAAGGCGCCTCGTGGGGCGGCTATTACTGGGATGGTTTCTGTCCCGCTATCGGTGGTGACCAGACCGACTATGGTCAGCCCGGCAGCAGCGCCTCTTGGACGACCAATTTTGGTGGCTGCATGGCTGGTGGCGGTTGCGTCATCAACGAGGATGGTACCGTGACTGCCGATCCCTCACAGCCCTATCTCGTGGGCTATTACAGCAGTTGGGCATCTGAAGGCCCCAGCAACCAGGTGATGTACGTGGGCAAGGACCGCAAGACAACCTTTGAGCCCGTCGGTGTGTACGTGTGCAACCACCCCTGGCCCTACTACGGTTGTGAGCATGGTGACGGTTTTGGCGCTCCCTTTGCCGAGGGTGACTACTTTGAGCTGATTGCTCATGGCGTTGCTGCCGATGGCTCGGAGACGACCGTCAGCATCAACCTCGTGGACTTCACCAATGGCGAACTTCACGCCCTGAACGATTGGACCTTCTTTGACCTCTCCAGCCTGGGTGAGGTGGAGTCGGTTTACTTCACCTTGAATTCTACCGATGTGGGTGACTATGGCATGAACACCGCCGCCTACTTCTGCATGGATAAGTTCCAGGTGAAGGGCGAGGACGATGTTCCCGCTTATACCCCCGTTGCTCCCAAGGTGACCATCGCCACCAACGACGCCGACGTGGTTGTTGAGGGTATCATCGAGGGCAGCGCTGCCGACTACGGCACTGTAACTCTGTTCACCGTTGACGAGGAAGGTGTTCGCCACGAGGTAGAGAACCCCGAGAGCTTCACCCGCGAGGCTGAGGACTACGTGGTAACCGTAATTGCTGTTGCAACCTATGTAAATGGTGAGGTTGTTGAGAGCGAGCCCGTTGCTGTAACCGTTTCCAAGAAGCAGGAGAACCCCACCAGCATCGACGAGATGAAC
>JAZQJW010000065.1:0-101962 GCA_045541835.1 Sodaliphilus sp. | reverse complement strand
CCTTGGCTCACAGAACGACATGGCTACGATCCGACTTGGTCGGGCAAGATAGGCTGCGCCTCGGGAGTGCTCAATCAAAAAATTGCTTTTTTGCTTGGTACTCCGCTCGGCTTGCACTATCGTTCCCTCCTTTCAGTCGGGCAAGGTAGGCTGGGCCTCGGGGGGGCTCAATCAAAAAATTGCCTTTTTGCTTGGTACTCCGCTCGGCTTGCACTATCGTACCCTCCTTTCAGTCGGGCAAGATAGGCTGCGCCTCGGGAGTGCTCAATCAAAAAATTGCTTTTTTGCTTGGTACTCCGCTCGGCTTGCACTATCTTTGTCGCATTATTCAACAAAACAAGATTAATTTTGGACCCTGACCCGTTATCGTGCCTGTTATCGGTACTTTGCACAGCGACAGGACAGTCGCTAGTAACATTTAACACGCCCACTATGGGCAGCATCATTGCCATCATTGTCGCCGTCTTGGGATTGTTCCTGTCGGCATTTAACTCGGGCAGCGAGATCGCCTATTTCTCGTTGCGCCCCGAGGATATAGATAATATTGAGGACACACATCGTCGCGAGAGGGTGAAAGAACTGTTGGCAATGCCCGAGAAACTGCTCGCTACAATTCTGGTGGGTAACAATCTGGTCAACATCATGATTGTCATCGTGCTGAACTACGCGATGGAGCAGATTTTCAACTTCAACAGCGCGGTGCTTGACTTCATCGTCCAAACGGTCATCTTGACATTCCTCATCCTCCTCTTCGGAGAGGTGATTCCCAAACTGTATGCCACCAACTTCAACAGCAAGTTTGCCGCGGTAACCTCAGCTCCGCTCAAGGCTGCTGTCAAGCTGTTCTCGCCGTTGACCGCCTTGCTGGTGCGCAGCACGCGCCTGGTAAGCAAGGTTGTTCCTGAACAGACCGAGGAACTGTCGGTCGATGATCTCACGCGAGCTCTTGAGGTGAGCGAGGTCAAGAACCCCGACGAGAAGGAATTGCTCGAGGGTATCTTGTCGTTCGGCGACAAGACGGTGAGCGATATCATGCGTCCCCGTGTCGACGTGGTGGATATCGATCAAGAAGACACCTTCGATGAGGTGGTGCGCAAGGTCATCGAGACGGGCTATTCCCGCATGCCGGTCTATGAGGAGACCCCCGACAACATCAAGGGCATCCTCTATGCCAAGGACCTCTTGCCCTACATCGGTAATCGCGACAATACCTTCAAGTGGCAAACACTGATGCGGCCCGCTTATTTTGTGCCCGAGACGCGTATGCTCGACGACCTGCTTGAGGACTTCCGTCGCAAGAAGATGCACATGGCCATTATCGTCGATGAGTATGGATGCACACAGGGCATCGCCACGCTCGAGGACGTGCTTGAGGAGATTGTGGGAGACATCAACGACGAGTATGACACCGAGGAGAAGTTCTACAACCGCATCAACAAGAATACTTGGATGTTTGACGGCAAGACGCTGTTGAGCGACTTTGCCCGCGTGCTCGACATTGATGAGGAGGAGTTGGGCGAGCATGGCGAGGAAGCTGAGACCATCGCCGGTTTCCTGCTCGACATCAAGGGCGATTTCCTCAAGGAGAAGGAGGTCATCAAGCACGGCCGTTTCACCTTCACCGTCATTAAGGTCATCAAATACCGCATCGCCAAGGTCAAGGTCTCCATTGAGGAGGAATAATGCCCTGGAACCCCTTATCATTGAATCGTTATCACCGCTCATGCCTAAATCCCAGTTGATTTGGCACGGGATTTGCTGTATGGTGTTGCAGTATGGACCATTATAAATCTTGATGAAGGATGACAATCAACAACATTCACCTTGACGATTACGCCCAGTACTTCAACGACAGCAAGTTGTGGAAGAAGTTGAGGAAGGTGGCCAAGAAGGCCGGCCGCAAGGCTGTGTACTATGTACTTGTCCTCTATTATGTCTCCCGTGACCCTGCTGTGCCCACCAGCCTTAAACTCAAGGTGCTGGGTGCGCTAGGCTATTTTATCCTGCCCCTGGACTTTATTCCCGACGTAATCCTTGGTCTGGGTTTCACCGATGACCTTGCCGCTCTGGCTTGGGCCTTGTTCACGATGAAGAAGTACATCACTCCCGAAATCAAGCAGAAGGCGCGCGATCGCATGCGTCAGTGGTTTGGTGACGAGGAAGGCAATTTCAGCGACTTGACCGTCCAGCACTATAACCCTAATGACACGCGCATCATCGACGTTGAGGCCGAAGAGTACTAAAAAAGAGGCTATAGAGGACATCCCCTATAGCCTTTATAGTATCTGTAGCAGGTCTGGAGTTACTTCACATAGAAGTCGCTGGAGACGCCCACGCCGCCGGCTTTCAGTTTGCCGTAGTTGCCGTTGCCCTGATACTTCTGGGTCCACACGCGCTCTGAGCATTTCTTGCCGAGCTCGTCCTGAGTGACGATATAGCCGTAGATGTTGCGGCGCTCGGGCACCAGACCCTTCATCACAATATCCCAATCGTTGCTTGTGATGACGACGTCGATAACTTTGGGATCATCGGCCTTGGCAATGGCAAGGGCCTCGGATTTGAACTTGGCTTGCATGGAGCCGGCCTTGGGCATAGCCTTGTAGTCGATATTCTCGGGCTTGTTCTGCGCGATGGCTTGATCTGCAGCATTGGCATATACATTCTGATTATAGTACATGTATTTTTTAGTGTTACTGTACTTCTCGCCGACTTCGTCCCACAGCAGATGGACATCCTTGGTGAAAATCTGGAACAGGTGCATCTGCTTGGCACATTTTTTGGCACCTTCCAGGTCTGCATCGCTTAGGTAGGAACCTTGTCCGCCGAGGCTGGCGAAGACATATTTGCCGTTACGACTCACTATGGTGATGCCTTGAGCTGAACCTTTTGCACGGTACTTGTTCGCTGTCATTATGCTTCCTTTGGTTGAAACGCTCACAGAGCCGTCAGCATCTTCGGTGACTTTCGTGCTGTTGATCAAGACGAGGGTCCAGGAACCGATTTTATCATAGAATTGCCAATAGCGTTCATTTTCTTTCTGGATGCTCTCCCAGAGTTTCACATCATAGTCTGGACCGGAGTTCATCTTGTCGAGTGTGTGGTTGTGCTTGAAGCGGGCATCCAACTGGCTCCTGAGTTCTTTCAACCCGTCCTCGGTGATGTCCATCTCGGCCATGCGATCCACAAACTCCTCCAAGCCGACACCGTTGTACGTGCCGTCTTGGGCCATCACCCAGGGCAAGGGCGGACGCTGGGTCTCGAGGGTCTTCGTCTTAGCCTCTTCCTTGGCCTTTTTGCCTTTTTCCTTGACTTCTTCTTTTTTCTTGTCAACAACTTGCTCGGCTTTCTTCTTGGCCTTGTTGACCAGGCCGCCAAACTGGGCATGGGCTGTAGTCGGTATGGCCATTGCTGCCATCGTAATGGCTGCTACCATCACGGTTTTGATAGAATTCTTTTTCATAATGCAATGATATTAAAGATTTGTAAGATGTGTAATTGTTTTTGGCAAAGATATACCAAATGATTTAAAAAAGCAAGTATTTGGGGTATAAAAAACAAGGGTGAGTACCAAATAGCGGTGCTCACCCTCATTCCCTTAGGGTTGGGATTTCTTTGTTCCTTGATTAGTTCTGTTCCTCCTTGGGAGCCTGGATCACGTTGATGTAGGTGTGACCAGCGCGGTGCTGGAACTCTACAGTGCCGTCAACCAGAGCATACAGGGTGTGGTCCTTGCCCATGCCAACGTTCATGCCGGGACGATGCTGGGTACCGCGCTGACGGCGGATGATGTTACCGGCCTTGGCAAACTGACCACCAAAAATCTTCACGCCGAGGCGTTTGCTTTCGCTCTCGCGGCCGTTCTTTGAACTGCCGACACCTTTTTTATGTGCCATAATCTAGAGTTGTGATTTTTAAATGGTTAATTAAGCAATGACTTCTTTAATCTCAAGCTGAGTGAACTGCTGGCGATGACCGTTCAAACGGCGATAGCCTTTGCGACGTTTCTTCTTGAAAACGATGATGTGTTCACCTTTCACGAGGGGAGCCTTTACCTCGCAAACAACCTTTGCACCTTCGACGGTAGGTGCGCCAACCTTAACGGCACCGTCGGCATCCACGAGCAGGACGCGGTCAAACTCTACAGAGTCGCCTTCCTTGCGCTCGTCGCCGAGATAGTGGACATACAACTTCTTGCCGGTCTCGACACGGAACTGTTGTCCCTGAATCTCTACAATTGCGTACATTTGTTAAATCTTGTAGTTTAAATGACTGTCCCTGAGGCGGCTGGGATTCATCTTCCAGCACTTTCTTGAGCCCCGTAGGCACTAATGCGGGTGCAAAGGTAATACTTTTCCCCGAACCCGCAAGCGCTTGAGTGGTTTTTTTCTTGACTATCTGACAAATGGATTAAAAATGTTGTTGTGTCAACCTCAAGAATCATAACTGCCCTGCAGGAGTGGAATTGAGCAGGTGGATGCTAATAATTTGCTTGATTTCCAGTGCTATAGCACAATTAGATTACCGAGTCGCGATGATGACTCAGTTACCACAAATCATGCTGACCAGGACTCAGAAATAACGGTGTTACCCCAAATCAAAGTGAAATTTCTTGCCCTTACTGTTGGTGAAGGTGCCAACATAGGAGCAACCCCTGCATTCATACTGACCCTTGAAAGTGCCGGAATTTTTTCCTGACTTAGTGTATTCTTTCAGCACGACATACATTGACCCATGGATGTTGATGGTCTCCATGCTTGCTAACTTCAGTTGGAACTTGTTGTTTGGATTCGTGTTATAGTAGTAATAACCGATGAAGCTTCCTATTTCCCACCTGTCATAAGTCAGGAACATGGTGATTGCATAGGGACCAATATTTCCAGTCAGTCTCTCGTAGTCGTCGGTACTGCTGGCTGCAGCAGGTGCAGCACATGCACTGAAATTAGACTCGGCAGGGGCGTCACAGTCGCCCTGCGGGTGATGGGCCATTGCGGGTACGCTCAAGGCAAGCAGCGTAATGACTGCTGCCAATAATGTGGTAATTGATTTCGTTTTCATCATGACTGTCTGTTATTAAGAGGATTAAAATTGATTATTCGGTTCTATATAGAAGCGTATTCATCCAACTAGATGGGGTAGGGGTAGGTGATGTCCCACAGGAAGAGCGCGTGGCCGGGCATCGAGGTGCCGGCAGCGCAGCGGTCCTTGCGCTCGATGACATGGCAGAACTCCTCCACGGTCATCTTGTGGCGGCCCACCTCGACGAGGGTGCCGACGATGGCTCGCACCATGTTGCGCAAGAAACGGTCGGCGGTGATAGTGAACACCCATTGGTCAGCCTCTTGGGACCATCGGGCACGGGTGATGCGGCAGTTATTGGTCTTGACGTCGGTGTGCAGCTTGGAGAAGGACGTGAAGTCGGTGTAGTCCAACAGGTGGGCTGCTGCCTCATTCATCAACTCGAAGTCAAGGTCAGGCGCACATTTCCAACTCAAGGGGTAGCGGAAAGGGTCCTTGTGGCGGACGGCGAAGTACTTGTAGGTGCGGCTGGTGGCGTCAAATCGGGCATGAGCCTCGTCATGCACCGGTGTGATGCCATAGATGGCGATGTCGGCAGGCAGCAGGGCGTTGAGGCTGTGAACCAGACGGTTAATGTCGATGATGGGCTGCTCGGTATCGAAATGAGCCACCATCAGTCGGGCATTCACTCCGGCATCGGTGCGGCCAGCGCCTGTCACGGGCGTGGCCACGCGCAGCAGCGTGGCCATCGCTTCCTCGATGACTTGCTGTACCGAGGTGTCATGGGGCTGTATCTGCCACCCGTGGTAGGCGGCACCCCGATAACCCAATCTCATGAAATACCGCATCGCTGTTCTGGTTGTTCGTGATTTTCCGAATTTTCCGGATTATCCGGATTGTCTTGAAGACTATTTTTCCAAGTAGGTGTAGCCGTAGAGGCCGCTGCGGAAGTTGCGTACAAACTCATTGCCCTCATCACCGGTGATCTTGCCCGAACGGATGGACTCGCTCACCCAGGTCTCCACGTTGCGCACCAGTTGCTTGGGGTTGAACTCGACATAGTCAAGCACCTCGGCAACGGTCTCACCGTCAATCACTTGGTCAATCTCATAGTGGTCCTTGAAGACATTGATGTGAACCGCATTGGTGTCGCCGAACAGGTTGTGCATATCACCCAGAATCTCCTGATAGGCGCCCACGAGGAAGATGCCCAGATAGTAGTGCTGATGGGCCTTGAGTTTATGGACAGGTAGTGAGTGGGCGATGCCCTGGGCCGAGATGAAGTTGTTGAGTTTGCCGTCGCTGTCACAGGTCATGTCCTGGAGGGTCGCGTAGCGGGTGGGACGTTCGGCGAGCCGGTCGATGGGCATCACGGGGAACACTTGGTCTATGGCCCACGCGTCGGGCAGCGACTGGAAGAGCGAGAAGTTGCAGAAGTATTTGTCGGGCAGCATGCGGCTCACCGAGCGCAACTCGTCGGGGGCGTGCTTCATGTTGCGGACGATGCCGTCAACATCGCGTGCGATGGACCAGAAGAGTTTCTCCACCATCGCGCGTGTGCGCAGGTCAATGAGGCCCAGCGAGAAACGGTCAAGGGCCTCGTCTCGTATCTGCAGAGCGTCGTGCCAGTCCTCGAGCAGGCGGGCCTGATTGATTTTGTCCCAAATCTCGTACATGTCACGCACCAGTTCGTTGTCTTCCTCGCTCACGGTATCCACCTTGTCGTCCCACTCGGGCAGTGAGGTGGTCTCGAGCACGTCAACGACGAGCACCGAGTGGTGGGCGGTCAATGAGCGGCCGCTCTCGGTGATGATGTTGGGATGCTTGAGCCCGTTCTTGTTGCTGGCGTCGACCAGGGTATAAACAGCGTCGTTGACATACTCCTGGATGCTGTAGTTCATCGAGTGGCTGCTGCCGCTGGAGCGTGTGCCGTCATAGTCCACGCCCAGACCGCCGCCGATGTCGACATATTCCACGTCAAAGCCCAGTTTGGCGAGTTGGACATAGAATTGGGCCGCCTCGCGCAGGGCGTTCTTGATGCGGCGGATTTTGGTAATTTGGCTACCGATGTGGAAGTGGATGAGTTTGAGGCAGTCCTCCAGTTTGTGCTCGTGCAGATAGTCGATGGCGCTGAACAACTCGCTGGTATTCAGGCCGAACTTGCTGCTGTCGCCGCCACTCTCTTCCCACTTGCCGCTGCCGCTGCTGGAGAGTTTGATGCGGAAACCGATGTTGGGCCTGATGTGGAGCCGCTCGGCAACGCGGTCGATGAGTTCCAACTCGCTGAGCTTCTCTACCACGACAAAGATGCGGCGCCCCATCTTCTGGGCCAGCAGTGCCAGTTCGACATATCCCTCGTCTTTGTAACCGTTGCAGATGATGACCGGGTTGGCGTTCAGGTCGGTCATGTTGCTGGCCAGCACGGCATGCAGTTCAGGCTTGCTGCCGGCTTCCAGGCCGATGTTGAATTTCTTGCCATGCCCGATGATTTCCTCCACAACCTGCCTCATCTGGTTCACCTTGATGGGATAGACGATGAAGTTGGCACCTTGGTACTCATATTCCTTGGCGGCTTTCTTGAAACAACTGGAAATCTTGTCGATACGGTTGTCCAGGATGTCGGGGAAACGCAACAGTACGGGCGCTGTCACCTTGCGGGAATGCAACTCGTCCATCACGTCGGCCAGGTCCACGGGCACACAACTGCTCTTGGGCGTGACGGTGACGTGGCCATCCTCGTTGATGGAGAAGTACTTGAGGCCCCAGCCTCCGATGTTGTAGAGTTCGGCGCTATCCTCGATGCGCCACTTGTTGATTGCTGACACGGCTCGGTATATTTAGTTTGTTATACAATGCGGATAAATGTGTGTGCAAAGGTAACGTATTTTATTGGTAATGGCAATAAAGTGCCGATGAAAACCTGATTATTCAACAAAACTGGTGATGAACGCCGATGAATAAAGCAGGGAAGCCCCGTCGGTGAACTTCCCTGCCGTAATGTGGTATCTGTAAATCAAGAGGAACGCTTATTCGCCCCAAGATTCATTCAGTACAAAGTTAATCAACTTGATGGCATCGGTGATGTTGATCTCACTATCACCGTTGATGTCAGAGTTTGCAAAATTGATGCCGCTGGTGTCGCTGTTGAGAATGGCGCTGATCAGCAAGATAGCGTCGCTGATGTTCACTTCATGATCCTCATTGGCGTCGCCCTTCAGTCCTTCGGGAGCCACCTTCTCGATGTAGAGAGTCATGTTCTCGAGGCTGAGCGTCATGTTATACTCACCGGCGGGAATCTTGAAGGACTGACCGTTGTCATAGGTGAGGCTCAGGTCCTTGTTGAGTTGCTCATCGGTCACATCAAAGTCACCCTCGGAGACAGCACCAAAGCGGAACGGGGCGATATAGTCCCAACTGCCCTGGTCGTTGTACTCGGCCAATTCGTTGGTGAAGCCGAAGTAGTTATAGCCATTGTGACGGCCGTCGAAGGTGAAGTTGAGGGTGTAGAGATTGTTATCCTCGTTATAGGCAAACTTGGTACCCTCATTGGGAGCCCAGTTGTCAACATTGCCGCCAAGCATATAAACATCAGGAATTACAGGCTCGTCCTTGGTCAGGCGCCATACGGTGAAGTGACCTGCTTCGTTGCCGGGGTAGTATTGATAGATGGTAACGCCATCCTCGTCGATCTCGGCATTCAGCCATTGGCTCTGGAAGCCATTGTTGGTTGCGGTTGTCTTGGGAATGTCCACGATAGGTTCAGCGCCCGACTCAGCGATGGCAAAGCCATCCAAGTAGTGTGTGGTTCCATCTTTGGTGGAGTAGATGAAGAACTCCTTGCCGTCCCAAATCAGGGGGTACATGCCATTGGTGTTAGCACGATTCGAGAGGTTCAGGGTCTTTTGGGTGAATTGATCGTCGGCATATGACAATTTCTCGGGGTTACCGTTCCTGGACCAGTATAACAGCGCGTCTTCACCGTTGATGTCGGTGTAAGGATTAATCACAACGCTACTGCTGGTCTGAAGGCCGTCTCCCACCATATAATAACTGTTGTCGGCATCAACTTCACCGCCAGCGACGGCAATGTGGGAGAATGAACTTCCCTGATTTGCGCCATTTAACCAAATCTCACCGTCTTCCATGAGATTACCCTTGGCGAAACTGAGGAAGTCGCAACGGCCCATGATGGCAGCCTCTTCGGGAATCTCCAAATCAATGTAGTCGCCGGTCTTGGGGTCGATAACACGAAGGCCTTCGTTCCATGAGTTGGGGAATTGTGTCATGCTGACAATGATGTTGCCGGCCTCGTCACGGCTGATACCGCAGTTCTTGCCGCCCGGGAAAGTCACACCGGTCAGACCGTTTTGGTCAATCTCATAAATAATAGGGGCCGTGGTGACTGTGGGCACTCCATCAATCGTATCAACAACAATTTTCTTGCAGTTTACATAGAACTTACCATCCATACCGAAACCTTGGCGAATTTCCAAACGATCCATGCCGGTGACGGCTTGTGGATTCTGGAGGTTCCAAACCTGCTCAATCTTGTAGCCGTCGGCGCTAGCTCCGAGGGCCAGTGCTGCCATTGCAGCAATCAGTAAAAAATTCTTCATAAAGCCTTAATCTTTTTTAAAAATTAGTATATAACCATATAAAATATTTCCTGAAACAGCATGAGTAATAATATGTCGCAAAAATAACAAAAAATCAGTAACCTTCAAAGAAAATCAGCTATTTGTTGGAAATATTACATTAATTTACCGCTTTCAGCGGTATTTAGAGAATAACAGATTGCATGATGCTAAATACTGAGGGAGGGTTGTTGAAAAAAATAATCCTCTGTGGGCTTTGTGAGACGACAAAAATGCTTTACCTTTGCAGCAAATAACGTATCGTTTTGACCCAAAATTATTATTTCTGAATTATGGTAAATTACAAGGATTTAGGTCTCGTGAACACCCGCGAGATGTTTGCTAAGGCAGTCGATGGCGGCTATGCCATTCCCGCATTCAACTTCAACAACATGGAGCAGTTACAGGCTATCATCAAGGCTTGCGCCGAGACCAAGTCGCCTGTCATCCTGCAGGTTTCCAGCGGTGCCCGCAAGTATGCCAACCAGACGCTGCTGCGTTATATGGCCGAGGGCGCTGTAGAGTATGCCAAGGAGTTGGGCTGGGAACATCCCCAGATTTGCCTCCATTTGGACCATGGTGACACCTTTGAATTGTGCAAGTCATGCGTTGACTTCGGTTTCTCGTCGGTAATGATCGACGGCTCATCGCTCCCCTACGAAGAGAACATCGCCCTGACCAAGAAGGTTGTGGAATATGCTCACCAGTATGACGTGACCGTTGAGGCTGAACTCGGCGTGCTCGCCGGCGTTGAGGATGACGTGGTAGCCGAGGAATCGCACTACACCAAGCCCGAGGAGGTGATTGACTTTGCCACTCGCACCGGTTGTGACTCGCTGGCCATCAGCATCGGTACCAGCCACGGCGCTTACAAGTTCAAACCCGAACAGTGCACCCGTGACCCGAAGACCGGCAAGCTCGTTCCTCCTCCCCTGGCATTTGACGTGCTCGAGGAAGTAGAGAAGAAGCTCCCCGGCTTCCCCATCGTGCTGCACGGCTCATCGAGCGTTCCCCAGGAGTATGTTGACATCATCAACACCCATGGCGGCAACCTGCCTGATGCCGTAGGTATCCCCGAGGACCAGTTGCGCAAGGCCGCTAAGAGCGCGGTTTGCAAGATCAACATCGACAGCGACAGCCGTCTGGCCTTTACCGCTGCCGTTCGCAAGGTGCTCGTTGAGAAGCCCGGTGAGTTTGATCCTCGCAAGTACTGTGGTCCCGCTCGCGACGAGATGACCAAGCTCTACAAGCACAAAATCATTGAAGTGCTTGGCAGCGACGGCAAGGCTGAGTAAAAGCATCCACCGTAAATCCCTTTTACTGAATTGGGACAAAGTAGAGACGCAAAATTTTGCGTCTCTACTATTTTATTGGTTTTCAGTAGTTTATTACCTAATTGCAATTTTTGTGGTAAAAAAAGTCGCTCAAAAATTTGGTCAGTATATAAATTGGTATTACCTTTGCACCGCTTTACGAAACAAGTACGTTTCGGCAAGTGCGTTCGGGGTGTAGCCCAGTCCGGTTAGAGTACGCGTCTGGGGGGCGTGGGGTCGCTAGTTCGAATCTAGTCACCCCGACAACGCAAGAGAGTGCTGATAGTCTTATTGATTATCGGCACTTTTGTTTTTAACAGATAAAAATCGGGACAAAGGGACGGTTCTTTTGTCCCAAAATTCAGGTTTTGAATGATGAAGCAGATTTTGTCAATGATTCTTGTGCTGGTGGCTTTGTTGCCCACGGTTGCACAGTCGTGGTTGGGTGGAGATATCTCGATGATGACCTCCAATGCCCGTAACGGTGTGATTTACAAGGATTCGTGTGGTGTGACAGTGGACCCCTATGATCTATTCAAGCAGCAGGGATGGAACATGATGCGTGTGCGTCTGTTCGTGGATCCGCAGAATGCGCCGGGTCAGCATCATGACGAGGGTGTGTGCCAGGATTTGGACTATGTCGTTGACCTGTGCAAGACGATTAAGGCCCGCGGATTTGAGGTTATGCTCGATTTCCACTACAGCGATACTTGGGCCGACCCTGCCAAGCAGTTCACTCCCAAGCGTTGGGAAGGTTTGTCAGGCAACGTGTTGGCCGATAGCATTTACCGCTACACCCGCCACTGCCTGCTGACTTTGAAAGCCGCTGGCGTGGAGCCTAAGACCATTCAGGTGGGTAACGAGATTACCTTCGGTATGGACTGGCCTGTGGGACGCGTTGACCCGATGTCGCCCGACAACTGGGACGTATTCACCAGTTTGCTCAAGGCGGGTTGCAGGGCTTGCCGCGAGTTGTGCCCCTCGGCGGGTATCATTATCCACACCGAGAAGGCCGGCGTTTGGGAAATGACTCAAAACTACTACGACCGCTTGGCCACTGCTGGGCTGGATTATGACATCATCGGCTTGAGTTATTATCCCATGTGGCACGGCACGATTCCCAACTTGGGCCTGACGCTTGACAGGTTGGCAGAGCGTTTCCCCGGCAAACCCGTGATGATTGTTGAGGCGGCCTATTACTACCTGCACGACGGCGTGAACCGTGGCGAGGAGGATTTTTCCCACTGTCTGCCCGGTACCATCGAGGGCCAGCGTGAATTCACCGCCCAACTGGTCAAGGAATTGAACCATCACGACAATGTGACGGGCCTCTTCTGGTGGTATCCCGAGGAGAACCGCTACGGCACCCGTTGGGAGCACAGCAGTTGGGGACTGAACCGAGGCCTGTTCAACAGTGCCAACGGTCAGGCGTTGCCCGCCCTCTACGAGATGAGCCGCTTCAAGCGCTAGTGTGTTCAATCATGACTTTAAATCTCAATACTGATGAAAAAGAATAAATCCATCGGCATCCTGTGTGCAATCCTGTCGGCAGTGTGCTATGGTACGAACCCCTTTGGTGCTTTGCCCCTCTATGAGGAGGGTGTCAACACGGCCACGGTGTTGGCTCATCGTTTTGGGCTCGCTGTCATCTTGTTGGCTATCGTGATGCTCATCAAGCGCGAGAATTTCAAGGTCACGCGCCATGAGTTCAAGGTGCTGTTCTCGCTGGGCATCCTGTTCGCCGCATCGAGCATCACCTATTACCAGAGTTTCCACTTCATGGATGCCGGCATTGCCTCAACTATCCTGTTTGTCTATCCCGTGATGGTGGCTGTGATCATGGCGATGTTCTTCAAGGAGCGGGTGACGGCCATGACGGTCATTGCCATCGTAATGTCACTCGTGGGTATCGGTCTGCTGTACAAGGGTGAGACGGGCGCCTCGTTAAGTGCTGTGGGCATTCTCCTGTGCATCCTTTCCTCGTTGGCCTATGCCATCTATATCATCGTGGTCAATCAGTCGAGCATCAAGATGTCGTCGTTCAAGGTCACGTTCTATGCCATGTTGGTGTGCGAAATCACGCTGATACTCTATTCCTTCACTTCGCCTGAGTTGTATCTGCATGCCTTGCCGTCGGCCCGTGCGTTGTCATTTGCCGTCTGGCTGAGCATCGTGCCCACCATCCTGTCGCTCGTGTTCATGACCGTGGCCGTGCATCATGTCGGTGCCACGCCGACTGCAATTCTGGGCGCGTTGGAGCCGTTGACGGCAGTGGCTATCGGTGTGGTGGTCTTCGGTGAAGTGCTCACTCCCCGCCTGATTGTCGGCATACTCTTCATCCTCTTCGCCGTGATGCTGGTTGTCTTGGGCAAGGATCTGCACCTGCGCACCATTACCCACGCCGTCTCCCGCCTCTGGCACTGGCGATAGTGGGACACAGGGACGGTTCTTTTGTCCCATTTTTGCACCGAAAACGAAAAAATGGGACAAAAGACCCGTCCCTGTGTCCCAGTTATGCTCCAAGTAGGTCTCGCAGGATGTCGAGGGCGGCGGTGACGTCGTCGGGGGTGACTGCTTGGTCGATGCGGTAGTCGCCGATATTAGCGAGCAGGGTGCAGGTGATTTCACCGTTATGGCTCTTCTTGTCGTGGCGCATCAGGTCCAGCAATTCGTCATAGTCGTCGCAGGTGAAAGGGAAATCGCGGTAATTGTCGCAAACGAAGTTGCCCAACAGGTGCACATCCTCGCTGGGGAATTTCAGCAGCAGGTGTGAGAGGACGGCTTCGGTGACCAGTCCCCAGGCCACGGCATAGCCGTGAGGCACGGATTTGCCCCGTTTCATGGCCAGGCTCTCAAAGGCGTGCCCGACGGTGTGTCCCAGGTTGAGGGCCTTGCGTTCGCCCTGTTCATTGGGGTCGCGGGCTACGATATCCACTTTGACCTGTACCGAGCGGCGCAGCCTCTCCAGCAGGTCATCGTGATTGATGGGTGCGTTGAAATCGTGGTTAAGCAGGCGCAGGAACTCATCACGGTCGCTGAGCATCGCATGCTTGATGACCTCGGCAAAGCCCGACTTCATTTCCTGAATGGGGAGTGTGTCGAAGAAGCAAGTCGAGATAATCACGTCGCTGGCGGGCGCAAAAGCGCCAATCTCATTTTTCAAACCATTGTAGTTGATGCCCGTTTTGCCGCCCACGGCAGCATCGACAGCGCCCAATAGGGTGGTGGGCACATTGATGAACCTCACGCCGCGCTTGAACGTCGCCGCGGCCCATCCGCCCAGGTCGGTTACCATGCCACCTCCCAGGTTGATGACCAGCGAGTGGCGGGTCATCCCCATGCGCTCCATCTCGTTCCACACGTGGCAAACGGTTTCTAACGACTTGCTGGTGTCTCCATCGGGGATGATGATGAGGCGCCCATGACCCAAGGCAAAGCGGGCCGTGTTGACATCGGCGATAAACACGGTCATGTTGTGGCTGCTGGCGGCGGTCAACTGCTGGAGGGCACTCTCGACATCGTTGGTGAAAATGAGGTTCTGTCCCATTCGCATTCAATTGTACTATGAATTACGCGAATTATACGAATTAAGAAAGAGGGTGCTAATTCGTATAATTCGCGCAATTGGCAGTTGAAAATGTTTATCCTTTGACGAGAGACAGCGCCACAAGCAGCGAAGGCAGGGCGGCTGCCAACTCGTCCATGTTCTTGTAAACGAGGTCGGCACCAGCCTTGTACAGGTCTTTCTCGGGGATGGGACCGGTGGTGACGCCGATGGTGAAGCAGCCGGCGGCATGAGCGGCCTGCACGCCCAGGGGGGCGTTCTCGATGACGATGCACTGGTTAGGCTTTTTCTCTGACTTGGCCATGCCTTTCAGGAAGGGCTCGGGGTTGGGCTTACCCTTGCGCACGTCATGTCCAGTAACTTTCACTTCACCGAAGAGTTTGGGGAAGTCGTTCTCGATGCGCTCCAGCAAGGCGTCCTGCTGCGAACCGGTGACCAGCACGCGCTCCACACCGGCATCCTTGAGCGTCTCAAGCACGCGCTTGGCGCCGGGCATCACGGGGGCTTCGCCCAGTTCGGTGAAGTAGCGGGTCTTCACGCCATACAGTGCGCGAGCCTCGTCGTCGGTAATGATCTTGCCGGCACCCTGCTTGAACTTCATCTTGATGATTTCACTGCCCGTCATACCTTCCAGTTCGTAGAACTCGTCGCGGGTGCACTTGATGCCGTTCTTCTTCATGAGTTTTACCCAGGCTTGGGTGTGGTACTTCATTGAGTCATAGAGTACGCCGTCGCAGTCGATGAGTGCGGCGCTGATGTCTAAGCCTTTTTGACCTGTATATTTCAGGTACTCGGCTATCGTCTGTTGTAAGGTCATTGGATTGGTTGTTATAAGTTTTAAAGTATCTTGTTTTATCTTACTGTAATGTGCAGGCAACCCGACTTGCGCTCAAAGATGGCGTAGCATCGTCCCTGGCGCTTGAAATCCAGGACGACTTCGGCCAGGATGTTCTTCAAGTCCTCCAGCGAGACGATCATGCTCGGGTCCATGCAGTCAAATTTCACCCAACTGATATCGAACGTGGTGCCGTAGCGATGGCACGAGTTCTCGGTGGCCGAACGGTTGCGGCGCATGAGTTTGGACACGCTGTAGTCGGTGCGCGTCACGCTGGTCACCTTGATGCGGTAGGCCTTGCCCCCACGACTCTTGACGCTGTCCTGGAAAGCGTAGCCGATTTCCTTGAGCAACTGGGCAGCCTTGGGGACCAGGTAGGGCACCGAGGCCGTCAAATCGTCGAGCATATAGGCGTCACAGGAGTAAATCCTGATGAGAGGCTTGTCGATGCGATAGGCGTCGCTGAGTTTTGACACGGGTTTGAAGCCGTTCTTCTCAGCCGCCTCGAGTTGTATCGGATTAATGTCGTTGAAGATTTCTTGGAGCGGTCGTTGCTCAATGTAGGTGGGCAGGCGATGCACGTTGGCATCATCGACCAACTGAATGCTGTCACCGCTGATGCTGCGGTTGACGGGCATGGCCGGTGGTGCCTTGTAGTCCCACGCTGTGGTATCTTGTTGCTCTCCCCTGTTACAACTCCCGCATGACGTCGTGCTTGCCAGGGCGAGGCACATCATCAATAGCAGCGGTAACAGGCGCAAGATGTTCAGGTTCATCTAAATAACAGGTAGTTTCTTGTTTCAAAAGGCAAAGTTACACATAAAAAACGAAAAAACCACATCTTGAAGGGTCATTTTTCGGTGTTTTTTTGTAATATTGCACCTTCAAAATGATGAGAAACGGGAAATACAATGTGCTTTTCGTCTGTCTAGGCAATATCTGCCGCTCGCCGGCGGCCCAGGCGGTGATGCAACGTATGGTTGATGAAAGGGGACTTACAGAGCGCTTTTTCATCGACTCGGCGGGCTTGGGCGGTTGGCACGTCGGTGACTTGCCTGACAAGCGAATGAGGGTGCATGCCCGACCTCGCGGCTATGAGTTGACACATCGCGCTCGCTGTGTGCAGGGCGCTGATTTTGAGGGTTTTGACCTTATCGTCGGTATGGATGCCGCTAACGTGGATGACCTGTGTCACCGTGCCATGACCCTGGAGCAACAGGACAAGGTGGTGATGATGGGCGACTACATCCGCCAGTATCCTCATTATGACCATGTGCCTGACCCTTATTATGAGGGCAGCGAGGGTTTTGAACTCGTGCTTGACCTGCTGGAGGATGCCTGCGACAACCTGCTGAATCAGATTATTAAACAAAACGACATATAACAATGAAGGTAACCAGATTATTATTGACGACCCTGATGCTGGCCGTATCGGCATTGACAATGAGCGCTCAGTCGCCCATTGCCGTGAACTGGCAGATGGGGCAAAACAACACTGCTTCAAACAATTACAGCTCGCGCTTTGTCATCAAGAATGTGTCCAAGCAGCCCTTGGCCGATGACTGGCAGTTCTTCTTCAACCAGTTCTCGCGTTCGGTGACGTTGCCGGCCGGCTGTCCGGTGGATGTGGAAGAAATTTCCACAACGTATTACCGCATGAAACCCAATGCCAACTACAAGGCGCTGGCTGCCGGCGACTCGCTGGTGATTGATATAGTGATGGGCGGCGCGCTCATCAACAAGAACTACAGGCCTGCCGGAGGTCATGTGGTGATGGGCGGTGATATGGCTCACCCCATTGCGGTGAACATCAACCGCTCGCCGCTCGACCAGCCAGGTCAGTGGCGTGACCACAAGGCTTACCCCGACGGCAACTACATGTACAGTTACAACGAGGCCATCAACGGCTTCGGTGACGGTTACACGGGCAACGACTATGACATTTTCCCCACCCCCAAGCAGGTGGCTATTGAGGACGGCTTCACCCAAGTGGGCAACCTCGTGACCATCAAGACGGGCAAGTGGTTCCAGTGGGGCGGCTACCGTCGTGCCAAGGGCCTGTTGACCAGCGAACTGGAGAAACGTGGCATCTATAACACCAGCGGACAAGGCACTGTTATCCAACTGCTGCTGGACAAGAAGATGAGTGAAAACCGCGAGTACTACAGCCTGCGTGTCCATGACGGCAAAATCACCATCCTGGGCGTTACCCAGGCCGCTCTGATGAACGGTGTGAAGACGCTCATCGCGGCATTGGACCACAGCAAGGGCAACCGCTTGCAGAACTGCTTCGTCATCGACTGGCCCGACTTTGGTTACCGTGGCATGATGCTCGACATCGCCCGTAACTATGTCATCAACCCCACCGACTTCAAGCGCACGATCGATATGTTGGCCTACTACAAGATCAACACCATCCAGTTCCATTTTGCCGACGATGAGGGCTGGCGACTGGAAATTCCCGGATTTCCTGAGTTGACTCAGGTGGCCGCACGTCGCGGTGCCACCCTCGACGAGAAGGGTTTTCTGGCGCAGATATTCGACGGTAACGGCAACCCCGATGACCTGTCACAATGTGGCAACGGCTATTTCACCCGTGCCGAGTTCATCGACCTGTTGCGTTACGCCTGGAAGAAAGGTATCCGCATCATCCCTGAGATTGAGACCCCTGGACACGCGCGTGCCGCTATCGTGGCGATGAAAAACCGCGCCATCAGCAATCCCAGTGCCGAACAGTTCCGCCTGTGGGACGACAAGAATGAGAGCGTTTACACCTCGGCCCAGAACTATCACGACAATGTGCTCAATGTCGCCAGCGATGACGTCTACCGCTTTATCGACCGCGTCGTGGCCGAGTTGCAACTCATGTACAAGGAGGCTGGACTGAAGCTTGAGGTCGTTCACCTGGGCGGTGACGAGGTTCCCAATAACGCGTGGTCCAAGAGTCCTGACGTGCAGGCGCTCATGCAGCGCGAGGGCCTCAAGAATCAGCACGAGGTGAGCGAGTACTACATCAAGCGCATCAGCGCCCTGCTTGAACTCCGCAAGATTCGCATCGAGGGCTGGCAAGAGGTGGCCCTGAACCACGATCAGGCCTTCAACGCAGTGATGACGCCCCGTGTGGCCGGTGTGAACGCCTGGAGCACTGTGGGCTCTCGTGCCGACGTGCCCTACCGCCTGGCCAACGACGGCTATCCCGTCATCCTGTCCAATGTGACCAACTTCTATATGGACATGGGCTATAGTTGGCACCAGAATGAGCAGGGCCTGCACTGGGGCGGCAAGGTGGACGAGTTTGACGCGTGGAGCGCCCTTCCCGCCAACATCTATGCCACCGCGCGCACCAATGTTGACGGCACTCCCATCAACATCACCACCGCCGGTGACGGCAAGGTGAAACTCGAGAAGCCCGAGAACATCATCGGCGTGCAGGCTCAACTGTGGGGCGAGACGCTGCGCAACTTTGATGAAGTGCAGTACCTGCTGTTGCCTAAGATGATGGGTGTAAGCGAGAGGGCTTGGACCGCTGTTCCCGAGTGGAGCAAGGATTTGACCGATGACAAGGCCTATAACGAGGCCCGCCACCAGTATAACTTGAAGATCGGCACCCGTGAGTTGCCCTTGTTGCATCGCTTGGGCTTTAACTTCCGTGTGGGACCTCCGGGTATCAAACTCGAAGGCGGCAAACTGTTCATCAACACCCAGTATCCCGACGAGATGGTGACCTATACCCTCGATGGCAGCGAACCGACCATCGATTCTCCCCGCTGGACGGCCCCCGTGCCCGTCAAGTCGCAGCCCAAGGTCATCAAGGCCAAGGCTTTCTACCTGGGCCATGAGAGCGTGACGACCTGCCTCTTCAAGTAACAGCAAATAGGCAATAAGACTTAATCAGAGAGCCTGGAGATTCTCCAGGCTCTCTTTGCAGTTCTAGTGATAGCATTGCAGAGGATATCAGAGTATGAAACCGCGATCACACTTGTTCTATATCGCATGATGTGCGCATGGCGACTAAGCGCACCGACTTCTCGCAGGGCTACACTGCGCAAGGCCTGCCGATTGTGCTCATCACCGAGCCGACCTGCGAGATCAGCGACGCGGACGGTGAACTCAACACCGTGAAGTTCACCTACCAGTACCAAGACAGGCGGACGTATCTGCCGACTGTATTAACAAAGAGCGTATTGCGATATCTTATAGAGTATTCAGGAATTCTTCAATAGGCGCAAGCATAACAAGCCACTTTCAAAATAAATGGCTGGGTGACAAGTTTCATTATTTCGCAGACGAGTATTCCTGCATTCATCTTTAAAGTATAGTAATTTCAGTTCACGCTATCATTTTTAAAATTCAACTGAAGGGTAAAAATGTCAATTATATGAAGAAATGGTATTTGCTTCTATTTACCGTCATCTTACCCTTGACATTTATTTATCGTATCGCGGCTCTGGTTGAGCAGCGCGAATTGCCGATAACGGGCAAAACGACCAAAAAAATTGACATCATTTGTCGATACGACAGAAATACGTTACCTTTGCAGAAATATCGAAACTATGGCCTATAACCAAGTAGTTGATTATTACAACCGCATAGCGCCTACCTACGACGAGTCGCGTTTCAGCAATAGCTACGGCCGGTTTATCGACGTGCAAGAGCGCCGCATCTTGGACACACTTATTGACACCGGCAGCGATGAGCAGCGCTTTGAGTTGGCCTGTGGCACCGGCCGACTGACGGGCTATGCCACACACGCCCTCGACGCGAGCGACGAAATGATGACGCGAGCGCGACAACGCCACCCCGAAGTGGAGTTCCGACTCGCGTCGGCCACCGACACCGGCTATGCCGACGGCTTCTTCGACGTGGTCTATTGCTTTCATCTGATGATGCACCTCGACATGCCCACCATCGGGTTGATTGTCGATGAAGCGTGGCGAGTGCTCAAGTCCGGCGGCCGCCTCATATTCGATATTCCGTCGAGCCTCCGACGTCGGTTGTTGCGCCACAATCAGGCCACATGGCATGGCGCGACACAACTCTCCACTTCCGAATTGAAATCACTCGTGTCAGGCAAATTCGCACTGCGACGCTCTTTCGGCGTGGCGATGCTGCCGATTCACAAAATCCCCGAATCGTGGCGACCAAGGCTCACATCATTCGACTATGCCCTCGCCAACAGTTTCATGCGGGAATATAGTTCGTATCTGGTCTTTGAACTTGTAAAGACGGAGGCCATCAATTAACGCATCAATCCTCCATGGCAAAGCGAAAACTATTCTGCGAAATCAACCCACTCACCTACGCAATCTCGCTGCACAAGGAAATTATCAAGCGCCACGTGAAAAATTACTTGAGCCACGAGCGTTTCACCGTACGCCGCCAAGAAGCGAAGTTGCCCGTGGTGGTCTATTCCACGAGCAACAACATGATTAAGCGAGGACCGGGCATCGACGCCGTGCTGCAGCAAAACAAGGCAGATAATATACGGCTGGCTTGCAGCAAAATAAACGGTCTTGTCGTCTGGCCGCAAGAGACATTCTCGTTTTGGCGCGTAGTAGGGAAAACGTCGAAGCGCAACGGCTTCACCGAAGGGCGCGTACTCGTCAACGGGCGCCTCGTGGCAGGTGTGGGCGGAGGCTTGTGCAATCTTGCCAACACGCTCCACCTGCTCGCCCTCCATAGTTCGCTCACCATCACCGAGCGGCATTACCACTCCGACGCGCTCGCGCCCGATCCCGACGGCCGACATGTGCCTTTCAGCAGCGGCACGTCGGTCAACTGGAATTTCCTCGACCTGCGTTTCCGCAACGACACCGACCAGCCGATGCAACTATGCATATGGACCGAAGGCGACACGCTTCGCGCCGAGCTGCGCACCACAGTCGAATTGCCCCACTTCTATCGTCTCACCGAAGAAGACCACCACTTCCACCTTGAGGACGATGGCAAGTATTACCGTCTCTCACGCATCTACCGCGAGACCATCGACAAGGCTACGGAAAATCTGCTCGCGCGCGAACTAATCCGCGACAATCACTCCGAAGTGATGTACGACTACAGCCTTATCCCGCCCGAGCAGATAAGGTGAGCGATTCACGCTCAAACCGCTTCAAACTTCCTCCTGCGACATTTATTGTTAATTTGAGCGTATAGGTCATTTTGCTGAATAACAAATTGGTCATACACATCCTCCCATTTATTTCTTGTGGAGGTGATGATAAGAAAGACTAACCAGATGTTGTTAATTGGAACAATGTCAATCTAAAACAATTTGGAAGCGTACTGTGGATATACATTTGTTGCCGAGGATAAATTTAACGTTTAGTCACCTAAATGAGTATCGCTTGAAAATGAAATTTGAAGAAATGAGTTGGAGCACAGGTGACGTTTGGGAAATTCTATATAGGATTTATCCGAAAGAACCATACCAACCTTGTCTTTTAACACTACGATATAACTCCATAATTTTGCGGTAAGAAATTCGCAAGATTATGGAGTTAAATTTTAATAGTGTAGAAACCATCGCCAGTTTGAACGCTAGTGCGGTGTTCCAAGTTGACAGCGGCAAGGTCTTCAAGGAAGACGTGGACATCGTGCCGACGATCATCGACGAGACGATTTCCTACATCCCTTGGGGAAGCGATAACAATATGCCGTACCACATCACCGACCGCCGCGAGCAGCAAAAATTCGCACGGCCCGTTTGGTGTGTGTTCTCGAAGTTAACTGTATTTCTATATTTCTCTATATTTTGTCGCATTCCGAATAGGATTAATAGGAAATAGTTGTATCTTTGCGACAAAAAGGAACGCTTTATGAGACACATCTTTTCAATCATTTTCCTTCTTTGCTTCGGCTTGATTGCAGATGCTGAAGTAGCAGAATTTGACTCGGCTTCTTATGCTTTAGGGGACGCTATGATTCGTTCTATTAAGGAAAGCCCAGACCCTATTTATCAAGGAAATGAGTTAAGCGAGACCGAGTTAGTTGAGTTTATTCGAGGATTTGAAGAAAATTTACCCTTCATGAAGTATACTCAGGATTCCATTAAGAATATTTCTTTTAGCCTGGGGGCGATGCAAGGAGTATTTTTCATTGATGGAACTCATTCACAAGAAGAGCGTGTTCCATACGATTGTATCTATGATGGTCTGATGAAAATCGTAAACCATCAGTTGACACTACCTCAAGACACTATGAGTATTATGGAATACATGAAAAGTCTGCCCGAAGATACGGATCCTCTCGAACTGCCCGAAGAGGAAAAATGCAAGTTTTTCGCTGGTTATGGTGTAATGAAAGGATTTCAGCCGGGATTACAGGCATACATATACGAGATGACAGGCAAAAGCAATAATGGAGTACCTGCCGATTATGAGTCCTATGCTGCAGGTTTCGCATTGATGATGAAAAACATGTCGCTTTCCCTTATGAAAGAATCTGAACTTAGCGCCTATGGAATGGGAGCCGATAATAGTTTATCAATTATAATGCAGCCATTGCCGTTCCATTTTGTTGAAGCGGATTTCATTGATGGCTGCTATGCCGGAGCGGGTTTTAATGAACGCAAAATTTCTGTAGAGGAGTCAGACCGAATTTATTCAACGCTTATTCCACGAGATAGCGAAGTGCCATTAGAAGAGTATCAAGAAAACGATCCTGACTGATTTCCTTGTCTTTTGCTCAATAGACATTGCTCCATAATTTTGCGGAAACTTAATACCGCGAAATTATGGAGTTAACTTTTAATAGTGTAGCAATGTCAAGTGGGAGGTCGAGGACTTCTTGCTCGACAATGCCTTGCCCTCATACGTCCTCGGTGTGTGCCAGGCCTTCAAGCGCTTCGCCTTTTGCGTCTCGGTCGTGAAGGCAAGAGGAATGTACGACTGGTCTGCAAAGAGGTGCATATCTCAGGTTTGATTTGTGAAAATGGTTGAAAAAATGTTGTTAAATATAAAATAATTGAATTTTGAGTGTTAAAAAGGGGCAATGTATTTCACATTTTAAAACTAATGTGTAAATTTGTAGTTCATTACATATCCTTAATTGGAAATAAATATTACCTAATCAATAAACCCAATTTAAAATGAGAAAACAGTTACTACTGCTACTGCTGTTGAGCCTCTTGTCACTGCCGGGACTGGCCCGTGTGGTGACAGGCGTGGTGACGCAGTCGAGCGATGGCGAGCCGATTATCGGTGCGTCGGTCAAGGTGCACGGCACATCGCGCGGCACGGCGACCGACTTCGACGGCCGTTTCTCGATTGAGGCAAACGACGGCGACGTGCTCGACGTGAGTTACGTGGGCATGAATCCCAAGAGCGTGAAGATTGGCCCGGGTCAGACCGTGGTCAACATCGCGCTTGACGAGAATGCTCAGATGCTGGGTGAGGTCGTGGTGACCGCCATGGGCCAGACCCAGGAGAAAAAGAAACTGAACTTCGCTGTTCAGTCCCTCGACGAGGAGGCGGTGACCGCTGGCGGTTCCACCAACTTCGCCAACTCGTTGCAAGGCAAGATTGCCGGTCTCCAGGTGAGCACCGGCGGTAGTTCGCCTAACTCCTCGACCCAGGTCATCATCCGTGCCATCTCGTCGATGAACAACTCCCAGAGCAATGAGCCGCTGATGATTGTTGACGGTATGGCCATTCGTGGCGGTGCCTCAACGCTGGCCGACATGAACCCTAACGACATCGAGAACATCACGGTGCTGAAAGGTGCTGCCGCATCGGCGCTCTATGGCCAGGAAGGTGCCAACGGTGTCATCATGATCACCACCAAGAGCGGTGGCCAGGCCGGTGAAGTCACGGTGACAGCATCGGCAACACTGGAGCTGAACACGCCTGCCCGTCTGCCCAGAATCCAGAGCACTTTCATCCCTGGTGCCAAGGGCATGTACAAGGAGAACATGGGCAGCGGTGGCTGGGGACCCTACATGAGCGAGAACGACACCTATTACAACAACTTGAAGGACTTCCTCAAGACAGGTATCCTGCAGAAGTATGACGTGAGTGTGAGTGGCGGTACCGAGAAATTCTCCTCCTATGCCTCCATTTCCTATACCGATAACCAGGGTATCGTTCCCAAGGACTACCGCAAGCAGGTGAATGCCCTGATCAAGGGCACCTACAAGCCCAGCGACAAGGTGACGATTCAATTGAGCGCCAACTTCATGAACCGCAAGTCGCGCGGTTTCGGCAACTCGATGTCCACCATCTATAACTGGGGTATCAACAAGGACATGAGCAATTACCGCACGCTGGAGGGTCATGTCAACTGGTGGGCCTACTATGACCACTGGGAGAACCTGCTCGACACCGAGCGCATCAACGGCGCCGTGTCGCCCTACTTCGGCCGTTATATGGACTGGAGCGAGACCGAAGGTAACCGTTTCATCATCAACGGACAAATCAGCTACGAGCCGATCAAGAACCTGGTGTTCACGGGCAAGATGGGCTATGACAAGAGCTACTCGATGTATGACTCCTACACGGTTCCCCGCCTCTATGAAGGCGACCTGGTGGACCCCACTGCCGAGGATGTGCAGACCAAACTCAGCGACATGCAGTCAAAGTATGGCTCATACAGTTTCCAGCCTTCGCGCGGAGCCTTGCTGAACATGCAGTTCTTGGCCACCTATCAGCATACCTTTGCCGAGGACTATACCGTCAGTGCCCTCTATGGCTTGGAATTCAAGGAGACGAAAGGCCTGGAATCCTCGATTTATAATGAGCATTTCCAGTTGGGCGGCGAGTTCTACAGCTTTAACAACACCGATTTCACCAATGGCGACCTGCTCATCAGCAACCATCCGACATTGTATCACTCAAAGTACAACAAGTATGGCCACTTCGGCGAGTTGCGCTTTGATTACAAGGGTATGGCACAACTGTCGGTAACGGGCCGTATGGACGGTTCGTCGGCCTTTAGGCAGGCGTCCAAGACCAACTACTTCTATCCCTCGGTCACTGCGGGTGTCATCTTCAGCGAGTTGTTCCATTTGACCAACGACTGGTTCAGTTACGGCAAGTTGCGTGGCAACTGGGCTAAGGTGGGTAAGGATAGCCCCCGCTACCTGTTCACCGACACCTACAAGCAGTGGACCCTCTTCCCCGATGGCGGCTATGGTGTTGACCCCACCACGTCACGCGCCATTGACCTGGAGCCCGAGATGACCAAGTCGTGGGAGATTGGCGCCGACCTGCGCTTCTTCCACAACTGGACCCGTCTGGACATCGCTTACTACTCGACAACCGTCGATAACCAGATTGTGAGCGTGCGTGTGTCGCCCGCTTCGGGTACCATCCTGCAGACCCGCAACGAGGGTAGTCTGAAGAACCATGGTATGGAGATTTCGTTGAATCAGGACCTCATCAAGGCGACTGATTTCTCATGGGGCGCATTTGCCAACTTCTCGTTCAACCGCAGCAAGGTGCTTTACCTGCCCAACGACATCACCGAGATTCAAGGCACTCAGTATGGCGACATCTTCCCCGTTGCCCGATTGCATGAATCCTCAACGGGTATCTCGGGTAAAGACTACGTGCGTGACCCGGACGGCAACGTCATTTGCGACGAGAACGGTTATCCCATCATCGATAGCGCTAAGGGCCTCTACATCGGTAACCGTGAGCCCGACTGGCTGTTGGGTATCGGCAGCACGCTGCGTTACAAGAACGCGACGCTGTCGTTCCTCTTCGACGGCCGCAAGGGCGGTGACGTGGTCAACGTCACGGGCCGCAGCCAGATCACCAATGGCATGAGCAGCCTCTATGACAAGTACCGCAACCGCGAGTACATCATCAACGGTGTGCAGGCTGTCACTGGTGCCGACGGTACCGTAACCTATGTCAAGAACACCACACCCATTGTGCTTGACTCCTATTTTATCAATACTTATTACTCGACTGTATCGTCCAACTTTATCGAGGACGGATCCTATATCCGCTTGAGTTATGTGACGCTGAGCTACGACTTCGGCAAGCACTTCAAGCGCACCTGGCCCGTCAAGGGCTTGTCGCTGACAGCAACCGGTCGCAACCTGCTGCTGTTGACCAAGTATCGTGGCAATGACCCCGCCGTGCTGGCAGGAACAGGCGGTGGTACCGGTAGTGCAGGTATTGATAACTACAATGTGCCCAGCACGCGCAGTTTCAATTTCACGCTTAAAGCAACATTCTAAAAAGGCCGACGGATATGAAAAAGATTAAGTATTTAGCATTATTGATGCTGGTTGGCCTGCTGTCAGTGGGTTGCAACGATGTCCTCAACGACAATGTCAATCCCGACAGGGCCCATGTGATTGATGCCCAAGACGGTCTGCCGGTGATTATCTTCTATGCTCAGCAGATTGTCTATGACCATAGTGAATACTACGCCTACTTCTCACAGATGCTCACCACGGGCGGTAAGAGTTCGGTGGGCGCCTACAGTTATAAGTGTGAGTGGGAGATGCTGACGATGAACCGCCACCCGATGTGGCGCCGTCACTTCTATGACATCGGCAAGAACACCCTCAACCTGGTGGAAAATTCCAAGGCCATCAACTCGCCCAACTATGAACTGATTGGCCGCACCATCAAGTTGATGTCCACCCAGTTGACAACCGATGCCTTTGGCGATATCCCCCGCAGCGAGGCATATCTGAGCATCGCGCCGACCTATGACACCCAGGCTTCGATTTATGCCTGGATGATGCAGGAATGTGAAGACCTCATCAGCATGTATGAGGATCCCGCCATTGTCAACAACCCCGACAATCAGCCCATCACGGCCAAGGAAGACCGCGTCTATGGCGGTGACCTGGAGAAGTGGAAAGGCCTCGTGTATGCCATCAAGGCCCGCCTGCTGCTGCGCAACATCCCCAACGTGGACCGCAGCCCGGCGATGTGCCAGAAGATTATCGACGCAGCCGACGCCGCCATCAACCAGTGGCGCAAGGGTGACGTGTTTGACTATCAGGGCAACCGTGAGCCGTGGTTCGGTAACGAGCCCCGTTACTACTGGGATGGTGGCACGGGAACACAGAATGCTGTGTGGAGCGTTGCCCAGCCCGTTATCAACTCTTGGGAGTCGCGCGGCAACCTCTTGGGTAGCGCCATCCCGAGCAAGTTCTTCATGGTGGACCTGATGGGTATCAGCAAGCCTGACAACGAGATGACCTGCGGCATGTTCAATGCCGAGGGTGCCCACGACGGCTTTGCCAACGACCCGCGCTGCGGCCTGCTGATGATTGCCCGCACGGGACCCGCAAGCCCGTCGGTGGCAAGTGAGCGCATCAAGATGCGTTACTTGGAGAACAATATCGGTATGGGTACGTCCTACAAGATTGCCAACTATCCCAACCTCTACATGGGTGCCTATGCCGGTGCCGCCGATGCCTATAACCCCATCTTCACGATGGAGGAACTCTACTTCATCAAGGCCGAGGCACTCTACTGGATGGGCAATAAGACCGAGGCTTGTGCGCTGGCCAAGGAGGCCACCCAGTGGAACATCCAGCGTCACCTCGACGCGTTCCTGCGTCTCTACCCCAACGAGAACTATAACGCGAACACCGACAATAAGTATCCCGGCAATTCGGTTGCTGGAGGCAAGCCGGGCTTCCAGCCTGCTGAATACTGGAATGGCCAGATTGCTGCCTTCCTCGACAATGAGGACTACTACAAGGGCAAGAACGTGGCCGTTCACAAGGTGACCGACCGCGGCAACAAGCACTGGTTCTTCAATCCCAGCGAATTCTCGTTGAGCGACCTCATGCAGCAGAAGTACATCGCCATGTACCTGCAGCCCGAGCAGTGGACCGACATGCGCCGTTACCACTACAGTAACAACCGCAACCACTACGGCATCGGCGACAATCAGGAAATCGTTTATCCCACCCTGCGCAGGCCCTACAACCTGTATGCGGCTTACTGGATTGACGGTCTGACCGAGGAACAGAAGGAGAACACTTGGATTCAGCGCCTCAACTACGACACCGAGACCGAGGAGAAGTACAACCGTCAGGAACTCGAGCGTCTGGGCGCCTACAAGAATTACAAGTGGCTGCAAGTACCCATGATATGGGCCCACAATTACGGTGAAGTCACCTCATTGACCGAAGAATAACGACCTTAAGGACTTTAAAAACCTTAAGGACCTTAAGGACCTTATAAAGAAAACAAGACGATTATGAAACGAAATAAAATAAAATATGGACTGATAGCCCTGGTGGCATTGCTCACGACCTCGTGTGCGATACACGACCCGTTTGCCGACAATGGCGAACTCGGCCAGGTGTTGCCCACCGTGGATTGGGAACAAGGTTCAACGCTGGTCAAGGCGGGCAATTATGCCACTTTCAAGGGCAAGTACTACACCACCAGCGAGAAGGCCATCGACCACAGCGAGGTGTGGTGCCTCATCAAGCGTGAGCAGGTCGCAACGGCAACCAGCAAGTTAACCACCTCGCTGGCCTATACCAAGAACTACTCCTTGACCGACACGGTGCGCTCCAGCCAGATGGTGGCCACCTATCCCCACAGCAAGGCAGAGTGGGATGGCTATGAGTATGTGCTGACCGACAGCTTCCCCACCTCGCGCACCCTGGCTCCCGTGAGCTGGGCGAATCCCGAGCAGTGGGACCAGGAGAAGTTCGACAGTTACTATCCCTCGACGTTCCAGGATGAGTTCAAGGCCTATATGGTCAATGCGCTCACCAAGGACAGCACCTACTACAACGACCTGCGCAACGTCTATATCAAGTATAACTTCCCCATCGAGTTGTTCCAGCAACTCAATGGGCAGTATAACATTGATTTCCCGACCGACACGACGACCGACGACAAGTCCAATGCCTGGTACACGACCGATGAGGTGGACCACTACTACTACATCACTGTGGCCGAGGACGGCTCAGCGGTCTATCATGAGATTGCCGACGCGAGCGCAGCCCCCGCTGGGGTCAACGTGCAGCCGGTGTACAAGTCGGCCTTCTGGCTTTTCTCGCGTTACAGCGATGACACGGGTGGCAAGATCACCACGGTGCGCCGCCAGTACATGCCCTATTTCAAGAGCATGCTTGAGACCATCCCCTTCACCTCGTGGATTTATAACACCGCCGACAAGGCCTACACGGTGAACTTCAGCCGCAAGTATTCCCTGCTGCCCGAGTTCCGCGTGTATGACACCGATGGAAAAGTGGGTGTGACTACCGACAACAAAGAAGTGACACTTAATTAGAGTTTAGAGTTTAAGGTTTAGAGTATAGAGTTGGCATCCGCCGACAAACTAAGGACTAAAAACTAAGGACTAAAAACTTAAAACTTGAAAAAAATGAAGACATTCAATAAAATAGCATTCATTTTCATGATGGTGTTGATGGCCGTGTCGTGTATCGACAAGACTCCCGACTACGGCAACTTCCCCACCAAGGATGTGGACTTCACCTATCGGGTGGACGATGCCCGCTATGGTCTGGACTTCTATGTGGTATCGACGGTAGAGTTTACCAACACCTCTGCCAAGTCGGGCCAGGTGACGTGGGACTTCGGCGATGGCACGACCTCGACCGACATGAACCCGTCCCACAAGTATGCCAAGGCGGGTATCTATCAGGTGACGCTCACCGTTGACGGCGTGGGCAGCCGCACTTACCCCCTGCTCATCTATGACATCGCCCCTGTGCTGAGTGTCGCTGAGCAGAGTGCGACCCCTGTGGTCATCAATGACGTGAACGTGAGCCTGGACATCGAGCTGCCTAATCCCGAGAACCTCAAGTGCAAGTATTTGTGGACCTTCCCCGAAGGCACTCGCGACGCGCAGGGCAACCTGATTGCGACCTTTGAGGGCTACAGCCACGACGATGGTTCAATCGACAACCCTGGCAAGTTGACCTTCAGCAACATCGGTTCGCAGAAGATTACCCTGCAGACGTGGTTTGACATCGATGGCGAGAACCGCCGTCTGGAGGACAGTTATGTCAACGTGCAGGTGGGCTCATCGATTCCCGCCCCCACGCTCTATTATGCGACCCAGGGCGGTAATATCAAGGCTGTGAAGCTTGTCGACCTGAGCCAACTGCCTGCTGGCACCAAGAACCTGCCGTTTGACATGGGAGTCAGCTCGGGCAATATGCCCACCACGCTGGTGTTTGCCACCGAGAAGACGGTGACCGAGACCGATGTCATCGAGCAGGACAACGTCTATATCCTGGACTGCGGCAAGCAGTATTACTACATCAACGATGAGGCCGGCAACTTGGGCGACGGCAAGATTACCGTCATGAGCGCCGATGGCCAGACCACCAACGTGATGATCACCAACGTGGGCGGTCCCGCCTTCAACGACCCCTTCCAGGGCTGTACCGACGGCACCTACCTCTACTACACCGACCGTAACACCGGTGTGCGCCGCATTCCGCTGACCACGCGTGGTGAGACCGAGCAGACCAACTACACCAGCACGGCCGGTTACTTCGTGGTTAACAATCAGTTGAGTTACTATGGCCAGGGCATCGCCTATGGTGCCATCCACACGGGACTCTACCTTGACAAGACGGGCATGTTCTGGTGGGCTAAGAACTACTCGGGTAACGGCATTTACCGCTTCAGGGCAAGCGACATCGGCAAGACTGGTACTGGTGTGCCCGTTCCGCATCCCATCGTGCTCGAGACCACTCAGCCGCGTGGCTTCACCCTTGATGAGGACCTGGGTTACCTGTATGTGTGGATGACCAAGGGCACCACGCCCGGCGTTGGCTTCACCCAGTATGCCATCCCGGCCGAGAACGCCACGGTGACCTACGACAAGTATGTCAACTTCATCACCATGGAGGCTGACCCCATCAACACGACCGATGCCGAGGGCGTTTATACGACTCAGATGGCCGTGGATGCCCAGACTCACTACGTCTATTTCGGCTTCCGTGCCGCGACGACCGAGAAGACCTACACCACGGGCTTGTACTACTTCAACCCCAACGATGGCAAGGTCTACAACTTCAACGGCAACAAGGACAAGATCCTGGGCGTTTGCATCAATCCGCGCCTGACGAACCTGTTCTAGCCTTAGGTCTAAGGTCTAAAGTCTATGAATAAAAAATTAATCCTGATAGCATTACTGGCGGCGATGGTCGCCAGTTTTGCCATTTCGGCAGCCGATGTTGCCCCCAAGCGTGAGCAGCGTGGCATCTGGATGACGGCCTATCTCAACGACTGGCCCAGCGGCGCCGTGACGACGAGCAATGCGCCCATTGTGCAGAATGCCTGCCGCAAGATGCTCGACACGATGCGCGTCAACCACATCAACGTGGTCTATTACCACGTCAGGGCGATGTGTGACGCGATGTACAACTCGGCCTATGAGCCGTGGTCCAGCTATGTCTCGGGCAAGCGTGGTGTGGCACCGGGATTTGACCCCCTGGAATACCTCGTGCAGGAAGCCCACAAGCGCGGCATCGAGGTCTATGCTTGGGTGAATCCTTATCGCTATGGACATGGCGACAACTTGTGGGGAGATAGCGAACTGGACTACATCCACACCCATCCCGAGTGGCTGTTGACCACCAGTTATGAGACGGTGCTGAACCCCGGCATTCCCGAGGTGCGCCAGCGCGTGGTGGACGTGTGCAAGGACATTTTGGTCAAGTATGACGTCGATGGACTGGTGTTTGACGACTATTTCTACAACCAGGACAACCCGTCGTTCTCGCTCGATGCCGACCTCTATAATGCCTACAAGGCTGCCGGCGGCACCATGTCGCAGGGCGACTGGCGGCGCGAGAACGTCAACCGGATGGTCAAGGACGTGAACGATATGGTCAAGCAGGTCAAGCCGTGGGTGCGCTTCGGCATCGGCCCGGCTGGCGTAGCCTGCACGTCCCAGGCCGTTGCCGACAACTATGGCGTGGAGCCTTGCCCCGTGGGCAGTGACTGGCAGTATAACCAAATCTACAGCGACCCCATGGCATGGGTGACGCGTGGCACTATCGACTTCCTGGCGCCTCAGGTTTACTGGAAGACGACGGGCACCTTCACCGGTGTCACCACCTGGTGGGGCAAGATGGCGGCACGTTTCAACCGTCACATCTTCATCAGCCAGTGGATTCCCGATGAGGAGGGCTGGACGCTGGCCGAGTTTGTCAAGCAGGGACGCGTCATGCGCGAGGCTATGGCCGCCGGCGGCAATCCCGGTATGGTCTACTTCCGCTACGGCACGTGGCGCAACAAGAAGGAGGTCATCGACGGCAAGGTGCGGCAGTTGCGCACGTGGCTCAAGGACAGTCTCTACCCGACGGTGGCATTGAATCCCGCTCCGGCCTGGCTCAAACCTGACCAAAATTATCAGACGGTGGTCAATCTGACCTGCAACGACGGCGTGCTCACCTGGGACAGCATCCCCAATGTGCGTTATGTCGTCTATACCATCCCCGATGGGGTGGAGGACAGGGATTTCCATTGTCAGGCGCGATATATCGATGGCGTCAGTTACTGCGCTTCCTATGAGTTGCCTGCCGCTAAACGTAACGGCTACCGCTATGCCGTGACCATTCTCGACCGCTGGGAGAACGAGTATGCCCCCGTCACACCTGGGGTGGTGCCCGTTCAAGCCGCGAAGCCCGAACTGCTCTTTCCCGAGCATGGCGCCGAGGTCCCTGAACTCTCGTTCCTGCAATGGAGCGGCGATGCAGCGACCTACATGGTGCAGGTCTTTGCCGACGGGCAGATGGATTCGCTGGTGGCCCAAGTGGAGGTGGACTCCTTGAGTTGCCCCCTGACGCGCATCCCTTGCCTGACGGCAGGCACCTTCTGGTGGCGCGTGGTGGCTCGAGGCCTCAACCAGTGGGACAATGCCAGCGAATTGAGGCAGTTCACCTTGGGACAGATGCGTGTCACGTCACCGGCCCTGGCAGCCACCTCGGTGGAGCTGACACCGGTCATCACGTGGACCGCTGGTGCACCAGGCACTACCTATCTGCTGGAACTTTCCGCCACCTCGTCGATGAATAACCCCGACACTGTCAGACTCACTTCACCGCAATGGGCTGTGCCCAAGTACCGGCTGGCCGGCGCCACGCCCTATTATGTGCGTGTCACGGCGACCTATGGCGGTGCAACGGTGGTCACTCCCGTCTCGTCGTTCACTACCGTCGAGGTGATTCCTCCTGTGCCTGTTTATCTGTTCCCGGCCGAGGACGACACCGTGCTCTATTCAACCGACGTGGTGCGTTTTGAGCCTGTTGAGGGCGCGGGATCGATGAGGGTGCAAATCAGCAGTTCTGGATCCTTCCCGGCACGCTCGTCCTACAACGGCACGCTCGAGGGCACCTTCGAGACACCGGTATTGGGCACCATCAAGGGTTCTGGGAAACTGACCGACGGCAAGACCTATTATGTGCGGGCCCGTTATGCCTACCGCACGCTTGCTACAGGTACCACGGTTCAATATACCGATTACTGTGATGTCCGCTCGTTTGTCTATCAGGAGGTAATCGAGGGCGATGTGAATTTCGACAACGAGGTCACCGTCGCCGATGTGAATGCCTTGATAGCCATTATCCTGGCTGGCAGTGGCGGAAATCGCCTGGCCGATGTCAACCATGACGGCGAGGTGGGCATTGCCGACGTCAACGCACTCATCGATATGATTCTTAATTGATTGGTGAGAAGATAACTCTTTCACAAGAAGTGGCCGCGGCATGTCCTCGGTCACTTTTTTCGCCTTTGCGCAGTGCGGGTTTTGGGTAAATCGGGCCGCTATTTCACCTGAAATCAATGAAAAGTGAGATAAAATTGTTATTTTTGCAGTCTTCAGATGAAACGTGTCTACATATTGCTGCTGTTGCTGCTCACTGCGAGCATGCTACATGCACAGGACGGGCCCATGTATCGACCAATCAATCAAGGCGTGAAGTTGGACTCGACCAATCTGCCCATTGTGTTCATCAATCTGGATGGCGCGGTCGTGAATTCCAATGACCGTGTCACTGCCCGTATGACCATCATCCACAATGGGAACGGCCGCTTCAACTACAAGGATACCGTTGCCCATCCAGGCCAGCATATCGACTATCGCGGCTATGTGGGCATCAGGTACCGCGGTAACACCTCCTACACCTACAGCCCCAAGAAGCCCTATTCCTTCAGGCCGCTTGACCGCCCTCTGGAGGCCGGCGGTGAATGGCAGAAAGTTTCTTTGTTGGGTATGGGAAAGGACAGCAAGTGGATTCTGCTCGCCCCCTATGCCGACAAGAGCCTGATGCGTGACATGTTTGCCTTTGAGATGGCGCGTCCCTGGATGGAATACACCCCCGACGGCCGCTATTGTGAGGTCTTGGTGGACAACGTCTACTATGGCGTCTTCATCCTGACAGAGCAGGTATCGCAGGGCAAACACCGCCTCAACCTGCCCAATCCGGGCAACGGAGGGGATGCCCTCACGGGCGGCTACCTGCTTGAGGTGGACCGCCAGGAAGAATCCTATTTTGCCTCCAATTTTTACCCGGTACGCAGCAACGGGCGGCAGATCAAGACCCGAATGATTTGTTTCCAGTACAAGTTCCCCGACTATGAGGAACTGACAACCGATCAGTACGACTACATCAGGTACAGCATCTTCCGCATGGAGTCGGCCTTGGCCTCGGACGATTACCTTGACCCCGAGAAGGGATACCGCAACTACCTTGACGAGATGTCGTTCATCGACTATCAGTTGGCCCAGGAGTTGGGGCACAACGTCGACGGATACCGGTTGAGCTGCAAAATCTACAAAACCCGTGACAGTGTTGACCCGCGTTTCAAACTGGCGCTGTGGGACATGAACCTGTGCTACGGTAACGCCAACTACAATCAAGGGTGGAAAACCACCGATTGGATTTATCAGAGCAACGACATCTTGATAAATAAAGCCGAGATTTACCTGGTGCCCTTCTGGTGGTACAGGCTCAACACCGACCCCGCCTATGTGACGGCGCTTAAAGACCGCTGGGCTCAGTATCGCAGCAGCAACTTGAGTGACAAGCGTTGGGAGGCGACCATCGACTCGATTGCCACGCTGCTGACGGTGGGCGGTGCCGAGTACCGTAACAGTCTGGCCTATCCCAAGTGGGGTGAGTATGTGTGGCCCAACTACTACATCGCTTCTAATTTTGCCGATGAGATTGCCTACATGAAAAGCTGGATCAGGGAGCGCATCGCATGGATGGACGAGCAGTTGAAACCCGATCCGAAGCCGATTCAGCCTGGCGATGTCAATCATGATGGCGAGGTCAATATCGCCGATGTGAACGCCCTGATAGACATGATATTGAGCAACAATACGGCCGACAATCCCCAGGCCGACGTCAACGGGGACAGCGAGGTCAACGTCGCCGACGTCAATGCCCTCATCAACATCATCCTGTAGCGATGTCAATAGAGAAAAGGCTTTTAACCGTCACCATAGGTAGGAAATGAAGCAAATGTCTAACATCTAAAGTCTAACATCTAACGTCTAACGTCTAACATCTGAAGTCTAAAGTCTAAAGTCTAACGTCTAATGTCTGAAGTCTAACGTCTAAAGTCTAACATCTAAATAAACGACGATGAAACGGTTCATGCTCTTGACAATTGCTGTGGTGCTGGCAGGGTGTTTCCTTGCCGGGGCACAGGTCGTGGCCGAACCGATTCACAAGCACGTGAAACTCACGTCGACCAACCTTCCCATCGTCTGGCTCACGGTCGAGGGCACCGTGCAGCGCGACGAGAAGATTACTGCTCGGATGAAAATCATCGACAACGGCCCCGGACGGCTCAACTATGCCGACACCGTGGCCCATCCCGGGCAGCACATCGACTACGAGGGCTACATCGGCCTGTCTTACCGCGGCAACTCGTCCTATGACTACAGCGCCAAGAAACCTTATTCCTTCCGCCCCCTGAACCGACCGCTGGAAGACGGCGGCTCCTGGCAACGCGTTTCCATCCTGGGGATGCCCCGCGACAATAAATGGGCCCTGCTGGCGCCCTACAACGACAAGAGCATGCTGCGTGACGTCCTGGCCTTTGAGATTTCCAGGCCATGGATGGAGTATGTGCCTCAAGGGCGCTTCTGCGAGGTGATGTACAACGGCATCTATTATGGCGTCTTTATCCTCACCGAGGTCGTCTCCAAGGGACGCTACCGTCTCAATCTGGGAGACCCTGGCGAGGAAGGGGACGAGCTGACGGGCGGCTATCTCCTCGAGGTGGATCGCAACGAGGGGCCGTGTTACAGGTCCAACTACTGGGCGGTCTATAGTGACGGGCGCAGCATCGAGAACGTCTACACCTACTATCAGTATAAAATCCCTGATTACGAGGACCTGACACCGGCCCAGCTGGCCTATATCCAGGGCTGCATCGACGTGATGGAGCACACGCTGACGAAATTCACTTTCCGCGACCCCGAGACACATGAGTGCCTCTATATCGACGAGACGTCGTTCATCGACTACCAACTGGCGATGGAAATCGGGCACAATGCCGACGCCTACCGCCTGAGCGCGAAATTTTACAAGCGGCGCGACAGCGTTGACCCGCGCTTCAAGATGGCCATCTGGGACATGAATTTCGCCTATGGCAACGCCGATTACATGGAGGGTTACCGCACCGACACCTGGGTCTATGACATCAACGACCTGCTGCCCCCTCGTCCGTCGACCAACATGGTGCCCGTGTGGTGGTACAAACTCAATCAGGACATCTACTATCGCTGGCACCTCAAGCAGCGGTGGGCACAGTACCGTCAGTCCAACCTGCGCATTGACAGGCTAATGGCCACCGTGGACTCGCTGGCCACGGTGCTCACCGTGGGCGGTGCCGAGTATCGCAACAGCCGCGCTTATCCCACGTGGGGAATCTATGTGTGGCCCAATTATTACATTTCGACAAGTTTTGCCGACGAGATTGCCTACCTCAAGCAGTGGCTCGTCAGGCGCATCATGTGGATGGACAGGCAACTGGATTATGTCCCTGAGGCAGGCCCAGGCGACATGAATGGCGACGGCGAGGTGAACATCGCCGATGTCAATGCCTTGATAGAATATGTCTTGGCTGGCAGTGCCGACCGTGTTGCCGACATCAACGGCGACGGCGAGGTGACGGTTGCCGATATCAATGCGCTCATCGGGATGATTCTGGCAGGAGATGCTCGCTGAGCTCGCAAGTTAAAGGTTAATGGTTAGAGGTTAAAGGTTAAAAGGTTGTCCGCCTGGAGGGGCTTGGGATGCGTTTTTTTGTGATAAAAAGCTGGGGTTGGATTTTGAGTATAGAAATTTTTTTTGTTACTTTGCTAGGTTAAAGGATAGTAAGACAACAAAATTAATATAACCAATTAAAAACCAGTCAATTATGAAGAAATTTTTACTCTTTGCTTTGATGTTGTCAGTGGCGTTTGTCAGCGCATGGGCCGTGACCGATGGTGTGGCCTATGAGCGTGTCAACGGCATCGGCATCAAGAACGTGTGGGTTCAGGACCGCGTTCACACGCCTGAAGTGTGGTCTAACCAGCCCTATTGCAACACGAGCGCGCGCACTGCGGTGATGAAGGATGGCTTCATCTACATCGCCCGTTCCAATGCCAACACGGTGATTCAGGGCACCGACACCCTATCCCAGAGTGTCATCTACAAACTTGATGCCGCAACCGGCCAGTTGGTCAAGGAATTGCCCTTGACGCTCGATGGCAACATCTATGGCGGCGCCGTGCTCAGCAGCAACACCGTGGGCATTGACAACTTTGGCCATCTTTACATGTCCCCCTATTCCAGCGAGTTGGCCTCACAGCACTTGGTCTACCTGGTGGACAAAGAGACTGGCGAACTCACCCTGATGGGCGAACTGGACAAGGGCGACGCCTTGCAGCGTTGCGACTACATCGACGTGATGGGCGACATCACGCGTGAGCAGGCCGAGTGCAACATCATGACGGTGGGCGCCAGTTCGGAGTACATCTACCGCTGGCATGCCGAGCAGGGCGAAGATTGGGAAGGCGGCTTTGACGGCGATCCCTACCTCGCCATCCTCGATTTCTACCCCGAGACGGTAACCCAGTGGGGCTATGCTCCCGTTGCCAAGATGGTGCTTAACGGAGAAGATGATTTTAGCGGTTCGCTGTTCTATATCGACGGTTTCCAGTCTTCACCTATCCTCTATGACGAGACGGGAACGATGGTGGACAACTTCGAGAATGTGGATCCCGCCTTCTGGCCCATGGACGTGGGCGCCAATGGCGTGTGCGAGTTCACCCTCGATGGCCGCAACTTCATCGTCTATGTGGCTGCCCAGTATACCGGCTATGACGAGACCACCAACATCAACAAGGCTTGTCAGGTTTACATCTGCGAGTTGGGCGAGGGCATGTCGCTGGGCGGCATGCAGCGCTACTGGATGGTCCCCGACGCCTTGGGCACCGTTAGCGACGGCGGCACGCGCGTCCAGAGCATGAATGTGGAGTACGGCACCGATGCCGAGGGCAACGAGGAAATCACCCTCTTCATCTTCAAGTGCTACAATGGTATGGCGGTCTACAAGATCGGCTCCGGCGTGACAGGCGATGACCCCGTTCCCGGCCCGGTCGGTGACGTCAACGATGACGGCGAGGTGAACATTGCCGACGTTAACGCCCTGATCGACATGATTCTCACGGGCAATACCAATGCCAAGGGCGACGTCAACGACGACAGCGAGGTGAACATTGCCGACGTCAATGCCCTCATCGACATTATCCTGAGTCATTAAACCGTTTTTCCGTCAGGAAAACCCGATAACATGCCGTTGCGGATTGCACGCAGTGAAAGACCACATCCGACGTCAATCCGCAACGTTTTTTTCCAAGACAACAACTATCTTAATTATAGCTGATAGACAATGAAAAAATTTTTACTTCTTCTTATCACTCTGTTCGCCGCCTTCAACGCTGTGGCTATTACCGACGGACAAACTTATGAGCCGGTGAACGGCATTAAAATCGTCAACAAGTGGATCTTTGACCGTGTACACAGCGGCACGGCCTACACCAACAATGTCATCTGCAACCAGCGCGCCCGAACGGCGACGATGGACCAGGGCATCATCTATGTGGCACGCAGCGAGGAACTCGCCGTCATTCAGGGCACCGACACCATCTCGCAGTCGGTCATCCACCGTTTCTCGGCAGATGACGGCCGTCAGCTCGAGGACCTGCCCCTCTACCTTGACGGACAGCCCTACGGCCGCTTCCTGGGCGTTGCCAGCATCGGCAAGGACAGTTTCCACCACATCTGGGTGGCTCCCATGACGAGTACCGCCCAGCAGTATGTGCCCGTCTATCTGGTGGACACTGAGACCGGTGAACTCACCCTGGTGGTTGAGTTGGACAAGGGCGACGCTCCCCAGCGCACCGACTACCTCGACGTGATGGGCGACATCACCCTGGAGCAGGCCGAGTGCAACATCATGACCGTGTCGGGCTCCACAGCCGACCCGGGTTTCCCCACCCTCTACCGCATGCATGCCGACCAGGGCGGTGATTGGGAAGGCGGATTTGACGGCGACCCCTACATGGACGTCATCAACTTCTATCCCGAGACCAAGACGGGCTTCTCGCTGGCACCGGTCATCAAGATGATCGAGGGTCCCGACGAGGAGTCGCGCTACAGCGGCGAGATGTTCTACATCGACTGCTTCGACACCGCACCGGTGATTTACGACTTCTCGGGCTCGGTCATTGACTCGTTCGAGGACACCGACCCCACCTTGTGGCCTCAGTCCCAGCCCAACGGCTGCATCGAGTTCAAACTCGAGGACCGCAACTTCTTTGTCTATGTCAACGCCGACATGAACGGCAACGGCCACGGCTGCCAGGCCAACATCTGCGAGTTGGGCGAGGGCATGTCGCTGGGCGGCATGACCAAGTACTGGAAGATTCCTGCCGACAGCCTCGGCAAGGTCAACGACAGCGGCCTGCGTGTGCACTGCTTCGCTGTGGAATACGGTGTCGATGACGAGGGCTTCGAGGAGGTCACCCTGCTGACCTTCAAGGCCTATAACGGTATGGCTGTCTATAAGATCGGGCGCAATGTGGATGCCGGCGGTGGCCCCCAGCCCGGCAAGCCTGGCGATGTCAATGGCGACGGCGAGGTAAACATTGCCGACGTCAATGCCCTGATTGACATGATTCTCACGGGCAATACCAACGCCAAGGGCGATGTCAACAGGGACGGTGAGGTGAACATTGCCGATGTCAATGCCCTCATTGACATGATCTTGAGCGCATGAGAACCCTGCAATACCTGTTATGCCTGGGCGCCATCCTGCTGCTGGGTACCACGGACGGCAACGCCCGTGACCAGTGGGTGATTGGCGACAAGGCCTACGACGTGGACACGCTCGTGTTTCCGCATCTTGTGGGACCGGGCGTGACCGCCGCCAAATTTGACGTCCCGGCCTTGCCGCTCAAGGTGAGTGTGACCGAGATGGACTTGACCAACCCCTACATCGTGATGGAGACCTGCCTGGGAGGCGAGAAGTCGGTGGCCTGTGAAACACCGGTCAATATGGCAACGCGCAACACCCGTCCGGGGCATGAGGTGGTAGCGGCGGTCAACGGAGACTTCTTCATGACCTCACCCACCAACGAGGTGGGGCTCCCCCTCAGTGGTCAGGTGCGTGGCGGTGAATTGGTGCTCAGCGGTCACAATCGTGCCTGCCTCGCGCTTGACGATGAAGGCCACCCCTTTATCGACCGACTGACGTTCACCGGGCGTGTGACAAGCGGTGAGCATTCCTTCGCCTTGAACCTGGTGAACCGCATGCGGTATGCCTATGAGAACATCGCCACCAACCAGTCATTCCTCTTCACGCGTAGTTACGGTCCCGTGACCTATGACGGCTCCACCGGGGGCAAGATGGTGTTGCTGCGGCCTGCCGAGGGTGAATTCCGCTGGCTGGCCAATGGCGTGGAGCATTGTGTTGTTGAGGATATCTTTGATGCTCAGGGCGCTACGACCATCCCTGATGGGAAGGCCATCTTGTGGCTCAAGGGCACCTATGCTAACGAGGCCGAGTGGATGTCCGTTGGCGACGTGCTGGACGTGAGTTTCCGGTTCACGCTCAACAATGGACCGCAGGATGTGAATCTCCACCAACTCATCGGCGGCAGCAACCACATCATCATGCAGAACGGCCAATTCATGGAGGATTGGACCGAGCGCCATCCTCGCACTGCCATCGGCTTCAATGCCGACAGCACACGCCTGTATTTTGTCGTCGTTGACGGCCGTCACATGACATCGGTGGGCGTGACGCTGAGGGAGATGAAGGGCATCTTTGACGCCCTGGGTGCCGTCACGGCTGTCAACCTGGACGGCGGCGGCTCCTCGTGCATGGTGGTCAACGATGAGGTGCTGAATCATCCCAGCGACGGCCCGGTACGTGCCGTGGGTAATGGTTGCTTGCTGGTGTCGGTGGCACCCCAGGACGACGAGATCGGTATCATCAGTTTTGAGCCCCGGTGCTACAACCTGTCGATTTCGGCAACTACGTCATTCGACATGTGGGGATACAACCAGTATGGCGTGTTGAAGACGCGCGACCTGCAGGGTTGCACCTTCACGTGTGACCCTGAGGTGGGCTCCTTTGATGATGAGGGTTATTTCCACGCCGTTTCCACACCTGCTGTGGGCAATCTCTATGCGACCTATAACGGCATCACCACCACCCAACCCGTGACCATCATGGAGGCACAGTGGCAACTGGTGAGTGACAGCGTGGTGATAGACCGTTTTCATCCTTATGCCATCAATATCAACGGCATCAGCGGCTACGGCCTCGATAAAGTGGACCCTTCGGTAGTGGCCTGGGCCTCGAGCGATGAAAGTGTCTGCACTGTGGACGGGCAGGGTATTATCACCGCTGCCGGCGACGGGCAGACCTTTGTGGGTTCAAGCCACCCCCTGTTGGCCGACTCGCTGCTGGTGAGGGTCGAGAACCCCCGGGCTCGTGTCACCACGGTGGAGAACGCGCCCATCGACCCCGCCACGTGGACCATCGCCCAGAGCGGCGGCAAGGACAGGGTGGTGACAGCGCTCGACAACGGCCTGCAGATTGATTTCACGGGCGCATCCTCGCGCAACCCTTACATCAAAATCAGCAAGGCTGTGCAGATGTGGGGTGTCCCCGACACGCTGCGTTTACGTCTGAGCCCTGGAACTCTGCAGCTCAAGCTGGTGAAGATACTGGTCGAGACGGCCTACGGTGAACGTGTCACAGCCGAGTATCCGATTGAGGACATCGCCAGCAGCCAGAACGAGATTACCGTTGACGTTCCTGTAAGCGACGTGTGTGACGTGGCCGACATGGGCAGTTTCCCCCTGCATCTGGTCTATTACTACATCACCTATAATCCGGTCAATACCGGCGAGCAGTATAGTCTGCAGATTCCTGGCATGGAACTTGTATATGCCTCTATGCCGCCCGATGTACAGCCTGCCACGGGTGACGTGAACCTGGACGGAGAAGTCAACATCGCCGACGTCAATGTGCTCATCGACATGATCCTGTCGGGCAGCGTGGTAAGCTTGGGCGATGTGAACGGTGACGGCGAGGTGAACATCGCCGATGTCAACGCACTGATTGCCTTGATACTGAGTTAAATGTTTTGATATAAAATCACTACAAGACTATGAAAAGAATAACATTGACTATTATGATTGTCTGTTGCGCACTGGCGATGGTGGCACAGGAAACCATCCGTGTGAATTATAAAGGCGCCAAGCCTAACATCAGAGACTTTGCGTGGGCTTATCTCGACTACTTGACCACTCCCTGCGACGACGAGGAAGATGAGTGTTGCCAAGAGGGTATGTACCTGTACAATAGCCTGATACAAGCTATCCAGAACCAAGACAAGGGACTGCCGCTCGACGAGAACGAGACGCTCACCATCGATGTGAAAAACGGTTATTTGCTCTATGAGCAAAGATATGAAGAATCTCAATCTTTCTCAAGGATAGAAATGTGTTACTGGAACGAGTCCGACGGCAAGCACAAGCTCTTTGCTCTCTGTCGATTGTCTTACATTGACGGCAAGCCGATCGTGGGTCAGTATGATGAATTTTCCTTCTACCGCTATGATAATGCCAAGAAAAGGATGGGAAGATGTGACCCTCCTGGCTTTGACGTGACATATCATAACAAAAGCTATGCCCTGCCCCGCAAGGGCAAGAACATCGTTGTCACAACTTGGAATGAAAACGGTACGAAGACACAGCAGACGCTGAAGTGGAACGGCAGACGGTTCAATTATTGAATCACATCGTCCACTCCCGAAAATGAATCAGCCCACCCGCCAGGTGGGCTTTTTTTGTGTGCGGCAGCACAGACTGAATCCATCCCGAAGACCGAAAAAATCCCGAAACAGTTGTGTAAATCAACCATCATCAGTAATTTTGTGGTTCAATAGACTGTAGTTAGATGAGACGAGACGAATTCATGGTGGAAGTGTGTACCAACGGGGTGGAGTCCTGCCTGGCGGCACAACAGGGCGGAGCCGACCGCGTGGAACTGTGTGCTGGCATTCCCGAGGGCGGTACGACGCCCAGCTACGGCGAAATCAAGGTAGCACGGCGTGTGCTGAACACGACGCGCCTGCACGTCATCATCCGTCCCCGAGGGGGCGATTTCCTCTATAGCGACCTGGAAGTGGAGCGCATGGCGGCCGATATCGCCGTGTGCCGCGAACTGGGCGTGGACGGTATCGTGTTCGGCTGCCTGAGAGCCGACGGCACCATCGACGTCGAGAAGAACCGTTACCTGATGGATTGCTCACGAGGAATGAGCGTGACCTGCCACCGGGCCTTTGACCGCGCGGCAAACCCCGAACAGGCGCTGGAGGACATTATTGACTTGGGTTTCGACCGTATCCTCACCTCAGGGCAGCAGCCCAAGGCCATCCAGGGCGCTGAGTTGCTCGCCAAACTCAACCGCCAGGCTGCGGGGCGCATAATCCTGATGGCCGGCAGCGGTGTAACCGAACAGAACATCCGTGAACTGCATGAAGTAACGGGCCTGCATGAGTTTCACTTCTCGGCCCGCGAACCGCAGCCCAGCGCGATGCGGTACGTCAACCCGGCCCTCTACATGGGCCGTCCCGGCGCCAACGAGGCCGCACTCGACTACACCACCGCCCGCCGTGTGGCCGCCACCATCTCACAATTGATGGACTGACCCCAAAACCGACTCAGCAAGTTAGAAACAATCAACTCATAAAGTTAATCATGAAACAATTACTTACCATTATCACCATCGCCGTGGCAACGGTTCTCAATCTGAACGCTTCACGGGTCGATGAGGCGGCAGCCCGCCAGGTGGCCGACCAGTTCTTTGCAGCCGGCAAGACACGTCTGGCAGCGCATGGCGGCTCTGCGACAACGCGCCTGGCCTATACCGCCAAGCAGGAAAGGTTCTATGTGTTTGACCGCGGCAGTCAAGGCGGATTTGTTGTCGTGGCCGGCGATGACCGCCTGCCCCAGGTGCTGGGCTACGGAGAGAGGGGCGATTTCTCGGTGGCACAATTGCCGCCTGCCGTGAAGTGCTGGATGGATGCGCTGGACAGGCAGATCGAGTACCTGCAGTCGCATGGCAATGCGGCGCCCTACCGTCCGGCCAAACAACTCACCCCTGTGGGCCCTCTGATGACGACCGAGTGGAACCAGACGGAGCCTTATAATAACTACTGTCCCACCTACACTGTCGACAGCGCCACTATGCGTGCCGTGACGGGCTGTGTCGCCACAGCAACGGCCCAGGTGATGAATTATCACCAATGGCCACCCGTGGGTCGCGGCAGCCATTCCTACCACTGCGACGTGGATGGAAAAACCCCCACCGACCTCAGTGCCGACTTCAGCCAGTCGGTCTATCAATGGGACCTGATGCTTGACCGCTACGACGCCAACAGCAGTGCCGAGTCGTGTGATGCTGTGGCAAGGCTGATGAGCGACGTTGGCATTTCGGTCGATATGAGTTACGGCAGCAGCAGCGGTGCCCAGGAGTCCGCCGCCATGATGTCGCTGCGGCGCTATTTCGGCTACAGCGACAGGAGCTATCTCCTTACCCGCGACTTTTTCAGTGCCGAGGAGTGGGACCGCATCCTCGTTGATGAATTGAGCGCTGGCCGCCCGATTATCTATACCGGCTTTGACGACGATGGCGGGCATGCCTTTGTGTTCGACGGTTTTGATGCCGACGGCTATTATCATGTCAATTGGGGATGGGGTGGCCGCTACGATGGCTATTTCCTGGCTTCGGTGCTGAACCCCGGCTCTAACAGTTTCAACTTCATGCAAGACTGCATCTTCGGCGTTATTCCCGAACACAAAGGGGACGAAGTGCCTGATTTCCTGACGGTGCGTGGTCAGCTCTTCCCCTCCATCAAGTCTGTCCCGCTTGGCAGCGACGTGCAGATTGAACTTGAGGAATTGGTGGCCCAGGGCAATATGCTGGAGGCCGACGGATATGACATCAGGTACAACGGTGACACGATATTTTATGCGATGTTTCCGATTTCGCTGGGCGTGTGGAACATGAACGGAGAGGAATTGCTGCACAAGCAATATGACTATCGTTATGAATTGGATGCGAGGTGGTACTCCAGCTCTGACTATAACCTGCGATTGCCCGAATCGCTCGAGGACGGCGAGTATCGCATCAAGTTGCAATACTCGCTTGACGACGGAGCCACCTTCCAACCGGTGCAGGCCTTCAACGGCCATGAAAGTTACATCAAGATGATTGTCCGTGACCATGTGGCTTATCTGTGGGATTGCTTCCTGGCCAACTCCTATAGCGTTGATGACATCGATGTTCCTTCGGGCATCATGGTCAACCAGACCTTCGACGTGGACGTGACCATGTACTATCCCACATGGTGGGAAGGCATGCAGGGACCGACGGGCAATGTCTATCTGGCATTGTTGAAGGACGGGACCGAACAGGTTGCAGCCAGCGAGTTGTGTGAAGTGGAACTGCTAGGCCAGACGTATAATACCTATCGGATGAGCCTGACGGCACCCGCCGCGTGGGGACGCTACGAACTGACATTGTTTGACGAGAGCGGCACGCGCGTGATGGCGCAGGATCCCGTCTCGATGGACTATAAGGAAACCTCTGTGCCAATTTTCGTGTTACCCGTCTGTGAGTCTCTTGTTGAGGACTTTGAGTCCATGGAGGCCAACACCAGCACCAGCGCCAAGAACGTTCAAGGCAATTTCACCACATGGAGTTTCACCAAGGGCGGCGTGCGAGCCCCCGGTGAGGACCGCTGCAATGGCACCAACTCCGTGATGCTGAAGAAGGGCAGCACCATGTTCACCAGTCAACCGCTATATCACAACTTCATCTTGGGACAGGCAACCATCTTTAATAATTCGAACGCAACGGCCAAATATACGCTGGAATACTCAACCGATGGCGGCTCGACCTGGGTCAAGGCCAACACTGTCGACGGCATCAATGCTGCCGATGTACCCGCATCGGGCGCCACCACCGCCCTGTGGCTTTTGAACCTGTCCCCGGACAAACCCGCACAATTCCGCTTTGCCATGGTTGGCGGCGGGTCGGCGGCGACCTATGTCGATGACATCGTGCTGTACTATTCCGACACCCTGGGCGACGTCAACGGCGACGGCGAGGTGAACATCGCCGACATCAACGCTATCATCGATATGGTCCTGAGCGGCAAGGTCTTCCCCGTTGCCGATGTCAATGAAGACAGCGAGGTCAACATTGCCGATGTCAATTCGCTCATCGACGTGGTGTTGTCACATTAAGTGGCGGGAAATAGATTCTTTTAGAAAGCATGTGATTTGGCCCGGGGGAACGAGCGTTCTTCCGGGTCAAATGCTGTTAAGGGCGGTGGTAACGGCCTCATCGGGTGAAACCCAGGTGATGTCAGGGTCGCGGCGGTACCAGGTGAGTTGCTTCTTGGCATAGACGCGGGTGTTTTTCTTCATCCGCTCAATGGCGGTGTGGCGGTCCATCGTGCCGTCAAAGATTGCGAACATCTCTTTCATGCCCACGGTGTTGAGTGAGTTGAGGTGGCGCAGGTGATAGACGGAGCGGGCTTCCTCTTCCAGTCCCATGTCAATCATGCGGTCCACACGGCTGTTGATGCGGCGGTAGAGTTCGTCGCGCTCGACATTGAGTGCCAGTTTGACAATGTTGAAATCGCGTTGCTTGGCAGTGCCGGTGCGCAGGGTGGAGTAGGGCACTCCAGCCTGGCGGCAGATTTCCACGCCGTGGCACACGCGGCTGGTGTTCTTGCGGTCAATCACCGCAGCATATTGGGGGTCAAGTAGTTCCAATTCCTTGACCAGGCTTTCCAGGCCCTCGAGTTGCAGTTTGTGCTTGACGGCGGCGCGCACCTCAGGACTGATATCAGGCAACTGGTCGATGCCGCGGCACACGGCGTCGACATAGAGCATCGAGCCGCCGCACATCACGGCATAGTCGCCCTGTTGCCACAGCGAGGGCAGCAAGGCCATCACATCGCTCTCAAACTGGGCGGCATTGTAGGTCTCTTCAAGGTCCTTGAATGCCACGAAGTGATGATGTGCAGCGGCCAGTTCCTCGGGAGTGGGAGCGGCGGTGCAGATGGGGATGCCGCGGTAGATTTGACGGGAATCGGCGTTGATGATGTCGCAATGCAGGTGCTGCGCCAGCCTGATGGCTGCCGCGGTCTTGCCCACCCCCGTGGGTCCCGTGATGACAATCAACGTCTTGGACATGATGAGTCTATACCTCAGACTTCAAATAGTAGATGTCAGTCAAAAGAAAGCGGATGCCAATTCCTCATTCCTCATTCCTCATTTCTCATTCCTCATTCCTCATTCCTCATTCCTTCCTGTTGCCGTACTGGCTCAGGAACGAAGAGGTCAGGGCGAGAGGCGCTTTATTGTTGTCCTTTTTCTTCTTGGCCGACTTGTGCAACGGATTGGGCTGATGCAGCACGAACTCACAGTAGTAGGAGATGATGAGCGTCGTTAGCGGCAGGCCGATAATCAGGCCGATAAAGCCCATCACATAGACCCACAACGACAGTGAGAGGAAGATGATGGCAGGATTCAAGCCCATCTGGCTCTTCATGATGGTGGGGATGAGTACCATGTCCTGGATGATCTGGCAGATAATATAGGCCAGGATGATCCAGCCGAACATCACCCAGAAACTGCCGCCCGTTGCTGCTGTGGCTACTAGACACAGGAAGGCGGCGATGGGGATGGAGATGAGTTGCAGATAAGGCACCATGTTGAGCAATCCCACAAACATGCCGAAGGCAATCGCCATCGGCAGGCCGATGATGTAGAACTCGATGGCGAAAATAACGCCCACGAAGAACGAAACGGCAGCCTGACCGCGGAAGTAGCGGCTCATCGTGTCGGCAACATCGCCGAAGATGCGCAATGCCATGCGACGGTACTTGGAGGGAATGGCTGCCTTGAAAGCCCGTGACAACTTATTGAAATCCAGCAGGATGAAGAACATGTACAGCAGCACGATGAACCATGACACGATGCTGAAGATGACACTCATGGTGCCACCCACCACCGACCAGGCTCCCGATGCCGCCTTGTTGATGATGTCCATCCATTGTTGCTTGGAGAAGATCTCGTTGAGTTTCTCCACGTCGATATAGCGCTGGATGAAGTCATTGACCTCGGCAGGGATATAGGGCACGTTGAGCGAGGAACGGGCATAAGCCGCCAACTGCTTGGACATCGTGCCAAACTCGGCAATCAGATAGGGGATAACCAGCCAAAGCAGGCCCACAATCACCGCGATGACGATAATCAGGGCCAGCACCACGGCAACGCCGCGTGCCTTGATACGCGCCTTGCGTTGCAGCCACTCGACCAACGGCTCGATGATATAGGCGAGGATAAATCCCACGACAAACGGCATGAGCACCGGGCTCAAGTAGTTGATGAGCCACACGCCGATTCCCACGCTGATGACGGTCAACACCAGCCTGACCACGCGGTCAAGGTCATATTTTTTCTGTTCAATCTGTGCCATATCTTGGATTTACTGTATCGTTTCTCTCTAATCACTAATCACTAATCCTCAAGTAACTTGAGTCAGAAATCGACGTCCACTTCAACGGGGCAGTGGTCGCTGCCGAAGATGCCGGTGTGGATTTTGGCGTCGGTCAGTCGGTCTTTCAAGCGGTCACTCACCAGGAAATAGTCGATGCGCCAACCCGCGTTCTTCTCGCGAGCCCTGAAACGGTAGCTCCACCACGAGTACACATCGGTCACATCGGGGTTGAAGAAGCGCCAGGTGTCGGTGAAACCCGAGCCGAGCAGCGTGGTCATCTTCTCGCGTTCCTCGTCGGTGAAGCCGGCATTCTTGCGGTTGGTCTTGGGATTCTTCAGGTCAATCTCCTGATGGGCCACGTTGAGGTCTCCGCACACGATGACGGGCTTCTTCTTATCCAGCGCCAGCAGATAGTCGCGGAAGGCGTCTTCCCATGTCATACGGTAATCGAGGCGGCGCAGGCCGTCCTGGCTGTTGGGCGTGTAGCAGGTCACGAGGTAGAAATCGGGCATCTCCAGCGTGATGACGCGACCCTCGTGGTCATGCTCCTCGATGCCGATGCCGCGCGTGACGCTCAACGGCTCGTGGCGGCTGAAGATAGCCGTTCCCGAGTAGCCTTTCTTCTCGGCATAGTTCCAGTAGGAGTGGTAGCCTTCAAATTCAAGGTCCAGTTGTCCCTCTTGCATCTTGGTCTCCTGCAGGCAGAAGAAATCGGCATCCAGTTCCTTGAAGATGTCTCCAAAGCCCTTGCCCACCACGGCCCTCAAGCCGTTCACGTTCCACGAGATGAATTTCATTGTAGTATGCTTAAGTGTTGAACTGTCGTTGGATGGGATCATATGAGATACCGGCTCTGCCCAGTTCGGTGAGCAGTGAAATCATGTTGATGCCAGCGCTGGCGCACAATGTCTCAAGGTCCATATTGTTGGCCTTGAGCATCATGTTGATGTACTGTGACTTCATGAAAGGGTCCGGTGGTAAATTCATAATGACTTGCAATTAGATTGATTCTAATGTGCAAATATACTGCATTTCTCCTGTCTAATGGCCATTATGGCTGAAAAAAGATGTAATTTTGTGGTGATGAATGACAAATTCCATCTGTTGGGCGAAGAAGCGGCTGATGTGACCTTGCCGCGTCAATTCACCTGCCCGTTCTGCTATGAGCCGCATCCACTGGCGCTGATGGCGGCCGAGCGGGTGCAGCGCTATGTCGCCGCTCGTGATGATTGGGCCGATGAGATGGAGGCTGGCAAGATGCTGGGCGTGCTTGTGGCACGGGACGGACAGGGGCGGTTGGGCTTTCTCGCCGCTTTCTCTGGCAATCTGTCAGGTCGCGTCAGGCATGACTACTTCGTGCCGCCGGTTTATGACCTGCTGGACCCTCAGGGCGAGTTCAAGCGGGGCGAGACCCGGATCACCGCCATCAATCACGAGGTTGAACGCATGGAGCATGCTCCTGAATTGGCCGGGATGATGCAGCGCGAAGCAGCGGCAAGACAACAGATGACCGACGAAATCAACGCTTTCAAATCTCTCATGGCCAGCCATAAACGCCAGCGTGACGAGCGTCGCAACGCGGGACCGCTTACTGCTGCCGAAGAGGACGCCCTCTTGAACCAGAGCCGCTATGAGAAGGCTGAACTGAAACGCATCCGTCACCGCCACGATGCCTTGCTCCAGGCCATTGCTGATGAAATCGCCGCTTATCGTCGCGCTATCGACCTGCTGAAGGAACGTCGCAAGGCTATGAGCATTTCGCTGCAGGAGAGGATTTTCAGGCTCTTTGTCGTGAGCAATGCCCGTGGCGAGCGTCGCGACCTGGTCGAGGTGTTCAAGCCGCTGGGCACACTGCCGCCGGCTGGGGCAGGGGAGTGTTGTGCCCCGCGGTTGCTCAACTATGCCTTCAACCACGGTCTTCATCCCGTGTGCATGGCCGAGTTCTGGTGGGGAGCGTCGCCCGTGGGCGAGGTCAGGCATCACGGCCATTATTATCCTGCCTGCCGCAGCAAGTGCAAGCCCATCCTGGAATTCATGCTCCAGGGTCTTGACGTGGAGGAGAATACCTTAGGTCAACCGATGGAGGGCCTGGCGCTCGACATTGTCCATGATGACCGATGGCTCACGGTCCTCAACAAGCCTTCAGGAATGCTCACGGTGCCTGGCAAATTGTTGGAGGACAGCCTGCTGACGCGTTACCAAGAGACTCATCCCGAGGCCCATGGACCCATCGTGGTGCACCGCTTGGACCAAGAGACGTCGGGGCTCGTCATCTTTGCCAAGGACAAGGCGAGCCACAAGGCATTGCAGCAACAATTCGAGAACCACACCATCAGGAAACGCTACATAGCCTTGCTTGACGGCATTGTACCTGACGATGAGGGTGTTATCAACCTGCCACTGCGACCCGATGTCGACGACCGTCCGCGTCAGCGCGTGGACTTCGAGCATGGCAAGCCCGCCGTGACCCGCTATCGTGTGCTGGAACGCCGTGACAGCGTGACTCGGGTGACGTTTGAGCCCATGACAGGCCGCACCCACCAGCTGCGTGTCCATGCCTCCCATCCCATGGGTCTGAACTGCCCCATCGTGGGCGATCGGCTCTATGGCAAGGTTGCGAGCCGCCTCATGTTGCATGCTCAGTCCATCACTTTCAGCCATCCGTTCACCGGAGAAGTGGTGACCCTGGATTGCCCACCCGAATTCTAAGTGCCTGAACCATAATTGAAAATATTTACATTTTTTTTGAATTGTGCCTGTTTTAGTCAAAAAGACTGAAACAATGCTAATTGTTTACAAAAATAAATTAAATCGTTTTGAGGTTTGCAATTGTAACTATATATTTGCCGAGTGAATGGTTGAAATCAACCAGGAATTCACACGTTAATCTCTAATTAAAAAGCCTATGCTCAAACAATTACGCTTTGGATTATTGACATTGTTGGCTTTGGTTGCTGTGTTGCCTTTGGCGGCACAGGTGCGTCATGTCACGACTGTCAATCCCATGTCCAAGCAGTCCTATACCGAGGTCTATGAATTTGACTACGTGGACATACAACCTCAATTCCCTGGTGGCGAGCGTGGCTTGATTAACTTTATCAACAGGACGCGCGAATATCCCTATCATGCTTATCAACATCGCATCGAGGGCCGAGTGCTCTGCAGTTTCATTGTGGGCACCGATGGCCGGGTGACCGATGTGCGTGTCGTTCGCGGTGCACGCGACGAGAGTTTGAACCGCGAAGCAGTGCGTGTCATCGGCAAGATGCCCCGTTGGAGTGTGGGTAAAGTGGGCAATCATGCCGTCCCTGTGAGGGTGGTGATGCCCATCAACTTCAGATTATAATGACCTGACGGTCCAAATAGCAATTTACACCATTACGCATGCTGTGATGGTGTTTTTTTGTTTCTATTTCATCCCATTCATGGCAGATGGTCAGATTTTAAGTGATTTATTTTGCATAATGGTGTTTTTTTCACTACTTTTGCACGGTCAAGGATATTGATTTCCATGAGAGTGGCTTATGTTCTGAGGACTAAGCTCTTGAATTTGACTTTTGGTTTGATGAATATATATTAACCTAACTAAGATAATTGACATATAACTTTTAATTACTTAACTATAACTTTATGATTATGAAAAAAATCTTTTTGTTGGCAGCGCTCGTGCTTACCTCGTTGCAACTCTCGGCTGCCAATGTGGATCTGGCGGCAGCCCAGCAGAAGGCCCAGCGTTTCCTGATGAGCCAGGCCACTAATGGCCGCATCATGGCCTCGGCCCCTGTAGTAAAAACTACCCACACGGTGAACAGTTCGACCGTATCCAATCAAGCTGCTTACTTCATTGTAAACACCGACAAGGGTTACGTTATTGTCTCTGGCGACGACCGTGCCCGCGATGTCCTCGCCTATGGTGACGGCTCCATTGAGAACTTGAACGACGTCCCTGAGAACATGAAGTTCTTCCTGGACATGTACAAGGCTGAGATGGATTACTTCCTGGCTCATCCCAACCAGACGATCAAGATTCGCAACGCCAACCTTGGCCAGTCGGTATCACCGATGCTGCAAACCACGTGGCAGCAGGGCTCCAACAACGGCAGGTCGCCTTATAACAGGTTGTGCCCGAAGGATGGTGGTAGCACTTGCCTGGTAGGTTGCGCTGCTGTATCTTTGGCTCAGGTGATGAACTATTGGAAATATCCCGCAGGTTCGCCTGCTCTTCCCGCTTATACTGGTGAGAGGGGTGTCTATGTGCCGGCCTTGCAGCCTTACACCTTTGACTGGGAACACATGCTTAATAGTTACAAGAATGAGAATTGGTCGGAACAGGAGCGCGATGCTATTTCCAAACTGATGCGCTATGTCGGCCAGGCATTGTTCATGGACTATAATCCCCAGATGAGTGGTGCCGACGAGGACCAGATGCAGATGGCCCTCAGGCTCTTCGGTTATGATGCCGATGCCCACTATGTGCTCAAGAACGATTATGACAAGGCAATGACCGAGCTCTACTCTGATGATGACTGGACAACCATGATGCAGACCGAGCTGATCGAGGGTCGTCCCCTGATGTATTGCGCTTACTCAGCGACTTCTGCTGGTGACAGTTTCTATGGTCATGCGTTCAATGTCGATGGCTATGACACCACCAATGACACTTACCATGTGAACTTCGGCCAGTCTGAGGAAAGGAATGGCTGGTATGCGTTCAATGCTTTCGGCTACGGTATCACGGTGTATAAGTACTTCCAACTGATGTTTGTCGGTGTGAAGCCTACTCCCGAAGGTGTTGCTCTTCCCCCGCGCATTGTTGCCCACGCTCTTGTCAACCAGCCTGAAACCAATCTCGGCACTAGTGTAACTAAGAAGATCGATGTGATTGGTCTTGACTTGACCGGTGATATCACGGTGACCCTGACCGACGAGAACGGTTATCACACCGTTGACGTTAACTCCATCGCCCTGAGCGAGCTTGATGCCGCTAATCACAAGGTTATCACGGTGACTTATAATCCCACCGATGATGCAGGTATGCACTATGCTTACCTCACCTTGAGCAGCCCGGGTGCTGAGCCTCTGTACATCTACTTCTACAGCACCTCCAACGGTACTAACCAGAAGGTGACTCCCGTGATGCGTCCTGCTAATGAGGCAGCTGTCACCGCATCATCGTTCCGTGCTGACTGGCGTCACACCACCAACGTTGAGCTCATTGAGAGCTACACGCTTGAGGTGACCGATGCTAACGGCCACACGACCACGATTCCCGATCTCAATGTGAAGTCCTACACCGTGGAAGGCTTGGCAGGTGGTACCTATCAGTACAGGGTTAAGGCTATCTACACCGACGGCACCGAGAGCGAGTGGAGCAATACCGAGCAGGTTACTTTGGGTGGCGCGCCTGTTGTTGAGCACATTAATGGTGACGTGAACCATGACGGTGAGGTGACGGTCACTGATGCGATTGCCCTCATCAACTACATCCTCAACGATGAAGGTGACATCTGCACCACCTGTGCCAACTTCAATGGTGACAATGAAGTCAACATCACTGATGCAATTGACCTCATCAACTTTATCTTGGACTCGCTGTAAACCGAGTTCACTAACTGAAACAGAGAAGGCTCAGACGCGCAATATGGGCGCCTGGGCCTTTTTTAGAATAGGAGACAGGTAGTTTCTTAACCTTTTGATTCGCCTCTTGAGCGATTATTGTATTACCACGATTAATCACCTGAATAAACTATAAATGTTATGAAAAAAATATTACTTCTTGCCTTGTTGGCACTGTTGTCCATGCAGTCATGGGCTGCCCCCGTTGATGTTTCGGCAGCACAGGCCAAAGCACAACGTTTCTTGACTTCCCAAGTGAGTAACGGCAAGTTTATGGCTCCCGCTGCACGCAATGTCAAGCTGGGTGTGACGATGCCTACTGCCGAATCCAATACCCCGGCTTTGTATATCTTCAACAGCGATGGCGCTTTTGTCATTGTTGCTGCCGATGACCGTGCCCAGGAGATTCTCGGCTATGGCGACGGCTGCATCAACGACCTGGAAAGCATGCCCTCGAACATGCGTTTCTGGCTGGAGTATTATGGCCGACAGATGGATTTCCTGGTGTCGCATCCCGATCTGAAGGTCAGCAAACCCGTGAAAAGGGACGCTGTCGACATTGAACCGATGCTTGAAGCCATGTGGGACCAAGGTTCTCCCTACTATAACCTGTGCCCTGGTGCGGGTGGCACGCATGCGATGACGGGTTGTGCCTGTACATCGCTGGCTCAGGTATTTTACCATTGGAAATTCCCCACTGACCCCACGCCTGTGGTTCCTAGCTACACAACCCGAAACGGGCGTTTCACGCTTCAGGAATTACCCTCGATAACATTTGATTGGAACAATATGCTTCCCACTTATAGGTATGGCCAGTATGAATCGGTCAATGCCACAGCAGTGGCCCAGTTGATGCGTTATATCGGTCAGGCCGAGGAGATGAATTATGCCGTGGAGGGCAGTGACGCTTGGGAAGATGACATCGCCAGGGCGTGTGACATCTTTGGTTATCAGGATGCTGTTCCTGTCTATAAGAGCACAATCAACTTCGACACAGGGGTGGAGACGACCTATATCAACGACGAGGATTGGGCGGCCATGATACTTGAGGAACTTCAGGCTGGATGTCCGTTGGTGTTCTGTGCTTTTGATTACGTTAACGCTAATCACAACTATGTGGGCCATGCCTTCAATGTCGATGGATACAGGGCTTCGGATGGTATGTTCCATATCAACTGGGGCTGGAGTGGAACCGGAAATGGACATTTTGCCTTGAATGCGTTTGCCAACCAGGGTGCAAACTATCATATGGGCCAGCGCATTGTGAAGAACATCTATCCGTCGATTGCTCAGGGTCCGACCATCATTGCTGATCCTGATCAGTTGAATCTGCAGTCGCGTGTCGGCAACCCCGTCACCGCCACCTTCACTGTCAAGGGTAAATTGCTCAACGATGACATCACCCTGACGTTGAATGATCCTGACGGTGTGTTTGCACTTAATACGACTTCTTTGACGCCTGAAGAGTGCGGTTACTACAAGTGGATTACCGTGACCTATGAACCCGATGCCGTTGGAAACCATTCTGCAACAGTGACCTTGAGCAGCCCCGGTGCAGAGGATAAGGTAATCACCCTGAACGGCTCGGCCGACATCGCTATCGCCGACCCCGTGATGCAACCTGCTGTCGAAAGTGCCATTACCCTGACATCGTTCCGTGCCGACTGGACTGACGAGACTCCGGCCGAGAATGTTGACAGCTACACCCTTGAAGTGGAGCTGAAGCCCAGTTTCTATCTCCTTGAAGAAGCCGACTGGAGCAATGTGTCCGAGGGAAGTTTCTCGGCGGTAACCGCTAATGCTGCCAATTATTTCCCTGCTGGCTGGTCCTTTGCCGGTGCTGACCTGTGGGCCGAGGATGGTTGCATCTCGATTAATGGTAACTTTAGCTTCTCGACGCAAACCCATAATCTCGCCGATGAGAAGAAGGTGACCGTAGTATTGACTGCCAGGACGGGTTATAATTCGTCTAGTTTCACGGTTTCAACAAGTGTTGACCAGGAGGTGATCACTGTCTCGGACAGGACATTCACGCAGCATGTGGTAGTTTTGGACTGTGACGATGTTGATAATGTGACGGTCACCAACAAGAGTGGTAATCCCTTCTTCTTGAATATGCAGCTCTATGCCGGCCAGGAGGAAGGGGCCAAGTTGCGTGCTGCCGAGGAAGGCAATGACACACATCGCACCATCACCGGTATCACCAACAAGTTCTACACGGTGAAAGATCTGTTAGCGGGTGGCACTTTCCGCTACAAGGTGAAAGCCCTGTACGCCGACGGCACCGAGAGCAACTGGAGCAATCTTCAGCAGGTCACCTTGGTTGACAACGGACCCGCTCCCGACACTCATGAGCCGGGTGACGTGAACCATGACGGTGAAGTGAACATCTCGGATGCCATCGTGTTGATCAGCTACATCCTCAATGATGGTGGCGACATCTGCACCATCTGCGCCAATGTCAACGGTGACGAAGAGGTCAATATCACCGACGCGATAGAGTTGATTACCACCGTTCTGAACACGCTGTAAACGATTCTTACACACTGATAGATTAAAGACTCAGGCACAATACAAGATGGGCGCCTGAGTCTTTTCTTCATCTTTTGAGGGCGATTTTTAGGCCTGTCGGCTTGCTTATTCGGACGATTATAGTATTTTTGCGCTACTAAAAACGATAACACTTTTAATTACCATTAAATAAGCTTTTGAGTTAATGAAGAAATTTTTGATGATTGCCGCGCTGATGATGGCGGCAATGCAGGTGTGGGCTGCTCCTGTTGATGAGTCGGCAGCACGTGCATCGGCGCAACGTTTCATGACAGCCAGGGTCAATGACGGCAAAATGCTGGCTCCAGCAGCCCGACACGTCAACCTGGGCCTGGCCGTGCCGAGTGCGACTCCTGCAACTCCCGCATTGTATATCTTTAACAGCGATGCCGCGTTTGTCATAGTCTCCGGTGATGACCGGGCACAGGAAATCCTTGCCTATGGCGACGGCTGTATCAAAGACCTTGAAAGCCTGCCCGAGAACATGAGGTACTGGCTTTCGTTCTACCAGCGACAGTTGACCTTCCTTTTGGAACACCCCGACATCCAGGTCGAGAACCTGTCGCTGAAAGCCCCTGCACGGGCTGGACAGTCGGTGAATCCCCTGATCACGGCTAATTGGAGCCAAGATGCCCCTTATTGGAACGAGTGCCCAGTGTTTGGCAATGACACCTGCTACACGGGCTGTCCCGCCACCTCGTTGTCGATGGTCTTCCATTACTGGAAATACCCCAGACATCAGACCACCGAGGTGCCGTCCTACACGATGCCCTCCTATGACGTGACGCTGCCGGCATTGCCTCCCACGGTCTTTGACTGGAACAACATGCTGAATGACTATGTTAAGGGAAACTACACGCCTGAACAGGGCACTGCCGTTGCCCACCTGATGCGCTATATCGGTCAGATTGAGGAAATGGACTACACTGTCAGTGGCAGTGGCGCTTATCTGAATGACATCTTGCGCGCCGTCAAGTTCTTTGAGTACGACCAGAATGCCCAGATGCTCTTCAAGAGCGATGAACTGGGCTATGAGAATTACAGCGATGCCCAGTGGGCCGAATTCATGCAGAACGAACTGACGGCCGGTCGCCCCATCGTCTATTGCGCCTACGACAACACGACAGGCTCGGGCCATGCCTTCAATGTCGATGGCTATGACGCCGCCAGCGACACCTATCACATTAACTGGGGATGGAGCGGCCGCGGCAACGGCCACTTCGCCATGCATGCCTTCACCTACAATGGGTACACCTTTGGTACTGCACAGCAGATGGTTATCGGCATCCAGCCGCCTGAGGATTACATGAATCCGCGCTTGCAGGTTTATCCTGTCACGGTCGACATGCAGTGCTATATCAACCGTACTGCAACGACGACTATCAGCCTCAAGGGCACCAACCTCACTGGCGACGTGTCGCTGACGTTGAATGATGCCGATGGCGTGTTTGCGCTCGATGCCGCTACACTGTCACGCGAGCAGGCCGAGGCGGGGAAAGATGTCACGGTGACCTACAGTCCCAAGGCCGTTGGTACCAATATGGCTACTGTCACCTGTGTCAGCGAGGGCTGCGACCCCGTGACAGTGACCATCAACGGCACTGCGCCATTGGAGGTTTATCCGCTTGAGATGCAACCTGTTAACGATTCATGGGTCACTTTGACCTCGTTCCGTGCCGATTGGACTGACCCGACACCTGCCGAAAACGTCTCGAGTTACACCCTCGAGGTGCAGGCCAAGCCCGCTTACAGCCTGCTTGAAGAGGCCGATTTCAGCGATCTGCCTAAGATGGCTCCCTCTAACCAGGCATCGCATGCCACCGACTATCTGCCCGAGGGATGGACCTTCAACGGCACCGAGTTCAACCTCGATGGCGGCTGCATCTCCCTGCGCCGCAACAGCACCATCACTACCGATGAGCTGAACTTGACGGGATATGACAAGGTGACTGTGGAGGTCACTGCCCGTGCCTATGGTTACTACGGTGACGGTTCGGAACTCACTGTGTCGACCAGCAAGGGTTCACAAGAGGTCATCTTCATGTATGCCTACGAGACCAAGGCCATCGTCCTTGATTGCGCGCAGACCGAGCGCATCGTCTTCAAGGCAGGCTATTATCCCATGATCCAGAACATCAAGATTTATGCCGGTGATGCCACTCAAGGCACCCGGGTCAAGGCCAGCGAGACAGGCGACGCCAACTATCGTCTCGTGGAAGGCATCACCCCGCACAAGTTCTATACCGTGAGTGACCTCATTGCCGGAGGGGTATACTTCTACAAGGTGAAAGCGCTCTATATAGATGGTACCGAGAGCGATTGGAGCAACATCGAGATGGTGACCCTGCATGAGGGTGAACACACCTATGATGTGGGTGATGTGAACCATGACGGCTTCATCAACATCAGCGATGCCATCACGTTGATTAATTACATCATCAACGATAGTGGCGACATCTGCCTCACTTGTGCCGATGTCAACGCCGACGACGCCATCAACATTTCGGATGCAATCGACCTCATCAGCATTGTGCTGAACAACTGATAAAGAGCGATTTCTTTTAACGACTGATTATCCTGAAAAGTCTTGTTGTCAGATGATTCAGGATAATCAGTCATTTTTTATCCGCTGGGTGGCTCTTGACAATGATGACTGTTTTATGAAATGAAGTGCAGTGGCACATTGGGGGTATTCGCTTTTTGAATATTTGGGCTGTTTTGTGGGTGTCATTTTTTGGTTAAATTTTAAAATCTTTTAGCTGTAGAAAATTGCAGATTTACTGAATTTGGTGTAATTTTGCACGCATTTTAAATCGTGGTTGTTGCTTGCAATTGCGTTTGATGTGATATCAATAATAAAAAATTAAGAGAATATTCACTTAATAACCAATAATTTATGAGAAGAATTTTATTATTAGTCACTGTCTTGTTTGCTGCTATCCAGTTGTCGGCAGCACCTGTGGATTTGGCGTCTGCCCAGGCCAAAGCACAGCAGTTTGTACAACAGAATGCCGATAGAGGCATGTTGCGTGCTCCCATCGTTGGAGAAATGAAATTGGTTCACATCGAGCGTAACTCAACGCTGGGCGACCGTGCCGTGTTCTATATTTTCAATTCCCAAAATGGATACGTTGTGGTTGCTGGTGATGACCGCGCAGAACCGATTCTGGGTTATGGCGATTATCCCTTGAACATCAATACCATCCCTTGCAACATGAGGGCTTTGTTCGACATGTTGAAGGAGCAGATTGAATTCCTGCAGGCCCATGAGGACTTTAAGGTGCCCGCTCCGTCGCTGAACGCGCCGGCACGCATCGAGAGTGTCGCCCCGCTGCTGACGGCCCTTTGGGACCAGGAAGCTCCCTACTGGAACCAGTGCAAGATTAATGGCTACCAGTGCTTGACGGGTTGCCCCGCAACCTCGGCCGCAATGGTCTTCCATTACTGGAAGTATCCTGATTTTGAGACTCCCGAGGTGCCTGCCTTCAGGTGCGAATTGAGCACGGGTTACTATTCATCAACTTATGTGAACGTTGATGCATTGCCTCCTGTTACCTTTGATTGGGAAAACATGCGTGATAATTACGTCAGTGGTTATAACTCAACCCAGGCTAATGCTGTTGCCACGCTGATGCGCTACATCGGTCAGGCCGAGCACATGGCCTATGGTACCAGTTCAGCTGGTGGTAGTGGTGTCGATGCCGACAGTGTGAGCCTGATTGCCAATGCTTTCAAGCTCTTCGGTTATGACGAGGAAACTGTGCGCGTGGTGAAGAAGACCAGCGCTTACAGCGGCGGAACCACGCTGTACACCGATGCTGAGTGGGCTGCTTTGATGCAAGAGGAACTTGCCGAGGGCCGTCCCATCGTCTTCTGTGCAATCTCGAGTGGTTGGTTTGGCGGTGGCCATGCCTTCAATGTGGATGGTTATAATGCCAACACCAACAGATATCATATCAACTTCGGTTGGAGTGGAGAAGGCAACGACTACTATGCCCTCAACTCTTTCGATGGATACAACCAGTATCAGCAGATGGTTATTGGCATCCAGCCGCCGATGACCAACCCGCGTCTCAAGACTGATGTCACCAGCCTGTCGATGGAATGCTTCAAGAACCAGACCGCTTCGTCGCAGTTCAAGCTCACCGGCCGCAACCTGGAGGGTAACGTGACCTTGCAACTGGTTGATGAGAACGACGTGTTCAGCATTGACCGCACTTCGTTGACCCCTGATGGCGACAACAGGCTGACCGAAACCATCAATGTGACCTATGCTCCCAAGGCCGAGGGCAATTACACCGCTAAGGTGATTGTGAGCACCTCAGGTGTTGAGGACTTTGAAATCACGCTGACGGGTGTTTCAGTCTATGAACTGTATCGCCCTGTGATGCTCGACGTTGATCAGGAATCGATTACCGCTACCTCGTTCCGTGCCGACTGGAGCGACGCTACTCCTGCCGAGAACGTGACCAGTTACACCCTTGAGGTGAAGCCCAAGCCCGATGTAAACCTCCTCACCGAGGCCGACTGGAGCAATGTGCCTGATGACGACAATGACCACTCTGGCGATGTAGCCAACTACCTGCCTGAGGGCTGGACCTTCTCGGGCTCAAGGTTCTATCTGGATGGTGGATTCATTTCGGCGCCCCGCAACTCTCTCATCACTGCAAATTGTGATTTGGCTGGCTATAATAAGGTGAGCGTTATTGTAAGGGCCATGTCCTACACTCAGTCTTCCAACACGACCTTGACGGTAACTGTTGGTGATGACTCACGCACGCTGATGCTGGCCAAGGAGGTCAAGAACTACCTGTTAGTGTTTGACGTATCCGAGAATCTGCCCATTGTGTTCAAGTGCGGTAATTATCCCGAAATCCAGTGCATCAAGATTTACGGTGGTGAAATTGAGGATCCCGAGCCCTTCATGTTCAGGGCACCGCTCAAGGTGGACGAAGAGGACATTCACCTGATTGAGGGCATCACTCCCGACAAGTTCTACACCGTAACCGGACTCCAACCCGCCACGGCTTACCTCTATCGCGTGAAAGCGTTCTATGTGAACGGCACCGAGAGCAGCTGGAGCAACATCAAGGAAGTTGTGCTCAAGGAGCAGGGCGATGCCTTGAAGGGCGACTGCAATGGTGATGGCGTAGTGAACATCTCTGATGTCATCGATTTGATCAACTACATGACTTATTTGGATGATACAGGTCTCAATTTGGAGGCTTGCGATTGCAATGGTGATGGTGTAGTCAACATCTCGGATGCCACAGCGTTGATTTCCTATGTACTGCTTGGCGAGTGGTGATAACCCCAGCCTGAATTGAAAACCTTTATTGAAGCCGTGCCAGAGCCACCTCTGGCGCGGCTTCTTGTTGTATTGTACCCCCCCCGTTCTGTCCGTGCCGTTATGGTATTGCGAGATACCATCTCGCCCCGCCCGCCCCCGTGGAGTGTTCCCTTTGCAAGTGAAACCCACAGAACTTGGGAAAAATTAGCCAACTTGGGAAAATTTTCATTAAAATATTTTGCCATGTCATGGAGTGTTTTTACCTTTGTTGCGATAAGACCTGTCCTGCCATTGGCGGGACAGAGGATTGTAATACAGAAAAAATGAACTCATTTTTTCCCAAGTTGTCATATATACAACATTAAATCGCTGAGTGATAGGGGGTTATAGGCTCCTCGTCACGACTTTGTTTTAGGGAATATCTCGATGGAAGACACAACAGCCGTGTTATGGTATATTCTCAGCGCCAGGGACAGCATTGATAGTCTGGAAAAACAACTGGCGGCAGTCTCGGCCATGAGGGAACGCCGAGGCGACACCCCTGTGGAGTATTTCCTGCCCACCTGTGTCGAGCAGTCGTCATTGTTCGGTAAGCCCGCAATGAGGCGCAAAAAGCTGTTGGGCAATTACATCTTTGTGCGCGACACCTATAACCATATCCTTGAGATCAAGAGCATGATACCCTCGCTGTGGCTCTTGCCTCATCCCGACCGCGAGTTTGAAGACAAGCGCTTCATGACCTTGAGTGACCGTGAAATGGACATCTTCAAGGCCATCGCTAACGCCTATGCCAACGAATTGCCGTGCTATCCCATCGACATGGTGGATCTGGAGGAAGGCGACAAGGTGCAGATCGTCGGCGGTGAATTCGACGGCTTGTGCGGCACGCTGCAATGCAGCCAGGGACGCAATGGCGGTAAAGTGCTGATGACAATCGGCGACATCTTCTTGGTAGCTACCCCCGACATCAGCCCGCAGTACATCCGCATCTTGCAGTTCGGCAAGGGCAACCGGCATCCTTACCGCAAGTTTGAGGCCCAACTGCCGCGGGCACTTCAGGCGCTGTCACACCTGCGCGAGGGCGGCAACCGCAACGACGGCACCACAGGCCTCACCACCACCGATGCTGCAGCGATGGCAGTCTTTGTGGGCCGCTTTGAGCAACTGTCGCCTGCGACAGTCAATATTGCCAGTCAGCATGCTACGCTCATGCTCATGAGTTATGTCGCCCTTCAGGACACGGAGTCGGCGCGTCGATGGCTCGACCGTTGCCGCCGCCTGCTGCCTAAAATCAAGAGCGAAACCCAGCGCGCCTGGCAATTGGCGTTCATGTTCGTTGCCACTGGTGATGATGACCTGCGCCGTCAATCCCAGGCCATCGTCGACACCTGGACCATCGCCCCCAACGACCGCAAGCGAGCCTTCATCGCCTCCACCCTGAGGGAATTCTCGATCACATAATCGATATAGTTTCATAAAGAATTTGAGATCACTATTATATGCCCAACGATTCTAACATAAATAAAGAATCAACGGATCAGCAAATCCCTGATAATCATCAGTTTCCCGATAAAAAGCAAAGGGCCCCTGAAAATGAGATTTTTAGCAATAAGCGCATTGCTAAAAATACACTGGTGCTCTATATCCGCATGATTTTCATGACCTTGCTCAGTTTGTACACGAGCAGGGTAATCTTGCAGACCTTGGGTGTTGCCGACTATGGTGTGTGGAGTGCTGTGGGAGGTGTGATCTCGATGATGGGCATTTTGACGAAGTCGCTCTCAAAATCCATCAGTCGACACTTGACCTTTGAACTTGGCCGGGGCGATATGGAAAAGTTGAAAATGGTGTTTTCCACGTCGGTCAATGTTCAGTTGTTTATTGCTCTGGTAATCTTGCTTGTTGGCAGCACATTAGGATTTTGGTTCTTGAACAATAAGATGAACATTCCTGATGGAAGGCTTGACGCGGCTAACTGGGTCATGTGGAGTTGCATTATCAACTTTATGATAAGTCTGGTCAATGTTCCCTACAGCGCGGCAATCGTTTCGCATGAGAAGATGTCGGTTTATGCTTATATGACAATCTTCGAGGCGATTCTGAATCTCTCGGTCGTTGGCGCATTGTATTTCTCGCCAATGGATAAACTCAAGACCTATGCCGTTCTTGCAGTATGCGCGTCGCTCATTGTACGGGCGATATATATGATTTATTGCCGCAGGAAGTTTGAAGAGTGCAGGTACAAGTTCGTCTTCAATGTTCCGATGCTAAAGGAATTGACGAGTTTTGCCGGATGGAACTTTTTTGGCGAGGGCGCATGGGTCTTTAACACCCAGGGCATTGACCTGCTGGTTAATATCTTCTTCGGCGTAACGCTGAATGCGGCAAGGGGCATTGCCGGTCAGGTGAATGCAATATCCACAAAGTTTGTGACTAATTTCATGACGGCGCTTGAGCCGCAGATTACTAAGACTTATGCTGCAGGCAACCTGCCTCAGATGCATCAGTTGGTATGCAGAGGGGCAAAGTTCTCATTCTTCTTGACAATACTGTTTGCCATTCCTTTGGGATTTGAGGCCGAAAGATTGTTGTCAATCTGGTTAGGGACCGTGCCTGAATATTCTGTTCTCTTTGTAAGGCTGACTTTCTTGTCGGCAATTACCACAGTGCTGGGTAACACGCTGGTAACAGCTCAGTTCGCCACAGGAAAGATTAAGAAATACCAGATTATCATGACAATCTGTGGTTTTTGGGTATTTCCGCTCACGTGGCTTGCGTTTGAACTGGGTGGTGGGCCTGCATGGTCTTATATCATTTTCATCGCCGTCTATTTTGGACTGATCTTTGTCCGTTTCTATCTGGTGAAGGACTTGATTCACATCTCCTGGGGGATGTATCTCAAAGACGTGCTGCTTAAGTGTTTGATGGTGCTGGTTATAGCGGTCATCCCTCCGTTGGCCCTGATGTTGACGATGCCGTCGTCCATCTTGAGATTTATCCTCGTTTGCCTGGTCAGTTTCATCTCTAGCGGTTTGGTCATCTATTGGATTGGCATGAAACAAGAAGAGCGCCGGGCGATTAATGGCATGATTCAAGGATTCATCAGTAGAACAAAAACAAAGGCTTGACAATAAGAGTTTTAGATATGGGAATGATAAAACAGATGATAGCGAATTTTGTGGGTAGTAATAAGGCCTTTTATTACTCAAAATGGCACAAGAAGACACCTGTGATTATTCACGATGTGGGCTTTGGCCAGATATTGGAAAATAAACAGGCTATTATTACAGGCGGCACAAGTGGAATTGGCCTGGAAATAGCCCGTAAGATGATTGCCTGCGGTGCTGCTGTCACGATTGTTGGCCGAGACCCTCAAAAAGCTCAAAAGGTTGCCCAGGAATTGGGTTGCGAGTATTTGCTGTTGGATTTGACCGATACTCACGATCTGATTAATAAAGTCACTGATTACATCAAGGATCGCAAGATAGATATTCTGGTGAACAGTGCAGGTATTATCGACAGGGAGGCTTGGTTGGAGAAAACGCCCGAGAATTTCGATATGGTCTTTAACACCAACCTCAAGGCTGCCTATTTCATGTCACAGACGATAGCCAAGCACATGCTTGAGCACAAGATTGAAGGTCACATCCTGAATGTCAGCTCTTCATCATCGATGAGACCGGGTTGGGGCCCTTATCAGCTATCTAAGAGAGCCATGAACGGAATGACATTAGGCTTTGCCGAGAAACTGGCACCCAGTGGCATTACTGTCAATGGGTTGGCTCCCGGTGTGACCGTAACGCCCATGGCTTCCAAATTCATGGATACCGATAATTTGGCCTATAGCAATCCTTTAAAGCGTGCCGAGACTCCTGAAGAAATCGCTAACTTGGCGGTTTTCCTGGTGAGCAACCTCGGTACAAGTGTAGTTGGTGATACGGTGATGATTACGGGTGGCTCCGGGATGTTCACTAACACTTATTGATAAGATTGATGGCATCACGGCCACGATATGTTTGTGTATCTAATTAACTGAGAATCATGTCAATAATTCGTACAATCAAGGACTTACTAAGGCAGTCGCCAGTTTATGCCAATATTTCTTACTTGTCGGTCAGCGATAAGCTGAAAGGCAAGCGCATCATTGTCACCGGCGGAACTGGTGGAATAGGGCAGGCCATGGCCAAGCGCTTTGTCGCAGAGGGCGCACAGGTGCTCATCTCAGGCCGTAATGAGGAGAAATTGGCTTTGATATCAAAAGAGTTGGGTTGCCATGCATTGAAACTTGACGTGACACAAGTCGAGACTTTTGCTGATTTCCTCAATAAGGCGATAGAACTCATGGGGGGCGTTGATTGTCTGGTGAATAACGCGGGCATCTCTCTACACGAAACTTTCCGTACTGTGACACCCGAGGGCTTTGATGCGCAAATCTCGACCAATCTGCGAGGTCCTTTTTTCTTGACTCAGGCCTATATCAATTATCTGAGAGAGCATGATTTGGGCGGGCAGGTTTTGTTCATCTCATCGGAGTCCGGTGAGACAGCTGATGTTCGTCCTTATGGCATCACCAAGGCTGCGGTAAACAGTTTTGTCCAAGGTCTGGCATATTCCTATCTCAGGTACAAAATCAGAGTGAATGCCATTGCTCCGGGAATCACAGCAACCGCAATGACCGGTTATGATCCCAATGACGATTTAATTAGTGCTTCCAATCAGATCGGGCGGATTTATCTGCCCGAAGAAGTCGCCGAGCTGGCTGCCTTCCTCATCTCGGACGCTGCGGGCTCTATCTCGGGCCAGATTATTGCTTGCAACAATGGCAACAGCATCAATGCCCGGTGGAAACGATGATGCTCGTTGAGTGGAAGTTGAGGTAAATGGTAATCATGAGAGTTAGTCACAGGGTTATATGGTACTTTTAAAAGCAAAGAGCAATAGGCATTCCGGCATGGAAATGTTGCGCATCATCGCGATGGCGCTTGTTGTGCTTACCCATACCGACTTCTGGGCTCTGGGAAGTCCCTCCGCCAAGATGTGCTCTACCGACATGGTGCGTGCAGCCTACCAGTACTATGTGGAATTTATCTCAATCATTTGTGTCAATTGCTTTGTTTTCATTTCGGGATGGTTCTCCATCAAGCCTTCAGTAAGGGGCTTCGCCAATCTTGTCTTCCAGATACTTTTCTATAACCTGTTGATTTACCTGATTTGTGCCATGGCGGGATGCGCCCCTAAGGGCTTGCAGGGTTTCGTGTCTCACCTCAATGTGTTTGTCCACTGGTTTTTAACGGCCTATATTGCTCTTTATTTGCTGTCACCCATCTTGAATTTGTTCATTGAGCATGCGGGCAAACGGCAAGCTATGGTAATAGTAGGCTTGTTTGTGCTGCTGGACATTCTGCTGGGCTGGGCCCATGATTACTTGTATTTCATGGGTGGCTATTCGTTACTGCATTTTATGGTCATCTATTTGATAGCCAGATATATCAAGGTTTATGGGGGCAAGTTCTTCACGCTTGACAAGAAATGGGATGCCACAATTTATCTCTTAATTGCTTTATTAACACCGACTTTGCTGGTATTATCTTATTATGTGGCTCCTGCCATTTGGCGCTATTACAGCCTGCTGTTTTGGTATAACAATCCGTTGGTGATGATCATGTCGATATATTTTTGCCTGTTTTTCACCAAGCTAAATTTCAAGTCAAGAGCCGTCAATTTTGTGGCGGCTTCCAGCTTTGCTGTTTACTTGATTCACACCGATACGCTTGTGAATTCTTGGTGCATTCGTGACTTTTGTCGTGGAATCTTTTTCTCACACGACTTGTTATACTTCTCGGGTGCACTGTTGTTGCTGATAGTGGCGTTGTTTGTCGTGGCCGTCATCCTTGATCAAGTGCGAAAGATACTCTGGTCATTCATTAATTCACGTCTGTTCAAGGACGCTGCATGATACATTGGATTCAACCACTTACTGAGAGTTTAGATAATTCATGATTTGCGACAGTGGCGTAGCCATTCAAGCAAGTGAAAAGAAATAATAACCGATTATGGATAAGTTTTATTCTACTGAACGCAATGTTCAGATTTTAGTCTCACTACTCAAAGCCCATGGCATCCGTTATGTGATTGCCTCACCTGGCACAACGAACATCAATTTTGTGGCCAGTGTGCAATGTGACCCGTTTTTCAAGGTCTTTTCATCGGTGGATGAGCGCTCTGCGGCCTATCTGGCTTGTGGCATCGCCAGCGAGAGTGGAGAGCCCGTCGTGCTGAGTTGCACTGGTGCAACGGCATCACGCAACTATATTTCAGGCCTGACCGAGGCTCACTACCGCAAATTGCCGGTGCTCGCCGTGACATCAACTCAGAATCCGATGAGGGTGGGGCATCTGGTGCCCCAAGTCATCGATCGTTCATGCCAGCAGGCCGACACTGTGGTGGAGAGCATCCTGCTCAACATGGTGCGCAGCAATGACGAGGCTTGGGACTGTGAAATCAAGGCCAACAAGGCGTTGCTTGCACTGCGTCGTCATGGTGGAGGTCCGGTACACATCAATCTCGAGACCGGTTATAATCAGGACTTCTCATTGCAGGAATTACCTAAGGCCCGCGTGATACGCCGTATCATGCCTCACGAGAACTTCCCCGAATTGCCCAAAGAGGGTCGGATTGCCATCTTTGTGGGTGCGCATCAGCCGTTCAGCCAGGAATTGACCCAGGCCGTTGATGATTTCTGCGCTGCCCATGATTCGGTGGTTTTCTGTGACGTGACAAGCGGTTATCATGGACGTTACGAGTTTCATCCGGCATTGTTGGCGTCACAGTTCAACTGGGGAAAAGAGCCCATTCGCCCCAACTTGATGATTCACATCGGGGAGGTGAGTGGTGATTACTCGATGGACGCTGTAGTGGCCGATAAGTTATGGCGTGTTAATCCCGATGGCGAATTGAGGGACAGGTTCAAGCGTCTCACCCACGTCTTTGAGATGGAAGAAGTCACGTTCTTCCGTCATTATGCCGATGGCGGAGAATCTAAAACTGGCTATCTGGACCTTTGCCGTCAGTTCCAACAGAAAGCGTTGGAAGCCTTGCCCGAGTTCCCGTTCTCCAATGTCTGGATTGCACAACAGAGTGCCGGAAAGGTGCCCGAAGGCTCAACCCTGCACGTGGGTATCTTGAATTCACTGCGTTGCTGGAACTATTTTGACTTGCCCAAGGGGGTGAACACCGCATGCAATGTGGGCGGTTTCGGCATCGATGGAGATGTCTCGACTCTGATAGGCGCTTCTTTGGTCAATCCCGACAAACTGTATTTTGCCATTGTCGGTGATTTGGCATTCTTCTATGACCTCAATGTGTTGGGTAACAGGCATGTGGGAAAGAATGTGCGCATCATGCTCATTAACAATGGACGTGGCACCGAGTTCCACAATTCCGACCACCCGGCCTCAAAATTTGGTGCCGATGGCGACAAGTTCATGGCTGCGGCAGGTCACTTTGGCAATAAGTCACCCGAACTGATCAAGCATTATGCCCAGGATTTAGGCTATGAGTATATGTCGGCGAGCAGCAAAGAGGAGTATCTTGCGGTGTGTGACCGCTTTTTCAGCCCACAGGCAGGCGATAAATCCATGATTTTGGAGGTGTTTACCGATTCCGATGATGAGAGCGATGCAATCAAGTTGCTCAGGACCGCTCTGGCCGACAGTGCTGGCTCTGTCAAGCAGATGGCTCGCAACATCCTGGGTGAAAAGTTGACCAGTAAGATTGGCCAGATTATCCGTAGGTAACGTTTCGGCTTCATTCACTCCATCCGTCTATAGGAATATCGAATAACTGGACTGCCGCCAAACCACCGAAGGATTGAATCCGAAGTGGCTTGGCGGCAGTGTGTCACAAGGTGGTTTGTCGTGCGTTTCCCTTCAGGTAACAATCACTTAATTGATGTTAAACTGTTAAAAGGGATGTAACTTTTGTGTTTTTGGGGAGTCTAATAGACAGAAATCTGGCAAATTATTTGATGTTTCGGCAGAAAGTGGTACCTTTGCAGATTGAATAATAGCGAAGACGTGAAATGAAACGAGTACTTTACATAGTTGTCTGCTTATTGGCAGTGGGAATGACTCAAGCCGTCCCAATGCCTGACAACTTTTTCCCTCAACGTGTCGAGTCCACGACGACGGGCCCGACGGTTCAAGGGGCAGAGGGCCGTATCGTCTTCACTGCGGGCAATAGTGATGCCACGTTCAATGTCTATTCCATCACTGGTCAGCTTGTTAAGGTGGTTCGAGTGAGCGCCGATCAACGCGTCACGGTGGACGTCCCCAAGGGCTTCTATATCGTCAAGTGCGGTTCCCAGTGGTCGCGCAAGGTGGTGGTGCGTTGAGTTTTGAGCGCATAGGGCCTCCTTGTGCTTGGAAAATCATGAAATGGGCGTGACTGTGTCACGTCCGTTATTGTTTAAAAACCGAGGTGAATGATTCTCGCTGAGTTGTTTCCATATGCCGACATCGTTTACAACGTCCTCTTGACGTTGTATGTCTTGACTGTGTTGGCGGTGATTGTTGTGGTGCTGAGTGAGAACCGCAATCCTGTCAAGTCGATTGCCTGGGTGCTCGTGCTTATCTTGCTTCCTGTGCTGGGACTTGTGATTTACCTCATCTTCGGGCGCAGCCTGAGAGGTATGAGGCTGATATCACGCTCTGACCTGCGCGAGCTGCGTCGCATGAATGACTACTCCGAGAAAGTCGAGGTGAACCATGACTTGAGCGATACCTCGCGTCAGCTCATCTCGCTGATCAATAAGTTGACCGAGCCTCACTTATTCGAGGGTAATGACATTGAAGCCTTCACCGAGGGCCTCGACAAGTTTGAGGCGATGAAGCGCGACATCGAGCAGGCACGCCAGTATATCCACGTGCAATATTTCATCATCGAGGACGATGAGGTGGGGAACGAACTGATTGACCTGCTGATACGCAAGGCCCGCGAGGGGGTTCAGGTGCGTGTGCTCTATGACTATGTGGGTTCTATCTATATGCCTTCTCGGCTGCTCAAGAAGATGCGTGCTGCTGGTGTTGAAGTGCATCCGTTCCTGGAGGTCTCGTTGACCAATGTCGCTTTCCGAATCAATTGGCGCAATCACCGCAAGATTGTGGTCATTGATGGCAGCATTGGGTATGTGGGCGGTATGAACATCGCCAACCGCTACGTCACCGGCGACAACAAGTGGCAGCCTTGGCGCGACACCCACTTGCGCATCCGTGGTGAAGCGGTGGCGGCGATGGAGTATTCATTTGCCATTGACTGGAATTTCACCACGCGCAAGTTGCTCACCCTGCCAACGATGCACTATAGCGAGCCGCTCGCCAGTGTCGACTACCTCATTCAGATGGTGGGCAGCGGTCCCACCAATCGCTGGAACAACATCTCGCTGGTGTTCTTCAAGGCCATCACGCTGGCCAAGCGCTGCATCTATATCCAGACGCCCTATTTCCTGCCCAGCGACTCGTTGCTCAAGGCGCTGCAGAGCGCTGCACTGTCGGGCGTCGACGTGCGCTTGATGATTCCTCGCAAGACCGATTCGCTGATGCTGCGTCTGGCCACAGGGTCCTACATCAAGGAGTGCCTCTTGTCGGGAATGAAAATCTACTTCTATGATGCAAGGATGATGCACGCCAAGGTGGTTATCGTCGATGACGAGTTTGTCACCACGGGTTCCACCAACTTTGACTTCCGCAGTTTTGAGCATAATTTTGAATTTAACGCGCTGATTTACAGTAAATCGTTCAATGCTAAGATGAAGGACATCTTTGAAGCCGACTTGCAGCAGTCATCCCGCGTGAGCCTGGGCAAGTGGAAACAGCGTCCGGTCACCCAAAAGGCGCTGGAGTCGGTAGTCCGTCTGATCAGCCCTATCTTGTAAACTTAACGACATGATAACCTTCCCCAATGCCAAAATCAATTTGGGCCTGAACATTGTGGAACGCCGCCCTGACGGTTACCACAATATCGAGACCGTGTTTTTTCCCATACCGCTCACCGACGTGCTGGAGATTGTTCCTGCCGACGGTGAGACGTCACTCACCTGCTACGGTAACGTGGTGGACTGCCCTACCGAGAAGAATCTGGTGATGAAAGCCTACCGCCTCTTGCAGGAGCGTTACTTCCTGCCGCCCGTGGCGATGCATCTCTACAAGCACATCCCCGACGGCGCCGGCCTTGGTGGTGGCTCCAGTGACGCTGCCCATGCGCTGATGATGCTCAACACGATGTTCAGTTTGAACATCAGCGATGATGAGTTAGCCAAGTTGGCGGCATCGTTGGGTGCCGACTGCGCCTTTTTCATCTATAATCGCCCCATGATGGCCACAGGCATCGGCGACGTGCTGTCGCCGGTCGAACTGAAACTCAACGGCAAGACACTGGTGCTGGTCAAGCCGCCCGTCGGTGTTGATACTCGCACCGCCTATAGCCGTGTCGTCCCTGCCGAGGCGACGACGAGTCTGTTGCAGACAATCTCACAGCCGGTAGAGACCTGGGACGGTCTGCTGGTCAATGATTTTGAACCCAGCGTGTTCTCGGCCCTGCCGCAGTTGTGGCTCATCAAGGCGCGACTGATTGATGCTGGGGCACAGTATGCGGCCATGTCGGGCTCGGGCTCCACCATTTTCGGTATTTTCGACAGTGACAAACTGGCAGAAGCCGCGGCTGACACTTTTACCGATTGCGCCACCTTTGTCCTGCATCTGTGACAGGGATGCCTTGGACTGGTTTTTGCATGAATTGGTAAAGTAAATAGAACAACAACACAACAACGATATGTCAAAAAAGAACAAAAAGAATCAAAACGAAGAGGCTAAAGCCGCTCAGGAAGAAATTCAGGACCAGGAGGCGCTGAATGTTGAGCAGCAGGCCAACGAGAATAATGAAACTGTTAACGAGGACCTGGCTAAGGAAATAACTGAGTTGAAAGAACAGTTGGAAAACCAGAAGAAAGAATACGCGTTCAAGTTAGCGGAGTTTGACAATTACCGCAAGCGCACCCTGAAGGAGAAAGCCGACCTCATCAAGAACGGCGCCGAGAGTGCCATGCGAGACCTCTTGCCCGTTGTCGATGATTTCGAGCGAGCACTGGATGCCATCAGCAAGGGTGGTGATATCGAAAGCCTCAAGGAAGGCGTGGACTTGATTTACAGCAAGTTTGTGAAATACCTTGAGAGCCAGCATGTCACGGCCATCGATTCCACTGGCAAGGACTTTGATACCGACTTGCATGAGGCGGTGACCATGTTCCCCGCTCCCGATCCTTCAATGAAGGGTAAGGTGATTGATACTGCCATTAAGGGTTATATGATCAACGACAAGGTGTTGCGATTTGCCAAGGTCGTTGTCGGCAGTTGATGGAACGCTTTTAGCGTGAATGAGAAATTAAAGATTAGCGATTATTAAAGAATAAAATGGCTCAGAAGAGAGATTACTACGAGGTGCTTGGTGTCGATAAGAACGCCACTGCCGAAGACCTGAAGAAGGCCTATCGCAAACTCGCCATCCAGTACCACCCCGATAAACAGCAGGGAAAGAGCGATGCCGAGAAGAAGGCTGCCGAGGAGAAATTCAAGGAAGCCGCCGAGGCTTATAATGTGCTCAGTGACCCGGATAAGCGCGCCCGCTATGACCAGTTCGGTTTTGCCGGCGAGCAGATGGGTGCTGGCGGTTATGGTGGCGGCATGTCGATGGAGGACATCCTGCGTCAGTTCGGCGACCTGTTCGGCGGTTTCGGCGGTTTCGGCGGTTTCGGTGACATCTTTGGCGGCGGCGGTCAGGCTCAGCGCGTGAAGCGAGGCACTGACCTGCGCGTGCGTGTCAAGATGACCCTCAGCGAGGTGGCCAAGGGTGCCGAAAAGAAACTGCGCATCCCCCGTATGAAATCCTGTGACCATTGTCACGGCACTGGCGCCAAGGATGGCACCGCGCTGGAGACTTGCCCCACCTGTCAAGGATCGGGTGTCGAGGTACGCATGCAGCGCACCATGTTCGGCACGATGCAGTCCCAGAGTGTCTGCCACACCTGTGGCGGCAGCGGCAAGCGCATCAAGGAGACCTGCCCCCATTGCGGCGGCAAGGGGCTTGTGCGCAAGGAGGACGTGGTGAACATCAGCATTCCCGCCGGTGTGGCCGATGGCATGACCCTGCGCATGGGTCGTCAAGGCAATGACGCCCCTGGTGGCGGCATGCCCGGAGACCTGCTCGTGGTGATTGAGGAGGTGCGCGACGCCCATCTCACCCGTGACGGCAACGACCTCATCTATAACCTCATGCTTGACATCCCCACGGCAGTGCTTGGCGGCAAGGTGGAGGTTCCCACCGTCGACGGCAAGGCTCGTGTCACCATCAAGCCAGGTACACAACCCGGCAGCATCCTGCGCCTGCGCGGCAAGGGCTTGCCCTCGCCCGAGCGCTATGGCACGGGCGACCTGCTCATCAATGTCATGGTCTACATGCCCGAGAAACTCAACGATAAGGAGAAAGAGGCCATCACCATGCTGCAGAATGCCGGTGATCATGTCAAGCCCAGTGATAGCGACAAGAACCGCATCTTCTCCCGCCTGCGCCACATCTTTGACTAACAGATTTCTAACTCCTAACTCCTGACTGCAACATGCCCCGTCGCCACGACCACCGAGTGCCCCGCAACGATGACAAAGCCATCGTCCGTGAGGTGAAACAGCCCGACAAACTGCTCAACTTTGTCATGCAAAGTCTTGACGGCATCAGCCGCAACAAGGCCAAGTCTATCCTCACTCACGGTGGAGTCACCGTGGATGGCCACGTGCAGACCCATGTGGATTATCCGCTTGATGAAGGCTGCATCGTGAAGATACGCCGTCATGCACGCCCCTCATCGGCCAACAATCCATACTACAAAATCGTGTATGAAGACCGCTGGATCGTGGTAGTCGATAAGCAACAGGGTGTGCTGTCGATGCCGGTGGGTGCCGGAAGTTTGAACATGAAGACGTTGCTGGACCGTCATTTTGTCGAGACGCATCAGCACTGCACTGCCCATGTGGTGCACCGCTTGGATGTGCGCACGTCGGGCCTCATGGTCTATGCCAAGAGTGTCGATGTGCAGCAGCAGATGACGGCCGACTGGCATGCCACCATCATCGACCGCCGCTATGTCGCAGTGGTCGATGGCGTCATGGAAGAGCCGTCAGGCAGGGTAGAGAGTTGGCTGCATGACACCGACCGCATGGTCGTCGTGAGCAGTCCGGTTGATGACGGCGGCAAGTGGGCCGCCACCGAGTGGGAACTGGTGGAGCAAGCCGAGCAACGCTCACTCTTGTTCCTCCACTTGCTCACAGGACGTAAAAACCAGATTCGTGTCCACATGGCCGACATCGGTCATCCCGTCGTGGGCGACGGCAAGTATGGTCACCAGGACGAGCCGGGCAACCGCATGTGTCTGCATGCCTTCCGCTTGGCATTCCATCATCCGGTGACGGGCGAGGCGTTATACTACGAGACACCCATCCCGCGTTACTTCGGCACCGCCCTCCACGCTAAGAAATAATAGACCACAAATAGTTATAAAACCGACATTGGCCGAACGAGATTTGTTCTCGCTCGGCCAATGTCAGTTTTGGAGCATGGTCGAATAAACCACGGCAGACGATAAGAGCGCCTGATAAAGGGGCTTAGAAAAGTTTCAGTTCGGGATGCTCTTCAACGATTTGCAGAATCTCTTCTTTGGTCATGCCCGACTTGAAGTCTTCATGCAGGATGCCCTTCACCGTGTAGTTGCTCACCTGTCTGGTGTCCTCATCCACGTCACTGTATACCCAGGTCGAGAAAAAGTCATCAGGCTGGTCGATGAACGTGAACATGATGAACATGCCGCCCAAGAGGGCCGGCTCGGTCGAAGCAATCACAAATTTGCCTCTCGTGGCAGCACGATAAGGCTCCAGCGACTCATCCTCGATGTTGCCAGCATTGAAGTCATCGAGGTATTGGCGCAAAGCCCAGATGTAAGCGTTGTCAAGCCAGTCATTTTCTTCGAAAGAGGCAAAGCGGATGTCGTTGAGTGATTCAAAGGCCGAATCTTCTTCCTCATATTCATCATATAGATATTCCGCCTCGATACTGTCGACGGGTGTCTCAATGCTGGTGGCTGCATTTTGGTGAAGATTGCCGCCATTGATGTTAATGCCACAAGCGATTGCGACAAACAGGATGATGCCTAAAAGTTGTCTCATTATCGGAATGGTTAAAAAAACGTTAGTTGGCGTGAATTAGGGGACAGTATCAGAAGGGCAGGTCATTGCTGCCCTTGGCATTGGATTGGTCGTCGCTTCCCTCGGTGGTGATGTCCTCAACATCGGGTTGCTCACCGCGTTGCTGGCGCAGTTTCTTGATGTAGGCCAGTTCGTTGATGGCATAGTCGGCGTTCTCCTCCTCGTTAAGCATCTGGGTGAAGATTTTCTCGGCTTGATCGAGTTGGTTGAAGTCGATGTAAGCATAGCCGCGGCGACGGCGCAGGAAGTTGATGAACTGCCTGATGTTCTCGGGTAGTTCTTCCTCCTGATCAAAGTTGCGCTTCACCTCTTCCATGACGCCCTCGGTGTAGTTGAATAGCCTCAGGTCTTTACTGTTGGCCATGGTGTTGACCAGTTCCATCGTGTGCCTGATGTTGCCGTCGGTGGCAAGGAGGTCCAGATAGTAGAAAGCCTGCTTGTAGAGGCCCAGTTCGTTGTAGCAGAACCCCAACTTGTAGGCGGTCTCCATGACGGTGCGCCTCTGCTCGGCGTTCAACTCAAAGAAGTTGCCGCGGTAACTGTAGAACATGTTCTCCAGGTGCAGGATGGCCTCATAGTAACGTCCGCTGTGGAAGTATTGCTGGCCCCAATACAGGTTATAGGCCACGTCCGATGCCATCACTTGACTGAGCATCTCCTGCTCTTCGGTCAGATCTTCCTCGCCTTTTCTCGCTTTGAGTTGGGCATCGGTCCACATGTACTCAAATTCCTGCTGGCGCTGCTTGTCGTCGCTGCGGTCAAGCGCGATGAGCAGGCTGGTACTGAGCGGGAAGCGCATCTCGTTGCTCAACGAGTTGATGCGGCTGGCATTGCGTGGCGGCAGGGTGACGGTCACGCGGCTGTAGATGGAATGGGTGTCCTCGCCTTCGGCGGTGATAGCGATGATGGCCGTCATGGGCTTCTCGTCATGACCCTGCTTGTAGTGCAGGTCGAGGACGGCATAATCGCGTGTGAGGTGCGCAGTCTTGCCCTGGCCCTCGACGAGTGCGTGGCGCAGGTCAAAGTTGCGGATGGCCTCCTCGTCCTTCAACAGTTGCTGGTGGTTCATGGTGTTCACGGTCATGAACAGCAGCCTGGATTCGGGAATCGGGGCGACGGTCTCGAGCATCTGCCACAAGGTGAGCGGCTGGGTGCCGGCGGCGATGGCTCGAGCATTGGCATTGGATTGGTGCTTCAGCTCCATGCGCCGCAACATGAACATCTCGCGCTCATGCTTGTAAAGCTCGCTCTCCATGTCATAGCTGTCACTGGTCTTGGCGATGGAGGCGGCCTCGTCATAGTCACGCTGCCACTCGCGCTGGAAGTGGAAAGCGGCCTTCAACTGGTGGACCATATTCTCGCTGGTGACACGGTTGTTGAAGAAGGACATGTGCACGTTGATTTCGTTGCTCTTATGGTCAATCGAGTAAGTGTACTTGAACAGGATGTTGCCGTTATTGCGCTCGTTGCATTTGGAGCGAACCAGGTGAAGCTGGTCCAGAGGAGCGCAGGACATAGAGGGGTAAGTCACCTCAATGCAGTCGTCTTGCTTGCGGATTGAGGCGATGAAGTGTGCTGCTTGGAACTCAAATGGGATGGTCGTGGAGTCTTTCTCCTGGGTCACCGTATAGGTACAGTTGTTGTCTTTGAGGAATCGCTCAAAGGCCTTGGTGACAGATTCTTGTTTTTTCCTATAGAACATAATGAAGAGGTGTTAATTTGTTGTGTGATGTGGGTAAAATGTACCTCAACACTGCAATTATCGTGCCAACCGAACGCCATGATGCTTGCATCAATGGCTGAGGTGCCGCCGATAATATCCAATTATCGTGCCAATGTGGGGAAGGTGCCGCCAAAGTAGCGACGTTGCAGACCCCGATAGGCAGCGGTGTCGCGTTTCACCTGATTGTGCCACATGTCAAGGCTGTCGCACAGGCCCTGGCGGTGCTTGGATACCATCCACGACTGGAACTGCGACAGGCTGATGGCGACCGAACGGTCCAGGTTGGGCAGGCTGGATGCCATCGCGCGGGCGATGGAACGGTTGACCACGGCATACTTGATTTCGCCGGCAGAGACCATCATCATCAGTTGCTCAGGGCCGTAAAGTTCATCCACATGAATGTAGATGGTGTCGCCGATTTCACGGCTCAAACTCTCGATGCGCTGAATCATGGGAGACCCCTTGACCACCCACACCGTGTCACCAGCCAGGTCAAGTTGGGAGTGGATGGCTTGGCTGCCACGGCGCTGCACCAGCACCTGCTGGTCAATATAGATGGGTTGGGTGAAGGCAAATCGGGACGTGTCGACGGCGGTCATCGGGAATTGTGCCACCACCACGTCATATCGCCCGTCTTCAAGTCCTGACAGGGCCTTCTCGAGGGTCACTATCGGATGGAACTTCATGGGGCATCCCACACTGTCGGCTATCATGCGCAACAAGTCGTAGTTGTAGCCGCCCAGCGTGTCATTGTAGGTGTAATAGGTGACAGGTGAGTATTCGATGGCAATGTCGAGTGTGTCGCCACCGCTGGGATTGGACTGGGCATCAACGTCCGGCTTGTCACAGAAACTCAAGGCCACCATGCAACCCACCACTACAGCGAGCAGTATCAGATAGAGTATCATTTGTCCCCGCTTGGCGGGCTGTTGTTGCTTCATCATCGTTTTATTCTTTTTTCGGAATGCAAAGATACATTTTTCTCTGCATTCTTGCAATACCCTTTATTCATCAATAACATCACCGCCAACCCTCAAAAGGGCTGGCGGTGAGTAATCATCAAACAGTCAACAGTTAACTGTTAATTGCTACTTATCGTGCGTTGTAGGCCTCGAGGGCTTTCTCGAGCACCACGAGGGCACGTTTCAGGTCGTCAATCTTGAGCACGTAGGCCATGCGCACCTCGTCCTTGCCCAGGCCGGGGGTAGCATAGAAACCGCTGGCAGGAGCCATCATCACGGTCTCGCCCTCATAGTTGAACTCTTCAAGACACCAGCGGCAGAAGTCATCGATGTCCTTCACCGGCAACTTAGCAACGGTGTAGAAGGCACCCATGGGCATCGGGGTGAAGACGCCGGGAATCTTGTTCAATCCCTCCACGAGGCAGTTGCGGCGAGCGATATACTCGTCATAGACAGCCTTGTGGTAGGCCTGAGGTGCTTCGAGCGACGCCTCGGCAACGATTTGGCCAATCAGGGGAGGACTCAGACGGGCCTGAGCCAACTTCATGGCGGCAGCACGCACTTCCTTGTTGCGGGTGATGAAGGCACCGATGCGGATACCGCACTCGCTGTAACGCTTCGACACACTGTCGATCATGATCACGTTGTTCTCGATACCCTCGAGGTGCATGGCGCTGGTGTAGGGAGCGTCACTGTAGATGAACTCGCGGTAAACCTCGTCGGCAAACAGGAACAGGTCATATTTCTTCACCAGGTCACGCAGGCGCATGAGTTCTTCGCGGCTGTAAAGGGTACCGGTCGGGTTGTTGGGGTTACAGATCATGATGGCACGGGTGTGCTCGTTGATGACCTTCTCAAACTCCTCGACGGGAGGCAGGGCGAAACCATCCTCGATGTGAGTCGTGATGGTGCGAACCACAGCACCGGTCTCACAGGCAAAGCCCATGTAGTTAGCATAGGCGGGCTCGGGAATAATGACTTCATCACCAGGGTTGAGGCAAACCATGAAGGCCATCTGTACGGCCTCACTGCCACCGCAGGTCACGATGATGTCATCCACACTCAGGTCAATATCATAGCGCTTGTAGTAACCTACCAGCTTCTCCAGGTAGCTGGGATAACCCTGTGAGGGGCTGTATTCCAGCACCTTGCGGTCAACATGCTTCAAAGCCTCCAGACCTTCCTCGGGAGTGGGCAGGTCGGGCTGACCGATGTTCAGGTGATACACTTTGATACCGCGTTTTTTAGCGTCAGCGGCAAACGGAGCAAGCTTGCGGATGGGCGATGCCGGCATCTTCACGCTGCGTTCTGAAAGTTTAGGCATAATCCTTGTTTCTAATTATTGGTTGATAATGATATTTGAAGTCATTAATTATTCGCCGACAAAATTACACTTTTTTTTTCAAACAACAAACACAACCCTAATGTTATGCCCCCCCAGTATGTTAGTTCCCCAGCGGTCCGGCAGCCCGGTTCCCCCTGCCGCGGTTCTGCCGCGGCAGTTTTAACACACTAAAGGGTGAAAGTGCAATTTTCTCTTGAGTCTTGCAACTTTTCACCCCTCGGTGAACGTCTATAGGGAAAACGGTAAGGTGGCTATGCTGCCTATGAAATGATAACTCAATAAAAACCTATAGACAAATGAGAAAATTCTTTTTCACACTGATGATGGCCCTGCTGGCGGTGCTGACCGCCACTGCCGGCACGTTTACGGGTCGTGTGGTCGACGAAACACAAGCACCCGTCCCCTTTGCTAATGTACTCTTGTTGAACGCCAGCGACAGTGCCTTTGTCGTCGGAACGACAACCGACACCGAAGGCCGGTTCACTCTCACAGGCAACGCCGCAAGGCCCATCATCAAAATCGCTTATCTGGGTTACAAATCGCGGGTGCTGGAACCCGTTGCCGGAGACTTGGGCATTATTGCATTGGAACCCGATGCGACCATGCTGGGCGAGGTCGTTGTCAAGAGTCAGCGCCCCGCTTTCAAGTTGACGACCGAGGGTCTCAAGACCGACGTCGAAAACACTCTGTTGAGCAAGGTGGGCACCGCCAAGGCCGTGCTCGAGAACCTGCCGGGCGTGCAGCGCAAGAAGGATGGTCTGGAGGTCTTCGGCAAGGGCACTCCGCTCATCTACATCAACGGCCGCAAACTCCAAAACCAGACCGAACTGGACCAGATCCGCAGCGAGGACATCCAGAGTGTGGAACTGATTACCAGTCCCGGGGCCAAGTATGACGCGACGGTCGAGTCGGTCATCCTCATCAAGACCAAGCGGCCCCAGGGTGAGGGCTTCAGTTTCAACACCCAGGCCAGTTACTACCTGGGCGAGGGTCCCGACTTGGCGCTGGGCTTGAACTGGAACTATCGTCACCAGGGGCTGGACGTGTTCGGCAGTGTGTGGTACAACGATGACAGGTATCTGGAGAATGATGACTTCAATTTTGACGTGCAGGCCGACACCACATGGCGCATGAATGAGCATTCCGGCATCAAGACCCACCACAACTCGATTTACACCTCGGCGGGCGTGAACTATATCTTCAATGACAACCACTCGATGGGCTTCCGCTATGACACCAAGGCTTTTTTCCTGAACCGCTCCCGCGGCACCTTCACCGCCGACGTCCTGGCCAACGGCGATTTCTATGACCATCTGGAAAATGGTATACACATGTCCAGCAAGTTCAATATGCCCCACACCCTCAATGCCTACTATAATGGTAAGGTGGGCAAAACGTCGATTGACTTCAACACCGACTATGTCTTCCACAAGGAACGCAAGAGCCAACTTAACGATGAGGTGAGCCAGGAGTGGGAAAGCCGCACGGTGACCAGCACCAGCGTGATTCGCAACCAGCTGTGGGCAGCCAAACTCGTCCTCTCATGGCCCCTGTGGGGCGGCAATCTGCAGGTGGGCAGTGAGTATGACCACACGCGCCGCAACGATGACTACATCAACCCCGAGCAGGTCGTGCCCACGTCCTTTACCGAGCAGAAGGAACACAACTACATCTTCTTTGCCGAGTACGGTCACCCGCTGCCTTTCGGCCAGTTGAAGGTGGGTCTGCGCAACGAGAACGTCAACACCGATTACTACAGCCAGGGCGTGCACATGGCCGAGCAGAGCCGCAACTATCACCACCTGTTCCCCAGCGTGGGCCTGGTGGCACGGGCAGGCAATGTGCAACTGATGTTGAACTATGCGATGAAAATCAAGCGTCCAGGCTATTGGCAACTGCGAAACAGCGTCACCTATGCCAACCGTTTCACATGGGACAGCGGCAACCCCTTGCTCAAGCCCACCATCAACAACGAGGTGTCGCTCATGGCGATGTACAAGTGGGTCAACCTGATGCTGGCCTACAAGCACGACCGTGACGTGATCGTCAATGTGGCTCACGAGATACCCGGCAGCGAGGCCACCACCCTGATGACTAACGAGAATGTGGGCCACAAGGATGCCATGCGCGTGATGCTCACCTTCTCGCCCCGCTTCGATTTCTATCAACCATCTCTCACTTTGGGTGTCATCAAGGAGTGGATCAAGATTCCGTCGCCAATCGGCTTCATCTCCCCCAAGAACCCCGCCTATCACGTGCAGTTCAACAACAATTTCCAGATTCTGCCCACGTTGACGGCCAACGTCAACCTCAATTGCGCCAGCCGTGGAGACATAGAAAACGTCACCCTGACCGAACCTATTTATGTGCTCGACATCGGCGCCACCAAGACCTTCCTGAACGACCGCCTGTCCATCCAGGTGACGGGTCACAACCTGCTTGACTCACAGGAGCATTACAAACTTCGCTACGGGCTGCGAACGATGTGCCAGACCCAGCACCGTGATGTCCGTGAGGTGGAATTCACCGTGCGCTACAAGTTCAATGCAGCACAAAACAAGTACAAAGGCACCGGTGCCGGCGCCAGCGAGAAGGAAAGACTCTAATAGATTACACCTGTTTCATTTTTCGATAACTCACGCCATGACGGGATTCCTCCCCCGTGGTGTGAGTTTTTTAGTTGACGAAGTTGACACTGACGCCAAGCTGCAGGCGGGCGGGGTTGAGGGGATAGTGCGGCATGGCGAAATAGGCGGCACCGCTCTTGATTTTCTGGTTGAAATGAGTCCAGGCGACGAAGAAGCGCGCCTGTTTCATCTTGAAGTTGGCATACAGGTTCATGATGGCGAAGTTGCCGCATTCCATCTCCTGCTGGCTGTGGAAAGTCATTGTGGCGGGGTTGTAGACTGGAGCGTAGTACTTGGTGTAATAGTTGCCGTCAACACCCATCTGCACATGCAGCACGCGAGCGATGGTGAAGGTAGCGTACAGGTTGCTGTAGATAGCGAACTTGGGCAAGGGCAGCACTTGCTCGTTGCTGCTCGTCTGCAGCGTCACGCTGTTATCCCAGTTGAATGCCTTGAAATGCAGGCCCTGATGCCAACGTGCGCTTAACACGTGGATGGCACCACCATGCTGGGCGGGCAATCCGTCGGCATTCCAGTAGATGTAGTCGGTCAGGGTCTCGTAGCCCACGTTGACGTTGGTCCACGAGAAGGGGATGTCCAGTTCGCCGCCCACGCGTACGCGCTTGGTCTTGTTAAAGTCATTCTCCCAAATGAAGTGGTTGGAGACGAAGTGCTTCAACAAGTAGGGCACCGCCAGGTTCTTGAAATAGCCGTAACCCTTGATGCTCACCGTGTCGCCCAGCATCTTGAAACGGGTAGTCACGTCACCCGTCAGGTCAATCTCACCTGCCGCCTCGCCCAGCACGCCGAATTGTGCTGTGGCGGTATAACGCAGTAGCGAGCCGCGTTGTTTGGTGAGCTGGCCTCCCAACCACAGCAGATTCTGAGTCGTGCGGTGGGGCAGGATGGCAGGAACCGGTTCCAGCCCCTCGGGCAGTGTCGTTCCCGTGACACTGTCGGTAACCTGGGTGTAACGTCTCACTTCGTGGGTGCCATAGACCGAGAAACCGAATTTGGCATACTTGTTAAAACCCTCGAGCATCGACACGCCCACGGTATTGCGCAATCGCCAGAAACTTGTCGTCTCGTCGGTGCCGCCCAGACCCAGATAAGTGTGGTCAAAGAAACTCTTGTCTTCCATTGAGGACTTGTTCAGGAACTGGTGCTTGGCATGCTTGAAGTCAAGGGTCCAGATAAAACTTGTCACCGGCACATAGGTGCGGTCGATGATGGTGTCGGTGATGCTGTCGCGGCGGTAACGGTAGAAACCCACCTTGTAGCGCTGGTTTAGGTATAATTGGCTGCCCTCCAAGTGGTTGTGGGTAGCACTCAGCAGGGTGGGGATGCTCTTGTTGTCAACCTTGGTCTCACCGCCCTGCACCTCGGCGGGATCGGTGATGTAGCGGTCATCGGTGATGCCGCCGCTCTCCTTGGTGGTGTAGTTGTAGTGGTTGAAGAACGTCTGCAACTCGTAGCGGTCACCCATGTGCGACCCGAACAGGCGCCACGTGAAGTCCTTGTCGGCTTGCGCATCATAGGAGCCCTTGCTGTAGATGTAGTCCAGTCCGCCACCCACCTGTGTCTTGCGGTTCACATTGCCCGAGAATTCGAGTTTGGTGCGGTCCAGGTTGCTGTACTTGTCGCCACCGGTTGAGTGGCTGAGCAATGTCATGGGGATGCGCGTGTTGTAGTAGCGCATCGTGCCCGTGTTGTGCATCCACGCCTCGATGGCGTCCTCAAAGAAGAACTCGCTTGTCAAGGGACGTTCAAAGAAAAGCTGATTCTGACTCGGTGCCCCGTAGTTGCCTGTCGTCAGCCAAGCGTCGCTCACCATCGACGGCACCATCGTGCGGTGATAGTCCAAATGGATTGTGTCGATGGTAGAAGGATAGTGCAGGCCCAGCGGCTCGCTCACCCTCCAAGCGAATGACGGCTCCACGCGCTGCTTCTTGCTCTTGCCCGGCTTGGAGTTAGCGCTGGTGCGTCCAGGGTTGATCTGCTGTGCCACGACGACGTTCATCGTCATGGCTGCCATCAACATCGTCAATATGACCAGAATCTTCTTCACGGCTGCAAAGGTAGTGATTTTTTTGCATCAACATGATGAAAAAAGACAACTTGAACAACTCTAACAACTATTTTCACAATCACGTCATAGAGAAACAGTTGTTATCCCTGTTCAAGTTGCCTTGTCAATCAGGAGCTTTCAGGTGCTGTCAGATGGTGCGCTCCACGGGGAGGACAAAGGCGCGAAGCCCCAGTTTGGGGGTCGCCAGGTCCATCTGGTGCAACTCATCGAGAAGCGGATCCACACGGTGATCATCCACTACCGTGAGAATCGCCGAGGCGATGGAGGGCCAGGCATGGGTGGCATAGTGGGGCTCGCCCGTTTTGCTGCCACGGCCCTGCACCTCACGCCAGCCGGTGAACCCTCGACAGTTGAGCAGATTCAGTTTCTCGACGATACGGTCATAATAGGCCTCGTCAAATGCTATGAATATCGCTTTCATATTTTGTCAGTTTTCTGTTTTCTACATTAAGCCTATGGCCTTATTATTTCATATGCTCTTTACTCATCTTCTTGCGGGTGCGGCGGATACCCGTCAGTGCAAAGATGGTGTACATCGTCGGCACGAACAGCAGGGTCATTACTGTGGACATGGCGAGACCACCGATCACAGCGGTGCCCATGGGGCGCCACATCTCACTACCCACACCGGTGCCCACTGCCATCGGCACCATACCCAGGATGGTGGTCAGCGAGGTCATGAGCACAGGGCGCAGACGCGAATGGCCACCGTTGATCACGGCTCGGCGGATGCTCATGCCGCGTTCGCGGTTCAGGTTGATGTAGTCAATGAGCACAATACCGTTTTTCACCACAATACCAATCAGCATGATGGCGCCAATCATCGACATGATGTTCAGGTTGGTGCCCGTTATCAACAGGATGAGCACGATACCCGAGAAGGCGAACAGAATCGACGTCATGATGATGCCGGGATAGGTGAACGACTCAAACTGGCCTGCCATCACCATATAGACGAGCATGATGATGAGGATACCCAGGATGGCCAGGTCGCCGAACGAATCCTGCTGGTCCTCGTAGCTACCACTCAGCTGGATACTCACGTCACTGGGCTTCTCCATCTTATCGATGAGTGGCTGGGCATCGGCGATGACCTCACTCATGGGACGGTCTTGAACGACAGTCGAGACGGTGATGATGCGCTCGCGGTCCTTACGCTCAATCGTGGGCGGATAGAATCGCTCGACAACAGTGCCCACCTCCTTGAGGCGGACGCCCTGTCCCATCGTGTTGTAGAGCATGATGTTCTCGATGTCGCTGATGCTGCGGCGGTGCTCAGGGTCATACATCACCTTGATGTCGTACTCCATACCGTCCTCACGGAAGTAGCTGGCCGTCGTGCCGTTGATGCGGTTGCGCAGGGCGCTGGCCGCTGTGCTCAGGTTCAGGCCGTAGAGCGCGAGCTTCTCACGGTCAAAGTCCACATGGTACTCTGGCTGATAGTCACTGCGGCTGATGTTGATGTCGGCGGCACCCTTCACTGACTCCAGAACGCGTTTGAGCCGCTGGGCCACGCTGTCGGTCTTGGTGAAGTCGTAGCCGTAGATCTCGTAGTTCAGTGTGCTCTGGCCGCTCATGCCGCCACCACGCGAGCCACCCACGTTGACGAGGGCTTTCTTGAGCTCGGGATACTGCTTGAGGTCTTCACGCATCATGCCGGCAATCTCGGTGATGCCGCGATCGCGCTTGTCGGCATCGGTGAGGGTGATGTTCATCGAGATGATGTGAGAGCCGTTGTTCTGCATCGAGGCAAACGTGTTGTCGCTGCTTGCCTGGCCCACGGTGTAGTTGAACACCTTGATCTCGGGGTACTTCTGGGTCCATTCCTTGTACAGGCGCTCGCTGACGTCCTTGGCCAGATCGACGCGTGAACCGATGGGCAGCTCTAACGATACTCCCAGACGGCCGTTATCGTTGGTCGGGAAGAACTCGGTACCGATGAATTTCATCAGGAACATCGAGCCGATGAAGATGCCCAGTGCTGTCGCGGTGGTGATCCAGCGGTGGGCCACACAGATGTCGAGCACCTTGGCATAGAAGTCATCAATCTTGTCGAGCACCTTGAGGATGGGACCGTAAACCTTCTTGAAGATGGTGGTGTCCTTGACGTTGAGGCGCAACAGGCGGCTGCACAGCATCGGCGTCAGCATCAGTGCACAGATGAGCGACAGCACCATCATGATGGTCACCATCCAGCCCAGCTGCTTGAACAGCACACCGGTCATACCCTTAACAAGGGTCAGCGGGAAGAACACGGCAATCAGCGTCAACGTCGAGGCCATGACCGACAGCGCCACCTCATTGGTGCCGTTGACGGCCGCCTGCATCGGTGCCGAGCCGCGCTCGATGTGAGTCGTCACGTTCTCAAGCACCACAATGGCGTCATCGACCACCATACCGATGGCGATGGACAAGGCCGACAGTGATACAATGTTCAGCGAGTTGCCCGTGGCATACAGGTAGATGAACGACGCGATCAGCGAGATGGGGATGGTCACCAGCACGATGACGGTGGCACGCCAGCGCCCCAGGAACACAAACACCACGATTCCCACGAACAAGAGGGCGAACAGCACAGTCTCCACCAGCGAGCCGATGGTGTTGCGGATGTTGTCGCTCGTGTCCACGATGTAGCCCAACTTGACGTCGCTGGGCAGGTTCTTCTGAATCTTGGGCAGCTCCTGGGCAATCTTGGTCGAAATCTGAACCGAGTTGGCGCCTGCCTGCTTCTGAACGATGATCATCGCACCCTTCTGGCCGTTGCTGTAGCTCTCCTGGGCACGCTCCTCGAGCGAGTCGTCGATGCGTGCCACGTCACTCAGGTGGACCACACCACCCGAGGGTGACATGCCCACAACCATGTTACCCATCTGTTGCGGGTCGGTGAACTCGCCCTGCACACGCAGGGGGTAGGTCTCGTTACCGATGTCGAATGTACCGCCAGGGATGTTGCGGTTCTCAGCACCGATAAGGGCGGCTACGGTCTCAACGCTCAGGTTGTAGGCCTCCATGCGCAGTGGGTCGAGATAGACGTGCACCTCGCGCTTGGGAGCGCCGGCGATGGATACCGAACCCACACCATCGACGCGTGCCAGGGGGTTGGCCACGTTCTCGTCAAGGATTTTATACAGGCCAGGCATACTCTGGGTCGCTTGAACCGAGAGCAGCACGATGGGAATCATGTCGCTGCTGAACTTGAAGATGATGGGCGTGTTGGCATCGTCGGGCAGCATGCTCGACACCATGTCGAGCTTGTCGCGCACGTCGTTGGTCAACGCATCGATGTCGTAGCCGTATTCAAACTCGAGGGTCACAATCGAGATGTTCTCACGACTGTTAGACGTGATGTGCTTGAGGTGCTCCACCGAGTTGAGGGCATTCTCGAGCGGACGGGTCACGTTCTGCTCGATGTCCGACGCGCTGGTTCCCGCATAGCTGGTCATCACCATGATAGTGTTGGTCTCCACATCAGGGAACAAGTCGATAGGCAGGCTCCTGAGCGAGAACAGACCCAGCACAATCAGCGCCACGAACACCAGGGTCGTGGTCACCGGTCGTTTTACTGAACTGGAATATAGACTCATGACTGGAGACGATTATTTCTTGAGTTGAACTTTTGCTCCATCAGTCAGGCGTGATGCGCCAGCGATAACGACCTGGCTGCCAGGCGTCAGGCCGCCCTTGATCTCGTAGCGGTCTTCCAGGCGCTGACCCAGCTCGACTTCACGCAGCTCGACTTCTCCACCCTGGTAAACCCAGACGTAGCGCACGCCCGAGCCCACCTGCTTCTGCACCGCGCGGTCAGGAACGACGACGCTGTGGGTCGTGCCATAGTTGAAGTTCACGCGGGCAAACATGCCGGTGCGCACCTTGTCCTGGCGGTTGGTGATGGTCACCTCGACCTGGAAGGTGCGGCTCGTGGCGTCAATGGTGGGATGAATCAGGTACACCTGGCCGCTGAAGGTCTCGTCACCATAGGTGTCGAACTTGACGGTCACGGGCATGCCTTTCTTGACGTTGGGATACTCACTCTCGTTGACGTTGACGATGACCTTGAGCGGGTTCTGCTGCTCGATGGTCAGCACGGGAAGCCCTGCGGGCAGGTCCCCGGCGTCATAGTTCTTGGCAGTGACAACGCCGCTCACGGGAGAAGTGAGCACGGTGTTCTCCTGCATCGTGCGGATGGCGCGCGCATTGGCGTCATACTGTGCCTGCAGCTGGTCCACAGTCTGCTGGGTGCCGCCACCGATTTTCACCAGTTCGCGGGCGCGGTCGAGTTCGCGCTTGAGGTTGGCGAGGGCGATCTGCTGCTGGGCGATGTTCACGTCGTCAAGGATGACCAGTCGCTGGCCCCTTGCCACGCGTGAACCCACATCGACCAGGATGCGCTTGATGCGTGCTCCGCTGTTCGACGAGATGTTGTTGGTCTTGAAGGCCTCAACGGTGCCTGTGTACTCACTGGTCTGGTTGACTGCTTGTTCGCCGATGGTCACTACCTCGACGATGGGCAGTTCTTCCTTCACTTCGACGGTCTTCTTTTCGTCCTTGTTGGAACAGGATGCCAGTGCCAGGGCAAGCATCATGATCGGTAAAAGTCTCTTTGTCTTCATTTCTTTGATGATATTTTGTTGTTTAGTTATTATCTGCACCAATGCGCCGGATTTACCTCACGTAGTGGGTGTTACCCAACACATATTCCAGGTCGCTCTCGGCTACCAGGTAGTTGTAGATGGCCTGATAGTAGGCGAGGCGGGCCGCCATCAGGGCGTCCTCGGTGTCACGCAACTGGATGAACGAGGCTGCGCCGATCTTGAAACTCTGCTGCATGATGTCGTTGGCTTTCTCGGCCATCGTCACGCCAGCCTCGTTGCTCTCGATCTGCTTGAGATTCTTGGCGATGATATCGTTCTGAGTTGCCACTTGGACATGCAAACTCCGTTCCAGGTTCTCGCGTTGCCATTTCATTTCCTCGACGGCAATCTCGGCTTGTTTCTGCTTGTAGTAGCGCTGGCCGCCCTGGAAGATAGGAAATGCAAGCGTCAGGCCCACGTTAGAGGCGCGGCTCCAGCGCAGTCCGCTGAAGGGGCTGCCGTTATTCATCGAGTGCCACATCACGCTGGCACTTCCCGTCAGGGTGGGGTACCAAGCCATCTTCTGCACGTCGAGCGCCTTCTTCAGGTAGTCGGTCTGCAGGTCCAGGGACTTGAGGCTGGTGTTGTTGGCAAGCGTGGTGTCTGAGCCCAGCGAGTTGTTGATGGCTCGGGCATACATATCGCCCTTGAAATCATTCAGGTCTTGGCTCGGTGCGATTTCGGTGCGTGTGTCCATGCCCATGAGCAACTTCAATTGGAGTGTCAAGGCATTGATGGAATTCTCGGCTTCGAGAATCGCGGGCTCCAGATTGGTAACGGCGACGTTGGCACGCAGCACGTCATACTCTGATGCGGCACCCAGTTCAAACTTCTTCTGGAAGATGTCGGCATTCAACTTGGCAGTGGCGTGGTTCTCCTCGATGACGCGCTTGCTGTCTTGAGCCAGCATCAGGGCATAGTAGGTTTTCTCCACCTGGTTGACCAGCGACAACTTGTTGGCACGGGCTTTCTCCACGTTCTGCAGAATCTGGTTGTCGGAGAGTTTGATGGATTTCCACAGTTGGGGCACCACCAGCGGAATTGATGCTTGGAAACCGGCGGCATGGGTATTGTCGCTACCCATCTTGATGGCCATGGTTCCGGCCTCGGTGTCCATGTACATCGTCTGCAGCGACAGGTTGCGCTGATACTGACCCGCCAGATTGATGGAGGGGAACAGTTGACCCAACGCCTCCTTGTGACTGTAGTCCACGCGGGTGATTTCCATCTCTTGCACCTTGATGGTGGGATTCTCGTTAAGGGCGATGCGGATGCACTCGTCGAGCGAGAGCGCCAGTTGAGCATGGCCACTCACTGCACCTCCCAGTAACATTAATAGAATAATGTAGAAAAATTTCTTGTTGAACATTGTATTGTGTAGTTTTATTGATTTTCCTGTTGCTGTTGTTGGCTCTCAAGATACTCAATCATCTCGATGCCCTTGATGGTCGCCACGCCTCGCAAGAAGCTGACGAACACGTGGTCAAACAAATCCTCCTGTTTGAAACCGTATTTGGCGCCATTGGTGTTCTCATGCAATGCACGCATGGATTGCGAGAACAGATAGGCGGCGATTTCGGGGTTGATGCGCTTGATGACCAGGCCTTCGTCTTGGGCCTGGCGCAGTACCGATGCGATGCCGGTAATCACGCTTTTCTCGTTCTCCATGTGTTTCTCAAAGATGTCGGGGTACAGGCGCTTGATATCGTTGACAAACGCCATTGAGGTGGCCTCATACATCTTGCGCGCACGCTGGTACACCCTGAACATCGCCTCAAAACAGTTGGACGAAGTGCTGAAAATCTCTTTCAACTGCGCGTTCTTGGACTCATGCTCGCGGTGGATGCATTCGCCGATGAGTGTGCGCTTGTCAGGGAAGGTTTCGTAGAGCGTGCGCTTAGAGATGCCGCAGGCGCGTGCCACATCGTCCATCGTCATCGATGCGGGACCCACGCTCATCAGCATCTGGCTGCATTCTTGCACAATCCTTTCTCTAGTGTCCATTGGATATTGTTGTAATGGTTCTCAAATTTTACGGTGCAAAATTACAGAAAACTTTTAAAACTCCAAAAGTTTTCTTGGTTTTTGTGCGCAATCATGCGATTTTTTTGTGATGATGAGTTTTCTCAATTAGAAATGCTCAATGTTCTAGAACTTGTTATTGAAAAATATCGCGCATCACCAGGCAATGATGACGTGCGACATGATGTGATGGTTTTATCAAGCAAATTGTGGGGCTAATTGGCGCTAAGGATGAGGTCAATCAACGCATTGACGTCGGCAATGTTCACCTCACTGTCGCTGTTCACGTCGGCTCTGGGATTACCGGAAGTGCCATTCAGCACAATGTCGATGAGGACATTAACGTCGGCAATGTTCACCTCGCTGTCACCATTCACGTCACCGGCCAACTCACCACCCACTTCGACGATGTGGGTGAACTCTCTCCAGATGGGATGATTTCTGTAGGCCGTGAGTGATCCTTGGGGCACATAGACTACACAGGTGGACGTCGGCACGCCCATGAAACAATCGGTTTCAAAATAGGGCTCACTGGGATTAATGACATGGCATCGGATGGTCTCCAGATTCACACAATCACAGAACGCATAGCACCGTATATCGGTGATACCGGCCGGAATGGTCAGACTTTTCAGGGAAGCGCAATCTGAGAACGCATTGTCCTCTACCCGTTGGATGGAATTAGGCAGGACCAGATTGGTGAAGTTGCATCTCTGGAATGCATTAGGTCCGATAAAAACAAGTGAATTCGAGAACCTGACATCGCTCAGCGACGTACAATCACAGAACGCGGCTAATTCAATAGTTGTCAACGAATTGCCAAGAGTCACCCTCGTTAATCCGGAACAATCCTCAAAGGTCTCTCGGCCGATTGTAACCACCGAGTTAGGAATGGTCAACTGCTGCAATGACTTGCAGTAATAGAACGCCATCGGGCCGATCGTGGTGACTGATTTGCCTATGGTCAGATTCTTAAGGTTATTGCACCTGAAGAATGTATTTTCTTGGATTTCCGTCACTCCGTCACCGATTGTCGCCGTCTCCAGTTGCTCACAACAGAAGAACGTAGCGTAGCCGATGGATTTCACCGTGTTGGGGATGGATACACTGGTCAAGGAGTAACAGTTCTCAAAGGCTCTGTCCGCAATGGCAGTGACCCGATAAGTCTGGCCCTCGTTAACAACCGTCTCGGGGATGTTCACGTCGCCGGAATAGTTGTTTCGGTACACCGTTACCTCTCCATCGCCGGTAACTCCATATTTGATGCCGTCGACTTCAAAACTTAGGGCCATCGTCGCAAGCGTGGACCCGAACATAAGCATAAGTGCAAATAGTACCTTTTTCATGACTAATATCGAGTTTAATGTAATACAGTGTGCAAATTAAGCAAAAATGGTTGGAGTATGCAATTTTTCTGTAATACATTCTAAAGCAAGGGCATTCCCATTTCGTCATCGGGCCGTTTGCTCTGAAAAAAATGAGGGCGGCATCTGCGCCGCCCTCACAATGAGTGATGTTAAGTGCTATTTAACTTGGGTAGGTTTAATAGAGCACTTTGCTGCTCTTCACCATGCCGCTCTTGTAGCGGGTTACCACGATGTTGACACCGTCCCAAGGTTGCTTGCTCTGAACACCCGACATGTTCACGTAGGTTACCGACTCGACTTCGTCACCATCGGTGATGAGTGATGTGATGCCGGTGTTGTGGTCAATGTTCAGGCTGACAAGCGTTACCTCCTGGGTGTTGCTGGTGGCGGTGGTGCCGTCAACATAGTTGGCAACAAGGTAGTAGGAGTAGGTGCCGCCCTCAACCAGGTTGCTCAGGGTGATACCCGTTGAACCGGCGTCGATGTCGGTGATTACAAAGTCGGTGTTGTCGCCGGTGGCTGTCGCATTGAGGTTCAGCGTGCCGGCATAGATGTTGATCAGAGCCATATCAGGCGAGTAGCTGCTGTCGGTCGAGTAGATGGTGATCTTGTCACCAGCGCTGCCGGTTACGGTCCAGGTGTAGGTCTCGCCCTTGGTGAAGGTGTGGCCCACTGCCGAGGTCTTGGCCGACTTCACCGTGATGTTACCGGTACCATAACTGGTGTTGGCGGTGGTAATCTGGATGGTGAAGGTGGCATTGCTGTAGCCCGACGGGATGGTGAAGGTGATGCTGCCATAGCTCGTGCTCCACCACGAAGAACTGTTCTTGGTGTAGATGGCACCGTTGCCTGCCTTCACGTTGGAACCGCCCCACGGCGAGGTCAGCGTGATGCTGGCGTAGCTGCCGGTGTAGTTGCTGCCGTCGAGGCTGCCCAGCAGGGTAGAAGTGGGCTCATCGTCACCACCAGGCTGTGCCGTCAGCGTTCCGTAGAGCGTGTAGCTGGATACTGCCGATGCCGATACGTTGTGGGTCCAGTTGGCGGTGAAGCCTGTGCTGGAGATGTTGGTGGCGGCATTCAGCACGGGAGTAGCCTTGGCGATGGTGGCGTTACCGGTGATGGAAACGGTCTTGCTGGTAGCACCTGTGCTGGCCACGGTGACACTGGCGTTCTGAGTGCCATAGGCGGTGGGCTTGTAAGTCACCGTCACGTTCACACCATTGGCGGCATTGGCTGCCGTGATGGTCGTCGGTGAGATGCTGAAGACGTCCGAACCACTCTTGGTGAGCGTCACGTTGCCGGTGAGATTGGCACCCGTTACCTTGAAGGTGGCGGTTGTCGTGCCGTCCACGTTGGCTGTCATGCTCAGGCTGGCGGGAGTTACCGTCAGCGTCGGCGTTGCGGCGGGCTCTTCGTCCTTGAGGGTGACGGTCTGCTCGTTACTCCATGCGCTGGAAGTGCCGTCGGTGTAGATGGCCTTCACCTTATAAGTATAGGTGGCGCCAGCGGTCAGATTGCTGACAGTGTAATACTTGTTGGTGATGCCGGTGATAGTGCGGTCGGTGGCATCACCGGTCTCGGTGGCGTTGAGCGTGGTGTTGCCGGCATATACCTGAATCAGCGACATGTCGGGCGAGTAGCTGCTGTCGGTCGTGGTCAGCGTGATGACGTCGCCGGCGCTGCCGGTCACAATCCAGGTGTAGGTCTCACCCTTAGAGAAGGTGTGGCCCACAGCCGTGGTCTTGGTGGACTTCACGGTGACGTTACCCGTGCCGTAGGTGCCCGATACCGTGGTGATCTTCACGCTGAAGGTGGCGTTGCTGTAGCCTGAGGGGATGGTGAAGGTGATTTTGCCGCTCTTGGTGAAGTATACGGCGTTGTTACCACCCTTGACGTTAGTGCCGCCCCAAGGCGAACTCAGTGTGATGGTCTTGTAGCTGCCGGTGTAGCCGCTGCCATCGATGGTGCCCAGCAGGGTGGTGCCGGTCGACGGGGTTGAGCCGCCCTGGCCGTTCACTTGCAGGGTGTAGCTGGCCACGTTGGCACTCGATGTCTGGTCGGTCCAGTCGGCGCGGAAGGCCGAGCTGGTGACGTAGCTTGAGTTGGCGGCCTGCATCACTGGCGTGTAGGTCGTGATGGGTGCGGTGGTGGCGGTACCCGTCAGGCTCACGGTCTTGCTCTCGGCGCCCGAGCTGGCGATAGTGATGGTGCCCGTCTGGGTCCCCGTTGCGGTGGGCTTGTAGGTGACGGTCACGTTCACGCCGTTAGCGGCATTGGCTGCCGTGATGGTTGTCGGCGAGATGGTGAAGACGCTGGAACCGCTCTTGGTGAGCGTCACGTTGCCGGTAAGGTCGGCACCGGTTACCTCGAAGGTGGCGGTAGCCGTCTCACCCGTGTAGGCGCTCATGTTCAGCGTGGTGGGGGTCACGGTGAGGGTAGGCGTTGCACTGGCGGGCTCGGTCAGGGTGACTTCCCGTTCGTTACTCCAGGCGCTGGAGGTGCCGTCGGTGTAGATGGCCTTCACCTTATATACAAAGGTGCCACCCTCCTTCAGGTTGTTGACGGTGTAATACTTGTTGGTGATGCCGGTAATGGTGCGCGAGGTCTCGCCGCCGGTCTCACTGGCAGTAAACATGTTGATTGATGCGTCACCGGCATAAATCTCAATCTTGCTCACGCTGATGTAGTTGCTGGTCGAGCCGATGGTCACCTTGTCGCTCGAGGAACAATTCAGCACGAAGGTGTATTCGGTGCTGTTGTCGGTGAGCGCTTGGGTCTTGGTCTGGCTGCCGGTGCCTACGCTGAGCGTGGCGTTGCCATAGTAACTTGAATAGTAGGAATAGGCGGTTACCTTGACAGTTACCTTACTGTAACCGTTCAGGTTGTAGGTGGGAGATACCAGGTTGCCGCCAGTGATGAGCATGCCGGTGTTGGCATATACGTAGGTCGAAGCGGTCCAGCCTGTTCCCAGGTAGGTGGCTATGCTGCTGGCCACGTCGGTGAGGTAACCGTCGGAATTGGTGACTTGCGTCACGCCGCTCAGGTCGATGTTGGCGAGCTGAGAAGTTGCGGGAGTGCTGCCCTTCTCGGTCACTTGCAGGGTGTAGCTGGCCACGTTGCCGCTGGGGGTCTGGTCGGTCCAGTTGGCGCGGAAGCTGTTGGTGGTGATGTAGCTGCTGTTAGCCGAGCTCATCACGGGAGTGTAAGTCTCCAGGGCTGCTGCCGTGGCAGTGCCCGAGAGTGAGACGTTCACATCCGAGGCACCGCTGCTCGATACCTTGATGGTGGCCGAGTGGGAACCTGCTACCGTGGGATTATAGGTCACGGTGACGGTGGCGCCGCTGTTGGCTGCACTGGCGCTGATGGTGCTGGGCGAAATGCTGTATACGCCATTAGCGTCGGTCTTGGTGAGCGTCACGTTACCGGTGAGGTTAGTGCCCTTGACAGTGAAGGTCTTGGTAGCGGTCTGGCCTGCGGTGGCACTGAACGACAGTGTGCTGGGCGTTGCAGTCAGCGTGGGCGTTGAGCTGCTGGCGGGCGGCTGGATACCGATGACCATCTGCTGATATACGTTGAAGTTATAGCTGCTGTAGCCGAAGGAGTTCAGTGAGCACCAGGCATTGCCGTCACCACTCCAACCGAAGTTCACGTGATACTTGTTGGTGCTGCTGTTGTAACCGTCGACGTTGAAGGCGTGTCCGCCGGCATTGCTGCTGACGGCGCAGAAGACGATGGGACGACCGGCTGCCATCTCTTCCTGAATCATGGCTGCCCACTGCGAGTCGCTGTACAGCGTGGTGCCGCCGCTGTAGGCACTGGTCTTCTTCACGAAGCGCGTGGTGCTGGCATCATAGCCGAAGAAGGTGAACGCGTTGCGGATGTTGGAGACGCTGTCCACGCTCACACCACTACCGCCGGCAGCGCTTGTGCCGTAGCCCATGTGCTCGGCCTGGCCCACATAGCGCATCAGCGTGGCCACCGCATTACCCTGGACGGTCGTGTAACTGCCAGTGTAACTGTCCAGCATGTTGGCCCAGTCAAATGTTGTCGAGGGCAGTGCTGAGTGGGTATAACTGGTTGAACCATAACTTGAGTAACTGATGGTGGATTTATAACCGGGGACTGCGGGGGTCGCTGCGGTCGGGTATTTCCAATAGTAGAACACCATCGAGGCCGACGTGGCGGGGCATCCTGTCAAACACTGGTAGTTACCGAACTTGCACTGGTTGTAATAAGGTGCCTCCTGGTCCCAGTTGCAGGTCAGCAACGGACCGTAGGTGCCGGCACGCAGTGAAGTGTTACGGGAAGGATTCGCCAGCATGTTGGGTCTCAGCCTGGGATTCTCCTGCAGGTACATGATCTGGTCTTTATACTGCCCGAGCAGGTCCTTGAGGCCCGGGGGCATGTTGTTCACATCCCTCAAGGGGCGGTCGCCGACCATGAGAATTTCCTCGGCGCGGTCATCACCGGCGACCACAATGAAGGTGGTGGAGGTGTTGTAGATGTAATAGACAGGTTGGTTGACTTTCACGTTGCTCAACTCTACTTTTACCAGTACTGGGTTGATGGCTCCTGGAGACATGAATCGTCCAGCATAAAGTTGATTAGAGAGGAAGTTTTGTGCCTTTCTCAAGGCTGTTGCCTGATCCACAGGCGCAGCCGTCGAAGACATCGCCAACATGATGGCGGTCAGGAAAAACAGTAATTTTTTCATAAGCGGTTAATGATGTAATTTTTGGTTAAGTTGATAAATGGTGTGTAATTGAATACGCCCCAAAGGTAGGGGTTTGTCATTAAACGTGCAAATTTTTATGTCACTTTTTAATGAAATGAATTGGTTTTGTAAAAATATGTAATATTGATTTTTGCTATGAAAAATACTGAAAATGATTATCTTTCTTAGCCATAAAACCGACTTAAATGCAATGAAATCAGCAAGTAGCCCTTAACCTTGACGGTTACCTTGCTGTAGCCGTTCAGGTTAAGGGCCGGGGAAACCAGGTTGTTGTCAGGGGTATCCTTCCAGCTCTTTCCAAACATGAAGCCATAATCACAGAGAAAGCCACGATCACAATCATGGCTTTCTCTGGTTGATTTGTTTTTAAGGCACTTTATGAGTCCTTAATGATGGCCTCTTGGGGAGAACTTTTCGTTTTGATTCTACTTCCCTCCTTAATAATCAGTGCTCGCGATGCCTGTGTAGGGGTCGTTGTATTTTAAGAGGTTCTCAATCAGTCTTCGGTTCCACTTTTCCACCTCGTTGGGCTGCTTTTTGGCTTTCAGTTTGTTCAGCATGACTTGCCAGTAGGGTTTCTCGAAGTTATAGATGATGAAACCTGTGTCAAGAACATCTGTGCTGAGCCATGGCCACCCGGGGTCTTTGGCGTAACGCAGGATGATAGATCTCTCACGATCATAGTCGACCTCGAATTCGTCTGTAAAGGGATTGATGGCGCAAAAGTGCAGGTTAAGGCCTTTGTCTGCCGGGGAGAAAAGCAGATGGAGACGTCCTATCGAGAGGCGCATCTTGTCTGTCAGGTCCCCTTTCCCGTCTTCAATGAAGAAGTAGGTGATGTCAGGGCTGTCGGGAAGGATAGGACCACTCATCGTTTCATCTGTAATGGTGATGGGGCCTTCATCGGTTGGTTCAAACCGGCTTTTCAGAATACGGCGGTAAGCCTTGTTGCGGTATGCCATCAGGTCGTCGCAACTGATAAGTGAAAAGAGCATCATCTTGCCGTTGTATGCCGTCAGTGTTGTCACGTTACCCACTTTCTCGGCAACGAATCGTGCGCCGTGTCCTATCGCCTCTCCGTCCTCTGTTATCTCTTGATAAACGCCCTTCCCTTTATGCTCCAGGCAGAATGTTAGAGAGTTATCAGCGTTTGTGATGACGGCAATTTCCCCTTCAAAGTACACACTCATGGCTCCCATGTCCCAGGAAACCAACTGGTTGATGTCATCCAGGGAGGCAGGTTTCTGGGCCGTGAGCGACATCGCTACAATGGCGGTTGTCAGGAAAAACAGTAATCTCTTCATGAGTCTTTTTAGTATAATAGTTTTTAAATATTGTACATGTTTGGGGTGCGTATGATTTTCAAATCGCACCAACAAAGGTAATAATCTGAAATGAACCATGCAAGCAAAGATGACTTTTTTATCCAAATTGCGTTTTATGATGAGTTTTTATACTGCATCGAGTGGTTTTTCATTTAAACTCAACATGTGGGATTATGATATGGACTATTTGCCCGTTTGGCACAAAATGAGTATCTTTGCACTACAACAAGAAAGAGAAGACTATGAAATCAGCAAGCAATATTCCTGAAGTTTTGGCGTTTCTGCGGCAGTTGGCTATAAATAATGACCGCACGTGGTTCAAGGCACACAAGGACCGGTATGATGCCCTGCGCGCACCTTGGGAGCACGATATGGAGCGACTCATCGGCCTCGTTGCCGACTTTGACCCGCAAGCCCGCGGACTGTCGGTGAAGGACAGCGTGTACCGCATCTACCGTGACATCCGCTTCTCCCACGACAAGCGTCCCTACAAGAATTACTTCTCGGGAGTTATCGGCCTGGGTGGGCGCCACACGGTACAGTCCTGCTATTATGTCCACTTCGGTGTCGAGGAACTGATGCTGTGCGGTGGCATCTGGTGGCCCGAGAAGCCCATCCTGGACCAACTGCGTCTGCTCATTGATGCCGAGGCCGACGAGTTCCTCGCCATCATCAACAACCCGGCCATCACTTCACGCTACCAGTGGATGTCGCGCTCGCTCAAGACGATGCCCAAGGGCTTCCCCAAGGAGCACCCGATGGCCCAGTACCTCAAAATGAAGGAGTATTTGCTGGTCAAGAACGTCGACGAGGATTACTTCGACTGCGAGGATTGGGTCGAGCGCGTGGCCAGCGACTTACAACCTCTCAAACCATTGCACGATTTCCTTAATTATGTGTTTGAATAACACCCTATGAAGTTATAAATCGTAATTTGGGAATTTGCCACGGTTTTGGCAAAAGAGTCGGCATTTTGTCACCAAATAATGATGAAACCCGAATCTTTTGCCATTTTTTTTGCCCTTTTGAAAACTCCAATATTATTTTTTTAGCGCTACGGGTGTTAATTTCTCAATAAAATTACACCTATTAGAAAAAATGGTAGTATCTTTGCGGTCGTTTTTAAGGGGGCATCTCTCTTGAAGACCACATGAAAACCCTGAAATATTCATTCAACAAATACTATACAAGTTAAATTACATCTATGAAGAAATCCTTAATTCTCTTGCTTGCGTTAGCGTCAAGCCTCGGCATGAGCGCCAGTGAGGCCGACCTGGTGATGCCAGATTCGCTCCACGAGCTCAGCTTCCTTCATTGGGGCTTCCTGGTGTGTGTGCTGGGAATGCTTTTTGGTGTCTATCACTTCATGAAAACCAAGAGTTTGCCCGTTCATCCCGCCATGCGCGAGATCGGTGAGGTGATTTACAAGACCTGTTCGACCTACCTCAAGCAGCAGGGCCGTTTCCTGGCCATCCTGTTCCTGTTCATCGGCGTGGTTGTCGCCTTCTACTTCGGCGGACTCAGCCACATGTCGGTAGGTGAGGTACTCATTATTCTGTTATCGACCGTTATCGGTATGCTCGGCTCCTATGCCGTGGCTGCCTATGGTATCCGCATGAACACCTATGCCAACGCGCGCATGGCCTTCGCTTCGTTGCGTCGTGACCCGCTGCGCCTGCTCAATATCCCCTTGAATGCGGGTATGAGCATCGGCGTGATGTTGGTGTGCGTTGAGCTGATTATCATGTTGGTCATTCTGCTCTTTGTCCCCGTGCATCTGGCTGGTGTATGCCTCATTGGCTTCGCCATTGGTGAGAGCCTCGGTGCCAGCGCCCTGCGTATCGCCGGTGGTATCTTCACCAAGATTGCCGACATCGGCAGTGACCTGATGAAGGTGGTCTTCAAGATTGGTGAGGACGACCCCCGCAACCCTGGTGTGAT
>JAZQJW010000064.1:0-14779 GCA_045541835.1 Sodaliphilus sp. | reverse complement strand
CGATTTCAATGTGAAGACCATGCAAGAACCTCGGAGAGGTTCGCAGCTTGGTCCATGAGCTGAACATTGCAAGTGCCTCGAAGAGGAACTTTTTGATCGACAGGGTTTTGGAGGATGTGGAAGTTCGTCTACGACGCACTTTCCACTTGATAGGGCAGGCACCAAGCGGCGCCCATCTTCGATGAGTTTGCATGGTGTTTTCCATAAAAGTCGAGTCTTCGACCCGACCTGCCTCTACGAGGCAAAAGGCAAGCCCATGATATAGCAGTAATGGTTATTCAACTCATATAGATTGAATTATGCAGATGTTGATGATCTTTTCGGGACAATAGTGTCTCTTTTTTCTGAAAAAAAGTTACATCAATGTGACTGACATCAAGTCAACTTTTACTACTTTTGTAATAATAAATGTTGGCTTTCAAGAAATTATAGCACATGAATCCCGTCACTCAGACCATCATATTGTCGGCTTCAACATTAAGGATGTTGCCGCACATTGCCTTGTTCCTGATGCATCGTGACAAGTTGAGAAACGACTTGCTCAAGGTTCAGGACTGCAACGACTCGGTGCTGAATTTCATCAAGGCCTGCACCAGGGAAAGAACTTTCCGCAACCTGTTCTACTACCGCATGGGAGAGTACCGGTCGGTGTTCATTTCGTGGCTGTTGCCGCCCGAGAAGACAATGCACATCTGGTGCCCGAGTATTGGCGAAGGCGCCCATTTTGAGCACAGCTATGCCACCTACCTCAACGCACGCTCCATCGGTCGCAACTTCTATTGCCTGCAACTGGTGACGCTAGGCAATGGCAAGAGCGGCGCACCAGTGATCGGTGACAATGTCCGCATCATGACGGGAGCAACGATATTTGGCGGCATCACGGTGGGCGATAACGTCACCATTGGTGCCAACACGGTGGTCAACAAGGACATCCCCTCGGACTGCACGGTGGTGGGCAATCCCGCCAGAATCGTGAAACAGGCGGGACAAAAGGTGGATTTAGAATTATAACCCTCGCTATGCGTGTACTGATAGTCAATACTGCCGAAAGGACGGGTGGAGCGGCGATTGCCGCTAACCGGTTGCTCCAAGCCTTGAACCGCAACGGGGTAGAGGCCCGGATGCTTGTGCGTGACCGCAAGACCGACGCCCCCGATGTGGTGAATGTTCCTCAATCGTGGCGCCTCAAGGCCAACTTCCTGTGGGAGCGTGGGGTCATCTGGCTGAACAATGGGCTCAGCAAGAAAGGCATCTTCCAGGTCGATATCGCCAATGCTGGCTCCGATATCACCGCCTTGGAAGCCTTCAACTGGGCCGACGTCATCCACCTCCATTGGGTCAATCAAGGTTTCCTCTCGTTGCGCAACCTGGAGCGTATCATGGCATCAGGCAAACCCGTCGTGATGACGATGCACGACCAGTGGTATTTCACGGGCATTTGCCATTATTCGGCCGGCTGTGACAGATACCAATCACAGTGCGGGAAATGCCCGATGCTCAAAGGCTCATGCATGGACTTGGCACGACGTGTGTTCGACCGCAAGCGGGCGATGTATGAGGGGCACAATCTCACCTTCGTCGGCTGCAGTCGCTGGATGGCCGACATGGCACGCCAGGGAGCCCTCACCCGGGGCCATCAGGTCACCAACATCCCCAACGCCATTGATACCGATGTCTTCAAGCCACTGGACAAAACTGCAGCCCGCCAAAAGTTCAACCTGCCTCAAGACATGCGGCTCCTGCTGTTTGGCGCCCAACGCATCACCGACCCGCGCAAGGGGTTTGACTTTCTGGTCGAGGCGTGTGAGCACATCAGCAAGCACCATCCCACCTTGCCCGGCCATCTCGGCGTTATCGTGCTCGGTGGCGATGCCCAGAGCGTCAAAGAGGCCCTGCCGCTACCAGTTTATACGGTCGACTACTTGAGCAATGAGGCCGAAATCGCCCAATTGTATAATGCTGCCGATCTGTTCGTCACACCCTCGTTGCAGGATAACCTGCCCAACACCATTGTCGAGGCGATGGCATGCGGTGTGCCCTGTGTGGGCTTTAACATTGGTGGCATCCCTGAGATGATCAGCCACAAGCAGGACGGCTATGTGGCAGATTATTGCGACAGTATCGATTTTGCCCAGGGCATCGCCTGGTGCCTGGCCGATGCCCGCAACAGCGAACTCGGCCGCCAAGCCCGCGAGACGGCGCTCGCCAACTATAGCGAATCGGTCGCCGCCCAGCGCTATCAGGCCATCTACCGGTCCGCCCTTTCCAATCAATAATCTCTACTCACTCATCAAAAAAAGTGCCGCAGTCGCGGCACTTTTTTTAAACTCCCCAATCAATGACGGTCTTGAGTTTTTTCTCGTAGTATTGCTTGAGGTCTTTCCAGTGGTAATACGGACCTTGAACCGCGTTGACAGGCAGGGTGGCCTCATGCTCGTTGAGCAGCACCTTCACCAGGATGTCGTCGGGACGGTTGCCCATTGTGCCGACGGGGCGGTAGAAGATCATCTGGATGTTGCAGGCCTTGGGAATTGTGTTGTAGTCCTGCCAGTGCTCGTGTAACTCATCGAGGTTGTCACAACTGTAGTTCACGCTGTCCAATTCCATCAGGCAGGCCAGCGGCAGCACGCATGTCTCGTGGCCGAAGCGCAGCGATGCGCCACGTTCGCCGGTGGCAACGGCGTTGTCGGCTTTTTCGATCATGTCGCGCAACAGGGCACGTTCGATAAAGGGCATGCGGTTGCCGTTCTGCGGCGCATTGGCCCAGTGGATGTACCAGTAGATGTTCTTCAGTCGCCACAGTTCAAAAATCTCATCGTTATTGAAATAATGGTACAGGTTGATGTCATCAAAGAACTGATGTCCCTGCAGCGAACCGGCGATGTCAAACACATCGCGCATCAGTTGGCGCTCGTCGAGGTTGGCGGCGGCCCATGCCGTATCGTTCACCAGTTGAGCGATGAAACGCTCGGGATGCAGGTGTTTCTGGTACATGCCGTCTGAAATGGGGTCCACGCTCTTGCGCAGGTCATTGGCCAACGTGTCCTCACCATAGCCCCAACCCATGTAGTACATGTCGTGGTAACTGGCGTCGGTGGTGATGCGCAGTTGCGGATTCAGGGAGCGCAGACGCATCGTCTCGTTCTGCATCGACAGGATGCAGCGGATGATGACCGTGGAGCGGGCATCGATGCGAGCGTTGCCAGCGAACACCTCGGGGAAATTGTTGAACATGCGCTGGGCGATTTCCTGGTGTTGTATGGCACCCTCGTCGCTCAGGTCTCCGGCACGGTTCTTTGAGTTCTCGTAGACGGTCGTCAGTTGACGGAGCAACAGTTCGCCCTGCACGTTGAGCATCCCGGCTTCTTGGGCCTTCTTCAACTGTTTGCAGGGGCGCTCATAATACTTGCCGTTGGTCAGCCAGCGGCTGCCGTGCCGACCGTAGTGGTCGATATAGAACGGCTCATAGCCTGCGGGAGCGGCAGTGAGCGTCGGCACTTTCAGGTCGGTGCCGTAGGGGTAGGCGTAGTGGTTGCTGGCCGAACGGTCAAAGTTGTTGATGACCTGCTTGCGCGGCGTGGTGGCACCCAGCGACAGACAGGTGACAGCCAGTAAGAGATATAATGTGAACTGTTTCATTGTCATTTTCAGTTGAAATTGCGATGGTCTAAAGTCTGAAGTCTAAGGTCTGAAGTCTAAAGTCTAAGGTCTAAAGTCTAAAAATCACACATTAAACCGGAACACGACGATGTCGCCATCCTGCATGACATACTCCTTGCCCTCGATGTGCAGTTTGCCGGCTTCCTTGACCGCCGCCTCGCTGCCATAGTGGATGTAATCGTCATACTTGATGATCTCGGCGCGGATGAAGCCGCGTTCAAAGTCGCTGTGGATGACGCCGGCACACTGCGGGGCCTTGCTGCCGCGGATGAAGGTCCATGCCCTCACCTCCTTGGGACCGGCGGTGAGGAAGGTCTCGAGGTTCAGCAGCGCGTAGGCCGACTTGATGATGCGGTTCACACCGCTCTCTTCCAGGCCGATTTCGGCAAGGAACATCTGGCGCTCCTCATAGTCCTCGAGTTCGGCGATCTCGCTCTCGGTCTGGGCGGCGACAACCAGGATTTGGGCGTTCTCGTCCTTCACTGCCTCGCGCACGGCGTCGACATAGGCGTTGCCGTTCACGGCACTCTTGTCGTCCACGTTGCACACGTACAGCACCGGCTTGTTGGTCAGCAGGAACAGTTCATGGGCGATTTTCTCCTCGTCCTTGTTCACCAGTTCCACGGTGCGCGCGCTGCGACCCTGCTCCAGGGCCTCCTTGTAGCGCTTGAGCACCTCATATTGTGCCTTGGCCTCGCGGTCTCCGCCGGTCTGGGCCTGTTTCTGGACGCGGTTGATGCGGCTCTCGATGGTCTCCAGGTCGCGCAGCTGCAGTTCCAGGTCAATCACTTCCTTGTCCCGGACGGGGTCCACTGTGCCGTCCACGTGGGTCACGTTGTCGTCGTCGAAGCAGCGCAGCACATGGATGATGGCATCGGTCTCACGGATGTTGCCCAGGAACTTGTTGCCCAGGCCCTCGCCGCGGCTGGCGCCCTTGACGAGTCCCGCGATATCGACAATCTCGACGGTGGTGGGCACGATGCGCGCCGGGTTCACCAGTTTGGCGAGTTCGTTGAGTCGCTCGTCGGGCACGGTGATGACACCCACGTTAGGTTCGATGGTGCAGAAAGGAAAGTTAGCCGATTGCGCCTTGGCATTCGACAGGCAGTTAAACAGGGTTGACTTGCCCACGTTGGGCAGCCCCACGATTCCACATTGTAGTGACATAGGTATATCTCCTTATTTTTATTGTTTTGATGCGGCAAAGGTACACAATTCCCCTCACATCACCAAACAGCATGCCGCTCTGAGCGCTGCCGGGGTGGGTAAATGTGGTAAAAAATCGGGCTGATGCCCTGGCCGAACAGGCTAAAACATCGGTAGAAGAAACACTTTTTTGCATTTTAAGCAATAAGGCAGATTTTTTTGCGTTATAAAGGTTAAATGGACCTGACTAAGCTGAGACATATTGCTGTGATGATGCTGTTGCTCGTGGGATGCGCGCTGGCGCATGCCCAGGACAATGACATGATTCTGAACCGCCCCTACGCCGACACCAAGAAGTGGCATCTCGGTTTCTCGGTGGGCATGAATTTCCAGAATCTGGCCATTACCAACAACGGCTTGATCACCGATGACGGTGAGGAGTGGTACGCTGACGTGTCGGCTCACTCGCCGGGTTTCTGTGTGAACGTAATGGCCGATTATCGCATCTCGGAACATTTCAACTTGAGGCTTTCTCCGGGCCTGTATTTCGGTAACAAGGTGGTGCGTTTCCTCAACCACAAGGGCAATCCCGAGTGGGTGGAGCAGTCTCACTACAAGCAGAGCCAAAATATCAAGTCTACCTATATCGTGGTGCCCATCGACTTGAAGATGAGCGCCAAGCGGTATCACAACATGCGACCCTACTTCACGGCAGGTGCCATGTACACCCAGGACTTGGCCAAGGACCGCGGCGAGCAGTTCAGGCTCAAGGACGGTGACGTGATGTTGACCGTCGGCATGGGATGTGATTTCTACATGCCGTTCTTCAAACTTTGTCCCGAGGTGAAATTCTGTTTCGGCCTGAAGAACATCATCGACCGCAACCGACCCGATTTGGCCGACGACCCCTACACGTCACGATTCACCCAGAGCGTGAACAAGATCAAGAATGACATGGTGGTGGTCACCTTCTACTTTGAATGAGAGAATAATGACGGAATACGTTCATGACATAAAACGCCTGATTGTCGCCATGATGCTGAGTGCTGTCGTGGCGCTTGGCGCAATGGCCCAGGCCGATGCTGCCCTGTCACACGCGTGGGTGGGTCCGTCTTACTACAACCCGGCAGCAGCCGGCGAGCACAACGCCATCCACCTGACCCTGGGCAGCCGCATGCAGTGGGTGGACTTCAAGCATGCCCCCATGAACTTCTACATCACGGCCGACATGCCCTACAAACTGCTGGGACAGCGATTAGGCGTCGGTGTGAAGGCCGAGTTTGAGCGCATCGGTCTGTACACCAACACCCGCATCGGGGCTCAGATTGCCTACAAACGCCGTTTCGGCAAGAGCACCTTGAGCGTGGGCGTGCAGCCCGGCGTCTTCTCCCAGACCTTCCGCGGCAAGGAGGTCATCATGCCCGAGGACGACGCGCACCAGGGCAACGATGAGGCCATCCCCAAGCAGGACGTCTCGGGCACGTCGTTCGACGCCAACGTGGGTGTTTTCTTCTCCAATCCCAAGTTCTGGGCTGGTGTTGCGGTGACCCACGTCACTGCACCGAGCATCGAGTTGAAGGTGTCTCGTGAGTCTATCGATTACTATGAGTTCAAGGTGGGCCGCGGCTATTATTTTATGGGTGGCGGCAATATTCCTATTAATAATACGTTATTTGAAATACAGCCTTCGGGCCTTTTTGCCGCCTACAACAACATGTGGACGGCTCAGGTGGCAACAGTCCTGCGTTATAACCGCACGCTCAACATCGGCGCCGGTTATCGCTGGAAAGATGCTGTTACCGCATTTATCGGCGTTAATCTCAAGGATGCCTATATCGGCTATGCCTATGATTACCCCGTTTCGGCCATCAGCAAGGCGACGTTCGGCAGCCACGAGGTGTTCATCACCTATAACGTGAAGCTCGAGAATCGCGAGAAGAACAAGAACAAACAAAAAAGCGTACGCTTAATGTAAGAATATGAAGAAACTAGTTTTGATATTGTTAGTCGCCTTGGCGACCGTATCCTGCGGTTCCCTTCGCAAGGGGGGCACCGGCGGCGGTGAAGTGACCGGCGTCGGCGCCACTGTGTTTAACGAGACCACCCCCTATGGTATGGTCCTCGTTGATGTCGGCTCGATGCGTGAGGGTCCCAATGAGCGCGACTCGGTGTGGGGTATCGACTCCACGGCCCACGGCATCTCGGTTGACGCCTTCTGGATGGACGAGATGGAAGTGAGCAATTCCAAGTACAAGCAGTTTGTTTACTGGGTGCGTGACTCCATTATCCGTGAACGCTTGGCCGACCCCAACTATGGCGGCAACGAGGAGTTCAAGATCGAGGAGGACAAGGATGGCAACCCTATCACCCCGCATCTGGACTGGAGCAAGCCCATCCCCTGGAAGAACCCCAGCGAGGACGAGGAGCGTGCCATCAACTACGTGTACCGCATCAATCCCATCACCGGAATCAAAGAACTTGACGCCTCCAAGATGAACTATCGCTATGAGGTTTATAACCTGACCGAGGCCGCCAAGCGCAAGCACCGTTTCGACCCGACCCGTCGCGACTACAACACCGATCACGAGATTGATTACACGGCGCCCACCATCAGCAAGGACACCGCCTATATCGATGACGACGACCGCATCATCCGTCAGACCATCACGCGCCCCTTGCAGAGCGACTTTGACTTTGTCAACACCTATATCGTCAATATCTACCCCGACACCACCTGCTGGGTGAACGACTTTGAGAACGCTTACCAGGAGCCCTACGTGCGCATGTACTTCGCCAACGGCAACTACAACAACTATCCCGTCGTCGGCGTTAGTTGGGAGCAGGCCAACGCCTTCTGCCACTGGCGCACCGAGTTCCTGAAGAAGTCGCTGGGCAGCCAGGGCATCTATGTCGAGCCCTTCCGCCTGCCCACCGAGGCCGAGTGGGAGTTCGCTGCCCGTGCCGGCCAGAACAAGAACAAGTACCCGTGGGACGGCGACCTGCCCTTGACCGTTGACGAGGGTTGCTTCTATGCCAACTTCAAGCCCGACGAGGGTAACTATGTCAAGGACGGTTACATCATTTCGTCGCCCGTGGGCACCTATGAGCCCAATGACTACGGCCTGTATGACATGGCAGGTAACGTGAGCGAGTGGACCTCCACCGCCTACACCGAGAGCATCGACCGCATGACCGACGACATCAACCCCGAGTACCGTTACTATGTGGCTCAGGAAGATCCCTACAAGATGTCGCGCAAGATTGTTCGCGGCGGTTCATGGAAGGATGTGGTTCACAACATCCGCGCCGACCTGCGCATGTGGGAATACCAGAACGAGCAGAGGAGTTACATCGGTTTCCGCTGCGTGCGCTCCAAGGTGGGCGTTGTCAAGGGACGCCGCAAGAACTGCTGCAAGGATTAACAGAGACCTGTTTTATTATAAAGAGAGTAAACAAATCATCACACTCAATTTTTCATAGTTCAAGTAAAAATGGGTAAAATCAAGAGATATAAAAAGAAAGCAGGCCGCTTCTTGAAGAGCGACAGCGGACAGCGTTTTTTCAACTTTGCCTACAGTATCGGCGCCGCAGTCGTTATCTTGGGTGCCTTGTTCAAGATTCTCCACTTGCCTTGGGGTAACACGATTCTTACCATCGGTATGGGTACCGAGGTGCTCATGTTCGTCCTCACGGCATTTGACAAACCCGAGAAGGAGTATCACTGGGAAGAGGTGTTCCCCGTGCTCGCCAGCCAGAACCCCGAGGACCGTCCCGATTTCAATACCGGTGGCGGCATCTTCATCGGCGGCTCCGGTGGCGGCGAGGGCTATGAAGACGGTGAAGGCTATGAAGGCGGCGGTGACGTCAGCGTCAGCGTGGCCGAGGCCAAGGGCGCCGTGGGTCTGCCACAGGGCGTGAACCTGAGCGAGGCCGACACCCTGTCGCTGAGCGAGAGCATCGCCAAGATGGCCGCGGCCAGTGACCAGCTCTCACGCATGGCCGAACTGACCGATGCCACCCAGCAATATCTGACCCAGATGTCTGCCATCAGTGAGCAGATGCAGAAGCTCCAGGTGACCACCACTGCCTTGAACGAGGTGAGCGAGACGTTGCTGGGCAGCTACCGCGCCATCACCGACAACAGCCAGAACATCACCGACAGTTCAACGGGCTATGTTGACCAGATGCAGGCACTCAACCAGAACATCAGCGGCTTGAACACCATCTATGAGATTCAACTCAAGAGCATCTCCTCGCAACTTGATAACATCGACCGCGTGAATCGCGGCCTAAAGGACATCCGCGACATGTACGAGAAGAGTGCTGCCGAGAGTGCCCACTATTGTGACGAGACCGAGAAGATGGCACGCTACATGAAGCAACTGAACAGCGTCTATGAGAAGATGATCAAGGCGATGACCGTCAACATGTACCGCCCGATGCCCGGCATGCCCGGCATCGACCCCGACAACGATGACCAGAACGCCTGACGCGTCGAGTAACATCACACAATATCAAATCCGACATCAATCCTATTCCAACCGATAGAGAAACAATAGATGGCAACCTCAAAAAATAAGAGCGTCAACCGCATGTCGCCGCGAGAGAAGATGATTAACCTCATGTACATCGTCTTGACGGCTATGCTTGCACTGAACGTCTCGAGCGACGTGCTCAACGGCTTCAGTCAGGTGCAGGACGGCTTGACACGCTCCAACCGCACCATCACGGCGCGCAACCAGGCCCTCTATGCCCAACTCCAGGCCTTCAACGAGAAGAACCCCGAGAAAGGCAAGGTCTGGCTGGACAAGGCGACCCAGGTGGTGGGTGAGACCGATAAACTCTACGACTACATCGACTCGCTCAAACTCTTGATTGTTCAGACTGCCGACGGCGAGGATGCCGATGTGAACAATATCCGCAGCCGTGACAATACCGAGGCCGCCAGCATCGTCATGCTGGCACCTCAAGGCTCAGGACATGCCGGCAAGGGCAAGGCTCTGAGGGCCCGCATCGACCAGTATCGCCAGTTCGTGACCTCTTTTCTTGATGATCCCGAGAAACGCCAGAACCTCGAGACCGCTCTCTCGACAGTTCCCCCCAAGGCCCGTGGCGAGGAGTTGAGCAAGAAGACCTGGGAAGAGACCATGTTTGACAACATGCCCTGTATCGCCGCCGTGACGCTGCTCACCAAGCTGCAGAACGACGTGCGCTATGCCGAGGGTGAGGTCCTCAACCAGATGCTCACCAATGTCGACCTGGGTGACCTGCGCGTGAACCTGGTCAACGCCTTTGTCGTGCCCGACTCCCGTATCGTCATGCGCGGCACCAAGTACCGTGCGCAGATTGTGCTCGCCGCCATCGACACCACACAGCGCCCCGTTGTCTATGTCAACGGCGGACGCCTGGGCAACAACAATGGCGTCTACGAGGTGGGAACCGGCAAGGCCGGCACCTATGAATACGCGGGCTGGATCGAGGTGCTGGGCCGCGACGGCAGCATCACCAAGCGCAACTTCAAGGACAGCTACACCGTCATCGACCCGTTGGCCACCATCAGCGCCACGATGATGAATGTGCTCTATGCCGGTATCAACAACCCCATCAGCATCGCGGTGCCCGGTGTGCCCCAGGGCAGCATCAGCGCAACGATGACCAACGGTACCCTCACCAAGAGTGGTGACGGCTGGGTGGCTCATCCCGCTAAGGTGGGCGCCGAGTGTGTCATCACCGTCACTGCCGAGATGGACGGACAGCGCACCAACGTGGGCAGCACCACCTTCAGGGTGCGCAAGTTGCCTGACCCGACGCCCTTCATCACCTACAAGGACTCCAACGGCCAGCCTAACCGTTACAAGGGTGGCAAGCCCTTCTCCAAGGCCCTGCTGATGGCTGCCGGAGGTCTTGACGCCGCCATCGACGACGACCTGTTGAACATCGACTTCAAGGTGGTGTCGTTCGATGCCCTGTTCCCCGACCAGATGGGTAACATGATTCAGGAGGTTTCCAGCGGCTCCCAGTTCTCGGAGCGCCAGAAGAACCAGATACGTCGCCTGCAGCGCGGCAAGCAATTCTTCATCACCCACGTCAAGGCGACCGGCCCCGACGGCATCACGCGTGAAATCGCACCCATGCAGGTGATTGTGAACTAATGTTTCAAGAATATATTTCAACATCAAGCATATGAAAAGTCTCAGATTGATTATCGTGCTCCTTGTCTGCGCAGTGGCCTTGGGCGGCAATGCCCAGGTGACCAAGCGCACCGACGGCGACACCCGCAAGAAGGACAAGAAGGAAGGGTCGAGTGTCATCACCGACCGCCAGCAATCGTTCTATGAGGTCAAGGAACCCAGCGATGCCGACTTGCAGTGGATGAAGGTCATCTACCGTGAAATTGACCTGAAGAAGGGCAAGAATCCGGCACTCTATTATCCCGAATTGCCCAACCAGGACGGTCAGAACCTCTTCTTCATCATCATGCGCCTGCTGGCCAAGAACGAGATTTCGGCCTATGAGTACCTGATTGACGGACGTGAGATGTTCACCGACGAATACAAGGTCAAGGTGGAAGAGATGCTTAACAACTTCTACATCTACTACACCGAGGCCAAGGGCAGCACGCCCAAGAATCCCATCTACGAGTTCGAGGACGCCGACCTGCCCAGCAACCAGGTGCTGAGTTACTACATCATCGAGAAGTGGGAGTTTGACACACGCAGCAACCAGATGAAGGCACGTGTCGAGGCCCTCTGCCCCGTCCTGCACCAGGACGACGAGTATGCCGGCGAGCCCATCAAGAAGCCCATGTTCTGGGTCAAACTCAACGACATCCGTCCCTATCTGGCACAGCAGTATGTCTTCACCGACGATGACAACAACCTGGCCCGTTACAGCCTTGACGACTTCTTCAAACTCAACATGTACACCGGCGACATCTACAAGACCAAGAACATGCGCAACCTGGCATTGAGGCAGATGTACCCCGATGATGAGGCCTACAAGCACGCACAGGACAGCATCGAGCAGCGCCTGCGCAGCTTCAACAAGGACCTCTGGGTGCCGCCTCTGGAGGTGCTGCAGGCTCGTGCCGAGGCCGAGGAGAAAGCCCGTGCCGAGGCCGAGGGCGAACTCACCGAGGGTGAGGAAGGCGCTCAGGTCGACGAGGGTGGTTCCGGCGATGGCGAGGAGACCAAGGTGACACGCTCCACCAAGCGCGGCAGCAAGTCGTCTTCATCGAGCAAGAAGTCTTCGGCCAAGGCCAAAGCCAAGGAGAAGAAAGCGAAGATCAAGGAACGCAAGCCCAAGTCGTCGACCCAGTCGGTCAACACTGGAGTGCGTTCGGTGCGCAATCGCAAGAAATAACTTTTCACATAGTTAAGGTGTATCGTGTCGCGTGGGCCGTCAAGGCCTGCGCGACACTTGCTTGATGGGGTAGAGGACACCTGTTGACCGCCTCGCCGCCCGTCGCCTTGTTTTCCCATTTTTTCTTCATTGGGAACAAAAAAATGAAAAAACGCTTGGTGGTTGTGTGAAGAATGTGTAACTTTGCGGCGCTAAAAAATGAAAGGGGGTTGTAAAACCTGCTGTAAAAGATTGATAATCAATACATATCGCCCAGATTGACATCGCTTGGCACGTGGCTCGCCAGCGATGTGCGATGTGATATAGAGCCACTCCCCTTGAAGAAATTCAACAATTAACAAACAAATAAAACATTTAAAACAAAACAAACTCATTATGATTATTGTTCCCGTGAAGGAAGGCGACAACATCGAACGCGCCCTTAAGAAATTCAAACGTAAAACTGAGAAGACCGGTGTCATCAAGGAACTCCGTACCCGTCAGGCATTCCAGAAGCCCTCTGTCACCAACCGTCGTAAGATGATGAAGGCAGAATACGTGCAGCAGCTGCGCAACCGCGAGGAGTAATACCGATTTTCATCGCAATATCATGTCAGGAACGTCAAAAAATGGCGTTCCTGACATTTTTTTTGGCCCAAAATTTGCATTTGATAAAAATAGTTGCTATTTTAGCACCGCAAAACAGCCGGTTGCAGGTGCCATGCCGCACGGCTGTTGATGTCACACAATAGTATGCCTATGAACGCTACAGTGGAACGCTTTCTGCAATACCTGCGCCTCGAGCGCAACCTGTCCTGGAGAACGGTGGACCTTTATCGCCGTGACCTCGAGCAGTGGAATGCGTTTGTCACGGGTGGCGTCGGCAACCTTGACCTGACCACGATCACCGCCAGCGACATCCGCGCCTGGCTCATGCAGCGTTCTTCACAGGGGGATTGCTCGGGTACCCTGCGCCACAAGGTGCAGGCCATCAGAGCGCTTTACCGCTACCTGCTGCGACGTGGCGAAGTCACCTCTAATCCGGCCGCGCAGGTCGATCTGGCCAAGCTGGCCAAGCCCTTGCCCAAGTTTGTCCGTCCCAAGACTGTCGATGCCGTGCTCGATGCCGAAATCGACAACGACGATTTCACACAAGTGCGTGACCGTCTCATCGTGATGCTCTTCTATGAGACGGGCATCCGCCTGAGTGAGCTCATCGGGCTGCAGGACAGCGCCGTCGACATCGACAAGCGGGAACTCAAGGTGCGCGGCAAGCGCGACAAGGACCGCATCGTCCCCTTCGGCGACGAGCTGGTGGGCTGGATTGAGCGTTATCGCGGGCTGCGCAGCGATGTGCGACCCGAATGCGGCAACCTGCTGGTCACCGTCAAGGGCAAACCCCTCTATCCCTCGCTGGTCTATCGCGTCGTGCACGACTCGCTGGCCGCCGTCGGCGGAACCGGCAAACTCAGCCCCCACGTGCTGCGGCACACCTTCGCCAGCGTGATGCTCAACGACGGCGCACAACTTAACAGTGTCAAGGAGTTGCTCGGCCACGAGAGCCTGGCGGCGACACAGGTATACACCCATGTGACATTGCGTGAATTACAACATAATTACGAACTCGCCCATCCCCGGGCACTTAAAAAAGGAGGTTAATATGGAAATTAAGATTAATGCCATCCATTTTGATGCAACCGAGAAGTTGAATGATTTCGTGAACAAGAAAGTTGACAAGCTGGGTAAGTACAACGAGGAAATCTCCAATGCCGAGGTTATACTCAAGGTGGTGAAACCCGAGACTGCCATGAACAAGGAGGCATCCGTGAAACTCTTCGTCCCCCGCAGCGAGGATCTGTTTGCCAACAAGGTCGCCGACACCTTTGAAGAGGCCATCGATAACTGCGTGGACGCCCTCAAGCGTCAGCTCGAGAAAGGACGCCGCGACAGATAACACTCGCGCCCCGACATAGTGAAGACATATCATGCCCCCTGCCCGCACCTTGCCGGCAGGGGGCATCGTTTCAATCGCAACGAGCCTTGTCTCTCGGCGCTCATGCGGGCGTGTCGAAGTGGAGCCTGAATGCGGCCAGTCGCGGATGTCCTTTGGGGTCATTGGCTCGTTCCAACAATATATATAATAGGTGTAAGTGGCGCAAACCCGTTCAGGAGACCCGAGTGGCACGAAAAATGCAGTGGAGAAAATTTCGACAACAATTCACTGAATATCAATGTGTTGCGCACTAATTAATCCAAGTGTAGATAATTTTTTTGAAAAAAAAGTTCAAAAAAGTTTGCCAGTTTAAAAAATGGCAGTACCTTTGCATCCGCAATCGAGAACGCCCCGTATCTCTTTGCGCGACGATAGACGCCTCTTTAGCTCAGTTGGCCAGAGCACGTGATTTGTAATCTCGGGGTCGTTGGTTCGAATCCGACAAGAGGCTCAAAGAACATAACACAATGGGTAGATTCCAGAGTGGCCAAATGGGGCAGACTGTAAATCTGCTGCGTCATCGCTTCGGTGGTTCGAATCCATCTCTACCCACATGTTTTGCGGAAGTAGCTCAGTTGATAGAGCATCAGCCTTCCAAGCTGAGGGCCGCGGGTTTGAGCCCCGTCTTCCGCTCAAGAA
>JAZQJW010000063.1:0-22576 GCA_045541835.1 Sodaliphilus sp. | reverse complement strand
GCAGGATCTGTGGTTCTCGACCAAGGACACCATCAGCAAGAAGTATGACGCTCAGTTCCGCATCATCTTTGAGGAGGTTTACGAGCAGAACTACAAGGCTGAGTTCGAGAAGTTGGGTCTGGAGTACTTCTACACCCTGATTGACGATGCTGTTGCTCGCGTTATCCGCAGCAAGGGTGGTTACATCTGGGCTTGGAAGAACTACGACGGCGACGTGATGAGCGACATGGTCAGCACCGCCTTCGGTTCACTGGCTATGATGACCAGCGTACTCGTTAGCCCCGACGGCAACTACGAGTATGAGGCAGCCCACGGTACCGTAACTCGCCACTACTACAAGTATCTCGAGGGCGAGGAGACTTCCACCAACCCCATGGCTACCATCTTTGCATGTAGCGGTGCCCTGCGCAAGCGCGGTGAGAAGGACGGTATCAAGGAGCTCATGAACTTTGGTGACCAGCTCGAGGGCGCTTGCTTCGACACCCTCAACGCCGGTATCGTTACCAAGGACCTCGTGAACCTGATGGAAGGTGTTGAGGCTAAGGCCGTTAACAGCGCCGAGTTCATCAAGGCCATCCGCACCAACCTCGAGAAGCGCCTCGGCTAATCCGACAGACCGCTTTTCAAGGGAAGTTACAGAGGGCTGTGGCAGTAGTGCCGCGGCCCTCGGTTTTTCCTTTACGAGCTCCTTTACGAGCTGATAGCTCGCAATACAATAACGGCACGGACAGCAGGGGCTCTTGACTGCAATGACAGGGGGAGCAGGGAGGGCGCTTGACGGCAATGGCAGGGAAGAGCAGGGGCCTCTACCTGGAGCTCGCCACCTACAGCGACGGCACTTCCATTGCCACCAAGGTGATGAAGTAACAGATCTCTCCTTAAGAATCAGTCATGAGGGTTGCGGCAACGGGTGTCGCAGCCTCTCATTTTTTTACGGGTTGAGTAATACCAGATTGCATTTTCCTCCTAATAATAAGGTTTTAAAGAAAAATTATTCTATCTTTGCATAGTTAAACATGGAAAAGACGGATTCATTATGATCAGTTATTGGAAATGCAAGGATGGGTTTGGCGAGATACGTCAATGGAAGTCGGGGTGCTGGATTAAGGTGAGCAAGCCGACCGATGAGGATTTGTCGCTGTTGAAGGAACGCTTCGCGGTTCCCAACTTTGCCCACGATGCCGCTGACATCGAGGAGCGCCCTCGCGTGGACCAGGAGGATAACTGGCTGATGGTGTTCGTCCGTGTCCCCAGCAAGGGCGTTGACGAGGATGGCGACACCATCTTCTCGACCGCGCCAATGGCTGTCCTGATCCGTGACGACGTGTTCATCACGGTCAACTACTATGACACCGAGGTGCTTGACGATTTCATCCGTTGGAGCAACCAACGTCGTGTCAATGCTTGCAAGGGCTTCGACCTGCTGCTGTCGCTGATGCTCTCGACATCGGTGTGGTACCTCAAGTACCTCAAGCAGATGAACGGGATGATGAATGCCGCCGAGGAGCGCCTGGAGCAAAAGATGGACAACGACGAGCTGATGCGCACAATGGGGTTTGGCAAATTCCTGATTTACTTCATCACATCGCTAAAGGGCAACATGACCGTGCTCACGCGCCTGAAAAAGCGGCTGCGGACACTGCCTCACGATGATGACCTGCTCGATGACGTCGAGATCGAGACGCAACAGGCGCTCGACACGGCGAGCATCTATAACGACATTCTGGAACGGCAGCAGGAGACTTACTCGTCGATCATCGGCAACAACCTGAACCGCATCATGAAGACCCTTACCGTTGTGACCATCCTGCTGATGATCCCGACGGTCGTGGCGGGCTACTACGGCATGAACGTGCCCAACGGTCTGGAAACCCGTTGGCTCGGCTTCCCACTGGCCATCATCATCTCATTGTTACTGATGGCTATCGGCTATTTCTTTATTCGTCACAGCAAATTCTTCAAATAACAGGCAACGAATACGTGCTTTTCTCGATAGCCGATAGCAACCCAAACATTGAGGGCCGCGGCAATTGTTGCGGCCCTCTCTTTCATTACGGGCTGGCAGCCCGTAATACCGTGACAACGCCTACCGAAAGTGGTTTTGGGATAAAAAAGCCGCGATCGCAGGATTGTCTCGCAACTAATTAAAGAACAGGTGGTTAGGGTTTACTTTTACTTTTACTTTTACTTTTACTTTTATCTCTTTTTTCTCTGTTTTTTCTTTGAATTATTAAAAATATTAACTAGTTTTGCAGGTGTTGATGGTTTATTCATCAAACTATATGTTTTAATGCGCTTTTTGTTAATCTCTTGACACATATCTATCATGAAAAAGTATCTTCTTACATTCATTGCCTTGTTCTTGACGAGCAGCGCGTTTGCCGAGTGCGCTTTGTATGTCGAGGACTTTGAGGTGAAACAAGATGAGTTGGGGACCGAGATTGTCGTTCCCGTGAAGGCACACTTTTCAGCTCGTCTGAACGCTTGGCAGGTTGACTTGACACTGCCTGCAGGCCTGCGAGTCACCGAAGCCGAATCTGGCGCTGATCAACGTGTGACTTACATCAACAGTGATGGACAGGAAAAGAAACTCCGTCCTGATTTCTCGGGTCCGTCCGAGACCAACCGTATCATTGCCATCTTTATGGACAAGGGCTATTGGCAGGATCCCAACGGCGAGGATCCGAACGCCTGGGTGCCCTACGGCCTGATAAAGTGGGAAGGCGGCGACTATAACGAGATGATACTGCTGCACCTTGATGTCAGCCCAGACTTCAAGGGTGGCAACATCACCTTCAACACGTTAGCCTCTTCCACGCCCGACAGCCGCGGTGGCACTATCCTCGAGAATGGTGATGAGAACACCCACTTCACCCGCGTCTGCCACGTCAAGGTCCAAAACGAAGAACCGATAGAACCTGAGGATCCGCACATGACCGGCAAATGGATTGTACTGCTTGCTCCAGAAGGGCTTGAATATTGGTATGAACTTAATAACGACCCCTATAGTGACATCTGCTACACTATGCTCTCACTAAGACCTGACAGGTACGGTGAAGGTGACGTGCCTTTCTACTTCATGGTAGATGGCACGCGCTACGGTGCCGAGACCGACATGCAGGTCCCTGAATTTGGCGATGCTGAAGAGAATGTCCCGAATCCATTATTTGAGGGCGAGAATATGTTCTGCGTTCCTGTCCTTTACAACGAAAACACTTATTATACCTATGTGTTCGGTCTCCAGTTCATCAATGATGAGATATCCCTACTTATCACACGAGCGACAATGTGGGATGGTAGTACTGGCGATCCTGTATTCAACGGCTACATAGAGGATAACACATATATCGTGGAAATAACCCCTTCAGAACCTGGTAGCAGAATTTACTACCGCGTATTCTATCCAGATGAAACTTGGAGCCAATGGACTGAATACACCGAGGCACTTCGCTTCACCGACGACGGCGCGTATCATATTGAGGCTTACGCTTTTTATTACAACAAATTCCCAAGTGATGTGATAGAATATGATTTCGTGATAAGCTCGTCAAACGGTGTTGAGGAGACGATGGGCGGCAAGGAGGTTGCCGGCGTGCGTTACTACAACATGCTTGGTCAGGAGATGCAGGAGGCTAACGGTATCACGATTATGGTCACCACCTACACCGACGGCACGACAAGCGCCGTGAAGGTGTTGAAGTAATCTGGACAACATTTTATCAAGAGGGCTGGCAGCCCGTAATATTTCAGACAGCCAGGATTGAGCGAGAAAATGGGCAAGACGGTCAGTAATCTCCGTCTTGCCCGTTTTTTCCGTTATATCCGTCACGCGTTTACTTCATGGCGAAGTTGATGCCGCTGATGCCTGCCAGTTCCTCATAGGCCAGCACACCTGCCTGTGACAATTCCACCTGGGTGTAGTTGCCGTCGCGGGTGAGGACATTGATGTGGGTGTCGTCAACAAAGGAGAAGAGCTTCACCTCCTGGCCGTTGTTCTCGAGCCACCATGAGTTATCCTCAGCCTTGAAGTTGAAACGGGTAACCTGCTTGGTCGTCAGGTTGGTGATGGCATAACCCGTTGCATCACGTGCGATGAGATATTGTGCGTCCTTGCCGTCGATGACCTTGGTTTCGGCCTCGGCCAATGCGGGGTTGGTACCAGACCAGAACTCAATAGTGTTCAAAATAAACAAGTCGGCCACAAAACTCAATTCATAAACAGGAAGAATCCACATGGCCACGAAGACGATTTCGTTGACAAACTTGTCGCCCACATGGTCATTCCATGCTTTTACCTTGTTGAACAGCGCGAAACTGCCGATGCACGATTGCATCATCATCGATGCCGAAAGCGCCACAACGGTGGCAATAATCAAATGTTTCTTTCTCATAATGATTTCATATTAATGATCTAAATGTTTCTTATTTCTTATAATTCTTCTTGTAGTTCTCGTAGCAGTTGAGCACCTTGATCACATAGTCCACCGGCTCTGTGCCACGGCAATAGCCATTGGAGCAGACCGAGTCGTTGTAATACTCGGGATCCATCTTCCATAACATGGCCTGCTCGACATTCTCGCTCCACACCCGGGGGTCGAGCTCATGTTTGCGGGCCAGCGCAATGGCGTCAATCACATGGCCTGCGCCAGCATTATAGGAAGCCAGGATGAACTTGAGGCGATCCTCGGGCCCCGTGCGGTTGCGCATGATGCCCTCAATGTCCTTGAGCACCTTGGAAGCGACACGTATGCTTACCTCGGGATTGCCCAGGTCTTCCTCGTTCACACCATAAGACCTGGCCGTCTTGGGCATCACCTGCATGAGTCCTCGCGCTCCCATCCACGACGTGGCATTGGGGTCAAATCCCGACTCGCAACAGGCTATCGCAGCCAAGAGCCGCCAGTCCCATCCAATCTCCTGAGCATACTGCTTGAAGACGTGGTCATAGGGCGAGATGCCACCCGGCGGAGTGACCGCCAGGGTATCCACCTTGACCGAATCAGGTTTGGGCCCACGGTTCATCTCGAAGTAATGCCTCAAAGCCTGCTTGGAATACTCCTGGGCATTGACGCTCAAGGCCCACTCATTGATGCTGTCGGCCAGCCACTGGTTGCGCTTGTCCACCGCCCACGACGAGTGTTGGGCGAATCCCACGCGGAGCCCGATGTTGATGCTGTCATAGTAGGCCAAATTCATCTGGGCGATGTCGCTGTCGACGATGGTAAAGCCGATTTCACGCCTTGACACCTTCTGTATCAGTTCGGTGGGCAATGCCGCCTCGCCCTCGACGGTGCGGATGGTGATGCCACCACCCACCTCGTTATCCAGGTTGCGTAATCGTGACTCATATTTGGAGCCCTTCTCGACATACACCTCACAGCCGATGAGTTGAGTCACGTCATAGATCACATTCTTGCCGCTGTGCTGCACCAGCACCTGATAGGTCTCGTTGACAGAGCCGCAATGCAGAACCCGGGACTTGTACTCGGCTGTCACCGGAATTTCACAGGCCAGCACATCGACCTGTTTCTTCTTGAGCATATCGAGCAAAGCAGGCATGCTGCGCGCCACCTTGAAACGCAAAGCGATGCCGCGCGAACGGGCGAAGTCACAGATGCGGTCATAGTCATAGCCCATCGTGTCGCCCTTGAGGATGAAAAATCCCGTGGGACTGTAGAGGGTGCCGACGTTGAGGGTGTCGGGCAAGCGATGCTGCCCCGACTCGTTATCATCCCTGCCTCCGCAAGCCACTGCCATCGACAATAGCCATATCAGCACCAAGAAAGGGATAAAATGACGCATGACGGCTTGTTAACGGATGATATTGGGAACGACCAGCAAGAGGTAAATGAGCACAGCAGGAGCCACCAGCAGCAGGCTGTCGATGCGGTCGAGAATACCACCGTGCCCCGGCAGGATGTTTCCCGAGTCCTTGACGCCCACCGTGCGCTTGATAAGGGATTCCACTAGGTCGCCGAAGGTGGCGAAGACAGCCACCACAACGCTCAGGCCCATCCAAACGTCCAATCCCGGGGTCTGGAAGAACTCGTCGAACCAGGTGTGGGAAATATAGGCACCAGCCAGACAAGCCAGCAGACCACCGATGACGCCCTCCCACGACTTCTTGGGTGAGATGCGCTCAAACAGGCGGTGGCGGCCAAACAGCATGCCCAAGCAATAAGCGCCCGTGTCATAGAGCCAGATGAACATGAACATACCCAGCAACAGGCGCGGCGACGAGATGCTCTTGATGCCGTTGAGCATGGCAATGGGAAAAGCGATATAGCCCAGGGAGAAAAACGAGCGCTCCAGGCTGTGTAACGCATTCTGCTGCGGCCGATACAGCTGCACAATGGTGCGCAGCAGCAAGTAGACCAGAATCGGCAGCAACCACATGGAGCCCGACGGCATCGTCCCCTTGTCATAATGCATGAAGAAAGCGACAAAGATGCCCACGCCACCCAGCATGTCGATGATGTTGACGAGCCACGACTGGGTAGCGTCGTCCTTGGCCATGGTAATCATTTCGCTGACGCCCAGCACAATCAACAGGGAGAAAACCAGCAAATACATGACCGGAGAGTTGTCCAGTAACATAATTGCCGCCACAATCAGCGCTATATAGATGGCACCCGACAGGATGCGTTTTACCAGATTCATCATGATGTTTTCTAAAATTTGGTGCAAATGTACACTTTTATCACGACATGGGCAAGACGGGAGCCTTCAAGTCGTTTAAAAAACAAGTGAGCCTTCCCTGAAACAATGGGGAAGGCTCGGTGGTTGTTTCCTTGGAGAGGGGACGATGGACTCAGTTCAGAATCATCGACTCCAGTCCTCTCGGCATCTCGACGTTATATTCATAGACTCTTGCAAACTGCTTGAGGAAGTCAATAGTGGCCTTCTTGGGGCCTTTCACTCTCGAAATAACGTCTTTTTCACTTTTAGTCGAAGTAGTCGTTCTGTGCATAGGCAGTCCTGTTTTAAAAATGTTACACTTTGATAACGCAACGATGTTGCCTAATATTATATCCTTATCCCGTTTTAAGATTTTTTTTATTTTTCAAACTCATTCTCCCGTAACACGTGACAGGTCAAGCTCATTCCTATTCTCATGCCAAACCAAAAAAAAATGGCTCCTTGATAACACATCAAGGAGGCCATTCAAAAAATGGTATTAATTATGAAAAAAACATTTAAGTTTTCTATAACTTGCCATTATTCATTCAATCGCTCAATCACGGTGCGCACCAGATCCTCGACTGCGGTCTTGTAGTTGGGATTAACATCGGTTGCCACGCGGTTGGCAATGATGGAGCACACGGTCATCGCACGATGTCCCAGCATGGCTGCCATACCCTGCAGGGCACTGCTCTCCATCTCGTAATTGGTGATGCGTCCGCCATTGTATTCAAACTGCTCGATGCGGCTGTTCAACTCGGGCTCGGCAAGGTCGAGTCTCACCCTGCGGCCTTGCGGTCCATAGAATCCCACTGCCGAGATGGTGTAGCCACGCACCATATCGTCACGACCGATTTTCTCCACCAGCCACGGGTCGGCATCCACGACATAGGGCTTTGCGAACAAGGGGTTCCATTTCACAAACTCACAGAATTTCTTCTCGAAGTCGAGGTCAGCGACCTTGTTGCGGTCGGCATAATAATTGATGACGCCGTCAAATCCGATGGCCTTGGAAGCAATGACGGGAGTGCCCACGGGCACAAAAGGCTGCAAGCCTCCCGAGGTGCCGATGCGCACGATATTTAGGGTACGGTGCTCAGGCTTGGGGGTACGGGTCTCAAAATCGATATTGGCCAGGCCATCAAGCTCTGTCATCACGATGTCGATGTTGTCCGGGCCGATGCCGTGAGAGAGCGCCATGATGGGCTTGCCGTTATAGGTGCCGCCGATGCCATGGAACTCACGGCTTGAGGTCTCCCAATCGCGAGTGTCAAAATAGGATGCTATCATGGTCACGCGGCCGGGGTCGCCACACACGATGATGTTGTCGGTCAACTGCTCGGGCTTCACATGGATGTGGAATGCCGAACCATCATCATTGATAATAAACTCAGAGTCAGGGATTCTTTCTGTATTCATATCGTTGTGTAATTAAAAGTTCAATTTTTATTAAAAATGAAAATGTAAAATTACTGCTTTTCTCTTATTTTTCAACAAGGCAAGATGTTAAAAAAGGTGAAAGGGTTTTAGGCGTTAGACGTTAGATGTTAGACTTTAGACGTTAGACCTTAGACCTTAGACCTTAGACGTTAGGCGTTAGACATTAGACGTTAGACATTAGACCAACTGCTCAGGGCTGGAACTGCAAAGGACGTGATAAAAGAAATCAGCATAATATCAAAACCACGCTCAAATTCCATCACCCTCTAACACCTAAAGTCTGAGGTCTGAGGTCTGAGGTCTGAGGTCTAATGTCTGAGGTCTAATGTCTGAAATCTAATGTCTAACGTCTATACCACAGTATACCGGCATCCGGGCAGGGTGGCGATGACGTTCTTGCAATCAAGTTCCACCAGGACGCTCATCAATTTATAGACGGGTTGGTGCAAGGCTTCGGCTAGAGTATTGAGGTGTATCTCGCCCCTGTCACGGATGACGTCCACCACCGCCTGCTCCTCCTTGGTGAGTTGTGGGAACAAGTCGAGTTGCCGAGGTTGCTGCCCGGCACCTTCCCAGCGCATGGCGGCCATCAGGTCGGCCGCCCCGGTAATGAGGGCCGCCTTGTTGGTAGCAATGAGCTTGTTACAGCCTGTTGAAAACTCGTCGCCGCAACGTCCCGGCACGGCCATCACATCGCGATTATAACTCATGGCGAGTGATGCTGTCACCAGTGCTCCACCGGCACCTGCCGACTCCACTATCACCGTGCAATCGCTCAACGCCGCCACGATGCGGTTACGCGCCAGGAAATTGCTCTTCTGCACCACATCCTGACTGGTATAGTCGGTCAGGAGCATACCGCCGCGCTTGGCTATGGCAACGGCATCATCGCGATGGGCGGCAGGATAGATGCGATTGAGTCCCCGGGGCAAGACTGCCACCGTGGGCACGCCGTGTTTGAGCGCTGCACGATGGGCCGCGATGTCGATACCATAGGCGAGTCCACTCACCACGACCAGGTCGGGCAGACACTGCGCCAGTTCACCGATCAGGGTGTCACAAAACCGGATGCCGTATTGTGTCGCGTGACGGGTGCCGACAATGCTCACAACATGTGCACTCTCAAGATCACACCGGCCCAGGGTATAAATCATCGCCGGCGCGTCGGGGGCCTCGAGCAGGCGGTGAGGATAGTCCTCATCGGTGAAATAGACTGCCGCGATGCCATGCTCCCGCACGAAGGCTTCCTCGGCCACAGCACGCTGCATGCGTTCACGGCGATAGTCGTCACCGTAAATCTTGCTGCGGCCACGCGTGAGACTGCGCAGCTCCTTCTCACTCATGGCAAAAAACCGTTCCTCGCTGCCGACGACGTCAAGCAGCTTGTGAGCCAGGTCAACCCCCATGCCCTGCAAACCGGCAAAGGCAATGCGGTAGGTCAATGGAGTGTAGCCGCTGGTCGTCATGGCCGGTCAAGGTATTTGGCGATGCGGGCGGCAAGGTCATCCCCGCGGTTGATGCGTCCGTCCTCCATACACACGATAGTGACCACGGCACTCACCACAGGCGCCTCATCCTCCTTCTTGAAGATGTCCTGATAGAAGATGAAGCGCGGCCCCTTGCGTTCAATCCACAGGCGGCTCAACATCACGTCACCGCTGCGCAAAGGCGTGAAGTAGTCGATTTCCATGCGCCTGACCACGGGTATCAAGCCCTCACGAGTGAGGCTGCCGAAGGGTATCCCCTCTTGCTTGACAAAGGCGTGGCGCGTGTGCTCCAGATAATGCAGATAGATGGCGTTGTTGACGATGCCCTCGCTGTCGAGTTCATAGTCACGCACCGCGATCTCCAGCGTGAAGATATATTTCTCGGGATTCATTCCTGTATCTATTGTTTTTTAGTTACAAAGGTAACCAAAAAAGTTCACCTTCTCAACATTTTGTCAAGAGACTTTTCGACAAGCCCAAAACGAAGCCTGCCCGCGGGCTGACGTATCAGCGGGCGGGCAGGCGATATATCATTGGTTTGGCGTCGTGATTACTTCAGCCAGTCCTGTACCTTGTCGTTGGGGACCATGCGCTCCTCAAACACGTAAGCGCCAGTCTTCTCGGAGCGGACCATCTTGATCACCTTGCTCCATGAGCGTCCTTCACCAGTCTGAAGGGTTGCAACTACTTTCTTTGCCATAACTTATATATAGTCGTTAAATGGTGTTTGTACTACGATTACTTGATCTCCTTGTGAACGGTCATGCGTTTCAGATAAGGATTGTATTTCTTGAGCTCCAAACGCTCGGTGGTGTTCTTGCGGTTCTTGGTCGTGATGTAACGGCTGATGCCGGGAACGCCAGTACCCTTCTGCTCGGTGCACTCGAGGATGACCTGCACGCGATCGCCTTTTGCTTTCTTTGCCATAATTCTGTTGCTCCTTTCTTACTGATTGATAACTTGGATTTCGGTGAGGTGTCCGTCCTCGGCAGCCTTCTTGAGCGCTGCATCGAGACCCATCTTGTTAATGTTGCGCAAGCCTGAAGCCGAAACGGTCAAGCGGATCCACTGACCCTGCTCGGGCCAATAGAACTTGCGGTTGAAGACGTTAACGTTGAATTTACGTTTCGTCCTGCGCTTTGAGTGCGACACGTTGTTGCCCGTGATCGCCTTCTTTCCGGTGATTTGACAAACCTTAGACATAGTTTCTCTTTTTGTTTAGTTATTGTTCTTGTTTTACATTCTTTACTCATCGACTCGCGATACATGCCTACCTGCACAAAAAAACACAGGCGCAGCACAATAAACCGGGTGTGGACATCCAACTGTGGAGAGGGCGCTCATCCTCACCGGTGTGAGAAGCCCACCGGCATCTGAGGGTTGAACAACTGCTGGGTGTCTCGCTCGTTTAAATATCGTCCTACGCTTGACTGTCAGGCACTTAGCATCATAGCCTTGACATCGAAGTTTCAACGATCAAGTGTCACACTCTTGACTTGACTAACGCATGAGCATCGAGGTCAGCAAGACATGTGCCGCGAAATCGGCTGCAAAGATAGATACATTTTTTGAACTACACAACACATTTCCAACACTTTTTGTGCATTTTTTCGCTTTCGCACCTTCAATCACCGCGCCAGGCACATCCGTCACAGCCCGAAAAAACGGCGCGCCCCCATCAGGCAGCGCGCCCTCTGAACTGAAACCATTAACCCTGAACAACGCGATACCCGCTTTTCACATCACAATGAGTGCGTGTTAAATCGCTTTTCAGGCGAGAGAATGCCTTAGAAACGGTAGGTCTTGAGTTTTACACTTCCCCTGACAATATCGCCCGACATCCTGGCGCGGTAGAGTATGGCCACACACTCACAGTTGGATTGGATGTTGGCATCCTGATACTCGCGGTACACCTCATCACACACAACCATCACTCCGGTGTCGTCACCTTGCATGTCCCGCACGGGGTACACCTCCTTGATTTTCTTCTTCATCTGGGAAGTGAGGATTCCTATCATGTTGCCCTTGGGGGCGGGTGCGATATCACCCACCGACTTGATAGGCACCCTGGACTCGATCTGGAGGAAATAATCAATGCCGACCTCGGGTTCGTCTTCACTTGTACACGATGCCATGGTGGCAAGTACCGCAAAACACACGAGCGCCATCATCAGCCGGCGCATCAGACAGGTAAAATGAGTAGTCAGTTTCATAGCGATAAAATGTTTAGATAATAAATAATTAAGTCTTCACTCTTTTCCTTTGTCACAAAAATATCAAACATCACACAGAAACGCAAACAGTTTTCAGACAAAAAACGCCAATTGTCAAAAAGTTCACACTATTCTGTCTAATTTTTTGTCAGTCCGGAGCTTTTCGCCCCAATGGTTCATCAGTCCACCGCAACGAAAAAATGGCGGTGCGTCAATCGCTGGCATTGAACGCACCCACCATTCTCAAGTGAAGTAAAACTAAATAAAGTAAACCAACACGGTTTACGGTGTATTCAAAACCATTTATCATTAAGTAACTCAACTTGCCGTTTATCGATGTAAATATATATTATAATGAGTAGTATAAACCGCGTCAAGTGCTTGAAGATGGCTGATGTTTCCGCAGGCTTGTTGATTTGGCACATGCTCGCCTCTTTTACAGGCAAGCGGTCCGCATCGGGAAACAGAAGAGGGTGCGCCCCTCGCTGTCATGGGGTAAATACCAGACGCACCCTCGCTTAACCACAAAAAATGAAAAAACCATTAGCACTTATGAAAAAACATCTAATTACTCTTTTTTATCCACATTGGTAAACGATTCTCGTTTCGTTATATGTTGAACCCACGGTGGGGTTATTGTCATCAAAAAGAATTGGCACACAGGAATATTAACTCAATATATACCTATCATCTATTACACAATCATTAACCTGATTACCCACTGCGTGCCAATCCAAGAGAAGATGTCATGTCCCGACCCCGACTCAGGAGGCGGATGCACACCCTCTCACATTCATGCTTATGAAGAAATCACTTTACTTTGTGAAAAAAGTCTGATTAAACAGGATAAGAACCCGGGGACCGACCGCAACGGCGCAGCCAGTAGCAACAATGATAAATAATACAGCTTTCCCATAACGAAATGTTTAAATTGTCAATAATTAGGCTTCGCTCGGCATCGCCGGCATATACACAAATAAACAGGCCGGTCCTCCTCGGGTCTGCTTCAATTGATCTGCAATATTGGTTGTGCAACGGTTTGCCAGGACTGCTTGTCGCGAGATAACCATCCCAACAGACAAGAGACAAACGCCATTTACACTTTTTTAGATCATCCAGAGGTATTCCTTAATTCAATCGCAAAAATATGAGAATTTATTTCAATTTACAAGAAAAAACACCTTAAAATTTAATAAACGATGTAAATACTATTGTTTTCGGTAGTGTTGACGGCATTCTCCGCTTTTTCATCAGTATCGTCTCCCCAAAGTTCCATTTACAAATGGAAATAATTTTTTTTTGAAAATTTCATCATTTTCTTTTGTAAATTAAAAAAATGTGTTTACCTTTGTGCACTCAAGCAAATTCATGAGCTATGGAATGTAATATTGTTTATCGCAAGCTGTGAAGCCGCGAATGACTTTAAGTGCTTAGTAATGGTTTGTTTTACAGAACGATAACCCAGGTGGTAACCTGGGTTTTTTCGTATTTATGAGGGGTATAGAAACAACAATGGCGTGGAAATGTCTCCACGCCATCGCTGCTATATGAGGGATGTTGTTTACTAAAAATCCAGGGGCCGATAGGAATGTGCTTAACGCAGCGAAACCTCAATGTCATCCTTACCCTCGGCGAAGTCGAGCTTGCCTTCCTTGGCGAGCCAACCCAGGGCGCAGTGCATTTCGTTCACTTTGAGTTTAGTCACCTTGCGCAGGTCCTTCAGAGTGAGAGCCTTCTGCGCGTCGTTCAGGGCGTTCCACACGAGACCAGCCCAGTTTCCAATGTTTTCAACGTTGATCATAAAAAATGAATTAAACCTTTAATAAAACAATCAATGATTTTTTTTAAAAATCACTGCAAAGGTAATTCATTTTTGAGAATCACAACACAATCCAAGCAAAAAGTTATGCAACAAATTATGCAAATCGCTGATTTTCAGCAAATAATAATCCATTACCCATAATAGTAGGGGTTAACGAAATATGCCCCCAAACAGGCGGTACAGGTCGAGCGTGGCGGCAAAGTCGGCCCGCTGGCCATCGGTGAGCATCTTCACTTGCTGGGTGCCACGAGCACTCATCAACTTGAGCGCCACCACACGGCCATGGGCGAGGGCAAACACGAGGTCCTTATAAGGTACCCCCAGTGTCTCGTCACATGCCGCCCAATACTTTCCGTTGTCCAGGCGTCCTTGATGATGCTCATTGGGATAGAACATGTAATCATAGCCATCGATGCTGAAAACCATCTGGTCAAAATCCAGCATCTCGCTTGCACGATACCTTACACACAGACGCAACGGTCCGGGCAGGCTGTCGTCCTCAGAGATATTGAAGGTGAAATACACCTCGTCGGTGAAGCCTTCACGAGTGACATACTTTGACAGATAGTCACCGTCCTCGCTGATCACGAATTCAGGCATCAGCCGGTCGATGGTGGACGTCACCGGCAGGTCCTGCCACATCAAGCGGCGGTAGCCGTAGCCGGATGGCGAGTTGTCACTATCCCCGTTGAGGGCGGTGATGCGGTGCCCCTCGACAGCGCTGCTGTCCCTGGCAGTCACAGGAGGCAGATCCACAGTGCCCCAGACCTCGTCGGCCATGTCCCACGGGTCATCCTTAGGGTCTGCCTTGCGAGACATCTGCTCTTGCAGCTTCTTCATCGCCTTGGCGCGCTCACGCTCGGGATGCAGACGCCGGATACCGTGCCTGATGCTCGGATCCTTGTCGTCATCGTCGGGCATGCCGCCGGCAGTCACCACCGGCACAGCCAGCAGAGCGATGAGCAGCAACAAGATGTATCTCTTCATTCTCACTTTATTATTGGGGACAGGACTTAAAAATCAAATGGTTCAAATGAGGGTGAGAAGCAATAGCTGGGCTTCGAGGGTGGCACGCGTGATCACACGGTCCCGGTCGCCGGGCAACTGCTTGACTTGGGCAACGACCCGGTCGCCACATTTTGCTGCCATCCACACTGTGCCCACGGGTTTCTCGGGTGTGCCGCCGCCAGGGCCGGCGATTCCGCTGGTAGCGATGGCACAGTCGGTGCCGATGGCACGGCACGCGCCCTCAACCATCTGGCGCACGACGGGTTCGCTCACCACGCCATGGTCGATGATGTCCTGCTCATTGACACCGAGCAACGACATTTTCACCTCGTTGGCATAGCTCACGACCGAACCCTTGAAATAGTCACTGCTGCCAGCGATGCTCGTGATCTGGTGGGCGATGTTACCGCCCGTGCAACTCTCGGCAGTGGAGAGGGTCAACCCCTTTTCACGCAGACGCTCTCCCAGGATTTCGGGCAGGCGCTTGTCACCGTCGGCGATGATATGGCCGCCCAGAATCTCGTGCAACTGTTGCGAGAGGCGCTCCATGTCGTCGTTGATTTGGCTGGCATCGGTCGAGGAGCCTGTCAGCCTCAGGCGGATGATGCCGCCCTCGGGCAGATAGGCCAAGTGAATGCCATGCGGCAGTTGGCGCTCAAACTCGTCCAACTGCATCGCCAGGGCCGACTCGATGATTCCCGTGACAACAAAGGTGCGGAACTCGATGTCCTCGCCGTCGTTGAAACGGGCCAGCAGCTGCGGAATGACAGCACGTTCCATCATACCCTGCAGTTCAAAGGGCACGCCAGGCATGCTCACCAGCACCTTGCCGCCGCGCTCAAACCACATCAACGGCGCCGTGCCTATCTCGTTCTGGATGACTCGGCATGACGAGGGCACCATCGCCTGCAGGCGCGTGTACTCGTTGAGTTTGAGGTGGCGACGCTCCATCACCTGCATGACGTTGCGCTCAACATCCTTGTCGAGCACCATCTCGCCGCCGAAGTATCGGCACAGCGTCGGCTTGGTGATGTCGTCCTTGGTGGGTCCCAGGCCTCCCGTCATGAGCACAACGTCGGTCTGGGCAAAGGCGCGATCGATGGCGAGTTCAATTTGACGGGCATCGTCGGGCACCACTTGCACGGTGTTCACATCCCAGCCGCGCGGTGTCATGTGACGCGCAATCCAACCCGAGTTGGTGTCGGTGACCTGCCCGATGAGTAACTCGTCGCCTATGGCAATAATGCTATATTTCATTTAATTAGTTGTAAGTTTTAAGTTTCTAGTCCCTAGTCCCTAGTTTCTAGTTTCTGGATGTTCTGGAATGATGTTACTCGGCGGGGATTTCCTTGGCGGGCCAGCCGAAGTCCTGATAATACTTGACAGGCAGTTTGTGAGCCTTCACATAGTCGGCAATAGAACCTCCACGGGCTTTTTCGCGGTATGCCTCATCACTGTTAGCAGCATGGAATGCATCATAGTATTCGCCAAAGATGCGTTTTGCGCTCTCCAGATTGCCATGACCGTCTTCGACCTGCTCAAACGACACCACCTGGTATTCGCCACCTTCATTCTTCACGAGTAACATTTTGCCAGGATGGCTGCCACCCGAAACACACTTCAGGGTATCACCCGCTACATTGTAGTTAAACACCCAATAATCACCCCACATGAAAACGCTATCGTTTTTCTCTCCATCGGAGCAAGTCATGGCAATAACGGGAATACATACCTCGCCGGGAGCGTATTTCGAACCGACAGAGTCCACCAAAAACTTGTCGATAGCCGAAATAATAGGATCAATCCGTGCAGTGTCGACAGTATCCTTTACTTCCTTCTCAACATTGGCATTGCCATTGCAGGAAGTCATACAAGCAACGCCGCAGAGCAGGATGGCGGCCATCATCCACAATTTCATCTGTTTCATATCTCTTCAACTTTTAATCCATGTGATACCGCAAAGATACAACGCATTTTAGACCTAACCAACAAATCGGCAAAAATCTGACTTTTCCTCATCCTCCAAAACGGTAGTCAGCACTATCCATCGCCACTTCAGCAGGGAATCTCCATCCAATGATTGCACTACAATAATCGGTCATTTCACTAATCCTTTTTTACTAATTGGGGTCTTCATTTTTACATATTTAGCCGAAAAAGTCTCAACTTTTATCTATTTTTGCAAAGGAATTTTTAATTACCCATAAAATGGAAACAATCATCTTTAATGATCGCACAGGAGATGTGCAAAAGGTAATGTTAGACATCCTGGATGAGCCCATAAGAATTGTTGATTATTCAGACAAATCCTTTGCTGTCTATGGCAGCACACGTGAATTCAAGACAGAATTGCTACGCTTAGGAGGTAAATTCGTGCCACACTTGGAGGAAGGTGCCGGCTGGATTTTCAGTAAAAAGCATTATGAAAAAGTCTCAGATTTTGTCAACAAGCTCAATCAACTCATCGACATCAAAGTGCTATCCATTACTGTTCGAAACGATGATGCCACTATCACAAACTATTCCGTTGGCCAAAAGCTACAGATTATTCCCATTACCGAAGGGACTTTCCATCTTGTTGGTGATACGAGGCTTTTTGAAGACGATTTAATAGAATTGGGATGCCAAAAGGTAATAGACGAAGAGCAAGTCAAATGGTACTTCACGAGAAATAAGCTTAAAGCCGTGAATGCTCTGAAAAACGCAGTGAATAAGTTGATAATGCAACAATCATAAGATGACAGTTTATGACTCACGATGAAGAAATGTGGCAAAATTATGATTATCACCAGCATACTGGTGATTTGCCCGAGTGTTTTGATGATGACTATGAGGAGGAGGCAGAAGATTCTCCTTTTGGTGACAGGAATGCATGGCCTCGTCGTGTAGAGGGTGCTGATTGTCCGGAGTGTCACTGCTCAACGGCCTACTACCACAAGGAAGGGAGTTACAGTTGTGCCTTCTGCGGCACCAGGTTTTTCGTGGGTTTGTACGGAGAAGAGCCGGAAGACTGAGAAGGGAAACAGGAATCATTACAGCGACGCAACCAATAAAGGGGTGGCGTCAGCTTTTTTGTCGTTCTTTATCCGATACTCAGTGTTTTTTTGTAATTTAGCGGACTGAAAAAAGTGTTTGAGAAAAGTTTTTTATGCAAATCATACTTGCCAGTGCCAAGATCATGAACGATGTGGCTGCGGTGCCTGAGGGTGTCACGGTCTCGTCACCAATGTTCCAACGTGAGGCACAGACGCTGGCCCGCGACATGATGCAATACCCGGTTGAGACGCTTGCCGAGATGCTGGGATGCTCCCAAGCCATCGCGTCACAGAACCGCTTGCGGTATCTGCGTTTTGATGACCCTCACGAGCCCCTGCCCACCATCCTCGCCTATCATGGCCAAGCCTACAAGCACCTCAAGGCCGAAACACTGGACGCGCCCACGCTGCTTCATGCCCAGAGCCACCTGTGGGTGATGTCGTTCCTGTACGGACTGCTACGCCCCCTCGATGACATACGTCCCTATCGGATGGAAGGCCATGTGGAACTGCCCAGCGCTGGAGGCCGCACCCTGTTTGACTTCTGGAAGCCCCTGCTGACCCAGGCGCTCATCGACAGCGTCAAGGCCGATGACGGCGTGCTCATCCACCTCGCCACCGAAGAGTTCCAGCGCCTGGTGGACTGGCAGCGCGTCAAGCGGGAAGTGCGTGTGGTGCAGCCCATGTTCCTCGTTCGCAAAGGGGACACCCTCAAGGTGCAAGCCGTGTGGGCCAAGACCTGCCGCGGCGCCATGACCCGTATGATTGTGCAAGAAAGGCTCTCCAGCCCTGAGGATCTGGCCGCTTTCCAATACGAAGGCTTCACTTTCAGCTCCGCATCCAGCGAGCCGGACCAGCCCTGTTTCATCAAAGAAAACTAAAGAATACCATATGGCAAAGACTTTGTTATTGTTGATTATCGCGTTTGTGACGTTGGAGTTTGTGGTGAACAGCGTGTTGTCGTGGCTGAACACCAAGTGGATGTCGCATCCCGTGCCGCCCGAGTTGGAAGGCTTGTATGACGACGAGAAGTACCGCAAGCAGCAGGATTACATGCGCACCAACAAGCGCGTGTCGCTCATCGCGCGCTGCGTGTCGTTCGCGCTGACGCTGCTCATCCTGGGCTTTGGCTTGCTGGGTTGGCTCGACAATCAGTGCAAGGCATGGACCGACCTGCCCGTGCTGCAAGTGGTGCTGTTCCTGCTGGTATTCAATCTGTTCAACACTGTAATCGAACTGCCGTTCAGTTACTATGCCACCTTTGTCATCGAAGAGCGTTTCGGTTTCAACCGCACGACACACAAGACCTTTTGGCTCGACACGTTGAAGTCCTTTGTCGTCTCGACAGCGCTAAGCGCTGTGCTGATGGCTGTGGTCTACTGGTTGTACCAGACCTTCGGGCAGCAGTTCTGGATTTGGGCGACACTGGTGTGTGCCGCTTTCATCATCTTTTTCTCGATGTTTGCCAGCAACCTGATCGTGCCGCTGTTCAACAAACAGACGCCCCTGCCCGAGGGCGAACTGCGCGACGCCATCACTGCCGCATTAAAGGATTTCGGCTCCAAGTTCAAAGACATCTACATCATCGACGGCAGCAAGCACTCCACCAAGGCCAACGCCTATTTCACCGGCTTTGGCCCCAAGAAGCGCATCGTGCTCTATGACACCCTGCAGGACCAGATGACCACCGACGAGATTGTTGCCGTGCTGGCCCATGAGTTCGGACACTACAAGCATCACGACACCTTCAAGAGCATGTTCATCTCGATTGCGATGGTAGCAGTGAACCTGTTCATCTTCTCGCTGCTGGTCGCCAATCCCGACCTGCCAGCCGCTCTGGGCGGCACCGCCCCGTCATTCATCCTGGCGCTGGTAGCCTTCTCATTCCTGTTCTCGCCCATCAGCCTGGTGCTCAACCCGATTGGCAGCGCCATATCGCGTCGCGCCGAATACCGCGCCGACGCCTTCGCCAACGAGCACGGACATGGCGAAACCCTTATCAGCGGCCTCAAGAAACTGGCAAGCCACGCCCTGAGCAACCTCACGCCCCACCCCATGGTCGTGTGGTTCAGTTACTCTCACCCCACCCTCGCCCAACGCATCCGCGCCATCCGTACAACAACCGAAACGACAACCGGGATAAAAGGAAAACAACAAATACAATAAAAACAATGCTATCCAGCGCGTCGCATTTAAACGACAACTTAAACAACTATAACAACTTTCATTAAAGGGTATTAAAGGGAAACAAGTTGCTCAAGTCCTTCGATGCAACGGGCAGCATCAGCTGGGACAGGTTCTTTTGATGGCCAAAGCGAAGCGATGCCATCACAAAGACTCGTCCAGATGATGCACCTTGATAGCGTCAATACTACCATCGTTATAGGTTGTCAGCATGATGTTGACACCATTCCACGGCTTATCGCTGCTCATTCCCGCCAAGTTGATGTATTTCACATCGACAATACTCTTCTCACCCAGGTTAGTAACATGATCAAGTCCTGTGGCATGAGGCAAATGCTCGTCAAACCATTCAATATTGGCAATTAACGAACTCTTTATTCTTTCCACTCTGTCAGCGATGCTTTCAGAATTGCTGCGATTCCATCGGATATTGTCTTGATCGAGTGCTTCGCCGCAATGCAGCAGATTTTCATCGATATATTCCATCCACGGTTGCACCTGAACAGGGTAAAATTGATTCCAGGCGTCTCTAACAGCGTCACAAAAGTCACCATCCTTAATCAGTTCACCTATCCAGTGTGGAGTGAAGCCGTAAGAAGTTTTCATGCGGAAGGTATAATCGGTTTTCTCTCGTTGATTGCAATTCAAGTCCCACAATGGGCCTGCCACCCAACTGGCATCATCCTCACAATCCTTGTGCAGGTAGAAGCTGCCATGAAACCCATCGCTGTTGTCAAGAACTTCTTGAATGATGAAATAACGCGCCATTGCGTCCACATCAATCAGCCGCTCCCAGGCTCCATTGGTTTTGTCGACGTCATAGATGGCCGAATTGATTGCCCTAAACTCATCGGTCAACCAATTCTTTTGTGCGCCGGAAAGCGAATCGGGAGAGTGATATGTGATTCTGATACCCCATTGATCATTCTCTGGTAAATAAATCTGATTGATCTCGTGATAATTGTCCACCTCGACAAGCCAACCGTAAGGGATTGTACCCCCATCCTTATTCCAGTTGGGCTGCTCATAGATGTTGAGACGATTCTTGCCGATGCGGATGGTCTCGGTGAGCAGATACAAGCCGACGTAGTCGTCGTTGAGTACCACTTCCACAGGTTTGGTCGATGGATTCCATTCCATACCCATGATATTGCCGAGTTGCATTCCTGCCACTGTCGGTAGATGAAAATGAAGTAATGCCCAATGCCTGTTCTTCTTCATGCCAAGCAACGAGGTTTTATTCGCCAACTTGATTTTATAGGGTTTCTTGGCATCCCTCCATGAGGAGTTTCCACGACCGCGTATCTCAAGCTGCTCTGGGCTATCTTTACTGCCTATATTCATGTCTGGATTCAGATTGTCAACCAGGTAGTAGGTTGCTGGGACGTAAACTGTCTTGGAAGTGACAGGCTGGTGATTTCGGGTCTCGATGTACATCACTGGCAGTGTGCCCGATTGCCCAGCCACTGTCAAAGCCGCCAGCCACATGCAGAGGGTCACAGATGTTCTAAAAAGCAGATTTCCTTTCATGATTTTTCAGAATTAAAATTGCGATGCAAAAGTAGAAGCCCCCCCAGTGAACCTCAAGCACACTGAATCATCACTATTCACAATGTGTTCACAAATGTTCACAAGACGCATGAAATGCCGCTGCTGCGACAGCAATGTTGTTGAAAAGCACTAACTTTGCAGCATGGAACGATGCGTACAATTCATGATCGCGTGTTGCTGTTTGCTGACAATTGTTTCATGCGGCAGCAACCACCACTCACAACCGCATGCACTATTGACAGCCGACAGTCTGATCACCGACCACCCCGATAGTGCATTGCTACTGCTTGCCGAAATAGCCGCCGAAGCAGAAACATGGCCCAGGGAAGACCGTATGCAGTACTATTTGCTCAGGAACAGGGTTGAGGAGAAATGTAATATCCTCCACGACAACGACTCGGCCATGCAAGAAGCAGTTCGTTACTTCGACAAGCACGGCTCATCTCAAGAGAGGGCGCTTGCCTGGTTCCAATTGGGGCGCGTCTATGACGAGATGCAACTCACGGGGGATGCCCTTAACGCCTACAACCACTCACTGGCCACCGACACGCTATCGACCGACAGTGCCGTCCTTTCTATCAGGGCACGCGCTGTCAATCAGATCGGGCAAGTGAATATGTATCAGGATTTGTACCGTCAGAGCCAGCCCCACTTCAGGAAGGCCATTCAACTTGGAGAGCTGGCTGGCGATACAGTGGTTCAAATATTCGCCCTCCGCAATCTGGCTCGCAGCCATGTGGCACTCGAGCAATATGAGCAAGGTGTCGCAATGTTCAAGAAAGCAGCACAGATGGCTCTTGACTGCGATGATGCAGAGGCGTTCCAGACCATTCAAGTGGAGCTTTCGGACACATACCTTAACCTGGATGATTTACCCCGGATGAAAGCATCGCTTGATGCGTGTCACAACCTTCAGACAACCGATAGTTGCATCCTCACCAATCAGTATGCCAACTACTATCTAGCAACTGGCAATCTTGACTCGGCTGCGATATTGTTCCTCCAGGGACTTGACGCTGACAACCCCTACGTGCAGCGGGATGCAATGCTCAACTCGGCCGACATTCTGGCCGAACGTCAGCAATATCGTGAAGCATTTGAACTACTGAGTAGGAGTATTGCCCATGATGACTCGCTGACGGCTGTGGAAAAGGG
>JAZQJW010000062.1:0-25407 GCA_045541835.1 Sodaliphilus sp. | reverse complement strand
CCCTTCTCATGAGCGATGCGTGCCACAACAGGTGCAGCACCGGTACCGGTACCGCCACCCATACCAGCGGTGATGAAGACCATCTTAAGTCGGATCGTAGCCATGTCGTTCTGTGAGCCAAGGAGTTGCCTTAATTAATTGTCTTCCTAAGACCGCTTGGCCTCCGACTTCCCTTCTCATGAGCGATGCGTGCCACAACAGGTGCAGCACCGGTACCGGTACCGCCACCCATACCAGCGGTGATGAAGACCATCTTGGTGTCGTCGTCGAACAGGGCAGCAATCTCGGCTTCGCTCTCCTCGGCGGCACGGCGTGCCACATCAGGCACATTGCCTGCTCCCAAGCCGTGGGTCGTGTTCGGGCCCAGCAGCACGCGGTTGGGCACCGGCGACTCGTTGAGTTGCTGGCGGTCGGTGTTGAGGACGACGAACGAGACGCCCTCGATGTTCTGCATGTACATGTGATTGATGGCGTTGTTACCACCGCCACCGACGCCCATCACCTTGATGATGGTGCGCTGATTGTCCTTATCCTGGAAACCGGAATTCTGGTCCAGTGTTGACATGATATCCTGGTTAGGCTCGCGAGAACCTTTGCCCGATTCATTGAATTTGATTCTGTTTTTGTCTTCCATATTGTGTTGTTGTTATTTTTTTTGTTAGGGTGAAATGGGTTCTTCTTCTCGCGTTACCTTTCATCGTCCATGTCATCATCCTCAGACATCAGGCCCTTCAGTTTCTCAAGCCATCCAGAGGCACGACGCGGTTTCTTTTTCTTGCCTGATTCGCGCTTGTTTTCGGGCTCGGTTGTCTCCTTGGGCTCGGGTCTGTTATAACTGTCAGGGATGACAGGGCCGTCGGCATAGGTGTTGAGTTCGACGCAGGTCTCGCCATCGCCAATGCGCTCGGCAGCTGCAGCGAGCAGCGAGAACATCTCGATGTACTCCATCCGGTTAATCTCGCCGTTGAGGATGTTGAGCGTGGGCGGGTTCTGGCCCATGCGGACATTGATTTTGATGGTCTCGGCCAGTTTCTGTTGCAAGCCGCCCAGATGAGCGCAACCGCCGATGAGGACAATGCTCTTGATCTCGTCGGGCGATACAGCGGCATTGGCCAACTGCTGATTGATGTTAGCGAGGATTTCGCCCGTGCGAGCGCTGAAGTACTTGGCTGCCTCGACTGCGTTGACACCCTCGATGATCACGTTGCTCACGTTGTTCGGGTCAAGAGGATTGTTGATGTTCTTCTTCACATTCTCGACGGTCTCCTCGACCACGGTCATACCGTTCATCACGTCGCGGGTGAGGTTGCGGCCACCCAGGGGCAGGGTGTTCAGGTAGATGAGCGCCTTGTTTTTGTAGATGGACACGGTGGTGGTCTCAGCGCCCATGTCAACGACCATGCAACCGAGTTGACGGTCATTGTCGCTCAAGATCTGCTCACCGACGGCCAGCGGCGTGACGATGAAATCCTTCACAGGAATGCCGAAGGTCATCAGGCGGTTCAGGTTGAGTTTCAGCGAGGGCTTTGCCACAATCAGGTTGACCTTGATTTTTATGGAAGAGCCAAATTGTCCTACGGGGTTAGGGGTTTCAACTTTGTCGACATAGTAGGCTCGGGGCACGATATCCACGGTCTCGTAGTTGCGCAACGGGGTGCTGGTGGCATCCTTGATGATGCGGTCGATGAGTTCCTTGGTAATGGCCTCGGTGGTGCCCACACTGCGGTTCACCTCACTGAGGATGCTGTGTAACGAGCGGCCGCTGACACCCATGTAAACCTGGGTCACACGTCCGTCAATCATGCCTTCGAGGTTCCTGAGTATGCGGTTGACGCTACTCTTGACGTTCTCTACATTCTGTACAATGCCATAACGCACGCTGTTGAGGTGACGTTCCTCTTGCAGGTGCTTGATGCTCAAGTATCCTGACGAAGTCTTCTCAGCGATGGCTCCCACGATTTTGGAGCTTCCGATTTCAAGTGCTACGATATACTGGTTCTTTTCCATAAACGTATAGCTATATATTTTTTTATTTTGGTTTTTTTATGATAGTTAATTACTTTTTCTTCTCAGCGCCGCCCTTGGCGTTCTTGGCGTCAGCCGGCTTGGCTTCGGCCTTTTTGTTGTCCTCCTTCTTGGGCGTGTCTCCCGTGGACGGCTTCTCATCGGCCTTCTGGCCTTCCTTGACGGCCTCAACGCTGATGGTGCTGAGGTCGGGCTCTACCTCGTCCTCCTCGGGATCGTACTCGAAGGTCTGCACGACAGCCTTGACGCGGCGGGTCGCCACAATCTGGTGGTCCCACTTCACCGAGATGGTGTCATAGGCGTTCCACCCCTTCTTGGGCATCACCTCGCGGTAGAAAAGTTTGAGTTTGGCAAACTTGTTCTCAAACCCGCTGGCATTGCCGATGTTCACCACATGGCCGCTGAATTCGGGCACGATGATGATGTTGTTGGTGTCGTTGAAACAATACATCGTCACGAGCGAGCGTAGCAGCGTGTCGTTCTCGACATAGTCGATGAGCGGCAGCAGGCGCGTGGGCGGAAATTGTTTGGTGAAATGTCCCCTCACCACAGGCACGTCGCTGTGGTAGTAGATGTTGGCGTCCATGCGCTTGCCGGCACGGTTCACATAGTAGGAACTCTCGCCGTCAAACACGCGGAGCACGGGGAGCAGCTGGCTCACGCGGATGAGCAATTTCCCGTCCTGGCACTTCACGATATCGGCATCTTCGAGATAGGGCGACATGGTAAGGGCATTCTCCACCTTGGAGGCGTCGATGTCTTCCATGCGCTTGCCCTCGAGTTTGATGCCCTTGCTCTGCAGGTCACTGAGGATGCCCTGGGGCGTGACGAATGAAGTGCTGTCGGCGTTGATGACTTCAACAACAACCTTGGTGCACAATTCGCCCTCTGACTTGCCGCGAGCCCACAGAATTCCTGCGGTGAGAGCGACAGCCAGGACAACCAGGATGCTATTTTGTATCAGTCTTTTCAACGTTTTTGCTTCTTAAATTCAACGCAAATTTGTGGCAGCAGATTGGCGATATCACCGGCACCCGCTGTCAATAAAACGTCAAAATTACTCAATTCTATTGATTCAATCAAATTTTCTTTAGAGTAAATGCATTTTTTTGTGCAGGAGACCTGATTTAATATCATTTCACTCGTCACTCCGGGGATGGGTTCCTCGCGGGCGGGATAGATGGGAAGCAGGATGACTTCGTCGGCCAGCGAGAGCGATTGGGCGAACTCAGGGGCGAAGTCGCGTGTGCGGGTGTACAGGTGGGGCTGGAAAATCACGGTGAGGCGGCGGCCCGGATACAGGTCGCGCACCGATGTGATGCTGGCCTTCAACTCTCCGGGATGATGGGCATAGTCGTCGATCATCACCTTGCCGTGCTCACCGGGTTCCTTGAGCCAGAACTCAAAGCGGCGTTTGGCTCCCATGAAGGATGCGATGGCCTCGCGCATCGCCTCGTGCGGCACTTCGGCCAGGCGGCATGCCGCCATGGCGGCAATCGCGTTCTCGATGTTGATGTCCACGGGGACACCGAGGCTGATGTCGGTGATGGTCTCCCACGGTGTCACCAGGTCAAAGGCGATTTCGCCGTTACCCTTGCGGATGCGCTCGGCATGGAAGTCGCCCTCGTCGCGGCTGTAGGTATAGGTCTTGACACCGTCGGCCACACGCGGTTTCACGGCCAGGCCGGTATGGATGATGAGTGCGCCGCCGGGCTTGATTAACTCGGTGAAATGAGCGAAACTCTCCAGGTAGGCCTCGGGGGTGCCGTAGATGTCCAGGTGGTCGGGGTCGGTAGAAGTCACCACGGCGATGTATGGCCTCAGGTGATGGAACGAGCGGTCAAACTCGTCGGCCTCGATGACCGAATAGGGGCTGGTGTCCGACAGCAGGAAATTGCTGTTGTAGTTGCGCAGCACGCCACCGAGGAACGCGTTGCACCCGATGCCTGAATGGTGCAGGATGTGAGCGGCCATGCTCGAGGTCGTGGTCTTGCCGTGAGTGCCGGCAAAACACAGGCCCTTGCTCTGGGCCGTGACAACACCCAGCAGCGCGGCGCGCTTGAGCACCTCAAAGCCGTTCTCGCGGAAGTAGGTGAGTCCCCGATGGCTGTCGGGAACGGCAGGGGTATAAACGACCAGGGTGCGTTCCGGGTCGCGGCAGTAGTCGGGAATGAGGGCGGGGTCCTCGTCAAAGTCGATGTGCACCCCTTCGTTTTCAAGTGCCTGTGTCAATTCGCTGTGTGTGCGGTCATATCCGGCGATTCGTTTGCCTTGAGCGAGGAAATAGCGCTCGAGGGCAGCCATGCCGATGCCGCCCGCTCCCACAAAATACAATGAATCAAACTCTTTCATCATTTCCTAGTATTGGATGTGTTATGCTTTGTTGTGTTGGATAATCTTCTCAATCTCATCAACGATGTGCTCGGCAGCATCGCACAGGGCCATCTCCAGGACATTCTTGCCCAGCGAGGCCGTCTTGGCGTCGTCGGCCACGGTGGCGAGCATTGTGCCGACGAGTTGCGTGCCGGCATCGGCGTCGGTCACCATGATGGCGGCATCACGCGTGGCCAGCGCAAGGGCGTTCTTGGTCTGATGGTCCTCGGCGACATTGGGCGAGGGCACCAGTATCGCGGCCTTGCCCAGCAACTGCAACTCCGATATCGAACTGGCTCCGGCACGCGAAACCACCAGGTCGGCGGCACGGTAGGCCATGTCCATGTTGCTGATGAAAGGCATCTGAATGACGTTTTTCACGCCCGACGCCTCCAGCGCCTCGCGGCATTGCTGGTCATAGAGTTTGCCCGTCTGCCAGATGACTTGCACATCGTAATCGGCAGCGCCGATGGTGGCCAGGCCGTCGATGATGGCATTGTTGATGGTGCGTGCACCCAGACTGCCCCCGATGATGAGGATGGTCTTCTTGTCGGGCTGCATGCCCATCGCTTGGCGTGCCTGCTCCTGGGTCGCTCCGCAATCCAGCAGGTTGCGCCTCACGGGGTTGCCAGTGAGCACAATCTTCTCCTTGGGGAAGAAACGCTCCATGCCCTCATAGGCGACGCAGATGCACTGCGCGTTGGCGGCCAACAACTTGTTGGTCACCCCGGCATAGGAGTTCTGCTCTTGCAGCAGAGTGGGAATGCCCTGTTTTTGGGCGGCCTTGAGCATGGGGCCGCTGGCGTATCCGCCCACACCGACAGCGATGTCGGGCTTGAAATCGCGCAGGATTTTCTTGGCCAATCCCATGCTCTTGAACAGGCGGGCCAGCACCTTGAAGTTGCGCAATAGGTGTTTGCGGTCAAAGCCGCTCACGGGCAATCCGATGATATTATAGCCGGCAGCCGGCACTTTTTCCATTTCCATGCGGCCCTCGGCGCCGACAAACAGGATGTTGGCGTCAGGATAGCGCCGACGTACCTCGTTGGCGATTGACAAAGCCGGGAAGATGTGGCCTCCGGTTCCGCCACCGCTCACCAGCACGTTGAGTTGTTGTTTATCTCCAGACATTTTTTACAGGTATTTCAGTTGGGTTTTCAGCATCAAGGCCCTCGATAACGGGAGCGTCCTTGTTAACCTTGTTATTCTTGTTTCCGTCGTTGGCAATTGTGCGGCTCACGCTCAGCATCACTCCGATGGCGATGCTGACCACGAGAATCGACGTGCCACCCTTGGACACGAGCGGCAACGGCTGTCCTGACACGGGGAACACGCCCACGTTGATGGCCATGTGGAACAGGGCCTGGAACGTGATAAAGGAGGCCATACCGATGACCAGCAATGACGGCAGCACACGCTTGCTGCGTCGCACAATCATCGCGGCGCGTCCCAGTAGCGACAGGTAGAGCAGCAGCACGAAGAAACCGCCCAAGAAGCCTGTCTCCTCGACAATAATCGAGAAGATATAGTCGCTGAAGGCCAGCGGCAGGCGGCTGCACTCGCGCGACTGGCCGATGCCCTTGCCGAGCATGCCGCCGTGGGCCTGGGCCATGCGTGAGAACATCTCCTGCTGGTTCTTGGTCGTGATGGGACGATAGACAAGCGAGTCGCTGTACCACCATTCCTTGAGACGGTTCTTCCACGTTCCCGAGCGCATCTGGCCGTCACTATTTTCCTTCTTGTCGCCCGAACCCACGATCTCGAGGGAATCCTTGGCGGGGGCTTTGTTGATGACCATCTCCTTCTGGCTGTCCCTGAAGACTTCATCTTTCTTGTCGTTCATGCTTTTGATGACCAGGAAGATGCCGAACATGATGGCAAAGAAGACAATCATGTAGAGGATTTTTTTCAGTCTGGCGCCACCGATGAGAAGCATCGAACCGCTAATCGAAATCAATAGCAGCGTGTTGGTCAAGCCGCTGCGGATCATCAGTCCGCCATAGACAGTCACCACCAGCGCGGCAGCCATCAGGCCCTTGTTGCTGATGTCGTGGTTCTTCTGCGACTTGGCGAATATATAGGATAGCAAAGTGACTATCGATAGTTTGGCGAACTCGGCTGGCTGTATCGTCAGCAATCCCGGAATGATGGTCATCACGCGGCGTGCGCCGTTGATGACCGTACCGAATTTCATCACATAAATCAGGCAGAATACCGTGAACAGCGCCAGTACCGGCACCATCAGATACAGGAACGAGGGACTGTTGTAGCGAGAGCGCATCAGCACAAAGATGCACACCGCGCCGCCTGCCAGATAGACAAGTTGCATGATCAGGGGCATATAGAGACCTTTAGTGGAAATCTCACGGCTCGAGGCACTGTAACTCTCGACGATGGAGATGACCACCAGCATCAGGTAGATGCCCCAAATCCAGGGGTCACCGTACTTCTGCGAAATCTCGGCGTATTTATTTGTTCTTACATTGTCAGGCATTGTAGGGGGTGTTTGTTTTTATAGTAATCAAACAATTATTCATTCTTTACTTAATCAGTTGTGTTTCATTTCCTTGACACACGCTTTGAACTGGTTGCCACGGTCGGCCATTCCGTTGAACAGGTCAAAGCTGGCGCAGCATGGCGACAGCAGCACCGTGTTGCCATCGGTGGCCAGCGCACGGCATTTCTCCATGCACTCGGCCATGCTGGAAGCGTCTGTGACAACGGGCACTTTCCCGTCAAAGAAAGCGTGCAGTTTGGCATTGTCCACGCCCAGGCAGACGATGGCTTTCACCTTCTCCTTGACGAGGGGTTCAATCTGGCTGTAGTCGTTGCCCTTGTCGATGCCGCCCAGGATGAGCACGCACGGCTCATTGACACTCTCGAGCGCATACCAGCAGGCGTCGACGTTGGTCGCCTTGCTGTCGTTGATGTAGCGCACGCCGTCCACCGTGTCGACATATTCCAGGCGATGGGGTACGGCCTCGAAGTCGGCCAGCGCTTCGCGGATGACGTCTTTGCGGATGTCGAACACCTGAGCCGACAGACCTGCCGCCATGGTGTTGTAGACGTTGTGGAGCCCCTTCAGCGACAACTGGTCGCGGGGAATATCCCAGCGGTCACCGTCGATGTTGAAGTTGAGCACGCCGTCGTGCACCCAGGCTGCCCTGCGGTCATCGTCCTCGGCCGTGAATGCCAGCAGCCGTGACTCGAGGTGACGCTGCCGCAACTGTGAGGCGATGACAGGGTCGTTCTGCCAGAAGATGAAGGAGTCGTCTCCAGTCTGGTTCTGGGTGATGCGGAACTTGGCCGCGGCATAATTCTCCATCTTGTAGTCGTAGCGGTCCAGATGGTCGGGCGTGATGTTGAGCAACACGGCCACGTTGGCCTTGAACTCGTACATGTTGTCGAGCTGGAAACTGCTCAGTTCGATGATGTACACGTCATGGTGCTCGGTGGCGACCTGCAATGCCAGGCTGCGTCCCACGTTACCGGCCAGTCCCACGTTCAGACCGGCCTTCTTGAAGATGTGGTAGGTGAGCTTGGTCGTGGTCGTCTTGCCGTTGCTACCGGTGATGCAGACCATCTTGGCGTCGGTGTAACGTCCGGCGAACTCGATTTCGCTCACGATGGGTATCTTCTTCTTGATGGCTTGGGCCACCATGGGAGCCGTGTCGGGGATGCCCGGGCTCTTCACTATCTCGTCGGCATTGAGGATTTTCTCGGGGGTGTGTCCTCCCTCCTCCCAGGCGATGTCATACTTGTTGAGCAGGTCCTTGTACTGCTGACCGATGTTTCCTGCATCGCTCAGCCACACGTCCATGCCCTTGACATGAGCGAGCACCGCCGCTCCCGCGCCGCTCTCTCCGCCGCCCAAAACAACTAATCGTTTTGCCATATTCTGTCTTGTTGTATCTGTTAGTCTTGTTTTAACGAATCTTGAGTGTCACAAATGTCAGTGCCGCCAGCAGGATGCTCACCAGGAAGAATCGCATCACGATTTTGGCCTCGGGGATGCGGTGGTCAGGCGTCTTGATCTTGTAATCCCACGTGAGTTTTGCGGGGTCGGCAGTGAAGTGGTGATGCAACGGTGTCATCTTGAACAGTCGCATGTTTTTGCCCTTGTGGCGCTTGACATACCATACCTGCAGGATGACCGAGAGTTCCTCGATGAGGAAGATGCCGCACAGCAGGGGGATGAGCCATTCCTTGCGGATGAGCACGGCAAACACGGCGATGATACCACCCAGGCACAGGCTGCCCGTGTCGCCCATGAAGACCTGGGCAGGATAGGAGTTGTACCACAGGAAACCAATCGTGGCGCCGATGAATGCCGCGGCATACACTACCAGCTCACTGCTATCCGGGATGTACATGATATTCAGGTAGGATGAATAGATGACGTTACCACCCAGATAGCACATGATAGCCAGGGCCACACCGATGATAGCCGAGGTGCCTGTCGCCAGTCCGTCAACACCATCGGTCAAGTTGGCGCCGTTGCTCACTGCCGTGATGACAAAGATGGTCACCAGGATGAAGAGAATCCAGCCGCCGGCCTGCTTGTACTTGCCCATCCACTTGGTGAAGTAGGCATAGTCGAAGTTGTGGTTCTTGACGAAGGGCAGGGTCGTCTTGGTCGCCTTCACGGCCTGTGACTTGTGAATCTCGACTAGTTCGGGAGTCTCGTTGCGGTTGGTGACGTGGACGTTCTCGTTCATCACGATGGCCGGACTCAGGTACATCGTCAAGCCCACGATGATGCCCAGACCCACCTGGCCCACAATCTTGAACTTGCCCTTGAGGCCTTCCTTGTTGTGGTGGAACACCTTGATGTAGTCGTCGGCAAAGCCCAGCGCGCCGCACCAGATGGTGGACACGATCATGAGCAGCATGTAGACGTTGTTGAGTTTTCCCAGCAACAGACAAGGCACCAGAATCGAAATGATGATAATGATACCGCCCATGGTGGGGGTACCCTGCTTGGCTGAATTGCCGCCAAGCTTTTCCTCGCGCTCCTTGTCACACATCTGGCGGTTCTTGAGCTTGAAGATGATGCGACGTCCGATGACGATGCCGATGAACAACGACAGGATGAAGGCAAAGCCCGATCTGAAGGTGATGTACTCGAACAGGCGCGCTCCACTCACGTTGTACTGTTGCAGGTAATGGAAAAGATGATATAACATATCTTTGTCTCGTGTTGGTTAATAATCTCAGTTGTTCTCACCGGCGAACACTTCAAGCACTTGCTCGCGGTCGTCGAAATGATGCTTCACGTGGTTGATTTCCTGGTAGTCCTCATGACCCTTGCCGGCAATGAGTACCACGTCGCCGGCCTGAGCCAGTTGGCAGGCCGTGCGGATGGCCTGGCGGCGGTCGGTGATGGTCAAGGTGTAGGAACGGGCCTCGTCGGGCAGGCCGACCTCCATCTGGCGCAGGATTTCGTCGGGGTCTTCGGTGCGGGGGTTGTCGCTGGTGAGCACGACACGGTCGCTGCGCACGGCGGCTTCACGAGCCATGATGGGTCGCTTGCCGGCGTCGCGGTCACCGCCGCAACCACACACCGTGATGATGTGCCCGTTGGTGCCAACCACCTCGCGGATGGTGTCAAGCACGTTGACCAGGGCGTCGGGGGTGTGGGCGTAATCGACGATGGCGGTATAGCCGCGAGGCGAACGCAGTGTCTGGAATCGTCCGGCAACGGGCTCCAGCAGACTCATCTTGACGAGCACCTCCTGCGGGTCAAAGCCCAGCAGCAATGACGCGCCGTAGACCGACAGCAGGTTGTAGGCGTTGAATCGTCCGGTGAACAGGACTTCCACCTGGTTGCCGTTCAACTCCAGCGTGGTGCCGTCGAGACGGGACTCGACGATACGTCCCTTGTAGTCGGCCATGGTGCGCAACGAGTAATGGTACTTGGCGGCACGTGTGTTCTGCAGCATCACGTCGCCCACCTTGTCGTCGGCATTGACCAGGGCAAAGGCTCCCTCGGGCAGGGCGTCAAAGAACATCTTCTTGGCGGCGATGTAGTTGTCCACCGTCTTGTGGAAGTCCATGTGGTCTCGCGTGAGGTTGGTGAAGATGCCGCCGGCAAAGGTGATGCCCTCGATGCGGCGTTGCACACAGGCATGTGAGCTTACCTCCATGAAGGCATATTCACAACCCGCCATCACCATCTCGTGCAGCAGACGGTTCAGCGTCAGGTGGTCGGGCGTGGTCTGTGCGGCAGGCACCTCGGTGGTGTCGATGATGTTGACGACAGTGGACAGCAGTCCGGCCTTGTGGCCCAAGAGACGCGACATCTCATAGAGTAGCGTGGCGGTAGTCGTCTTGCCGTTGGTGCCGGTGACGCCCACCAGGCGCAATCTTTTTGACGGGTGGTCAAACCACTCGTCGGCGAGTCGAGCCAGCGCGATAATGCTGTTCTCGACCTGTATATAGGTGACGTTGTCGTTCAGTTGCTCGGGCATGTCTTCACACACGATGGCGTGAGCGCCGGCTTTCACCACTTCGTTGATGAAACGGTGAGAATCGACGGCAACGCCCTTCACGGCGACAAACATCACACCTTGTCTCGCTTGACGCGAGTCGTTGATGACATCGGTGATTTCAATATTGGTTTCTCCAACCACCTGGAGGGGCTGGATAGCAGTGAGCAGTTGTGATAGTATTTTCATGATTTGGTTTGTGTTTAGGAGGTTTTTAATCTTAAGTTAATACGCTGGCCTCGGCTGTATTTGGAGCCGGCGGCAAGGCTCTGGTTCACGACCATGCCCGTGCCGGTGAAACTCACGCTCAGCCCGGCATCCTCGAGCATCTTGATGGCTTCGCGGACGTCAAGACCGATGACATTGGGTACACCGGATTCCGCTTTCTTGGGACGGGCATAACGATGAGGTTTTTCCACGCCATAGCCTTTCTTCAGGTTTTTGCTCTTGGAGTCGCTCATCGATGCGTAGAGGGTGGGGTAGGCCTTGAAGTCCTTGCCGGCATCCTTGTCGGCGACAGCATAGTCGGGCGACATGCCCTTGAGCAAGCCGTGGGCATACATCTTGCGGGCGATGTTCTTCAGCACGGTGCCACTGCAGGCTGCGGCACCACGGTTGGCGCCCCTCATGAGCACGATGCACGAGTACTGAGGCTTGTCGTAGGGGAAGAAGCCGCAGAATGCCAGTCGCTTGGTGCCTTGCTCGTAATGGCCGTTAACGATATCATAGGCGGTGCCTGTCTTGCCGGCAATCTCCACCTTGTCGTCCTGCACATACTTGCGAGCCGTGCCCGACTTGCCCCACACCACGTCATGCAGCATGACGCGCAATTTGGCGGCATTCTCGGGGGAGCACACCTGCTTGCGGATGTAGGTCACCGGGATGATGGAGTCCGGCTCACCCTCACGGGAGAGTTTGGTGTACAGGCGGGGACGCACATACTTGCCGTCATTGGCGATGGCGTTATACATGGCCAGGGTGCACAACGGCGGGATACGCGAGGCGTAGCCGAAGGCTTGCCTTGACAATGTCACTCGGCCACCATAGGCAATCGTGGCATCCTGGAACCAGGGCGTGGTCTCACCGGCAATACCCAAGTTGAAGGGTTCAAAGAAGCCCATCTCTTTGAGGCGCTCCCTGAAACCGGGTGGGTTGTCGTTATATTTCTTGACAATCAGTTTGGCCATGCCGATGTTGGACGACATCTCAATGATCTGCCTGGGTGTGCGGGTCGCGCCGCCAGGGTGGTCGGTAATGGGATTGCCGCCGGCATAGGTCCATGACGAACCCGTGGCAATGGGGGCGTTGATGTCGCTGACGATGCCGTCCTCAAGCGCCACCATCATCGAGATGGTCTTCATCACCGATCCGGGCTCGTAGCCTAGCACAGCATGGTTGATGTTCTCGACATATTCGCCGGGATTCTCCTTGCTGCGCTCCAGGTTGCTGATGGCCTTGATGTCGCCGGTGGCCACCTCCATGAGCACACAAGTTGCCCATTCGGCATCTGCCTCGATGCACATGTCATTCAACTCGTGCTCGACGATGTCCTGCAGCTGCACATTGATGGTCGTGGTGATATCATAGCCGTTCACGGCAGGAACACTCATGACGGGGACGATGTCATAGGTCAACTGGATGTTGCGGGCGATGCCGGGCTTGCCATACAGCAGCGTGTCGAGCGCGCTCTCCAGTCCCGAGCGTCCATGACGCCTGGTGCTGTCCAGACTGCCGATACTGCGTGCGGCCATCGAGCCGTATGGCTTCTTGCGGCGCACCTCGGACTCAACATAGAAACCATTCTGCCTCTGGTTGCGGCACAGGAAGGGGAAGCGTTTCAAGCGCTCATACTCCCTGTGGGTGATCATCTGGGGGAAGAGCCTGTAGGCGCGGTTCTTGACCAGTTTCTTGTCTTTGTTGTTGGGGTCGGGTGCCGCGGCATCGAGAATGCGTTTGCGGTCGCTCAACAGTTTCACGCGCCATTCTTCGGCCGTCATCGAGTTGTCGAAGCGGGCCAGACTGTCGCACAGGGGGCGGATCTCCTTCATCAGCACAGAGTCAACGATGCCCTGGCTGAACCAGTCGATGCGCGCGATGTAGAATTGCAGGTTGGCTGCCAGCACCGTTCCGTTGTCGGCCAGCAGCTTGCCGCGCTCAGGGGCAATCAAGGTCGAGTCGTTCAACACCGATGCGGCTTTGGCGTTCCATTCATTAGCGTGAACCACAGTGATCTTGAACATATTCCATACTATCGCAATTGAGAACAATAGCATCATTCCCACCACTGCGGCATATCGCCACAGAATCCTTCCTTTGTTGTTTCGTTTCATTTGTCCTAGGAGCAATTAAACAATTATTCAATCATGGTTTTCAAGTCATTTGTTGTTCAAGTAGTATGGGGGCTCTTGCGGCGCCGACAAGCCGAGTTGCTTGGCGTTCATGAGTTTCACCATCTCGCTTTCACGAATCATCGAGTTATAGTCCGCGCTGGACTTCACAAGGTCGGTCTGGGCGTTGGAAAGGTCATCCCTGAGTGACAATAATTCCTGGATGCTGCTCTGGCATGAGAATTTATTGCCGATGTAGGCCAGTGCCATCACCACCACAAAGATGATGTACACCCAGTTGCGCCTGAAGAAATCAAGCGAAAAAATGCGGCCTTGAAACAGGTACTTGCCAGCCTTCTTGCCGGTTGCTGCTGCGTTGTCTTTTATGTCTGTCATCGCTATGTCTGTTAGCTTTTGGTTTTGGTGTTGTTATTTCTTGTCTGTTTGGGAGGGAGCGCCGATGAACTCGGCAACACGCAGTTTGGCGCTGCGGGAGCGGGGGTTGCGGGCCACCTCGTCGTCGCTGGGCATGACGACCTTGCCGGTCAGGCGCCACGGCGTGTTCACGCGCCCGAAGAAGTCCTTCTCCTGACGGCCCTCGACATTACCCGTTCGCATGAAGTTCTTGACCATGCGGTCCTCCAGCGAGTGGTAGGTGATGATGGCCAGCCTGCCGCCGGGGTTGAGCACCTCCAAGGACTGCGCGAGCAGTTTGCGAAGGGCTTCCAACTCACCGTTGACCTCGATGCGCAGCGCTTGGAACACCATCGACAGTTCTTTCTTCTCCTGTGAGGGCTTGAGCATCGGCCTGACGGTTTCCACCAGCTCGCCTGTCGTTTCGGGACGGGCCTTGAGGATGGCGGCTGCCAGTCGGCGCGACTGGCGCAGTTCGCCGTACAGGTAGAGCACGTCGGCGAGGCGTTCCTCGCTATAGGTGTTGATCAGGTCCCGAGCCGTGAAGGTGGCGCTGCGGTTCATGCGCATGTCCAACGGGGCGTCGGCACGAAAACTGAAACCTCGCTCAACGTCGTCAAAATGATGGAACGACACACCCAGGTCGGCAAGAATGCCGTCGATGGCGGTGAAACCGTAGTAGCGCAAGAAATTTTTCAGATAGGCGAAATTGCCGTGTGCAAATGTAAACCTGTCGTCGTTCAGACGATTTTGCCAGGCATCCATGTCCTGATCCATACCGATGAGGTGTCCATCGGGACCCAGGCACTCCAAAATGGCACGACTGTGGCCGCCGCCACCGAAGGTGACGTCAACATAAGTCCCGTTAGGCTTCACAGCAAGCCCCTCTATGCTCTGCCTGAGCAGCGCAGGTATGTGATACACAGTCTGTTCCATTGCTATTCCCGTTGCTATCGAGTGTGTCTGTTCACCCTATTTTTTAGGGACTTCAAAAGTACAACAAATTTTTTGATAATTTGCAATCACAAACCACAGAATTTACAATTAAAAAGTTATTTTTTATTAACAGTCCCTGTTAATAACTCTAATATTGCTGTAAAACAGATGGTTAGCGTTGAGTTTACAAGTGCAACAATCATACTGATTTTTGGCTCAAAAAATGAAAAAATCGCCGCTTTAGCGCACCTGAAAAGGCTTTTTTTCATGCCAAAAACAGTGGCTTTTGCAGAGTTTATGATTTATAAAGATTTTTTTAATATCTTTTTTAATAATTTTGCCCGTGGATTGGTTGTTGAGCGTGATGAGGCACAGGCTTGGCATCATCCAAGAATGAACCAAAATTTAAAGATAATCGATATGGGAAACGGACTCAACCGTCACGATTTTGCAATGGATATCGTCGGGAAGAACGATACGCCGTTTTATTATTATGACATGGACGTGCTGCGCCAGACGCTGCAAGAAATCAACCGTCAGATTTCGGGTTTTCCTTTCAAGGTCCATTATGCTGTGAAAGCAAATGGTAACCCTCGCATTCTCAAGGAGATATCATGTCATGGGCTAGGCTCCGATTTAGTGAGCGGAGGTGAGATCCAGGCCGCTCTTGACGCTGGTTTTGAAGCCCGTGAAATGACGTTCTCGGGGGTGGGGAAAACCGATTGGGAAATCCGTCTGGGACTGGAGTACGGCATCGGATGTTTCAATGTGGAATCGGTTCCGGAATTGATAGTCATCAATGAACTGGCTGCCGAGATGAATACAGTCGCTCGGATTGCCATCCGCGTCAATCCCGATATCGATGCCCACACCCACAAGTACATCACCACGGGCACTGCTGTCAACAAGTTTGGCATCAACATCGAGGTGCTGGAACAGGTGGTGGATCTTGCCGCTTCATTGCCTCATGTTCACCTGTGCGGCCTTCATTTTCACATCGGTTCCCAAATTACGTTGATGCAGCCCTATGAAATGCTGTGTGATACTATCAACAGTCTGCAGCGGCACTATGAACAGCGTGGCATCACCTTCGAACTGATTAATGTGGGCGGTGGTTTGGGCATCGACTATGCTCACCCCGACGAGCGTTGTCTGCCTGATTTTCAGTCCTATTTCGATACTTTTAAGCAGCATCTGCAACTGAGACCTAATCAGCAGATTTACTTTGAGTTAGGACGCTCTGCTGTGGCTGGTTGCGGCTCGCTCATCAGTCGGGTGGTGTATGTCAAGGAGAACCGCGACAAGAAGTTTGTCATCCTCGATGCCGGCATGACCGACCTGATACGTCCCGCCCTCTACGAGGCCCGTCATGAGATTCAGAATCTGTCATCGTTTGAGACTGCCGAGGTAGCCTATGACGTGGTGGGTCCCGTCTGTGAGTCCAGTGATGTGTTTGCCCACGATTACGTCCTGCCTGTCACCCATCGCGGCGATCTCATCGCCATCCGTTCGGCGGGAGCCTATGGGGAATCGATGGCCTCGCAATACAATATGCGCCGTTTGCCCGGCTCGGTGTTCAGCGATAAGCAGCATTAATACCACGATCATTACGTGAGCTTTCAATTCCCGTGGCTGCCGATTCAATGGCAATCGCGGGAATTAACTTTGGTAACGATATAGCAGTTGCCCCTGTGGCATATTGTTGCACACTTAACCGTGCTATGCACGGGGACCTTTAGCTCGGCGAAGCCAAATTAAAAGAAAACTAATCTTAAAATAATCTTTGTTGAATTTCCCGCCCGCAGGGCGGTTAAAATTACAGATGGGCCAGCTTCTATATCATTGCTTTGTCTTTGGTGGGTTTCTCGTTTCACTCTCCTGTTTGATGTTAAATTTATCAATAGATTATTTATTTGGTATACAGGATATTAAGTGAAACAGATGAAAAAAAACGAAAAATATTTACTGAAATCTATAGCAACATTAAAAAAAAAGCTTACATTTGCAATAGATTCTAAAAGCGCGGATTTATGGACAAGATTGACACTCTAGACAAGAAGATTCTCGAAATTGTAATGAATAACGCACGCATCCCCAGCAAGGATGTCGCTCAAGTGTGTGGCGTGTCACGTGCTGCTGTTCACCAGCGCATCCAGCGACTCATCGATGATGGCGTCATTACTGGATCGGGCTACAAGGTGAATCCCAAGATGCTTGGCTATTCGACTTGCACTTTTATCGGCCTGACGCTTGAGCGCGGCTCGATGTACCGCACCGTGGTTCCGGAATTGTTGAAAATCAAGGAAGTTGTGGAGTGCCATTTCACGACGGGCCATTACACGATGATGATCAAGGTCTATGCGCGTGACAACGAGCATCTCATGTCGCTGGTCAACGACCGCATTCAGAACATCGACGGCGTTGCCGCAACCGAGACGCTCATCTCGTTGGAACAAAGTATCAGCCGCACCTTGCCCATCTACTTTGACGAGTAATGGCGTGTCCCCTCGTTCCCGTTTCTCATATTGACTTTTATTTTTACAGCATTGCGCGCATGATTCGATTCACCAAATTGCGTGCATTTAGAACCCATAGTCCTCATTATTTGTTTTTTATTTGTATCTTTGCCTCCACAATAAGATGATAGTGGATAACTGCAAATCAAACAACAGAAAACTCATCATGAATAATAACAGATATTGCGTCATCATGTGCGGCGGTGTGGGAAGCCGCTTCTGGCCCTTCAGTAAAGCCGCTAAGCCCAAACAATTCATCGACTTTTTCGGTACCGGGCGCAGCCTGCTGCAGATGGCGTTTGACCGCATTGATGGCATTGTTCCCCAGGATAACATCATCCTCATCACCAACGAGATTTACGAGCCGCTCATCAAGGAGCAACTGCCGCAGATCAAGGATAACCAGATTCTCCTGGAGCCCGCTCGTCGTAATACCGCGCCGTGTATCGCTTGGGCTGCTCACCACATCAAGGCCATCAATCCCGATGCCAAGATGATGGTGGCTCCTAGTGACCATCTTATTATTAATGTGGAGAAGTTCCGTCAGAGTGTCATCAATGCCTTTGAATTCATTGATGGGCGTGATGCGCTGGTGACGATGGGCATCAAGCCCAGCCGTCCCGAAACCGGCTATGGCTATATTCAGGTGGGAGAGCATGCCGGTGGTGACTTCGCCGCTGTGAAAACGTTCACCGAGAAACCCGACGAGGAACTCGCTCGCGTGTTCTTGAAGTCTGGTGAGTTCTTCTGGAACTCAGGTATGTTCTTCTGGAGTGCCGACAGCATCCTCAATGCCTTGAACGCTTGCGCTCCTGAGGTCAATGCCGTCTTCGAGAAGGGAGAGGCCTACTTCGGCACCGAGCGTGAACAGGAATACATCGACGCCAACTTTGAGGCATGTCCGAGCATCAGCATTGATTTCGCCGTGATGGAGAAGGCCCCGAATGTGTATGTCGAGACGGTCGATTTCGGTTGGAATGACCTGGGCACATGGCGCTCACTCTATGACCACTCACCCAAGAACAAGGACGGCAACGTCACCCAGAACTGCAAGGCGCTCATGTTCAACAGCCACAACAACATCATCGCTGTCAAGGGAGATAAATTGGTGGTGGCATCGGGCCTTGAGGGATATATCGTGGCCGACGTCGACGATGCGCTGCTCATCGTTCCTCTGGAGGAGGAGCAGAAGATCAAGCAGTATGTCAACGATGTGAAAATCAAGTTTGGAGACAAATACCTGTAATCGGAATCGGCAACAGAATAATTGCCCCGATAAATGACAATCACGGGAATCAGGCCTTGAGGCCGGATTCCCGTGATTGTTGTTCTTGCGTTAACCGGTGGTCTGCCTTGAAACGGCAGGCGGTCACTTGCGGCAGGTTATTGGGGCTGCTGTGGTGCAGGTGCTGCGGCCTCGCGAGGTCTTGCCAGCAGCTCAAAGGTGTCGACATAGATTTCGGTGGTGAAACGCTTCACTTGGTTGCGGTCTTCCCAGGCGCGTGTGCGCAGGCGTCCCTCAAGATAAATCTGGGTTCCCTTGCGGATGTAACGCTCGGCGACCTCAGCGTTCTTTCCCCACATCACGATGTTGTGCCACTCGGTGCGTTCAGGCACCTGGACGCCGTTGGCATTGGTGTAGGCGCGGTCGGTGGTGGCAAGCGTGAACGATGCTACGGGCTGGTTTTGTGCGACATAGCGCACATCTGGGTCTTTGCCCACTCGGCCCAAAAGAATGACTTTATTTACTGACATGACTTAATGGTATTTGTTTTGTTGATATGTTAAGTTATTATTAATAATGTGTAGACAAAGACAAATCATTTCAGCAACCTGTGCCCTTCAATGCCAGTCCGGCACGTTCCTGGAGGCCGAAGAGCAGGTTCATTGAGTGTACGGCATTGCCCGCGCTGCCCTTGAGCAGGAGGTCCATCACGGCATGTATGGTCACTTCACGACTGTGCTCGTCCTTGTCTATGTGAATCAAGCACTTGTTGGTGTTCTCCACATCGGCCGTGAGGATGGGCCGGTTCACCATGAACACAAAGTTGTGGTCGTTGTAATATTGGCCGTAGAGTCGCATGATTGTTTCGATGTCGATGCTGCATTTGAAGCGTGCTGCAACGGCAAGCGTTCGGCGTTCGGCAAGCGGTGTGATGGTTAGCGAGACAGGCTGGTCGAAACCTGATTGACATTGCCGCAGGATATAGGCCACCTCTTGTTGTTGCTCGTTGGCCCAGCTGCTGATGTCATAGCCATCGACGATCTTGTTATCGTCATCGAATGCCAACCTGCCCATTGCCACGTGGAGTGTTATCGGACTGTTGAGCATCAGGTTGCGGGCCATCGGCATCAAAGCCATCAACGATGCCATTGCGGCGTCGCCGGGTATTGTCACCAGGTGGGCGTCATGCACGAGCACGCGACGTTGCATCTCGCTCATGCCATAGGTCCACGGCAAGTCCGGACCGCAATCCAGGTTGTGGCGTCCGCTCAGGTCAATGACATGGGTCGTTTCGGGCAACTCCAGAGCTTTCAGCGTGGTATCCAGCTTTTGGCGGCTGTTGCAGACGAACAGGACATTCACGGGGTCAAGCTCGCCTTTGGGATTAAACGTCAGGTCACACTCTCCTACAATGCCTGGGATAACATGGTCAAGGCGCGTCCCCGAAGGGGCCGCACCTCTTATCCATCTCAACTCCACATCAGGATGGTTGAGGAGCACGCGCACCAATTCGGCGGCGCGCAGGTTGTCACATCCGGTAATCCCGACCTTAATCATTAGAGCCGAATCCGTGAGGCATGTTCTTGGGCATGAACTGCTCGAACACGGCCTTGGCTTGATCGTGTGTCACGCCCTCGGCAAGAATCGCCACGACAGTGTCGGCGCCAGCGATGGTACCCAGTACCTCGGGGGGCCTGCTCATGTCGATATCATAGGCCAAGCCAGGTGCATAACCATTACGCGTCTTGATGACGGCAATGTTCCCTGAGAAAGTCACCGACACCAGTCCCACTTGTTTTGCTGCGTGGGTGTCGGTCTGGCGCATACTCAGTAATCTGTCCTGCAATTGGTTGCTGTCAGGGATGATGTACATGTAGGTGTTGCGGTCGGTGGCGACCTTGGAAATCTTCAACGCCTTCAGGTCACGTGATAAGGTGGCCTGAGTCACATTGATGTTGTGCTCACGCAACATGTCGGCCAGTTCACTCTGGCTGCCAATGCAGTTAGTCTTGATCAGGTCAGTGATCAACTGTAAGCGGTCACGTTTTCTTTTCACGAGTACTTTCTTTTTTCTTGGTTTTTTTGTTAGTGTTGTTGTTTCCATACTTGAACTATATACTTAAAATTGGTTTGATTGGCAAAGGTAATTACTTTTTTGTGAATTTTACAACATATTTATTGACTTTTTTCAATGAAAATTCAATTTACCACCGCAAAATATAGTATATTCATCAAAAACAGTAAGTGAGATTCAGGCTATGAACAGTCAAAGGTATTTTCCGGAGTGTTGTGATATCAGATTTTGGGGACCATCCATTGAGGGTCGCGCTGGAATTTGTTCCAGGCTTCGAGGAGCTTCGGCTCCAGCGAGGTGAGGGCTTGTATGGCATCGGGGTGCAGGTTGGTGCTGTCATTCTTGATCTGCTCGATGTGGTCAAGCAGGTTGTAGCAGACGGTGTATTGGCCGGCGGCCAGCAGGGCTTGAGGCATGCCGGCGGCTTTCTCCTCGGGCGTAAACCACAGGGTAGTACCCATGCTGGCGGCCTGAGCGCTGTTCTGCTGCATGGCTTCGCTGGGCTCCAAATGCTCGGGCATGGTGCGGTTGCGGCTCATGGCCTGCCACTTCTCGCCGGGGCGCAATTCATAGATGGTGCTGCTGAAGACGCGGTTGTGCCACTTCGGGTCGTTGTAGAGTGAACTGTAATTCATCTGGCGCAACCGTTTCAGGAACACCTCGCTGCTCATCATGATGACCGACTTGGCGCGGTTCATGACCATTGACTCGATGGTTGCGAACTTGAGGTGGCTGATGAAGGAAGCACGGTCGCCGATAAAGGTTTCGCCGATGGCCTTGAACATCTTTTTCTTCAACAAGGCACCGATGAGGTTGACCAGCGTGACGATAGCCAGGATGACCGATGTGACACCCGTCCAGAAGCCGGAACCCGTCACCAAGGCGAGCACGAACAGGGCTATCATGACGGCTTCGGCTATCAGGCCGTAGTTGCGCAGTCGCCCGATAGTCAGTTTGCCGACGCTCTTGGGCAAGGCTTGCTCACAGGGTGCGTAACCGTCGCTATAGGGGCTGGCCACGTCGCTCACTATGACAAGGTCGAGGGCTTTGTCGTCACGTGACTTGTCAGCGCGGTACTTGTTCATTCTTTCCTCGGCGAGCAGGATGGGGTCAATGCCCTGATTGTCGGTCACGCCGCCGTCCATGATGCCGAATCGCGCCTTGATGTCCCTGGCTACGTCATCACGTCGCGACACCTTGAAGTCATCGGGATACATCATCGGTTCAAAACCGCTGGGAAAACACGATGAGCAGGCCAGCGCTTCGCCCGGTGTGATGTGTGGCACCACGCTGCGGCCGATGCTGTGCTTCTGGTTACCGAACACGCCGTAGGTCATCTTGTTGCCGTCGCTCATGCGGCCCTCGGTGAGGCGGAAGCGGAAAGGCAGTGAGTTGTCAAAGTCGGTGGCCAGCGCCGTGTAGTCCTTGACAGGAATACGGTCGAAGTTGTTGATGATATCGCCAATGACGGCATTGCCGAAAAGGTGCTCGTCATAGATGCCTGCCATGATCTTGATGCTCGATGCCTTGGGGTTAGCCTTCTCCTCGCTCATGCGTTGCAGGGCCATTGATACCAGGTCATAGTCACACAGGAAACCGAACAGCTCATTGACCATCTCATCGACTGGCTGCCCCTGTGCCCGTGAGAGCATATATTTCATCGCCGGGATGGTGCCGCCCGATACCGATGAGAGCGCTGTGACACAATCTAATAGCGTGTGCTCATCATCCACTTTGATGGCGTTCAAGAAGGATAAAGTTCCCAAGTCAAAAGTGGCGGCACGATATCCACCTCCCGAGAATGTCAAGCCAATGTTCAGTCGTTCCATGTTGTGTTATTTTATATCCTGTGATGAGGACAAAGGTAGTGAAATCCATCGACAGTCCCAATTATTATGCGAGAAATCATGCATGAGAGGTGAACATTTTATCGCCGTTGCTGCAGGAATCGATTTGTTGTATTTATTATCATCTTTTTTGTCATTTGATGAAAAGATTGTATTTTTGCAGCAATCTGTTACATTATTAATACTAAATCTCTGCTTATGAAACTATTCTTGAAATCCATTTTATTAGCTATAGTGGCCATGACGCTCACCTTGGGCACCGCCCCCCAGATGCAGGCGCAGACGGCCAAGAAGAAAACCACAAAAACAAAAAACGCCAGGACCCGCCCCGTGGTCTATGGAACGGAGTTTGATTTTCTCAGCACGCGCTACATGACCGAGAATGACTTCTACGATAATGATTGGGGTCCCAGAGTCTTCAGGAATTCGATTTACGCTCGCCATGGCCGCCGTTTCAAGAGCAATGACTTGAATCGTCTGTTCTTCATGTTTAGCTGGTATCAGCCTTACCGTGATGAAATCCCGGCCAGTGAACTCAATAAATATGAAAAAGCGAATATCCAGTTCCTGCTGAAAAAAGAACGGGAGTGGGGGCTCCGGCCATGACGCACCAGCAGCGCCCCTTTTATCTGATAGGAAATATTAACTTCTAAATGAATAACTTATGAAACTATTCTTAAAAACCATTTTGTTAGCCGCAGTGGCTTTGACATTTACCTTGGGCACCGCACCCCAGATGCAGGCGCAGTCTGCCAAGAAGAAATCCCAGACGACCAAATCGCGCCCTGCGGTTTGGGGCACTGAGTTCGACTGGCTGAGTACACAGTATATCACCCTGAGTGATATTCGGTATTACTCCAGTGCTGAGAGGAGGATTCTCAGGAATTCCATCTACGCACGCCATGGCCGTCGTTTCAAGAGCAACGATTTGAGCCGTTTCTTCTTCCAGTACAGCTGGTACCAGCCCTACAGGAACGAAGTTCCCGAACGTGAGCTCAATAAATATGAAAAAGCGAATATCCAGTTCCTGAAGAAACATGAGTAAAAATAATAGTCGTCTGAAACTTGTTTTCGGCATCTGTGGCGTTGCTCTGCTCGCCGCTGCAGCCTTGTTTTGGCCTTTTGGACCGGCGCGAGCCGCTTGTTCCGATGGCATTAAAGACAACGTTGGCGTGAGCGTGAACAATGTGCCCGTCGATGAACCTGCCAATGCGCCCGTCGATGAGCCTAAGACTGACGAGCCCAAGACCGATCAAGCCATCCCGGCCGGAGCCCAAATCCTACTGGACGTCTATCCCGACTGCATCAAGGGCTACCAGAACGGAAACCTCGTTATGGCCGACGGCACGACCATCACCTATGACGACAAGAAGGATAAGAGTTTCATCCAGAAACTGGACGAGGCCGACCCCGAGGACATGTTCGCCTTCACCTACGACCGCCAGTCCTGGACCCCGGATTTCCTGCAGGATGCTGGACGCAGCCGTTGCGAGGCCCTGTTTAAGAAAATGTACGGTGCTTCGGCGGCGCTGGTGCGCAAGAACCTCGTCAGTGTGCCCTGGTTTGGAGAAAAAGTGCAGTTTACCAAGGTTAACCATGCCGACGACAGCCTGCGTGCCGTGGCAGCAGAACTTGCCAAGCATCCCGAACTCAAGAAGTACCTGAAGTCATCAGGCACCTTCTACTGGCGCAAAGTCAGGGGAGCAAACCGGCAGAGTGCCCACTCCTATGGCATGACCATCGACATCGGCGTGAAATACAGCGATTACTGGCTGTGGAAAAACCCCGGCAAGAAGGAGACCGACAAAATCACCTATGCCAACCGTTTCCCTCACGAACTCGTGGAGATCTTTGAGCGTCACGGTTTCATCTGGGGAGGCCGATGGTATCACTACGACACGATGCATTTCGAGTTCCGTCCCGAGATTCTCAAGTCTGCAGCGATGAACAATCAATAACTTACTTATAACAAAGCGTAGCATTATGAACAATTCCCGAAGCAAGTCATACTTTTTGACCATCCTGTTGCTCCTGTGCCTCATCTTGCCCTTGGCCGCCAATGCCAGGCCAGCCAAATCAAAAGTCAAGAATGCTTACATCGCTCAAATCAATAAGATGAGCCAGTCTTATAACACCTTCAGGACCTACTTCCTGCTGGATCTCACGGGCGACGGCATTCCCGAGTTGTTTGTCAGGACCGGCACCTGTGAGGCCGATGCCCAACTTCATATTTACACTTACACCACCAGCCTCAAGCGAGTGGCAACTATAGGTGCCAGCCATTCCGCTTTTTATCAGGGGAATGGCTACTTTGTCCTCATGAGTGGCCACATGGGCAGTTGGTGTACCTACAAGTTTTACTTGAAAAACGGGAAACTGATGAAAAAGCGCCTGGGCGGCGGTGACCTAAAGGAGACCGATTACGACTATCCCGAACCGAAAGAAATAGGCGTGTACGAGGTGAGTTTCGATAACCTGGGTCCAATTCGCAGCATGTGATTGTCTGCTCATCGTCAGCACACCGTTTAAATCTATTTTGAATCTCAGCGAGTTAGCGACCAGATGACCTCAGCGTGTCTTAATTGCCACTCGGCATTTTAACCAACGGGTGGTTATGTTATTATAGTTGTTTTATATGACACACCCCCATTTCGTGAACTGCCCCCCAAAAGTTAGACACAAAACTTTTGGAGTGCAGTTTGTTTATGAAGTATGGTTTTGAAGAAAAGCTGAGTGTTATAAGCGAAATCACGTGTGGTAAAGGTCTGCAAACAGTATGTCGAGAGCAGCATCTTGACCGTCATGAGGTTCGAAATTGGTTGGCCCGTTTCAGACTTTATGGCGAGGCCGGTCTTCACGCATCGACAAAACGCCATAATTACACGGTGGCGGAAAAAGAGAAAATCATTTTAGAACATACGAAAAAAGGAGTACCTTTGTCGCATCTGAGCCTCCATTATGACGTGCACCGTAGCACTATCAAGTCGTGGTTGAGGACAATCCGTGCTGGAGGCTCCCTAAATGTAAAACGACGAGGACGTCCACCCAAAGATCCGATGGCAAGACCAAAGAAGAGAGAACCGCAGACAGAGCTTGAAAAGCTTCAGGCAGAGAACCTCCGCCTGAGGGCAGAGAATGCTTTGCTAAAAAAAGTGAAGGCCTTAGTCGAGGAGGAACAGAAA
>JAZQJW010000061.1:0-17818 GCA_045541835.1 Sodaliphilus sp. | reverse complement strand
GGAGTTGCCTTAATTAATTGTCTTCCTAAGACCGCTTGGCCTCCGACTTCCACTTTAATCGTCGCGAGTATCGGCCTGAGATCCTTTTTGGCCCTGGCGACATAGCCGATCGCGTCATCAACCACCCCATGGCCCTCTGGAAATGCCGACCAGCCGACGCATGATTCACCACTGAGCAACGCTAACAAGCAAAATTGAGACGAAAAAAAGAAGGGAGACCGGCACCTCTTCGGTGTCAGCCTCGTTATTTCTTTTCCAGACTCGCTGTCGGTTTGATTATGCCGTCTTGAGGGCACGGTCTCCCCGTCAGGTGATAGCGTCTGGATGATGGCGGTGCTGGACGACTCTTCGCCCCCCAGTCCATACCATCGGGTTTTATATTGTCTTTGCCCCTCATGCCGCCAGCGTGCTCATTGTTGCCAGCGGTCCTCTCTCGGGGGCGTATATTTCTCTCTGTTATTTATAAGGGTACTAGGCGATCTAGTCCGAGCGTTTTTTCTGTACATACCGACACTCTCGAGGGCGCATCAAAACAAGAAGAGTTCCCAGCCCTTTGGGAGATCCATCTCCAGATCCCTCGTGTCCATTTCCATCATATTGCGTATCTTATCTGCTTTCTCTTTTCGGGTGTCGTACTCTGCATCATTAAATTTTTCACTATCATCTATCGGTGCGAACAAATCATAGATCCAAACTGAAATGTCAAACGTCACACGACCATATTTACCATCTTTTTCTCCCAAGTGGTAAGTGTCTTTCGGAAGTGAGTATTCAACGTAACCATACTTATCGAAAACCTTGTACAACTCAAACACTGCCTTGTGCAGTATTCTGCCATTCAACTTCTTACACATTTTGAGTTCAGCTTTCAATTCATCCAAATCCTTCCCCGAAAAATATTTGCTCGAAAAACGATCAATAAAATAAGGTACTAGAACATCACTCATTAATTTGTTAGCACGCGTACCTTTGATCTTGAACTTGGACAAATTCAGTGAAGTTGTGGTGAATAATATTTCTGTTGTCTGACATCCTGGCTTGTTTAAGTATTCCTTCAACTCAATTAATGCGATAGCATCATTCAAATCATCAATTCTTATTTCGAGCAATTGATGGTATCTCTCATAATGCTGATAGAGCACCTCAACAACATCCGCCTCGAAATCTTCTCCAGAAAACAATCCACCTGACTTCATTACATGATCCCTGACGTGCGCCTCAATAGATGCTCTACCTTGCTCTGCATCAAACATCTGTTCATCTTCAATAGAAGTGAAGTACTTTAAAAAACGATAATTGTCTAATGCCTCGGACATCATAGCATTGAAGTGAAGGAAAGAAAACCATTTGGCCTTATCTACAGGCTTAAGCACTTCCCTCTCTTCACCATACATCGGATTGAATTTAACTCCAACCTGTTCATATTTGGTAATCACTTCTTCATGGGCTGCATCATAATATCCAGCACATTCATCATACCATTTTTCAAGTTCTTCAATTGTGGTCTTACCCAACAACTTCGCACCCTCATCGACGCGCGCCATAACGCGATTCACATCGTCCGGATTCTCAATTTTGGCTAAAAATTCGTCTCTAGTCATAGTTTAATCTGTTAATTATATATAAAAAAATCGGTTGTCAAATGGTTGTCAATTTTGAGACCATTCAAAAACCGAAATGTTGATTATCAGACACTTACATCTAAATTCTTGTGGTACCTCCGGGGATCGAACCAGGGACACGCGGATTTTCAGTCCACTGCTCTACCACTGAGCTAAGGTACCTTTTCAAAAGCGACTGCAAAGATACGTCGACTTTTTGACCTGACCAAATTTTTTGAGGAAAAAATGATTTTTTTCTTTTTTTCGCTGAAAAGCATTACCTTTGTGAAACGAATAAAAACATGACCAGATATGCTGCCACCCATCATTCAATTGCTACGTCCCAAGCAATGGAGCAAGAACGTTTTCGTGTTCCTGCCCCTGTTCTTTGACAAGAAGTTCACCGACGTCCATCTGCTGGCCTTGACATGCCTGTGCTTCGTCATCTTCTCGCTCGCGGCGAGTGCGGTCTATTGCCTGAATGACATCCTGGACCGCAAGGCCGATGCCTTGCACCCCGAGAAATGCAAGCGGCCCATCGCGTCGGGAGCCGTGAGCGTTGGCGCCGGATGGGCAGCCTTGATCATCTGTGCCGTGCTGGCCTTGGGACTCACCGTGTGGCTGCTGCCCGAGCTGACGTGGCTGCTGCTGGGCTACATGGCGCTGAACGTCGCCTACAGCCTGTGGCTTAAACACGTGAGTCTGGTCGACATGCTGCTGGTGGCATCGTTCTACGTGATGCGCGTGCTGGCAGGCGCCATCAGTTGTGACATCGTTCCGTCGCAATGGATTGTGGTGATGACCTTCCTGCTGGCGCTGTTCCTGGTGCTGGGCAAGCGGCGCGACGACGTGATGCTGCAGACCGAGACGGGAGTTACCGTCCGTCGCGGCATCGCCAACTACAACCTCCAGTTCATCAACATGACGCTCACGCTGGTAGCCACCGTGACGATTGTTTCCTACATGATGTACACGATGAGCAAGGACGTGGCCACGCGTTTCGACAGCAACTATGTCTATTGCACCGCGGTCTTTGTCCTGGCTGGCATCTTGCGCTACCTGCAGATCACTATCGTGGAGAACCGCAGCGGCAGCCCCACCAAGGTGCTCTTCCGTGACCGCTTCATCCAGTTGTGTCTGCTTGGCTGGTTCATCTCTTTCCTCGTGATTATTTATTGGTGAGATTAGATGTTAGACTTTAGACTTTAGACGTTAGATGTTAGACATTAGACGTTAGACTTTAGACTTTAGATTTGACTGGGGACCAAATAACTGAAACAAGATGAGACGGATTGTCGCTTTTGATTTTGACGGCACCTACACGCTGCACGATTCGTTGCCTCGTTTCCTGAGGCACGCCTTCGGCAAGTGGGCCTACCTTTGGGGGCTCATGGTGTGTCTGCCGTGGATCGCGCTTTTCAAGTTGCGCGTCATCAGGGGCGGCAAGGCCAAGGAAAAACTCATCGGGCACTTCGTCAAGGGGATGACCTACACCGAGTTCAAGACCCGGTGCGATGCTTTCAAGGGTCAGATGGACACCCTGCGCCGTCCCGAAGCGCATGAAGCCATGCAGCAAGCGCTCGCGTGCGGTGACCAGGTGATTGTCGTGACGGCAACCATCCGTGACTGGGTGGAGCCGTGGTTTGAGGGCATGGATGTGGAGGTGCTGGGCACGGAACTCGAGGTTGATGACGACGGCATCTTGACGGGCCGCTTCGCCAAGCCCAACTGCAACGGAGCCGAGAAATGGCGACGTATCGTCGAGGCCGTCCCCGACGTGGAGCAACGCGAACTGGTGGCCTATGGCGACAGCCGTGGCGACCAGGTCATGCTCAGCCATGCCGACAAAGCCTACTTCCGCGACTTTGAAACGACAATGGAGCAGTTGCCTTTCACCCGACGCCATCCCGGTCTGCTTTTCAAGGCGGTATTGCTTCTGCTGGTGCTCTACCAGCTGCTGGGGGTGTTCTTCGGTATGGACATTGCCGACGCGGGCTTCTACCTTACTTTCTATGACAACATCTTCACGCACCCCGAGAGTGTGGAGTACAATTTCATGTACTACCTGAGTGGCGTGATTGGCGGCACGTTCCAGAGCATGTTCCCATCGATGGGCCTGTGCGGGATGCGTCTGCTGGGCGTGGCGTTCAACACGCTGTGTGCCATCATCTTGTATTTCGCGTTGCGGCGCCATGTCGACGAACGGGCGTTGACGCTGGGCTGTGCCTTGACGGTCACAACGTTCATTGCCCCACCCTACACCCTGTGCTACGACCTGTGCACCATCGTGTTCTATGCCCTCGCCATCACCCTGATGTGGCGTGGCCTGGAGCGCGACAAGACATGGATGGTCATGATGGCGGGTGCCTTTGCCGGGTTGAACATCCTGGTGCGCATCCCCAATGTGCTGGGGCTCTCGATGGCTTGCCTGCCGCTCATCCGCTATTGGGCCGAGCACAAGCGGCTCAACACCACATGGCGGCGCCCGGCCCTGCTCACCCTGCTGTTCCTGGTGACTGCCGCCGTGGCAGTCGGCCTGGTGCTTGTCCTCATGCCCGAGCGGCATAACACCTGTCTGCAGAACGTGTTGCGCGACCTGCGCAGCATCGCTGCCGACGACAGCGGCACGGCATCCCACACCACGGGACAAATGATCATGGTGCAACTTGAATTCTATGCCACCGAACTCTGGGTCGCCGTCAAACTGGCCGTTCCCATCGTCCTCTACTGGTGGGCACACACCAAAGCCCGTCCCCAATGGCTCGCATGGACCCCCAAGGGCATCGCAGTGGCGCTGTTTGTCTGGTTCATCTACAGGATGCATCCGCTGCAGCCCCTGTGGGTGATGTGCATGGTCGGGGGCATCATGGTGATGGTCAAGCATTGGCGCGACCACTCGGGGCTGACCTGGATGGCTTTGCTGGGCATCGGCATGATGCTGGTGATGCCACTCGGCAGCGACGGGGCCTACAACAACGGCACCATCATCACCTGGGCCATCGCTCCGGTGGCTACGTTGTGGTGGCTGCGTCGCTCACGCGTGGTCTTCCCGTTGGCGCTGATTGCGGTCTGTGCCCTGCGCATGGTCACCGGCGGCGCCTACTTTGACGGCGGCGCCCTGTGGCACAAGCGATACACCGTCGACAACGACCGTGTGGCCCGCATCCACACCACCAAACAACGGGCCGACGTGCTCAACACCCTGTTGCACGGCATCACTCCCCACGTCAAGCCAGGCACGACACTCATGGCCTATGGCAGCGCCCCGCTCATCAATTACCTCACCCACACCCGTCCCTACATCGGCTGCTCGTGGGTGGAACAACTGAGCGCTCCCATGCTTGAGCACAAATTGGCCTATGCGCCCAAAACCGGGCTGCCGCTCGTGCTGCAACAGAAGTTCAACAACCTGGGGCCCTACTGGAGCGAGCCGAGCGACGATTACCGCACCAACTACGGTCATCAGGACATCTACCGCGACAACCGCAAACTGGAAGTCCTCAACGATTTCCTCGAGAAATACGACTACCAAGTCATCTACGAGGACTCGCACTTCGTGCTCTACAAGCCCGTACGGGACTTTGCCCCATAAATCAACAAGATACCATGGAAGGACTGCTGCAATACATCTGGCAACACAAACTCTGGCTGAGCGAGGACATGGTGACGGGCGACGGCCGCAAGGTGCGCGTCATTGACCCGGGTCTGCTCAATACCGATGCCGGGCCTGACTTCTTCAACGCCAAGGTGGAGATTGACGGTCACCTCTGGGTGGGCAATGTCGAGATTCATGTGAGGGCCAGCGACTGGAAGCGGCACCATCATGACGAGGACCCGGCCTACGACAACGTGATACTGCACGTCGTCGAGAAGGACGACGCGCCGGTCTACCGCACGGGCGGCGAAATCATCCCTCAGGTGGCGCTGCGGGTGTCGCCCCGCTTCAACGAGTGTTATGACAGGCTCGTCAATGCCAAGGTGGAACTGCCCTGTGCGTCCCGCCTCAAGGAAATCCCGCAGTTGACGGTCACCGAATGGATCGAGGCCCTGGCTTTTGAGCGCCTCCACAGCAAGGTGGACCGCGTGAGGGAACTCTACGAACGCTTTCATGGCAGTTGGGAGGACATCTGCTATGTGATGCTGGCCAGGACGCTGGGCTTCGGCATCAACAACGACGCCTTTGAGCGGCTGGCGCGAGTCACGCCGCTGCGCCTGCTCCACAAGCACAGCGACTCCATCCTCCAGGTCGAGGCACTGCTGTTTGGGCAGGCAGGGCTCTTGAACGGCGCTTACAGCGACGACACCTACTTTCAACAACTCACCCGCGAATACGCCTTCCTGGCCAACAAATTCTCGCTGCGTCCCATCGAGGGCACGGCATGGAAACTCTTCCGCAGCCGTCCCCAGAATTTCCCGTTCCGCCGCATCGCCCTGCTGGCGCAATTCATCCAGGGCGGCTTCAACCTGATGAACGACATCCTGAACGCCGACGACACCAAGGCGCTGCGCCAACTGTTTGACATCGAACTGAGCGGCTATTGGACAACACATTATTCCTTCGGCAAGCCATCGCCAGGGGCAGGCCGGGCACTGTCGGACAGCAGCATCGACATTGTGCTCATCAACACCGTCGCCCCACTCTACTACGCCCGCGGCGAGATGACCGACGACTACGGCATGACCGACCGTGCCATTGCCCTGCTCGAGGACATCCGTCCCGAGCGCAACAGCATCGTGGCGCTGTTCACGGGCGCCGGCATCAAGTGTGAAGACGCCCTCACCAGCCAAGCCCTGATTCAACTGCGCCGCAACTACTGCGAGACCCGCAAATGCATCTACTGCAGGCTGGGTCACCGCCTGTTGGCGACCGATGCCCGCATGGCCTGATTGTCATCCTCATGATGTCATTTAGGGAAATTGCAAAGCCCCGGAACCATGATTTAACCTTTTGTCATTAGTCGTTCACTGTATTACTCAATTCTTCAATTACCAACTGTCACGGTTCCGGGCTCTGCCACGTTCATCTTTTCCAGCAAGACAACTTCGTCATAATTTCACCGCTCACGCGGCATTCATTCATGCGCTTATGAAAAAAATTACTTGCACACTGTTTATTAATATCATCACCCAAACATTTGTGTGCAGCGATAACAGTCTCCTGTCACGCTGACGCAAATTTAGAGCAGACGTCAAGGTCTCCTCCATTATTTTCAGGCAAAAAACCGCGATTGTCTAATTTTTTTACACTTTTGTGTCTAATTATTTGACACTCCGCCCCCGTGAGGGGCGAGAAGTGCAGACGCAGAAAACGAAGAGGCCATGAGTCGTCAGGGAATCTGACTCATGACCTCTTTAATTTATGGATTAGTGTCCAGAGCACACCACTGGTGCCCAGCAGTCTATCATATCGAGTCGGGAACCGCGGGCTCCTCAGGTTTCTCTTCGGGGTTGGCGCCTTCGATCAACGAGATGTCGAGGCTGTCCTCTTCCATGTCGAGCAATGTGGAGTCAAATTCCTCTTCAGGCACTATCGATGAGCACCCCGAGTAGAGATCGGGATGGATGGGTTCCTTGGCAGGGGCGAAACGCTGGTGATAACGCTTGAACTGCGGGTCGCTCAACACGAGTTGGAGGAAGCGGCCGCAGATGGGCAGGGCCGTGCGGCTTCCCTGGCCCAGGGAGCCCCAGCGGAAGTGAATCTGGCGATACTCGCCACCCACCCAGGAACCGCACACCAGGCCCGGCGAGACGGCGACAAACCAGGCGTCGGCATGCCGGTTACTGGTTCCGGTCTTGCCACCCAGGTCCACGTCATACAGTCCTCGCGTGATGTAGCCGTTGAGGGACATCGCGGTGCTGCCGGCATCGGTGCGGCAAGCCATCAGCATCTGCTGCATCAGCCAAGCCGAACGGTAACTCATGGCTCGGTCCTGATGTTCGGGCGCACGGTAAATCTCCTTGCCGTCACGGTCCACGATGCGCGTGATGAGCACCGGCTCGTGGTGCATGCCGTCGTTCACGACGGTGCAATAGGCATTCACAAGTTCCATCAGGTCCACGTCACACGCGCCCAGCGAGAGGGCGGGCTTGGCCTCCAGGGGCGACTTGATGCCCATATCGGCGGCCAGACGGGCGATATTGCTGAAGCCCACTTCGGTGGCGACACGCACGGTGACGCTGTTGATGCTCTGGGCGAAGGCGCTGCGCAGGGTCATTTCGGCGCCGCTGAATCGGCCGTTAGCGTTGGTGGGGCGCCAGTGCTCCATGGAGTCTTTCTCCTCGTTCAGCACCAGCGTGTCGATATACTCGTCGAGACGATGGTCACAGGGGACGAGGCCCTGCTCCATCGCCATGGCATACACGAACAACTTGAACGTCGAGCCCGGTTGATGCTTGGCACGCACCTTGTCATACTTCCACGTGTCGAAGTCCACATCGCCCACCCATGCCTTGACATGGCCATTGCTCGGTTCCATGGCGATGAAGCCGCAGTGCATGAAGTGAAGCATGTAGCGCACCGAGTCCATGGAACTCATCTCCATATACAACGAGTCGTTCTCATAGTCAAACAGGTGCACCATGTGGGGCTGGTTCATGTAGTAATTCACCGAGTCCAGGTCATTGGGATAACGGGCCAGCAACTCGTGATAGATGGGCGTGTTGCGCGCCTTGTCCTCGACAAAGTTGGCGATGGGACGGTTATTATCGTCCAGCCAGCAATCCGCGTTGCCCCAGTGGCTCTTGAAGTTGCGTTGAACAATCTTCATCTTCTCACTCACGGCCTGCTCGGCATATTCCTGCATCTTGGAGTCGAGCGTGGTGTATATCTTGAGGCCGTCGCGCTCCAGGTCAAGTTTCAGGTCTTTAGCCTTGGCGATTTCCTCCACTTCACGGGCGACAGCCTCGCGGAAGTAAGGTGCAACACCGTCATAGTTGGCCTCCAGCGTGTACTTCAGGTCGATCGCCAATGAGGACACCGAGTCATACTCGGCCTGGGTCAAATCACCGCAGGCAACCATGTTCTTGAGCACCTGGTTGCGGCGGCGTAGGCTGTTCTTGGGATTGATGCGCGGGTTATAGGTGCTGGTGGCCTTGAGGAGTCCCACGAGCACAGCGCTCTCCTCAAGTTTGAGGTTCTGGGGCGTGGTCTTGAAATAGGTGTTGGCTGCCGTCTTAATGCCAAAGGCATTGCTGCCGAAGTCCACCGTGTTGGCATACATCTCCAGGATTTCCTGCTTGCTGTAGAAAATCTCCAGCTTGGTGGCGATAATCCATTCCTTGCTCTTCATGATGAGCATCTTCACACCCGGGATATAGCCCAGCAGACCCGTCGAGTAGTCGCTGCGCGTGCGGAACATGTTCTTCACCAGCTGCTGCGTGATGGTGCTCGCGCCGCGAGGGCGGCCGTGAAGCACCATGTCCTTGGCGGCGGCACCCAGGCCGCTGAAGTCAATACCGTGGTGGCTGTAGAAACGCTCGTCCTCGGTGTCGATGAGCACCTGGAAGAACTGCGGGTTAATCGAGTCATAGGGGACCGGTGTGCGGTTCTCGTCATAGTACTTGCCGATGGTCTTGCCGTCGGCGCTGTAAAGGTAACTGGCCTCGGGGTTGCGAGGATGCATGATGCTGTAGGTGCTGGGAGACTTCCCGAAGAGCCACAGCAGGTTGATATCAACCGCGACAAGGTAGAACAGGAACAGGACGATGAAGGTCCCCAGCGCTGCCAGAGTCTTGGCCCACCAGGGACGGCCGCGATACAATCCCTTGTACCACACCTTGAAACGGTGCCAGTAGCGTTTGATGATATTGCCTGATTTCTTTTCGCTCATATTTGATTCTCTAATATTTACTTATTCCTAACACCTTAATAACCTAAAGCCTAATGCCTAAAACCTAAAGCCTCACTGCTTATTAGCCCCTCCCGTCAAGCGACGCTTCAGGTAACGGGGAATGAAGCTCAAGTGGGCAAGCACGGCCCTGGCTGTGCCGTAGTGGCGGCACATGATGCGGTAACGCTCCATCAGCGAGGCGCGGTGGTGGCGTGTCGTCATCCCCTCGGCGAGGTAACTGATGATGGGCTCCGGACCGGCATAAGCATTGAGGGTGGAAGCCTTCAACACCCTGATGCACCAGTCATAGTCGGCACTCAGGCGGTAACTAAGGTCATACTCCGGCACCAGGTCGCGCCGGGCCACAAAGGCCTGATGGCACACCACCATGCCGTTGAGGAAACTGTCGGCCGTCAGCCGCTTGGGCGCCGTCAAGTGACGCTTACCCACCACTTGGCGCTCGGCATTCACCAGTTGCGTCTGACCATAGATGACCCCGGGATTATTGGTGGCGAACTTTGCCAAGCGGGCCAGCACCGTGTCGTCGGCCAAACTGTCGCCGGCATTCAAGAACATGATATATCGACCGCGGGCACGAGCAATGCCCTTGTTCATCGCATCATACAACCCGCCGTCGGGCTCGCTGAACACGCGCTTCGACACGATGGGCGAGCGCCCGACGATATCCAGCGTGTCATCGGTCGACGCACCATCGATGATGAGCAGCTCATAATCACTGCTCGTCTGCCGCTGCACGCTCTCGAGCGTTGGGCCGATGGTGGCTGCAGCGTTCCATGTGACTGTTATGATCGAGAATAACGGACTCATATCTTCGCTAGTAACGGTTTAGAAGCACGCAAAATTATACAAAAAGGTTGATGCCCTGTACAAGAAAAGCGCATTTTCTTTGCCAAGGCGCCGCCAAATTTAGATAAAAAAGCGAAATCTTACAATCAAATGGCCTATTTTTACGTTATTTATACACATATTTTAATAAAACAAGACCAAGCCTGGCGCAATTATTCAACACTTTTGGCTTTTTGTCAAGGCTTTTATAAGCATTACGCGATATGAAAAAGACCGCAGCACATATCATACTGATTGCACTCGCCCTCATCGGCTGGTGCAGTTCCTGTGACACCATCGACAACAAGATCATCCCACGTTACACCGTTCGCATCGACCTGGGCAGTTATGCCCTCTGGGGCACCTATGGCGTGAACGGCATGGGCGAGTACCGCATCTTCAACCGCGACAAGCGGCTGCCGTCCAACTTCCCCTACAACGTAAACACCTACACCGGCTATGGTGGCGTGCTGCTCATGATGGGCATCGACGGACCGCAAGCCTATGACCTCTCCTGCCCCGTCGAGGCCAGCCAGGACGTCATCCTGTCGATAGACCCCAACAACTACGACGCCGTCTGCTCACGCTGCGGCTCGCGCTACAATCCGCTGACGGGCGACGGAGGTCCCCTGAGCGGCGTGGCCATCAACAACAAGGTGGGCATGCGTCAGTACCGCGTCATGCCGAGTAACGGCGGTTACTTTATCTCCAACTGATCCCGGCACCCACAGCCCCCCCGGGGCACGTCCGAGGAGGTGATTCAGCAACTCGTTTTTTTTGAAAATGTTCCACGGTGACGGGAGTGATTCCCGCACCGTTTTTCACACGCAAAAACCACTTTTCAGTAAAACCGGGCTTATCGGTTGCATTTTGCAATTCGATAAGCCATTTTTCAATCACAAGTGAGCGGTTTTGATAGCAAAAATCCAAAAAATAAATCTTATAGGATGCCATTTAATGTTAAAAAGTGTAAACTTTTTCATTTTTGGTTTCCAAAATTTAAACATTGAGACCTGCCGCGAGGCGCTGTTATCAGTGAATTTGCGTGGAACAATCCCTAAAAATGGCCAAAATCGCTAAATGTTTACAAGTGTTTAATCAGCTTGGCCGGGTTGGGGAGTTGGACTACCTTTGCAGCGAGAGAAAACAAAGATAGTGCCCACCGAGCACAAAATTGAGCCCATTTTCGCTTCATGTTTTGTCAAGGCAACGCCCTATCTTGAATTAGAAAACAAACCTGGGCAACCGGCCATCAATTCGTTTCCGAGGCCACCCAAGAAACACCTCATTTTAAATGTGTGTTTCCCGCCCACAAAATAAAAATTTATGAGTTTTATCAAAAGTAAAATCAGTTTATCAACATTATTCATCGTTTTAGCAATCACTTTCACCGCATTCAGTGCACAGGGTCAGGAACTCCCTTCAGCCCGCAAGAGTGGCACCGTTCTTGAACAAATCGAACAAAACAATCGCGGCAATATCATCAACCAGCTGCTCAATTACGCCTACGGTTTCTACGGCACCCCCTATCGCTATGGCGCCATGTCGCCTCGCGCCTTTGACTGCTCGGGCTTCACCAGTTATGTTTTCAAGCGCTTCGGCATCCAACTCAACCGCACTTCCCGCGGTCAGATCGCTGACGGTGTCCGTGTCAAGAAAAACGAACTTCAGCCCGGCGACCTCGTCTTCTTCCAGGGACGTTCAGGCCGTGGTGGCGTGGGTCACGTGGGCATCGTTACCCGTGTCAACGACGACAACACCTTCCACTTCATCCACTCGGCATGCAGCAGCGGTGTTACCGAGAGCAAGAACACCGAGACCTATTACAACCGCCGTTACGTCGGCGCCTGCAGAGTTCTGTAAGATAAACCGCTTTTAACCAATACACACAACGTGCGTTCTCAATGAAGGAGAGCGCACGCTTGCTTTTACATAATATCTTCTCCCTACACTTGCAACATTGCCGCTTTTTTAATAGTTTTGCGCCGACCAAAGACATTAGCACTTATGTTATCCAGATACTTCTTATTATTGACGATAGTCGCTGTAACGCTCCTCGGAGCCGACGGCCACGTGCTGCTAGACGGGTCGCTCGACGAGTCGGCCATCTATCCCGGCACGGTTCACACCTTTCAGGTGTATGTCCCCGACCAGTACAACGGCAAGCGGCCCGCGGCGCTCTACGTGGGGCTGGACGGCGTGCTGTGCAACGCTCCCCAGGTCATGGACTCGCTCATCGCCGCCGGCAAGATGCCGTGCACCATCGGCGTGTTCCTCCAGCCAGGCCTCATCAAGGCCGACGACGGCACGGTGCTGCGCTATAACCGCTGCTTCGAGTTTGACGCCACAACTGGCGAGTTCGCCAGATTCCTCGAGACTGAGCTGCTGCCGGCGGTGGCGCAGATGAAGACACCGCAGGGCAAGTCCATACGCTTGAGTGGCAAACCCCAGGACCGCATGATTTTCGGGTTGAGCAGCGGCGGCATTGCGGCCTTCAATGCCGCTTGGCACCGTCCCGACCTGTTCGGCAAGGTGTTCACCGGCGTGGGCACCTTTGTGGCGATGCGCGGCGGCAACGACCTACAGGCCCTGGTGCGCAAGACCGAGTCGCTACCCTTGAGAATCTTCATTCAGGACGGCTCCAACGATGCCTGGAATCCGCTGTTCGGCCATTGGTACGAGGGCAACCAGATGCTGGCCTCGGCGCTGGAGTTCGCCGGCTATGACGTGCAGTGTGACTGGAGCGACGGCGGCCACAACGTGAAACGCTCCACCGAGATATTTGCCCAGGTGATGCAATGGATGTGGCGCGACTGGCCGGCGCAGCCCACGACGGGCAAAACCGGCAACGACTTCCTGCAGGCCTTGCTCATCGACGGCCAGGGATGGGAAAAGCAGGGCAACGGAGTGCCGCGCAACCCCATCACCCGCATCATCTATCCTGACTTGTCCAATATCGTCATCATCCCCAATGAGCAGCACGGCAATGCCGTCTGGCAGTATATCCTGAAGGACGGCAAGCCCACCTGGGGAGAACCCTTCTACTGGCTGCACAACGACGACAGCAGCCACCCGCTCGACATCCAGTCCATCACCTTCGACGGCGACGGCAACCTGTGGGCTGCCACGGCAATGGGGGTGCAGATTTGTGACCAGAACGGGCGCGTGAGGGCCATCCTGCGCCTGCCCCAGGGCATCGACCCCGTCAACGAGATCACCATCACCGACGGCTTCGTGTGGCTGCACACCGACACGAGCGACTGGCGCCGCCGGCTCAACGTCACGGCTCCTGTGCTGGGCACGCGGCCCAAGTCGCAGGGACAGGGGTGAGAGTGAAAAGTTAACAGTGAACAGTTGGGGGTTGGGGCAAATATTTTTTAAATATTTGGCATTTCGCTCGGCTTGCAGTACTTTTGTAGTTTGAATTAAAACGTCTGTCATCCATGATGAAGAACAACATATCGCCCGAAATGGAAGACCACATGATCAATGAGGCCTACCAGAACCTGTTACACAGCTACTTGTCAAGCAACCACCGCAAGAAGGTGGAAGTGATAGACAAGGCCTTCAAGTTTGCACGGGAAGCCCACAAGGGCATCCGCAGGCGCTCTGGGGAACCCTACATCATGCACCCCCTGGCCGTGGCAACTATTGTGATACAGGAAATCGGGCTCGGCTCGACAAGCATCAGCGCGGCCCTGCTGCACGATGTGGTCGAGGACACCGAATACACCATCGAGGACATCGAGGCCCAGTTCGGACCCAAAATCGCCCGCATCGTCGACGGCTTGACGAAGATTTCGGGCGGCATCTTCGGCGCCAAGGCATCGGCCCAAGCCGAGAACTTCCGCAAACTGCTGCTCACCATGGGCGACGACATCCGCGTGGTGCTCATCAAGATGGCCGACCGCCTTCACAACATGCGCACCCTGTCGTCGATGCCCCCCAACAAGCAATACAAGATTGCCGGCGAGACACTCTACGTCTATGCCCCGTTGGCCCACAGGCTGGGACTGTATGCCATCAAGACCGAACTCGAGGACCTGAGTTTCAAGTACAACCACCCGGCCGAATATGAGCGCATCCTGGGACTGATTAACGCCAGCGAGGAGAGCCGCAACGAACTCTTTGCACGCTTCTCGGCGCCCATCCGTGAGAGGCTCGACAACATGGGGCTCCAATATGAATTCAACGCGAGGGTCAAGTCATGCTTCTCGATTTGGAACAAGATGCAGACCAAGCACATCCCCTTCGAGGAAGTGTATGACCTGTATGCCGCGCGCATCATTTTCAAGTGCGATGACGAGAGTGCCGAGAAACGCATCTGCTGGAGCATCTACAACGAGATTACCGAGGTCTATGCCAAGCACCCTGACCGGGTGCGCGACTGGCTGACGACACCCAAGGTCAACAAATACCAGGCCCTGCACGTCACTGTCATGGGCCCCGACGGCAACTGGGTGGAGGTGCAGATACGCAGCGAGAGAATGGACGAGATTGCCGAACGAGGATTTGCGGCTCACTGGAAATACAAGATTGGTGAAGGCGAGGAAGAGGAGGAACTCACGCGTTGGCTCAGCACCATCACCGACATCCTCAAGGATCCGCAGCCCAATGCCATCGACTTCATGGACACCATCAAGCTGAACCTCTTTGCCAGCGAGATTGTCGTCTTCACGCCACAGGGCGAGACCATCACCCTGCCCAAGGGCGCCTCGGTCCTCGACATGGCCTTCACGCTGCACACCGACCTCGGCACCCACTGCATTGCAGGCAACGTGAACCACAAACTCAGGCCGCTGTCCTACAAACTGATGAGTGGTGACCAGGTCAAAATCATCACCAGCAACTCCGAGTCGCCCAAACCCGAATGGGAGAAGTTTGTCGTCACCGCCAAGGGAAAGACGAGGCTCAGGGCGGCGCTCAGGCACCAGCGCCGACTCATCATCGAGGAGGGCGAGAAACGCTTCATGTCGTTCCTCGAGGAGCACGGCATCGAATTCAGCAACGAGGTGCTCTCGCTGGCCATCAGCCGCCAGTATGTCGCCAACAAGGAAGAGTTGTTCTACATGATTGGCAACAACGAGATCACCCTGAACGAGGACATGGTCAAGAAGGAACAGGGATCCCGACTCAACTGGTGGCGCCGCAACCTGTTCAAGAGCAAGGAAACGCCCAAACAGACCACGCGCGAGGCGACTGAAGCCATCGACACCAAAGCCATCTACAGCCTCACGACACGCGAGGGCAAGAGCAACTACAAAATTGCCGGTTGCTGCCACCCCATTCCCGGTGACGATGTCGTCGGTTTCCTCAACGATGCCGGGGAGGTGATTGTTCACAAGATGGACTGCCCCACCCTGGCCCGACTCAAGGCCAGTTACGGCTCAAGACTGCTGCAGACGCAATGGGAGGACCACAGCGAAACCTTCCTGGCGAGCATTCACATCGAGGGCATTGACCAGAAAGGCATCCTGCAATCCATCGTCAACATCATCTCGACCAACATGTCCATCAACATGAAGCAGATGACGGTCACTGCCGACAACGGCGTCTTCAACTGCAACCTCGACGTGCTCATCAGCGATGCGTCGGTGGTCACCAACTTGTGCCGCGAAATCAAGAAAGTCAAGGGCATCAACCTGGCAGCCCGTGTCAGTTAATCGCCCCCAATCATACAAGTCGAATGACTAACAACCTTTCAAGATGAAAAGAAGAAACAACAATATCATCATTGCACTGCTCGTGCTTTCCATCGTCCTCATCGCCACGGCGCTGTTCTTCAGCCGGGAAGAGGTCCGCATCTACAGTTTTGAGGTGGGAAAGCCCTGGCTGCATCCCCGCCTGGAGGCCAACTTTGAGTTTGACATAGAACTCGACGAGGCGACACGCAAGCACATCACCGACAGCGTCAACAACAACTTTGCCAAAATCTACACCCTTGACCACAAGAAGGGGGAACAGCAATTAGCCCTGCTCTCCAGGGCGGTCGAAGGGCATCCCGGAGGACAAGCGCTGCTGCAGGCCGTTGCCAAACTGTACCAGGACGGCATCGTTGACAACGAGGCGGCCAACGACATCAGCGCCGGCAAGCAGATCCGTTTCCTCGTCGGCAACAACCAGTTGCAAGTGGTCGACGCCACCAACATGAAGACCGTACGCCAGGCCTACTCCTGGCTGGCCGACTCGCTCAAGGGCAACCCGGCCATCCAAGAGACGATGCGCAAGGTCAACATCATCGACTACCTTGCCCCGAACATGAAGGTGGACAAGGAAGAAAACGACAAATGGCTGGGAGAGGACATCCGCAACGCCGTGCGTTCACCGGGCACGGTCCAGGCCGGTGAGGCCATCATCAACCGTGGTGATATCGTCACTGCCAAGAAAGCGGCAGCCATCGAGAGTTACCAGAACGAACTCACCGAGCGCAACAAGAAACGTAACGACGACGAGACGCTCAACCTGCTGGGACAGATTCTCATCGTGTCGATTGTCATGCTGGCTTTCTACTACTTCATGAAGCAGCAGCGCAGGCAGGTGTTCAGCAGTCTGCGTCGCATGGTGTTCCTTCTCACCCTCATCACCGTGTTTGTCATCGCGGTGCTGCTCCTCGTCAAGTTCAAGTACAGTCTGTTGTATGTCATCCCGTTCGCACTGGTGCCCGTCATCGTGTCCTCATTCTTCGATGACCACACATCATTCTTCGTTCACATCGTCACGGTGCTCATCTGCTCGCTCATCGCAAGCAGCCATCAGGCCGAATTCATCATCATGCAGTTCCTGGCAGGCATCATCGCCATCATCCTGGTCAAGGAACTCACCAAGCGAAACCAACTGGTGAGATGCGCCGCTTTGATTTTCCTTGCTTACTGCATCACCTACATCGCCATGACGCTCATCACCGAGGGCGATTACAACAAAATTGACCGGTACACCCTGGGATTCTTCTTCATCAACTGCGTCATCCTCTACGGCGGTTCTCTCGTGATTCCCATCATCGAGAAGGCATTCGGCTTCACATCGTCGATGACGCTGCTCGAACTGGCCGACATCAACAACCCGCTGCTGCGCCGACTCTCCACCAACTGCCCCGGAACCTTCCAGCACTCGTTGCAGGTCGCCAACCTGGGCGGTGAGGCCGCCCTCAAGATCGGCGCCAACATGCAACTCGTCAGGGCCGGTGCGCTCTATCACGACATCGGCAAGATCGAGAACCCCGCCTTCTTCACCGAGAACCAGATCGGGGAGAATCCCCACGACCATCTCGTGCGTCCCGAGGACAGCGCCAAGATTGTCATTGAGCACGTGGCCAAAGGACTCAAACTGGCCGAGGAGAATGACCTGCCCAAGGTCATCAAGGACCTCATTGCGCAGCACCACGGCAAAGGCCTGACCCGCTACTTCTACTACAAGGCGAAGGAGAGCCGCCCCGACGAGAACGTTGACAAAGCGCCCTCCTCCTACCCCGGCCCCAACCCCCAGACCAAGGAGGCCGCCATCCTGATGATGGCCGACGCCTGTGAAGCGGCCACCAAGAGCCTG